>NZ_JBFKLW010000031.1:0-42646 GCF_041630135.1 Shewanella sp.
CAGATTATCTGTTTGAAACGCTGTCGCAAAAATTCGGAACCGACAAAGGCAACCTGGCCAAACAGGCCATCGCCTTGATTGAAAAAATAAAAGACCCGGTGCTGGCTAATCTGCTGCTTGAAAACCTTGCCCACAAACTGGGTATGAACAGCAGTGAGGATTTAAAGAAGAAGCTCGGCATTGGGGGCCAAACCGGCGGGGCCAAAATAATGGCTCAAAAAGGCCTCAAAGGACGCGGTACTCCACTGCGTCTGGCGATTGCCCTGTTGGTGCAAAGCCCCGAGCTGGGTCATGGTCTGGCAGTGCAACCAGCGTTGAGCCATATCCGTATGACCGGATTGGGGCTGCTGACAGAGCTGCTTGAACTGACCCGGGACAAGGCGCTGACCACAGCGCAACTGTTGGAACATTATCGGGAAACCGAACACTGGAGCCCTTTGACCAAGCTGGCCCAGTGGGAACACCAGATAGCCGAAGACAATGTGGCTCAGGAATTTCGCAAAACGCTGATATGGCTCAATAATCAATATATTGAGCAGCGCTACCAGGAGCTCAGCATCAAACCCGACCTGACCCGGGAAGAAAAGCTGCAACTCCAAAAGCTAATTGCTGTGATGAAGGGTATGAACTAGGGCAAAAAACCGCCCCGCCCCTCTGGCACAGGCTTAGGCAGATGGCTATAATTGACGATTTGCGCGGCTTTGTGACTCTGTCACAGTCGCCATCGTTGTAACAATTACCCAAATTGGATGATATCTATGGATCATACTCCGCAGTCGCAACTCAAATTGTTGCTCGCCAAAGGTAAAGAGCAAGGTTACTTAACCTATGCAGAAGTGAATGACCACTTGCCTGCAGATATGGTCGATTCAGACCAGATCGAAGATATTATCCAGATGATCAATGACATGGGTATCCGCGTATTCGAAGAAGCGCCGGATGCCGATGACATGATGATGTCCGAAGACAATACTGACGAAGATGCCGCTGAAGAAGCTGCAGCGGCGCTGGCCACAGTAGAGAGTGAACTGGGCCGCACTACTGACCCTGTGCGCATGTACATGCGTGAAATGGGTACCGTTGAACTGCTGACCCGTGAAGGCGAAATCGTTATCGCCAAGCGCATCGAAGAAGGCATCAACACGGTTCAGAGTTCGGTGGCAGAATACCCACAAGCCATCGCCATGATACTGGAGCAATTCGACCAGTTCGAAGCCGATGCTATCCGTCTGTCTGACATTATTTCTGGCTTTGTTGATCCCAACGAAGAAGATGTTGCTCCCTCTGCAACCCATATCGGTTCCGAACTTTCAGAAGAAGAGCTGGAAGATGAAGACGATACGGACGATGATGAAGATGAAGATGAAGACGGCGACAGCAGCGACGACGACGGTGCCAAGGGTCCTGATCCGGAAGTTGCCCGTGAGCGTTTTGCCGCCTTGCGGACCTCTTACTACAACGCGCTGAAGATTATTGAAGTCAAAGGCCGCGCACACCCCGAAGCCACCGTAGCCCTGTTTGAGCTGGGTGAGATCTTCAAAGAATTCCGTCTGGTGCCCAAGCAATTTGACCGCCTGGTCAAAAGCATGCGCGAAATGATGGACAAGGTTCGCGTTCAGGAACGCCTGATCATGAAGCTGTGTGTTGAGCAAGCCAAGATGCCAAAGAAGAACTTTGTAAAGCTCTTCACCGGTAATGAAACCGATCTGAGCTGGTTTAACAAAGAAATCGCAGCCGGTCGTGCTTACTCCGCTGATCTGAAGCTGGTTGAAGAAGACGTACAGCGCTGTCGCAGCAAGCTGGAATCCATAGAAGTGGAAACCGGTTTGTCCATTGAATCCATCAAAGATATCAACCGCCGCATGAGCATCGGTGAAGCCAAAGCTCGCCGTGCCAAGAAAGAAATGGTTGAGGCCAACTTGCGTCTGGTAATTTCTATCGCCAAGAAATACACCAACCGCGGCCTGCAATTCCTGGATCTCATCCAGGAAGGTAACATCGGCCTGATGAAGGCGGTGGACAAGTTTGAATACCGTCGCGGTTACAAGTTCTCGACCTACGCGACCTGGTGGATACGTCAGGCTATCACCCGCTCTATTGCAGATCAGGCCCGAACCATCCGTATTCCGGTGCATATGATTGAGACCATTAACAAGCTCAATCGCATCAGCCGCCAGATGCTGCAGGAAATGGGTCGTGAACCCTCCCCTGAAGAACTGGCTGAGCGCATGGCCATGCCTGAGGACAAGATCCGCAAGGTACTGAAAATCGCCAAAGAGCCAATCTCCATGGAAACCCCAATTGGTGATGATGAAGACTCGCATCTGGGCGATTTTATCGAGGACACCACCCTCGAGCTGCCACTGGACAGCGCCACCAGCGAGAGCCTCAAGCAAGCCACTCACGAAGTACTGGCAGGTCTGACTGCACGTGAGGCCAAGGTACTGCGGATGCGTTTCGGTATCGACATGAACACTGACCACACCCTCGAGGAAGTGGGTAAACAGTTCGACGTTACCCGTGAGCGTATCCGTCAGATTGAAGCCAAAGCTCTGCGTAAGCTGCGCCACCCAAGCCGCTCTGAAATTCTCAAGTCATTCCTCGACGATTAAAAATCAGTGCACAGCAACACAAAGCCACCTTCGGGTGGCTTTGTTATTTACGGGCTGCCTTGCAGCTGATTACCCATTAACCAATTGAACATCAAGCTGGAATTTTGCGCCATTTGCCCCGTGACAAGCCTTGGCAAACTTCGTATACTGCAAGCCGCCTCGGGGAACGCCGCGGCAAATATGGCCCCTTAGCTCAGTTGGTTAGAGCACACGACTCATAATCGTTAGGTCCACGGTTCAAGTCCGTGAGGGGCCACCAAATTCGAAACAAAAAAGCCCATGTCATCATGGGCTTTTTTGTTTTTATCTGAGGATGATTCACTCAGAGCCCTTGCTGCAGGCTGGCATTTGCCAGCCTGCCTGCTCAGTTCAGGGATTCACCACCAGTCTATGGCTTTCATGCAGCTGATGGACAATCTCGGCAGCGTGTCGCGCCCGGTTCTGCAGCGGCAAACTAATGCGCTCGGCTATCTCATCGGCACTGATGACTCCACACAGACTGTCGTCGGCATCCACCACCAATAACATTCGCTCACTAGCATGGGCAAGCGTACGTCTGACATCCCCGACGCTGGCATATTGCAGCTCATTCAGGGTCACCGCCTGCAATCTGTCACGGGGTAACATTACGTCAGCCAGCGTCAACGAAAAGGGCGTCACAGTCTTGCTGACCATCGACAGAATACGGTCGGCGGCAAGTTCTGTCGCCCCAACAACCCCTTGCCAGCGTCCGCGTGAGTCTGTCACAAGAAAAATAATTCCCGGTGCAGACAACAGACGTTTTCGGGCATCGGCCACCGACATGTCGGCGGGCAGAGACCAAAGATGATGATCGGCAATCGCTTGCATGGCAGATAAGGCGCTGCTTTGCTCAGTCAGTGTATGATGGGCAGCGCGCAGAGGCAGTGCGCCCAGAGAAAAGGGATGCAGAGTTTTCATGGAATTCTTCCTTTGATAATTGATTTTGATTAACGACCGGTAAATCAAACGGTCAAAGGAGGAGAGCACCCAGTCGGAAAATGACGGCACAGGCTATGCAATGCGATATCACGAGTGTCCGCAAAAACGAGGGGGAAGACGCTATACTGCGCAAGCGGCATTGGCACAGCCTGCACTGGCAACTCTTCATCCCCCTGCGGCGGACGCAAGGAATTAAGGGAGGGCTCAGAAACAGGCAAAAGGCTGACAGCATGGCTGCTGTCCAGCAGCACGGGGCCATGGGCAAAATCGGCACGCTCCATGGCGGGGATCCCCAGCAACACGGTCAGCGTAAATAGCCAAACAACAACTTGCCTGCTCAACATTCTGTGATCCTGATCAATTCTGAGTCACATTCGTCATGCTAGAGGAAGTCGCTGTAGGCTGGCAATGGCTATCACCCTGATGAAAAAATTTTAATCTTGCGACATCAGCCGCGCCTATTTTCAAGGCAAAGTGGGGCAATCATCTTATTCATCTCGTGTCAGCACTTCGAGCAATTCAATCTCGAAGGTCAAATCTGAGTTGGGCGGGATCATATTGCCTATCTGGCGCTCGCCATAGCCCAAATGCGCCGGTACCTGCAAACGGCGCTTACCACCCACTTTCATGCCGATAATGCCCTGATCCCAGCCCTTGATTACCCGGCCGGTGCCAATCACACACTGGAACCCCTGCCCCCGTTTATGGGACGAATCAAACTCAGTGCCATCGGCAAGCCAGCCGCGATAGTGCGTGGTGATAAGGGCGCCCTTGACGGCGGCCTTACCCTCGCCTTCCAACAAATCTTCAATTATCAGTTCTGTCATTGGGAGATCTCTTACAGTTTGTAGGAGCAGAAGTTTACCACAGCCACCCGCAACAGAAGGACTGTAAGCGGACAGGTCGCAGGCACCTGCTATGTCCACTGTGGTGAAATCGACCAGTTTTTAGTGTCCGATACAATCCACCAAGTAATGAAAAAATATAATTACCTAAATATCATAAACTTAAAGTGTGGCACAACTTATGCTTTACTGGTAAAGCGTAAATCACTATTCAATGGTTCAGTACAAGGAATTCACCATGACCCTCAGCAAATCCGTTATTGCCCTCGCCCTGACCTCAGGAATGATATTTTCATCTGTAGTTGCCGCAGCAGACGAACAACTTCGCGAGCTATCGCTGCCTGCTTCGTCGCTGACCGGCCTTAACGCTGAGGTGGGAGCAGGCGGCTTCACCCTCAAAACCAGTGCAGATACGGATACAGTGACCGTAACGGCACTGATAGGTCATCAAGGTGACAGGGAGCCTGAGCTGAAGCTTGAACAACGGGGCAATGATGCATTTCTGGTAGCCAAATTCCCTGCAAATACATCCTGGTTTGGCAAGTCTCCATACATAGATATCACAGTTACAGTTCCAGCAAACTTCAACCTCGAGCTGGAGGATGGCTCAGGCGATATTCACATCAGTGGCCTCAAGGGCAACATTAAGGTGAAAGATGGCTCTGGCAACATCGAACTGATGGGGGGCAATACGGTGTCCATTGAAGACGGCTCAGGCGATATTGAGCTCACGGATATCGTTGGTACCCTGAGTATCACCGATGGCTCCGGTGACATTGACATCAGCAATGTCGGTGGCAACACCCACATTAAAGATGGTTCTGGCAATATTCAGGCGTCAGATATAAACGCCAATATCGAAATAAACGATGGCTCGGGCAATATTGATGTGAGTAGAGTTGCCGCCAAAGTCGAGATCACCGACGGTTCCGGCAATATCAAGGTCAGCGATGCCGAGAGTCTGGTACTGCACGAAACTGGCTCAGGTAACGTCACCTCAAACAACATCCGCTCAGGCGTTACCCTGTAAACATCTTCCCGGCGCTGAAGCGGTCCCGGGCTTGCCTTGGCTGCTTCGGCCCACCCTTTTGCGATATTTCAGCGCTTGCGAATGACCAGGGTCACCTGGCCAACCGTGATACCAAACTTATTGATATCGCTCTTGTTAAGCAGGGTGTTTTCATCAATCAGATAGAGCCAGTCGTCAAAAGCTACCTCAACCTCGCTGCCATCCACCTTAAGGCGCATATCGTAGCGCCAGCGCAGGGCAAAGCCTTCCAGCTGCCCCTCGGCGACACCTAAAATATCATCGGCACGACCAAGCCAGCGACCACCGCCCTGTGGTTCGAGCTGCCATACCCGGCGCTGCTTTTCACCGTCATCAAACACAAAGTCCTCTTCAAGAATGATGCGCGCGCCGTCGAGCCGACCCTGCATGGCGACCACAAAGCGGCGGGTGACCTTGCCGCTGATATCCTGCACCATGCCATGGGCATCGAGTTCGCCCACAAAAAAGTGTTCCAGCTTCAGCTCGTTGTTTACACCGCGATAATCATCGATGTCTGCGCTCTCGCATCCCAAAAGAAAGCTTGCACAAAGCAATAGCGCTAGCAGTCGCATGAGGTCTCTCCCAATAGCTGCGCCCTGAGCGAGGGCTCACTGGTGTCGTCTCTTAGCCAGATCCCCAAAAAGACCTGCATCAGTCCTGTGTCGACAACCCCGCCAAGGGATTGACCATTATAAAAAAACTCGCCGTGGTTCTCGTCACTCGCCACCAGCAGCAGAGTGTCGCCCCGCTTCACATCAACCCAGAGAGGGGCAAGTTTAGCCAAAAACACTTTCACCTGGGACTCATTCAAACCCTGCTTTTGCCATTCGCTGCCAGTGGCATCCAGCAATTCTTTGGCTTTGATATCCCGGGAATATTGGATTTCCAGCGCCTGAGGGTAGCGGCCGGCCTGATAGCGACCGTCAACTGTGTAAAGGCTGGCATGGTATAACTCAAGCCACAGCCAATTCATTTGTCCTTTACCCACCCGGTTCATGCCATCAAGGGGTGCTGCATCGCTGCCTGAAATTGCCAGACCGCTGACAGCCATCATCAGGAATGCACCGCACAGCCGTATTATCGCCATGATACATAGCCCTCCTTACCTGGCAGCCTTTGCTGCAGCCAAAAGAAGCCGGGAATGATGACCGCCCAAAGGGGCGCCAACAACAGCAAAGTGAGCAGGTTCCCAAGTGGCAGTGACACGGCACCAAGCTGTGCGCCGGCAAGGTAGCTGCCCGCGCCACCAATCACACCGGCACCGGCCTGTAACCAAACAGGCTGGTTGCCTAGCCAGGCCAGACAATGTCCCATGGCAAGTAAAAAATGCAGCCACAGCAGCATAAGCCATACCGGCATGGCACTGAATTCAAATACCCCTGCGTACATAAGCAGGGTATCCATGGTCATGCCAATCAGGGCCAGCGGCAGTAGCTGGAAATCCCTAAGCCGTGTTGGGCTCAGGGCAAAATGCACCAAAAGTAATAAACACAGCCAAATCAGCCCCTCGCCGCGCCACAGCACCGCAAGCCACCATGCGGCGGTGTAAATGGCGGCACTCAACAGCAAAAACCATTGCCGGGTCATAGAAGGCTCCTTTGATTATTGGGGGCGCCAGCCAGGCCTTGCAGCCACCAGATGCACCGCACTGGTGGTTCGCTCCCAGAAGCCACCTTCACAGTAGCTCAGGTAGAATTTCCACAAACGGATGAAGCGTTCATCGTACCCCAGAGCACGGATTTGCGGCAGTTCACGGTCGACGTTCTCGTGCCAGTGCTTCAGGGTGCGGGCATAATCTTCACCTATGTCATCCAGACTCATCATCACCATGTCTGTACGCTGGGCAAGCAGTGCGGCCATGCGGCTGACCGAGGGTAAACAGCCACCGGGGAAGATATATTTTTGGATGAAGTCACAGCCTTTTCGGTAGCTCTCGTACCTCTGGTCTGCGATGGTAATGGCCTGCAGCAACATCAAACCCTCGTCTTTGAGCAGGCTTTCAAGCTTGCCAAAGAAACCCGGCAGGTATTCGTGTCCCACAGCTTCAATCATCTCAATGGAAACCAGGCGATCGTATTTACCTTCAAGCAGGCGATAATCTTTTTTAAGCAGAGTAATCTGACCTTCGAGCCCAGCTTCGCGAATACGCGCCAAGGCATAGTCATGCTGCGCATCAGAAATAGTGGTAGTGGTAACCTTAACCCCGTAATGGCTGGCAGCGTAGATGGCAAGCGCTCCCCAACCAGTACCAATTTCCAGGAGTTCCATGCCTGGCTTGAGCTTCAGGCGCTCACATATGGTGGCAAGCTTGTGCTGCTGCGCCGCTTCCAAAGTCGCGTTGACGTCGGGATAGATCGCAGACGAGTACAGCATCGACTTATCGAGGAAGCACTCGTACAAAGCATTGCCCAAATCGTAGTGCGCCAGAATGTTGCGCTTTGAGCCTTCAATACTGTTGCGACTGAGCAGGTGGCTGACACGGTTGGTAACGCCGGACAAAAACGCAAACCGCTTCTCCAGCCGTTCGAGCAATGGCAGGTTGGCGGCAAAAAGACGCACAACCTCAGTTAAATCCGGACTGTCCCAGTGACCGTCAATAAAGGACTCCCCCGCCCCAACCGAGCCGGACAATAGCACTTCGCGAAAAAACCTTGGCGACTTCACATGTATCACCGCCTGCGACCCCTGATGACTGCCAAACACCAGGGTTTCGCCATCAAAAATCAGCCTCAGGCCACCGTAAGACAAGCCTTTGAGAGCGGTCAGCAAGATACGCTGAGCCAAAGATTCCAGAGTCGATGAAGTGCTCTTATTGGCAACTGCGGTATTGTCCATGGTTATTTCTCCACCGGCCCTGGGTGGGCCACAAAAGTCACACCTTTTCGAAACAGGCTCAGAGCCTGACGATAAATGCCGTACAGAATATAGGCTGTAAGCATAGGAAAACGTTTAAAAAACTGATTAAGACCTGCCCTATCAAAGGGCTGCCCGCGAAGCTGTAATCCGGCACGGAACAGTCGCTCACCGCCATCACGCTCGTTATCAATTTGCAACCTGAAACATTCGCTGTTGACGTCAACCTGCCAGCGATAACGCATATCCAGGGTCATAAAAGGCGATACGTGAAAGACTTTGTCGTTCAGCGCCAGGCCTTGTTCATGAGCTTGGTTGATATCAACCAAATAGCAATGGCGTTCATTCCAAGGGGTATTGCTCACTTCCGCCAGCAAGTAACGCTGCTTTTCGCCATCACAGATAAAAAAGAAGTTCACCGGACTGAAATAAAACCCGAAATGGCGAACCTGCCCGGCAAACACAACTCGATTCAATTCGCCTTGGGCACCAAGATCACAGGCTTTGGCGAGCACCCTTTGTTTTAGCGCCAGCACAGCCGGTTCCGGGCGTTTATCTTTAGTGCCTGCAGTGTCATCCGCTGCACCTGACACCAAATAATCTTCGGCACGAAACCGCAGCGGCCGAAACCAGTCAAAGCCAAACAGGGAACTGAGACTGGCGAGCCTGGGCAGCTCATCCAAATCCATCACCAACATGGCCATGGGGTAACTGAAGCTGTGGCGCACCGGCCCCAGCCGCTGGTGACTCACGTGGCCAAAAAAGATGCCGCTGTTCATGCACTCTCCAGGGTGACACCGAAGCGTTGGCACACATCGAGCGCACTTCGTACACCGTCCTCATGGAAACCGTTGTACCAATAGGCACCGGCGAGATGGGTGTGCCGCTGACCACAAATCTCCATTCTGCGAGCCTGAGCGTTCATGGCAGCCGTGGAAAACACAGGATGGGCGTAACTGAACTTACGCAGAATTTTGTCTTTGGCGATGGCGTCGGTTTGATTCAGGGTGACCATAAAGTCCGGTGAACCCGCCGGCAGTCGCTGCAGGGTATTCATATGGTAAGTCACCGCAGCCGGGCGCTGATTGTCTTCATCGAGGCGATAGTTCCAGCTTGCCCAGGCCGCACGGCGTTTGGGCAGCAAGCGGGTGTCAGTGTGCAGCACCACATCGTTGCGCCTGTAGGGCAAGGCGCCAAGCAGGTCGCGCTCGGTATCGGTGGCATCGGTGAGTAATCTAAGCGCCTGATCGCTATGGCATGCCAACACCAACTCGTCGAAGTCGAGCCAGTCCTGACCATTTATCTCAATGGCGACACCATCATGGTTACGCTTAACCGCAGTAATGGGAGTCGACAGATGAATGCGCTCGGCAAAAGGTGCAACCAGAGCGGGAATATAGCTGCGTGAGCCCCCTTTGAGCACATACCATTGAGGGCGGTCGCTGACATTCAGCAGGCCATGGTGATGGAAAAAGCGCAGGAAAAATTTAAGCTCAAACGCCGCCATATCATCCAGGCTGGATGACCAGATCGCTGCCCCCATGGGCAGTATGTAGTGACGGGAAAAAAACGCGGAAAACTGCTCTTTGGCCAGAAACTCGCCCAGGGTATTACAGGGGAATTGCCCAGATTCAATACAGGCCTTACCCAGCTTATTGAATTTAATGATTTCACTCAGGAAACCCCAAAACCTGGGGTTCAATAGATTGCGCTTTTGGGCAAACAGGGTTGCCAGCGTATGGCCATTATATTCAAGACCGCTGTCTAAGTTTTGTACCGAAAAACTCATTTCGGTGGCCATAGGATTAACTGACAGCCGCGCCAGCAACTTTAGAAAATTAGGGTAAGTGCGGTCGTTAAAAACGATAAAGCCGGTATCTATTGCGTAGTCTTTGCCGCCAACGCACACATCCACGGTGGCCGTGTGTCCACCGAGATAATCATTGGCTTCAAACAGACTCACCTCATGGTGGCCTGAAAGCAAATGGGCAGTGGTGAGGCCGGAAATTCCCGAGCCGATAACGGCGATTTTTTTCATCTTATCTTCCAGTGGTGAATACCAAAAAATACAGAGCGTACATCAGGGGCGAGTTCTCATCAGACCTGCAGAGGATTGACCACTGATACCCGCTTTGGCAATCCGTCCCCAAAGGGCGTCAGGCAGCAGTGCAAGTAAGCGCATCGGCCACAGCAATCTGCGTGGGAACTGAATTCGGTCTTTGCCTCTGGAAAGCGCACTGACAATACGTCGAGCAGCATCTTCTACTTCTATCCGTCCCGGCATGGGGAAATCGTTCTTATCGGTCAAAGGCGTGCGCACAAAGCCTGGCTCAATCAGGGAAACATCTATCCGACTGGCTGCCAGATGAAGCCGCAAGGAGTTGGCCAAATAGGCCAGTGCCGCCTTTGAGGCACCGTAAGCTTCTGCCCGAGGCAATGGCAATAGCGCCGCGCTTGAGCCCATCAGTGCGACCCGCCCTCCGGCCTTCAGCGCAGGCAAGAACGCCTCAAGGCAGTAACCAACTGAAATTAAGTTATTTTCTATCACTCTCGCGAACAATTTTCCGTCAAACATATTTGGATCATCTATGTATTCGCAGCCACCAGCGTTTAGGATCACAAGATCAAGTCGCCCATTCAATTCAGCCGCAGCTTCAAGACAGCCAATACGATCACAGACGTTAAATGCCAGGGTAGATAGTTGCGCACCATATCCCGAATAGGCCACAGGTATCTCATTCAGCCGAGTCTCGTTGCGTCCGCAAACAATTACCTGCCACCCCAACATGAGATAACGTGATACCAATGCCAGACCTATCCCGGATGTCCCGCCTGTTATCAGTACCCGCGAAGATTTTGATGCAGTAGCCTTACTCATTGTCTAGCCCTGCCCTTGACCAATACGACGTTTCAATAATCTCAGTAAAGCACCAAGGCCGGGAATGTGCTCATACACCATTGCACCAAGGTCAAAAAAATCACGATGGAATTCAATTTGTTGGTCGTAGGCAATCTGGCTTACACCGTCAACTCTGATGAGTTTTCCCGAAGCCAGTTTTGGGTGACTGAAGGCCATGGTCCACACCAGCATGGCATGTTGGCCATCGTCCATGACCTGATGGAAGGTAAAGTTGATACTGCGGAGATCCTGGTACATCTGGACAAAATAAGTTTTTAATGCGACCAAACCTTCAATCCGGTGCACAGGGTCGCAAAACACCACATCATTACTGTATACATCATCGAGTAATTCCAGATTATTGGCGTTAAGATGCCGATAGAGTTCCATCAGCCGCTGTATTTGCGCTGATATTTCCTGTTCATTCCCTCTGGGTTGCAGTTTTGCGTTCATATCTTCAGCCCTTCTTCATTACAGAGAACACATCCAAGGCTCTCGAGCGAGCCTTACCATGTTCCACCAACATATCCGGGTATCCGCCGCTATCAATCACTCCCGCCCTACTAGCCTTGTGCAAAGATTTGACAGGCCAGTCAGCGACCTCTGGTAAATACTTACGGATAAAGAGGCCGTCGGGATCAAATTTTTCTGACTGACTCATGGGGTTAAAGATCCGAAAATAAGGCTGGGCATCACAGCCTGTACCGGCGGCCCACTGCCAACCACCATTATTCGCGGCCAGGCAGCCATCTATCAGTTGCTCGCGGAAGTAGCGCTCTCCCCAGCGCCAGTCGATAAGCAAATGCTTGGTGAGGAAGCTGGCCACCACCATCCGCAATCGATTGTGCATCCAGCCGGTTTGCTTAAGCTGTCGCATCGCGGCATCCACCAGCGGGTAGCCAGTGCGGCCGTTTTTCCAGGCCTCGAACTCACGCTCATCGTTACGCCAGCAAATAGCGTCACCGAGGGAATTGAAATTCTTCGCCATGCTGAGCCCGGGAAAAGCCACCAGCAAGTGGCGGTAAAACTCACGCCACACCAGCTCATTAAGCCAGGTGCGCGCGGGCGAGGCTTCATTTACAAACACATCCGGAAATGCTTCCAGCAGCGAGGCCAGACATTGGCGGGGAGATATAACCCCAAGCGCCAGGTAGGGCGACAGGCTGCTGGTTCCGTCGATGGCAGGAAAGTCACGTTGCTCACCGTAACGTGCCATAGCACGCTCACGAAAGCGGGACAGTTTTTCGAGTGCAGCATCCTCGCCAACGGGCCAGTTGTCGAGCGCAGGGTCGTCCCGGGTCGAATCGCCCCAAAATGCAAAGGGGATAAAAGCCACTGGTGCCCCAACAGGCGCAGGTGCCGGAATGGGCCACAATGGGCGGGAGGCGGCGATATCACGCCAACGGCGGGCGAATGGCGTAAATACCCGGTACATGGCACCGTCTTGCTCCCTTTGCCCTTGAGTAACCACACTGCCGGGCGGCAATATGCAGTGCTCATCAGTCAGTTGCAGTGGGAATCCTTTGTCCAGCAGTGCTTGATCGCGTCGGCGCTCATCAATTTCGATTTGCGCTCCGGCGAATATGTCAGAAATGTCATTGGCCTTGCAGAATGCCTTAAGAACGGCCGCAGTTTGATTAAAGAAATCGACCTTCAGCAAAGTAAGCGGGATCCCAAGACGCCCAAGGGCTTCACCCAGGACATTGAGGTTTGCCAGTAAAAAACGCTGTTGCCGCTGCCCCATATCATGTTGTAGCCATTGACCCGGGCTTGCAATAAAGATCGCATGCACCTTACTGCCCCGTGCGCAGGCTTCCTCACACGCTCTGGTGAGCGCATGGTTATCAAGGGTGCGCAAGTCCTGTCTGAACCAGACAAGTGTATTCATTCTTTTTTTCCGTTTTTCAATATCTTGTCAGTAAGCATATCGCAGACGCAGCGAGTCAGGATGCGGATTCAAATACACCTGAGCTGCGATGTAATCGTTTGGATGCTCCCGCAGGTAATGGCGTATCAAGGTAATGGGCACCAACAGCGGCTGCAGCCCCTGACGGTAAGCATGAATCGCTTCTGTCAGCTCAGCCTTTTGGCTGCCGGACAGGAAAGTCTTAAAGTATCCCTGAATATGCTGCAGTGCACTGGTGTGATTGCGACGGCTGGCTTTTTGCTCAAGCGCCGTCATAAAGCCATCGAAATAAGCATCGGCCACAGCTTCAAGCTCGCCATTCCCGGCCAGCAATGGGCCGAGGGTGCGGTAAATGGCAGGACTGTGGGATAACAACAGGTATTTATAGCGGGCATGGAAATCGGTCAGCGCTTTACGGCTAAGCCCTTCCTGTCTCATACAATGCCAGTCGTGGAAGGCATAGACCCGGGTGAAGAAGTTCTCACGAATAACCATGTCATGCAGCCGGCCTTCTTCTTCTACCGGCAAATGGGGGAAGCGATTCATCAGCGCACGGGCAAAGACACCTATGCCTTCTTTCGAGCCGCCCGTACCATCGGCTTTGTAAACGGTTACCCGCTCCATACCGCAGGAAGGGGACTTGCTGCAAAACAAATAGCCACCCAAAAAACCAAGCTCAGCAGTCTTTTTTGCGCTGAACTCGGTCAAAGCATCGGTTACGTCCAGGGTGCCATCGCCACTGCGGATCCGGATTTCATTACCAATACGCACCTGCCGTATACTTTTGCGTGGCGCCCCAAGGCCTATGGCCATTTCAGGGCAAACAGGCACGAACTCAAAATGTTGCTTCAGCTCTTGCTGACAATAAGCGGAGTTTTTATGGCCGCCGTCAAAACGCACCTGTTGACCCAATAAACAGGCGCTGATCCCAATCTGGATTTTGTCTGGATTGAATACGTGCATGATGTCTCTCCCGGCATTTTTGTTGTAATACGCATAGCTGGGCAAAAAGATCATTGAGGTGGCAATTATTGGCTGACAGTCTCAGCACTTTGCCGGCACGCTCAGTGGGGCGCTGCGGTTTGCAAGCTGATGACTTTTTGATTTTGTCCGACTTTTCGCCGCACATTAAGCCAGCGCATCAATTCACCAAAAGGCTTGGGGCGGCACACCAGAAAACCCTGCACAATCAAATCGGGGACATTCTCAAGAAACGCAAAATCCCGTGGATCTTCAACACCTTCAGCAACAACTTTAACGCCCAGCTGATTACCGATATCCAACAGTGACTTCAAAATAGTTTGGGCAAGCGGATCCATATGGATGCCACGTACCAGGCTCATATCCAATTTCAGCTCGCTGATTGGCAAACGGCACAGCTGGGTCAGATTGGTGTAGCCGGTTCCAAAATCGTCTATCGCAACGCCGAAATTATGCAGTCGCAGGCGGGAGATTCCTGAATGTTGCGACTGACGATCCAAAGCATGATTTTCTGTTATCTCAACTGTCACCCGCCCCATATCCACCTGGTGCTGCTCACAAAAATGTTTCAATCGAGAGGGCCAATAACTCTGCCCAAGTTGCTTTGGAGTGAGGTTAATAGAAAGAGTCGCCAGACTGCAGTCAGGGTGTCGTTCAATGTCACCCCATTCATCTAACGCGCCGTCTATCAGTTGCTCAGAGACTGCATTGAGCAAGTTATTTTGTTCGGCCAACTCAATAAAAAAATCCGGTGTAAGGAGCTTAAGCTGCTCTCCCTGCTGCATACGGCACAGCACTTCAAAGCCTTCAATCCGACCTGTGTTGATATTGACCTGAGGCTGATAGTAGGGCACGACTCGCCGGTGAATAATCGATTGCTTCAATGACTCCAGTTTCATCGGACGCTTGGGGCTAACCAGCTCGGGAGACATCATCAACAATCTTTCAATGCAGATCTGTAGTTGGGCACGGCATATGGGCTTCATCAAGGCTCCAAGCAATCGAAGCCGTGAACCGATAACCACCTCTGACGCCGTTTCAATGATCCGGCTTTCCATAGCAGAGGCTATGATTACCCCGCCACGGAATCCAATCCGCGCTAATTTACTCAGCAGTTCAATACCATCCATACCCGGCATATGCAGGTCAACCACCAATATATGGTAATAATTCCGGTTGGCCGCCAGCCGAGACAGAGCCTTGCCGCCTTCATGACAATAATCCACTTGATTAACGTCGAGGGTATTGAAATAACTGGCAAGCAACTGGCAACAACTCAGAGAATCGTCAATGATCAGCACATTAATTGACATATTGCGACTCCGGAATATTAATTGAGTCGGGTCACAGCAGATGACAGTTTCTTCCCTGAAACCCGAACTTTACCACTGGTTAATGAAGGCATGTAACTGAAAGCCTAGTTCAGCGAGTTATCAAGTCAAACCCTTGCAGAAATAAAAGGACGAGCCGGGGATAAAAAATCTGCTATAATTCGCGCCCCTTTGTGAAAAGGCATATTCCGACCAAGGCTGAAATTACCCAATGCCGCCTTGTTAACTGTCTGTTTACGCCCAGGAAAGACCATGAAATTTGAATCTTACAGCTTTGCACCAGAAATCCTGAAGGCCGTCGCCGAATGCGGCTACGAGACCATGACCCCGGTTCAGCGCCTTGCCATTCCTCCGGTTCGCCGTGGTCAGGATGTGCTCGCCTCCGCCCAAACCGGCACGGGTAAAACGGCAGCCTTTGCCCTCCCTATTCTGCAAAAGCTGTTTGACAACCCCAAACCTATGGAAGCGACCAAGGCACGGGCGCTTATTCTGGCTCCCACCCGTGAACTGACAGAGCAGATTTCCAAAAACATTCAGGCTTACAGCCGTTATCTGGACTTGTCCATTGTGACTGTCTTCGGCGGCGGCAAAACCGAAACCCAGGCACAAAAACTGCGTAAGGGTACCGACATTATTGTGGCCACGCCCGGTCGTTTACTTGAGCATCTGCTGGCGGGTAACCTGTCTCTTGCTGGCATCGAATTTTTAGTACTGGATGAAGCCGACCGTATGCTCGATATGGGCTTTATCGCCGATATTCAAAAGCTTATCCAGGCTGCCAATAAAGAACGTCAGACTCTGATGTTCTCTGCAACCTTTTCCGGCGGCGTACGTAAGCTTGCCGATGAGATAATGAAAAAGCACAGCGTGCTCACCGCAGACAGGCACAATACTGCCGCCATCACAGTCAGCCAGGTGGTGTATCCGGTTGAGCAGCGCCGCAAGCGCGAACTGCTGTCTGAACTGATTGGTCGTAAAAACTGGCAACGGGTGCTGGTGTTCTCGGCCACCCGGGAAGACTGTGAAAAGCTTACAGAAGAACTGAATCTTGACGGCATTCCAGCGGCAGTGATCCACAGTGAAAAGACCCAGGGCACCCGCCGACGCGCTCTGAGTGATTTCAAAGAAGGCAAACTACGGGTATTGGTATCCACCGAAGTGGCCGCCAGGGGCCTGGATATCCCTGACCTTGAGTATGTGATCAACTACGATCTGCCTTTCCTGCCGGAAGACTATGTGCATCGCGTTGGCCGTACCGGCCGCGCAGGCAAGAGTGGCGTAGCCATCAGTTTTGTCAGCCGCGAAGAAGAGCGCACCTTATCTGACATCGAGAAACTCATCGGTCAGCGGCTCAAGCGCATCGTAATGCCAGGTTATGAAGTATCCAACCGAGATCTGCTGCTCAAGCAGCTGCAAAAACGTCGCAGTTTCGCCAAAAAGACCCGGGTTGAGAGCGATGCCATCGCTCAGGTTGCTGCCGAAAAAAGCATGGCCGGCCGCAGGGTTAAGGTAAAGGTAGGCTCAAAAGGCAGCGATAAGAAAATTAAATAACTGCCTAACAACAATCGAAAAAAAGCGGCTCTGAGCCGCTTTTTTATTTTTCGCTGTTTTTTTCCCGTCAGCTGAAAGCCCTGCAGGCCACCGCAGGTCTTTTAGGCAAACACCAATCGTGCCCAAGGGAATTTAACATGCGCACCTTAACCCAACCGCTTCGCCTTCTGACAAGCCGCCCAGACTCTGCTGCCAATCTCAGCACCCACCTGCTTGCAGCTGTGTTATCACTCGGCCTGCTGATGCCAGCCTCAGCCAACCCTATCGCCAAGGATGAAGTATCGGTATCACCACTGCTTAATGGGGAAGTAATCCCCGATATTAAACTCAGCGACAGCAAAGGAAAAACCGTCAGCCTCAAAGCCCTCACAGAGAGTAAACCCACGGTTTTCTTCTTCTACCGTGGTGGCTGGTGTCCGTTTTGCAATAACCAGCTCGGACAGCTCAAAGAGATTGAGCCCAAACTGATTGAACTTGGCTATCAACTGGTCGGGATAAGCCCTGACAGCCCAGAGCAACTTTCCGCCTCAGCAGGCGAGCGCCAGCTCGACTATCTGCTGCTGTCCGATGCCAATATGGAAGCGTCCAAGGCCTTTGGTCTGGCGTTTTTCACCAGCGAGCAGACCACCCAAACCTATTTGAACCGCATGAAGCTTGAAAACACACTGTTCAAAACACCTCAGGGCGATGAGCGTTTGGTGTTGCCGGTACCGGCTGTGTATATCGCAGATAAAAAGGGCCTTATCCACTTTCAGTACGTCAACCCAAACTTCCGCGTACGTCCGGCGCCCAGGCTTATTCTGACCGCGGCCGAACTGGCACTGCAGTAAGTGGCGCACCGCAGCCTCTATTCAGGTGCTGCGGGTACAATAGCCACTTTACAGCCGGGAGCCGCTATTCCTAAAATAGGCCGCCTTTTTATTTTGGATACACCCATGTCGACTCCCGGTTATAACCAAACTCTGCTCAGTATGGCCAGCGATGCTCTCGATGCACTCGCCGCCTCCAACGCAGGCAGCAGCCACGCCACCGCCGCCCAGCAAAGCCATTTTCTGTGCAGTTGGATGGCACAGGCACTGAAAGACAGACGCTATGCCAAATGCATCGCCGACGATCTTACCCAGTGGGTTCGTCAGGGCAGAAGCCTGGGCGCCGGTGCCAACCTAACTTCACTTTTAGAGCGGATCCGCAGTCAATACACAGCGCTGATGCAATCACCGACCGCCCTGGGCAGCGCGCTTGCATCTATGCTGGACGCCGCCCGCGAACAGGACTTTATCGTCTACAGCGACACCCCGATTAAAACCAAACTAAAACTCGATGCCGATGGCCAGGCCTCCATCATTGTTTGCGCCGACGAATATCAGGCCAACATCCGCGACGGCGAGCTTATCAAGCCCATCAGCCTTTATGTTCGCTGTGACGAACAGGCACTGGCAAAACTCGCGTTCGACCATGGTCTAATGCTGACCCTGGGCGACAAAAAGAGTTCGTTAATCAAGCACCACAAGGCATACCGCCTGTTTCCTGAAAATGAACTGCCTTCGCTGGCACTGCTGACAAATCATTAACAAAGGCGTAAAGTTACAGCAAGTATCAACAAATAGGGTCATGAAGTTTATGCGCATGTTGCTCTTCGCTTTGTTGCTGACTCCAGTGTTCGCCTTTTCAAATAATATTGATCTGCCAGTCCTGAAGTACAGCGTATCCGGCTCCAGCAGCTGGTACCCTTATTACATCCCCAACAACTCAGAAAACCCGGGACTGATTTCAGAGTTGTTGCCAGCTTTATTTACCCATGCTCACATTCAGGGGCAAAACATACCCTTGCCCCCCAATCGCACCAATCAGGCGTTAGACAAAGGGACATTGGATTTCGATATCGTCAGCCCCAGCTGGTTCGAGCACGGCAATTTTGGTCCGCTGTTTGTCAAATCAGATCCTATTATGACCATCACCGAATATGTGATTACCCTGCCGCAGAATCAAAGCGACTGGCTGGACATCACCAAGATCAAAAACCGGGAAGTCGGAACCGTAATGGGCTATCTCTACCACGATGACGGTGATTTCACCCGGATAGATTTCAAGTCAGAACAAGAACTGATAAAAGCATTGCATCGCGGACGCATCCAGGCTGCAATCAGCGGCGATAACACCGCATTATATTGGTCTGCCAAACTGGAATTACCAATAGCACTGGCTGCCGAGCACTCCAGTGGCGATCTGGTATTCAGACTCAGAAAAGAACGCGCAAATTTGTTGCCGGCTATCAACGAGGCTATCGCCACATTAAAAGCGAACGGCACCATAGACAGACTCATAAACAAGTACACACATACATTGGATAATGACTAGCCGCAGGCCTGAGTAGATTGCACACTCTGGTTTACCAAAGCGCTGCGGGCCAACTGCCATGCAACACCCTGAACACCTGCTGTGTCTGTACCCAGCCATTAAAAAAGCGCCTTTCGGCGCTTTTTTAATGGCTGTTTGTAACCCTTTTATTCGTCTGCGGCTTGCTGCACCAGGTGACCATTAATACGGGTTTTGGCCTGCTCCACCACCTGCATTGCCTGGGTAGTCAGGGCATTGTTTCCGGTGAGCAAATCGTTCAGGCCGCCTGTATCTTTGTCTACCAGACCCAGCTCCCGCAGCATGGCATCCACCACAGGGGCATTGGCACGGTAATTCAGGGCAGCCTGGGTTACCTGCTCGGCAATACCGCCATTGGCAGCACCTTCACCAGTGGCCAACGTGGTACCATTTGCGCCATAGCCCTGCAAAATCTTAATGCCTTCAATATTTTCCAAAGGCTTAACCGCATTGGCCACAATCTCAGGCAGGGCACGCAAAATCGCAAGCGACTTTTGCAGCTCAATCTGCTCATCTCGCAGCACGTTTTCGGCCTCGTATAAGGCCTGCTTACCGGCAGCTTCCACCGCATATACCTTCTGGTCGGCCTCCGCCTTAAGCTTCTTGGCATCGGCGGCAGCGCGGGCTTCGGTAAGGATGGCAGACGAGCGGTCTTCTGCTGCACGCTTCTCTGCTTCGGCCTGAACTGTCACGCCCACGGCCTCACGCTCGGCTTCTTTGCGGGCGTCAATCACTTCGATTTCTTTGCGACGGTTGGCCTCGGCCACCTGACGCACGGTAATAACCGCTTCTTCTTTTTCCACTTTCAGCTTTTCGGCTTCAGCGGCGCGGGCACGGGCGGCAGACTCTTCTTCCGACTTGGCGGCTACCGCAATTTGCTTTTCCTGCTCGGAGACTTCAATGTCACGCTGCTGCTGAATGCGCGCCTGCTCAATGGTTTTGCGCTTTTCAATCTCACGGGTTTCAATTTCGCGGGTCTTTTCAATCTCGGCCGCTTCTACCGCACGTTCCTTGGCAATTTCCGCCTCGCGCTCTTCACGGGCCTTCTGCTCCCGCTGCTTGATGATTTCCGCCTTTTGTTCGGCGCGTTTGAACTCCAGCGCCTGCTGTTGCACCAATTTGGCTTCTTCTTCAGACTTTTTGATTTCCAGTGATTCTTTTTCCGCCTCGAGGTTTCTCATCTCGATCTTGATGCGGTTTTCCTGCTGGATGTCGTTGGTTTCTTTGCGCTTCTCTTCAATAATTTTAGCCAGACGGGCACGACCTTCTGCGTCGAACGCGTTATTTTCATTGAAGAAATCAAGTTCAGTCTGGTCAAAGCCGGTCAGTGACACTGACTCAAGCTCCAACCCGTTTTTCTCAAGGTCGTTGGCAACATTATTTTGCACCCGCTGCACAAAGTCAGCACGCTGCTCGTGCATCTCGGTCATGGTCATTTCAGCAGCCACGGCACGCAGCACGTCAACAAACTTGGACTCCATCAGTTTTTTCAGCTCTTCTACCCGGGTAGTGCGGGTACCCAAAGTCTGAGCCGCCATGGAAATGCCCTCGGCGTGGGGGGCAACCCGCAGATAGAAGTCGGCTTTTACGTCCACCCGCATGCGGTCTTTGGTGATAAGCGCATCTTTCTGAGTTTTTTCCACCTCAATACGCAGGGTATTCATATTCACGTGGATGGTTTCATGCAGCACGGGCAGCACTATTGCGCCACCATCTTTAACCACTTTTTCACCACCAAAACCGGTACGGACAAAGGCAGTTTCTTTGGTAGCCCGGCGATAGAGCTTGGCAAAAATCAGCCCGATGACCAGCAGGCCAAGAACGGCCACACCGGCCATCACAAACATAAAGGTGCCGCTGTCGGCAAAAAATTGAGTGTTTTCCATGTAGCTTCCTTGTTATCTACAGCACGTAATCATTTGTTATTAATTAAATTTACTGGCAGCCCACACCCGTCCTTCCCGGCGAAGCAGCACCACCTGCGTGCCCTGGGTAAACTCCGACTCCACCTCATCGGGCTCGACCAGCACATAGTGTTTCTGTTTGTAGCGATCGCGCACCAGAGCCTCAGATGGATTGCCCTTGACCGCCCGGCCAAGCGTAATTGTGGCAATACAGCCACTGAGGTCATCAATAGAAACGGCACTGGTTTCATTTTTTGGCAGCAGCTGTGCCAAGGGTGAGCCCAGATAACGACAACCGAACGCGGCCAGAAGCAGCGCCAGTGGCACCGACATCCAGCCAGGCAAGAAGTAACCCAGCACACCTGAAAACAGAAAGTTCAGGGAAAAGCCTGCAATAACAAAGCAGGTCATGGCCAGAACAAGCCAGATAAGCAATGGCAGCCGATTGAGACATAGCCAGCCCAAAAGCCCGGTCAGACCGCCACCGGCCACATCGGCATCCACATCCGCCATATCCAGGTCTTTGAGCAGCCCCATCAGGCTTAAGCCTGTGACCAGCGCAAGCGCCTCTATAATTCCGAGCAGTAAAATAACCGTCAGAACAATACTGAAAGGTAAGTTGGCATCAGAAAAGAAAAAGCCAAGCATTATTAACTCCTTGTACAGAATGCTATTCCGTAGCTAAAACCCTGTATTTAGCAAGGTTCGAGCATATCAAAGCCAGAGCCTTTGCCAAGTGTTTTTACCCGCGGCCGTAAGATGCATTATCATGACGCTATTCCTTTTGCCGAGAACCTGCGATGAGCCAACATTACCAGTCACTTCGTAAACACTTTGCCCAAATCGCCCATTTTGAACATTTCAACGCACTGGGGGACTGGGATCAGGCCACCATGATGCCCATGGGCGGCAGCGAAGGCCGCAGCGATGCAATGGCGACGCTCGCAGGCCATATCCATTCCATGCGCACCGCTCCCTGGCTGATGGATGTCATAGCCCAAGCCGAAGACGAAGCGCTGAGCCACATCGACCGCGCAAACCTCAGGGAAATGAAACGCCAGTGTCTGGAAGCCACTGCAGTGCCCCAATCTCTGGTTGAAGCGAAAACCAAGGCCGCCTATAAATGCGAGAACGCCTGGCGCAGCCAGCGTAACGACAATGACTGGCAAGGGTTTAAGCCCAACCTCGAGGCCGTGATGACACTGGTGCGCGAGGAAGCCGCTCACCGTGCTGCTGCATCCGGCCTTGCCCCGTACGATACCCTGCTGGACAAATTTGAACCCGGCATGACCGCGGCCAAAATCGAGTCCACCTTCGCTCAGGTACGTCAGTTTCTGCCGGGCTTAATTCAGGAAGTGTGCAGCCGTCAGACCTGTGAGCAACAAGCCGCCATCGAAGGCCCCTTTGATATTCAGGCACAGGAAGCCATTGGCCGCGAAATCATGCAGATTCTCGGGTTTGACTTTAATCAGGGCCGACTGGATGTGTCCAGTCACCCTTTTTGTGGCGGCGTGCCCGGCGATGTGCGCCTGACTACCCGTTATCGCGATGATGACTTCACCGGTGCCCTGCTTGGCATCATCCATGAAACCGGTCATGCCCGCTACGAACAGGGGCTGCCACAAGCACTTCGAGGCCAGCCCGCTGGTGCTGCGCGCTCCATGGGCGTGCACGAAAGCCAAAGCCTGTTTTTTGAAATGCAGCTCGGGGCCAGCCAGGCTTTTATTGAGCAAATCACCCCCAACATCAATCGCCATTTTAAGCGCAACTTCAGCGCCGGCCAGCTTATCCATCAGGCTACCCGAGTAAAGCCGGGGCTCATTCGGGTGGACGCCGATGAGGTCACCTACCCATGCCATATTCTGCTGCGTTTTGAAGCCGAAAAAGCCCTGGTGGATGGCAGTCTGACCGTGGCTGATCTCCCTGACTTCTGGTCAGCCCAAATGCAGCAGCTTTTGGGAATAAACACCGACGGCGACTATCGCAATGGCTGTATGCAGGACATCCACTGGACTCTGGGTGAGCTTGGCTATTTCCCAAGTTACACCCTGGGCGCCATGTATGCCGCCCAGCTTCGCTTCGCCATAGAAGCAAGCCTGGGGCCGCTGGATACCCTTATTACCAAACGACAGCTGGATAAGGTATTTGCCTGGCTTAATACCAACATCTGGTCGCAAGGTTCGTTGCTTGAAACCGATGCGCTGATCAGCGCCGCCACCGGCGAGCCCCTGAATGCCCGCTACCTTGAGCGCCACCTGAGACAACGCTATCTGGGCGAATAAGCAGCAATCAGGTATAATCGCGCCCTTTGATTAGTCGTATGCAGTTTTTCAAAGGGCAAGCAATGCAACTCAGGGCAATTCGGGCCGATGATTGGCCAATGATCCTCAATATTCAGGACGAATGTTATCAGGCACTGGATCCGGAACCTTTGCATGTGCTCAAAAGCAAATGGGAAGTATCGCCCGACTCTTGCTTTGTAATGGAAAAAGAAGGTCAGGTGCTGGGTTACTGTCTGGCACACCCCTGGGTGGAAGCCACACCGCCGCCGCTGTATCAGGCACTGACTGAGCTGCCGCTGCCCAACACTCTGTATTTGCATGACATGGCTATTTCTGCCAGAGCGCAAGGCTTGGGCGCCGGCACCAAAGCCCTTGCCATGCTTAAGCAAGTGGCGCGCAGATGGTCACTTAACTCACTGTCACTGGTCGCAGTTCAAGGCGCCGACAGCTTCTGGCGTCGTCAGGGGTTTGCCGACACTGAAAGCCTTAAGTGTCTTGGCAGCTACAGCGAAGACGCCAGCTATATGATTTTGACTGTTTGAGGTCACTATGCATCCTGCACTGACAACTATCGGATTACTCTGTCTGTCCAATATCTTTATGACCTTCGCCTGGTATGGACACCTCAAGGCACTTAATCACAAGCCCTGGATTATTGCCGCGCTGGTGAGTTGGGGAATTGCCCTGTTCGAGTATCTGTTGCAAGTTCCAGCCAATCGTATTGGCTACACAGTGATGAATGTGGGGCAGCTTAAAATTTTGCAGGAAGTGATAACCCTGAGCCTGTTTGTTCCCTTCGCGGTGTATTATCTGAAAGAGCCGCTAAAGTGGGATTACCTGTGGGCCGGGCTGTGCATTCTCGGAGCTGTGTACTTTATTTTCCGCAGCGAATTCAATTAATCCCAACGCTCAAATCGGGATTCAGTTTAAAACAACGAAAGGACCATACAATGGCACGTCAGGTAGCCTACACCTATAAAGGTAAGGCCAAGGTGATCAATTTTGCCTATGACAAATACCACGATATGTACGAGGCAGCCGCTGCTGCCGAAGGCGTGGATCTCAGCCGCTTTCTGGCCATGGAGCAACAGGTAGCCATGACAGCCAAAGGCAAAGGTGCGCTCAAAAGCTATCGGCTGAACGAATTTGCCCGCATGGGGTTTAAAGATATCCGAATGTTACGTGACGAAGAACAGGGCTGAAACATGATAAATCAGGAACACGCCAATTTCCCCCGCGCCGGATTCTTCCGCCGTCTCGGTGCCATGGTGTACGACCTTTTGCTGGCAGCGGCCGTGTGGATCCTTGCTGGTGTTGTCAGTTTCGTGGTGTTTGCCGTATTGGTGAATACTGGTCTTATTGACCGGGGTAGTCACGAGCATGTGATTGATGTACTGAATGGCAACGAAACATTCCGTAACCTCAATTTCGCCTGGATCCTCTTTTGTGTAGCGAGTTTTTATGTGCTGTTCTGGTGTAAAGGCGGCCAAACCCTGGGTATGCGTGCCTGGCGTCTTAAAGTACAGCACCCCAACGGTCAGAACCTCAGTATTATTGCCGCGGCAGCCCGTTTGGTATGGTCGCTGTTCGGTCTGGGTAATCTGTTTATCCTGATAAATCCCGACAAGCTTGCGCTGCAGGATAAGATGACCCGCTCCGAAGTAGTGGTGTTATCAGCAGAAGCCAATCAAATGCGCAACTGGCACGGCATGAGCTGAATTTTACTGCGTACATCGTCGAGCCAGCCCTGATTGGCTGTGCAGACAGCCAAACAACCAACAGCCAAACACAAAAAAGGGCGCCAAATGGCGCCCTCTTCGTTAATTATCAGTCAGTCCATTACTGTCAGCGACGTATGTAGTACACGGCAACAGTGGCAAACAGCATCGCCGGCGCTCCGGCGCCAATAAAGGCCGGTAATTGATACACCAGCGTCATGGGACCAAAGATTTCGTTACAGATATAGAAACCAAAACCGGCCACGACTCCAAGCAGCACCCGGGCGCCCATGGTTACAGTGCGCAGCGGTCCGAACACGAACGATAAAGCCACCAACATCATCACCGCCACCGTAATCGGTTGCAGCAATTTGCGCCAAAGCGCCAGTTCGTATCGGCTCGGGTCCTGGCTGTTCACCTTGAGATATTCAAGATAGCCAAGCAGGCCCTGCACCGACAAAGACTCGGGCTTCACCGACACCACACTTAACTTATCCGGGGTCAGACTCGATTCCCAGGGTTCACTGGCCAACTCATCACGGGTTATCTGGTTTTCCTCAATGTGCGTTTTACTCACATCAAGCATCATCCACACCTTGCCATCAAACTCAGCACGGCGGGCATTGACCACATGCGTCAGATGTTGCTCGGCATCGAACTCGTAAAGAGTGATATTGCCAAGGGTATTGAGGTCTTCTACCTCGCCGATGTTCACAAACAAATCGCCGTCTTTGGCCCAGATGCCCCGATGAGACTTAATCAGGCTGCCACCGGAAATCATATTGGCCTTGAGCTCATTGGCACGCTGCTCGGCAACAGGGGCAACCCACTCACCAAGAGCCATGACCAGCAACATCAAAGGAACGGCAGTTTTCATCACTGACAGGGTAATTTGCAGTCGTGACTGACCGGAAGCCTGCATTACCACCAATTCAGAACTGGCGGCCATCATACCCAGGCCAATCAGTGCTCCAAGCAATACTGCCATAGGAAAGAACATTTCTATATCACGGGGGATAAGAAACAGCACATACACCCCTGCATCCATCATGGTGTAACTGCCACGCCCCACCAAACGTAACTGATCAACCCATTTGATAATGCCTGAAAGCCCGGTGAGCACCAACAAACACAGGGAAGAAGTGCTGACGAGAACCCGGGCAATATACCAGTCCAGAATACTCATTCTCACACGGCAGCCCTCCGCTTAAAGCGGCTACTTAGCCGCGCACCGAATGGCCGCTCTTTGCCCAGCAGCATCATGCCCATGACCAGCGCAGACAAATGGATCCACCACATACCCAGGTACGCAGGTATAACTTCATCTTCCAGCGCCTTGCGACCTGCCACCATCAAACCGAAATAGCCAAGATAGAGCAAAATCGCAGGCAACATTTTGGCAAATTTCCCCTGACGCACATTGACCCGTGCCATAGGCACGGCAATCAGGGTCATTAACGGAATCGCCAACGGGATCGCCAAACGCCAGTGCAGTTCGGCAACAGCTTCGGGTGTATTCTGCTTCACCAGTTGCTCAAGCGGCAGCGCCGACATCTTGCGTCTGCGCTCATCCACTTCCTGCTCCTTGATTTGCATACCGTAGCCACCAAACTCCAGCACCTGATAATCGAGGCGGCTTGGAGAGCCCTGATAACGCACACCATCACTGAGTTTAAGCTGCTGACCGCCGCTGGCATCTTCCACCACCTTACCGCCCTTGGCAGACACCAGATTAACCTGGCCTTGCTCATCTTCTGGGTCTGGCAGTTGTGCCACAAATACTTTTTCCAGCTCATTGTCTTTACCAATCTTTTCAACAAAGAGCACAGCACGTCCATCGGGACTGGTTTGAAAACGCCCCTGTACCAAAGCGGCAAGGCCTGCTTCGGACTGCGCTTTTTCCAGCACCTGATTTTGCCGCTCTTCAGCCCAGGGGGTAACAAACAACGACAAATAGCCGGTAAACAGCATATTAAGCACAGCAAGCAGCAGCGTGACACGGGTGACATACCATTCACTCACCCCGACGCCATGGAAAACCACCATCTCGTTTTCAGAGTACATGCGGCCATGGGCCAGCAATATCCCCAAAAACAGACTGAGCGGCAACACAAGAACCGCAAGATAAGGCAGGTTAAGCCCTAACAAGGTAACAACCAGAGACGCAGGAAACTCACCGTCCGATGCATCGGCGAGAACGCGGACGAAATGCTGGCTGATAAAGATAGTCAACAGCACCAAAAGTACCGCGATTTGTGCTTTGAAAACTTCTCGCAGCAGATATCTAAATACAATCACAGGCAGGATCCGGTATCAAAACTTATCATTTTGCTGGTATCAGCTTAACTTTCATGTAAACTGTCTACTTTTGATAGTTTTCTGACCAATACCATTGCGATGCGCCACTGAAAAAAGGCGCTGATAATCAGGCCTTGGCGCAGAAACTTAGGCCCGTTTTCGGGCACAAGCCGGCATTATCCAATAAATATAAAAGTTTGTCTTTAAGAATCTAGGAGTGCTCATGGAGTTTAGCGTAAAGAGCGGCAGCCCGGAAAAACAACGCTCAGCGTGTATCGTGGTCGGAGTTTACGAACCCCGCCGTCTGTCCGGCATCGCAGAGCAATTGGACAAAATCAGCGAAGGCTATATCAGTAATCTGCTGCGTCGTGGCGATCTGGAGGGGAAACCCGGTCAGATGCTGCTGCTGCACCATGTACCCAATGTGCTCAGTGAGCGTGTTCTTTTAGTGGGATGTGGTAAAGAGCGGGAACTGGACGAGCGCCAATACAAGCAAATCATTGCCAAGACCATCAACACCCTCAATGAAACCGGATCCATGGAGGCTGTGTGCTTCCTGACTGAACTTCATGTAAAAGGCCGTGACACCTACTGGAAAGTCCGTCAGGCAGTTGAAACCACTCAAAACAGCCTTTACAGCTTCGATTCCCTGAAAAGCCGCAAAGGGGAAACCCGTCGTCCGCTGCGCAAACTGGTGTTCAACGTCCCTACCCGTCGCGAACTGACCGTAGGCGAGCGAGCCATCGAGCACGGTGTTTCGGTAGCTGCCGGTATGCACCTGTGCCGCGACGTGGCCAATATGCCACCGAACATCTGTAATCCAGCCTATCTTGCTTCACAGGCCCGTCAGCTGGCAGAAGTCTATGAAAATCTGACTGTAACCACTGTTGGTGAAGAGCAAATGGCCAAACTGGGCATGAACTCCTACCTGGCTGTTGGTCGTGGCAGTGCCAACGAGTCCATCATGACTGTGATGGAATACAAGGGCGCTGTGGACAGCACAGCCAAACCAATCGTGCTGGTGGGTAAAGGGCTGACCTTCGACTCAGGTGGTATTTCCCTCAAGCCGGGCGAAGCCATGGATGAGATGAAATACGACATGGGTGGCGCTGCTGGTGTAATTGGCACAATGAAAGCCATTTGCGAAATGAAGCTTCCCCTGAACGTTGTCGGTATTCTGGCAGGCTGTGAAAACATGCCTTCCGGCAACGCATACCGCCCCGGCGATATTCTTACCACCATGAGTGGCCAGACTGTTGAAGTGCTCAATACCGATGCCGAAGGCCGTCTGGTGCTGTGTGATGTGCTGACTTATGTTGAGCGCTTCGACCCCGAACTGGTTGTCGATACCGCCACCCTGACCGGCGCCTGTGTCATTGCGCTGGGCAAACACGCCTCTGGCCTGTTCTCTTCTCACAACCCGCTGGCACACGAACTGCTTAGCGCTGGTGAACAGAGTGGCGATCGCGCCTGGCGCATGCCGCTGTGGGATGAGTACCAGGAGATGCTCGACAGCCCATTTGCAGACATGACCAACCTCGGTGGTCGTCCGGCTGGCTCTATCACTGCAGCCTGCTTCCTGTCGCGTTTTGCCAAAAAGTACCATTGGGCTCACCTCGACGTAGCCGGTACTGCCTGGAACAGCGGCGCAAACAAGGGTTCAACCGGTCGTCCGGTACCTTTGCTGAGCCAGTTCCTGATCAACCGCGCCGGAATCGATCAGGGCGAATAAATCCGCCCAAATGGATCTGAGTTACCTCATTTATGACCAAAAAGAGTGAAGCACAGCTTCACTCTTTTTTTATCTGCTAACGCATTGGCGCGTAACCCCTTTCCTACATAACCACACCAATCATTTTACAAACTGATCATTTTTTGTTTGACATTTGCTCTCTATTCTATAATTTTTGGAACGTTCCAATTTATATGTAGTAGCCATTTCTTCCATTTCATCCGTCAGCGGCAGTACTTCCTTGGTGCACCGCCTGACCATGGGCAAGATCGGTGTCAAATTGGTTCCGTTTGCGCAGCCTGTGTTGATAAGAAGACTGAAGGTCTTCATAGCTGGCGCTTTTTTTTACAACAAAAAGTGGAACGTTCCAATAACTGTTAAAACAGGGAGATAAATCATGCCAGACCACCGATTATTCAAACTCTCGCCACTGGCGCTGGCACTGCTGTTGCCATTACATGGCGTACAGGCAAACGAGGATGCCCCCCCCAATGCCAACACCGAAAAACCGCTGGAACGAATTTCCGTTACCGGCACCCGGATAAGCCGTGCCGATTTGGAGGGTGTGACCAATGTCGCAACCATTACCGCCGATGACATGATCAAGTCGGGCTTCAACACCGTCTATGACGCTCTGTCCAACCTCAGCGCCGCCAACGGTACCATCATAGGTGAGGTAGAAACCGGCTCTTACACGCCGGGTGCCAAGGAATTGAACCTGCGAGGTATCGGTCCTGAATACACCTTAATTTTAGTCAATGGTAAACGTCTGGCCTATTATCCTATGCCCTATGGTGGCCAAACTAACTTCGTCAATCTCGACATGATCCCGACGGCTATGGTTGAACGCATCGACATCCAGACCGGAGGAGCCTCAGCAGTATATGGTTCTGAAGCAATGGCGGGGGTTATCAACATCATCACCAAAAAAGGCATTGAAGGGCACTATATCGATGCAGAAGCTGGTATCGACACCTACAACAGTAATCCCAGGCAGATGCTGAGCTTCGTGGGTGGCTTTGCCAATGAGGGCTGGACGCTGGATTACGCTCTCGAATACAAACGTAACGAAGGCCTTTATGCAAGTGATCGCCCCTATCATGACAGCGTTTGGGACAACCCCAACCCCAACGCCAATCGCGAACTAAACCGCTCCATTACGGTGTATTCCAGCGATACGCCATACATCAACAATTACGCCGACAAATACTGCAATACCGCCGATAACCCTCACCCCAAAGCAGTGGCTCATTATATCAGCCGAAACAATTACGGCATGAGCTGCGGCTGGGATGAAACCGGCGATAATCACCTGATTAATAAGAATGAAAGTTTCAGCGGTTACCTTAATACCGAATATGAACTTTCCGAAAATGCCCAACTGTTTGCCAACGGCTTTTTCATCACCCAGGAAAAGAAAGGCGCCCGCGGCGTGCTCTTGTTCAACGACACCCAGTTTGTCGATCCAGATTTGCTTGATAAGGATGGAAATCAGGGCGCTGTCGTCAAGTATATGTGGCGTAAAGTGCTCGACTCGGAATATACCAATGATGGCCTCGGCCGCACCTATGACGACCAATCCTACTCCATCAATGCTGGCCTGAAAGGACTACTTGGGAGCCTGGATTACTCACTCACCCTGTCCCGCTCCGAATACGACTTCTCTGACAAATACATGCATGCCACCAGAATCGGCTTTGCCGATGTGCTCGGGCCACAACTTGGCACTCATGAAGGGCTACCTGTGCATCGCCCCGACTACCAGTACTGGTTTGGTGCCTTTGATCAGCAGAAAATGTCGCGCGTCGCCGATTGGGTCACCTACACAGGTAATTCCTATAACAATACCTTTACTGCCGATCTCGCAGGCGATCTGTTTGAGTTGCCAGCAGGACCGCTGTCCTTTGCTGCGTACCTCGAAGTGATGGAAGAAGGCACTTCAAGCATCCCGGATGAGCGGGTGCTGAACAAGGGCTTTGCCGGACTCACCGGAGTGATTACCGAAGGCTCACGAAACCGCTATGCCGCCGCTATAGAAGTGTTGGTACCTGTGCTGGAAGAGCTCGAAATACAAGGAGCTGTTCGCTACGACTATTACGACGATGACTCCAATGTTGGCGGAGCATTTTCCTCTCAGCTTGGATTTACCTATCGCCCGGTGGAATCACTGGTACTGCGTAGTGCCGCTGGCACCACCTTCCGCGGCCCGGATATGGCTGCAATTTACAAAGGCTTTAGCGGCAATTTTGGCATGGCTAATGACCGCCTCACCGCCGATGCATGCCGTACTCTGGCACAAACCGGCTCAGTACCCGGTTACGATGCTGATTCACTGGCACTAAGCTGCGCAGATGCCGATCTGACTTCAGATCCATCCAAACCATCACTGAATGCCAGTTACGAGTCCATCTCCAGCGGTGACAAAACCCTTAAGGAAGAAACCGGCACCACCTTCACCGCGGGACTTGTCTACGAGTTCAGCGAGGCGCTCTCATTCAATCTCGATTATTACGACATCACTATTAAAGACAAAATCCAGGCTCTCGATCCGGGTTATATCATCAACACCGACTATGAATGCCGCACCGGAGTTTATGACAGCAATTCAGAGCTATGTCAGAACATGGCTGCACGCATTGTCCGTTTCGATGAGACCGGCAAAGGGATTGATTACCTTGGAAACAGCATAAGCGGTAATCCGTATCTTATCCACACTGTTACCGGCGGCTATATCAATGCGGCCGAACGTCAGGACGCCGGTATCGATATCGGCTTTGAGGGCTACATTCCCTCAACTTTTGGTGACTGGCGCTACGATGTGAGCCTGACTCAGGTACTGAAAAAGAAAGAACGTCTGCGTGAAGGCGATGAACTGCTGGATCTCCTCGATTCACAAAACAACTTCGACTTTAAGACCATGGCAAGCGCCCAACTGAGTTGGAGCAAAGACGATACAGCTGTGTCTCTGCTCGGCTCTTACAAGGGCGAAATGTGGAACAACGCCAATTATGGAGAACGCGAACATCTGCCTGGCTGGACCCGTTTCAACCTGACCATAGGCCAGCGCTTCGGCGACGACACCCGCCTGCTGTTTACCGTTACTAACCTGCTTAATGCCATGCCGCCGCAGGATGAAACCTTTTCATCGTTTCCATTCTACAGGGTTGGTGCTTACGACACCCTTGGCCGCCAGTTTTCACTGCGGGTAACTCACCAATTCTGATTTGAATAAAAATTAAGGAAAACAAAAATGAAAACCCTATGTATGTCATTGCTTGCCTTATCTGTCGCTGTTGCCATTGTTGGCTGTAACGACGGGTCTGGCTTCCATTCAACCCAGGATGACACTCCCAAAGCCGGCAATCCCCCTGGAAATGGTGAGACCCAGGACACTATTCGCAATATGTCATCCGATAAGGGTGCCGAAATTTCGGCACCCGGTGCCAATTCACCAGCCGCCGAAGATATCAGTAAACTGATAGACGGAGACATTGCCAGCAAGTTTCTGACCTTCAGTCCCGACGCCTTGATTGTCTTCAAGAGTGTAAAACCCTATGTGCTGAACTCTTATAATCTTGTGTCGGCCAACGATGCGCCGCCACGGGATCCTAAAAGCTGGACGCTGGAAGGTTCAAGCGATGGTGAAAATTGGACCGAACTCGATTCCCGCAGTGAACAGAGCTTCTCCGGTCGAGGTAAGCGCAACAGCTATAGCCTGGAAAACACCCCCTCGGCATATCAGTATTTCCGCTTCAAGATGCTCCATGGTGGCACCGATCAATGGGGCAGCAACATACTGCAACTGGCAGAACTCGAGCTGATGGTCACAGCCGAAGAGCCAATAGTCTCTTTCAATGCCACGACCACCACTCCGGCGATCGGTGAGTTTGTTATCTTCCACGACACGTCACTGGTTAATCCCAGCCAATGGCAATGGCATTTTGAAGGAGGCACACCGGCCACCAGCAGCGAACAAAATCCGCTGGTGCGTTTTGACAGCCTCGGCGCCAAAACCATCACCCTTAAGGCAAGCAATAACAAGGGCGAAAGTGAACTGGTTAAAGAAGACTTTATCCGGGTATGGGATCCCACTGAACCTTGGGCAGGTTTCCACAATCCAATCGTCAGGTTTGAAAAGAACAAACCGCAACATCCGGGTCAAATGGCGCTGGAAAGGGTAATGCCGGATCTCGAGACTGTGATTCATCAGGTATCACTGGGAGTAGCTAAGGTTCTGTATCACAACGTTACTCAGAGTAAGGTGTTCAATTCTGTCACCTTCGTCACCGATGAATACGAGTTTCCTGCAGCCAAATCCGGCACGGACAAAGATATGGTGCTGATGTTCGATCTTAATCACATTGCCAATCTCGAAAGTCAGGGTGACGAAGCACTTCGACGCGAGATCCTTGGTGTGCTTTGGCACGAGCTGACCCACGGTTACAACAATACGCCACAAAACGGTCTGTATCAGCCCGGTAATGAGAAGCATACTTTCCTTGAAGCACTGGCCAACTATGTACGTATTCAGGCGGGCTATCTTGAACAATACCGTAGCAACATTGTTTACATAGAAAGCTGGAATGAAGATGCTTACAACCAAACATCATTCTTCCTTGAATGGGTCGCCAACACCAACCGCAACAGCGACTTTATCCGCCGTTTCAACCAAAGCGCGCAGGATATAGAAGACTGGAGCTTTGACGCCGCATTCACATCCATTTTTGGTGAAGAGCGTGGAATTGAGGCAGTATTCAAGGAATATCAGCAATATCTGATAAAAGATCTGGGACTGACACCGAACTACCCAACGCCGGTGGCAGGCTATCGCAACTTTGCCATTGACCCGGGCGTCAGCATTTCCACAACTGCCACCCACATAGGTATTTGGGGCGAAGGACCGGACAAGCTGATTGATAACAACATCAAAAACAAATTCAATGCCGTGATTGAGACCCCCTGGTGGTTGACTCAGTACGCTCCTGAACTGGCCCCCATTAATGAGGTCAGTACTGTCGACGTGTTCATAACCACACCCGACCCGGTGGTACTCAGCAAATACAGCCTGACCACGGGCAATGATAATGAAAACCGCGATCCCACCAGCTGGAGCGTTTCAGCATCAAACGACGGAGAGCACTGGCAAGCGCTCGGTGAAGGCTATTATCCGCCCAACCCAACGCGCCTCACCACCTTTCATTTTGACGTTGAAGGGAATAATACCCCCTACCGCTTCTACAGGTTTGAGTTCGACAATGCCCGCACAGATGCAAGTGTCGGTGGCGACAATGGCCGTCTGGTTCAAATTGGCGAATTGGCTCTGCTGACAGGAGAGGCAAACTGAATCAACATAAACGAAAAAAAGCGAAGCTTAGGCTTCGCTTTTTTATTGTGTTCAATCCGTGATTGTCAGGAAGCCTTATCGATACGCAGATCCTGATCATTGCCAGCACGTCGACGGCAGGCCTCACCAAAGGCTTTGAAAATCTTGATAGAATCAGGGTTTTCCATGGCTTTCCACTCCGGATGCCACTGCACGCCCAAGGTAAATTGCGTTAATGCCGGCAAATGGATTGCTTCCACCAGGCCATCTTCGGCGTAAGCCAAAGGTTCGACGCCCTTGCCAAGATTATTGATCCCCTGCCCGTGCAGCGAATTCACTGTAATGGACCCACCCAACAACTTTTGCAACCAGGAACCTTCAACCATGGTGATCGAATGACTTTCACCATATTGCACTTCCGGTGGGGTGTCCGGATCTTCACGGTGATCATCCAGATGTTCCTGGTCATACACCTTCTGATACAAATCGCCACCAAAGGCAATATTCATTTCCTGCATGCCGCGACAGATACCAAGCAAAGGCAAGCCACGCGCCACCGCACCTTTAATCAACGCCAAATCCACCAGATCCCGCGCCAAATCCTGCTTTTTCTCGGGAGTCAGGTTTTCCTGCCCATAAAGCGCAGGGTCGATATTGGAGGCAGCACCGGAAAGGTAAACGCCGTCGGCCATGTCCAGATATTGTTCAATATCTGCCACACCGAAACAGGTAGGGATAAGTAGCGGAATGCAATCGGAAATGTCTACAACTGGCTGCATATATTTGTGGGTCATGACCTGATAGGCGTGGCCATTTCTGTCTTGCTGACCCATGGACATTAAAATGACCGGTTTTCGTTCTTGTCTTGCTGATTCTTGTTGTAAGGGCATAGATCACCTGATTTTAAAACGCGTTGTGTTCGCGCTTTGGGCATAGCCTGTGACTGATGAAAACAATTCAATCAGTTCAGGACATGCGCAAAACCCGTACCTGCAACGTCCTCTTCAGGACGGTAATAGCCAAATCAGCATGCCCAAAGGTGTTCAATATGTCAAACGTATAACAATATATTATTTACAACAGTTGACTGTAAACGAATGAGAATAAGGCCAGCGCAGACACACAAAGATTCTGCGATTTGCCGATAACAGCCACGCCATCATTAACCGCTTTGCAACTGAAGCTCTCCACAAGCGAACTTGGCAAAATAACCCCACCCGGCTTTATGTCTGACGTCCAACTAAGTTAGAATCCGGAGTTATTGTTTATACGCTGGTTGTCCACGGGCAGACTCATCATGACCCAGGCACTTTTTTATGTACTTCCGCCGTCCCAAATGACGGATGCTGCCGAGTTGCTGGCCTGCCGTCTGGCGGCGTTTCATTACCGCCGAGGCGCCTGGGTGTATATTCACTGCAACGATGAATCCCAAAGCTTCGCCATTGACGAGCAACTTTGGCAGTTTGACCCAAACGATTTTGTGCCCCACAACCTCAAGGGAGAAGGGCCACAGGGCGGCGCGCCGGTGGAAATCGGCCACGATCGCCTCGGGCCGTCAAAAAACCGCGGTATTCTGATTAATCTTGCAGAAAAACTACCGCCTTTTGCGGTACACTTTGGCCACTTAATCGACTTTGTCGCCGGTGACGAGGCCACCAAGGCACAGGCACGGCTGCGTTTTCGCGAGCTGCGCGGTCTTGGCATCGAGCCATCCACTCAGGATTTGGCGACACAACCCCTTAATCTAGTTTGAGAAAATCTGATCCCCATGGAAAAGACATACAATCCACAGTCCATCGAACAGGCCCTCTACCGCGTTTGGGAAGAAAAGGGTTACTTTAAGCCACACGGTGATTCCAGCCAGGGCAACTACTGCATCATGATCCCGCCGCCGAACGTCACCGGCAGCCTGCACATGGGTCACGCCTTCCAGGACACCATCATGGATACCCTCATCCGCTACCAGCGCATGAAGGGCAAAAACACCCTGTGGCAAGTGGGTACCGACCACGCCGGCATCGCCACCCAGATGCTGGTTGAGCGTAAGCTGGAAGCCGAACAGGGCAAGAGCCGCCACGATCTCGGCCGCGAAGCCTTTATGGAAAAGGTTTGGGAGTGGAAAGGCCAGTCCGGCGGTACCATCACCAGCCAGCTGCGCCGCATGGGCGCCTCCGTGGATTGGGACCGTGAGCGCTTCACCATGGATGAAGGCCTGTCCAACGCGGTGCAGGAAGTGTTTGTGCGCCTGTACGACGACAAACTGATTTACCGCGGCAAGCGCCTGGTAAACTGGGATCCCAAGCTGCACACCGCCATTTCCGATCTGGAAGTGGAAAACAAAGAAAAAGCGGGCCACATGTGGCACTTCCGCTATCCGCTGGCCGGCACCGACCTGACCGCCGATGGCAAAGACTATCTGGTAGTAGCCACTACCCGTCCTGAAACCATGCTGGGCGACAGCGCGGTAGCCGTACATCCCGAGGATGAGCGCTACGCCTCCCTCATCGGCAAGGAAATTATCCTGCCAATCGTGAACCGCCGCATCCCCATCATCGCCGATGAATACGTTGATAAAGACTTCGGTACCGGCTGCGTGAAGATCACCCCGGCCCACGACTTCAACGACTACGAAGTAGGCAAGCGCCACAACCTGCCGATGTTCAATATCCTGACTCAGGATGCCACCATCCGCGCCCTGGCTGAAGTACTGAATACCGACGGCAGCCACAACAGCGAGCTGGATGCCAGCCTGCCTGAACGCTATGCCGGCCTCGACCGCTTCAAAGCCCGCGACGCCATTGTTGCCGAGTTTGAGACTCTGGGTCTCTTGGAAAAAATCGAGCCACACGCCCTCAAGGTGCCTTATGGCGACCGCTCCGGCGTAGTGATTGAGCCGCTGCTTACTGATCAGTGGTACGTTGCGGTGCAGAAACTCGCCCAGCCTGCCATCGAAGCGGTGGAAAACGGCGACATCAAGTTTGTGCCTCAGCAGTACGAAAACATGTACTTCTCCTGGATGCGCGACATTCAGGACTGGTGTATCTCCCGCCAGCTTTGGTGGGGCCACCGCATTCCTGCGTGGTACGACGAAGCCGGTAAGGTGTACGTTGGCCGCAGCGAAGACGAAGTACGCCAGAACCATCACCTCGGCAGCGATGTGAAACTGCGTCAGGACGACGACGTACTGGACACCTGGTTCTCCTCTGCCCTGTGGACCTTCTCCACCCTGGGCTGGCCGGAGCAAACCCCAGAGCTCAAGACCTTCCACCCCACCGACGTGCTGGTGACAGGTTTTGACATCATCTTCTTCTGGGTTGCCCGGATGATCATGATGACCATGTACTTCATCAAAGACGAAGACGGCAAGCCGCAGGTACCGTTCAAGACGGTATACGTCACCGGCCTTATCCGCGACGAACAGGGCAACAAGATGTCCAAGTCCAAGGGTAACGTCCTCGACCCATTGGACATGATTGACGGTATCGATTTGGAATCCCTGGTTCAGAAGCGTACCGGCAACATGATGCAGCCACAGCTTGCCGCCAAGATAGAAAAGAGCACCCGCAAAGAGTTCGAAAACGGCATCGAGGCACACGGCACAGACGCGCTGCGCTTTACCCTGGCGGCCATGGCCTCTACCGGCCGTGACATCAACTGGGACATGAAGCGCCTCGACGGCTACCGCAGCTTCTGTAACAAGCTGTGGAACGCCTCCCGCTACGTGCTGATGAACACCGAAGAGCAGGATTGTGGCCCCAATTCACCAAACGGAAAGTCCGGTGGCGAAATGAAGCTGTCGCTGGCCGACCGCTGGGTCATCGGCAAGTTCCAGGAAACCGTCAAAACCTTCGACGAGCATATCAATGCCTATCGTTTTGACCTGGCCGCCAACACCCTGTACGAGTTCACCTGGAACCAGTTCTGTGACTGGTATCTGGAGTTGACCAAGCCAGTACTGCAAAACGGCTCCGAGGCCGAGCAGCGCGGCACCCGTCATACTCTGGTGACTGTGCTTGAGCAGCTGCTGCGCCTGATGCACCCCATGATGCCTTACATCACCGAGACCATCTGGGATCGCGTGAAGCCGCTGGCCGGTGTTGAAGGCGACACCCTGATGCTGATGTCCTTCCCCGAGTTCGATGCCGCCAAGGTGGATCCCAAGGCCATGGCCGATCTCGAATGGGTTAAGCAAGTGATTGTGGCCGTGCGTAACATTCGCGCCGAGCTCAACATTGCGCCAAGCAAGCCGCTGTCAGCCCTGCTGCGCGGTGTAAGCGATGAAGATAAGGCCCGCATCGAAGCCAACCAGACCTTCTTTGCCACTTTGGCCAAGCTTGAGAGCATGACCATTCTCGCTGAAGGCGAAACCGCCCCCATGGCCACCACTCAGCTGATTGGCGAGATGGAACTGCTTATTCCTATGGCAGGCCTGATTGACGTTGCCGCCGAGATGGCCCGTATCGACAAGCAGCTGGAGAAGCTGACTGGCGAAGTGGCCCGTATCGAAGGCAAGCTGTCCAACCAGGGCTTTGTGGCCAAGGCCCCGGCCGAAGTGATTGAGAAAGAGCGTGCCAAGGCCGCCGACATCAAGCGCGACATGGACAAGCTGACCGAGCAAAAAGCTGAGCTGGCCAAGCTGGAAGCCTGAGGCTGACACCCGCCAGGCAGCGTTAATGCAAACAAAAAGCAGCCAATAGGCTGCTTTTTTTATTGCAGAATGACGCTCATGCTAATTCAAGCCAAGCTGACTCACGCCAAGAGCCAAGAAGTTTTGGATTACTCAACGAATGCAAACCACTCTATAGCTTGCTGAGTTACCGCGTCAGGCCAAACTGCTGCCTGTATTGGCTGGGCGTAATGCCCAGCTGCTTTTGAAAATGCAGCCGTAAATTCAGCGCCTGACCAAGTCCTGCTTGCGCCGCCACTGCATCCAGCCCCAGATTGGTTTCCTCAAGCAACCTTTTGGCGCTATCCAGTCGGTGCTGCAACAGCCACAGCTTGGGACTGGTGCCTGTGGCAAGCCTGAAACGACGGTCAAAACTGCGGCGCGACATATGACTTTTTGCGGCAAGCTGTTCCACGCTGATGACTTCATCGAGCCTTGATAACGCCCAGTCCAGGGTGGCGGAAAAAGCATCGGGGCGACGGGGCACTGGCGTCTGCACAAACTGCGCCTGACCGCCGCTGCGGTGGGGCGACAGCACCAGCCGCCGCGCCACCTGATTGGCCATCTCGCTGCCAAAGTCATGGCGGATAAGCGCAAGCCCCAGGTCGATCGCCGCCGCACTGCCGGCCGAGCAACCAATGCGACCATCGAAGCTATAAAGCACCTCATCCTGCACAGTCACATTGGCAAACCTTTCCCTGAATGCAGCACCATAACGCCAATGGGTGCAGGCGGCTTTGCCATCCAGCACCCCTGCGCCCGCCAGTAAAAAAGCGCCAGAGCAAAAAGAAATCAGCCTGCCACCACCTTCAAAAAAGCGCCTGATGGCATACAGCAATGAGGCAGGCGGCGTCACCTCAATTGGCCAGCTTGGCACCACCAGAGTATCTACCCCATCGAAGCTATCACCAATTGGGGCGACAAGCCCCAGGCCACCACTGGCAGGCAATGGCTCAGTCAGTGCTTTGGCCTCATGGCTGGCCGACTCGTGCCAGCGCATTAATCTGGTTTGGTACCAGTGGCTGAACTCAGGCCGCGGCAGGGCAAAGAGCTCAGTGGCGCAGCCGAGCTCAAACAGGGAAACCTGCGGCGGCACCAATATCAATACCTTGTGGGTGGCTGATGTCATCATCACATCCTCTGGCAAAAAAGTTCCCATCTGAGTTTGCAGCAAACCCCGGGGCTTGCAAGCGAATGCCGCCATTGTCGCCGCCGAGTCTCGGCACGCAAGCCAAGGCACAAAGACTGGCTTAAAACTATCGAATAATGGCAATTAAGCCAATCACTGCGGCGTGCGTGTTAGCGCACACTAGGCTCACTACTTACAGTTAAGGAGCTTTTATGTCATCAGTTGTCAGCCGCCCACCCGCCGCCGAGCCAAGCCGCGCCGCCAGCCATTTTGCCGCCCTGCTTGCCTTTGAAACCGATTGCTGGGATGTAAACCACGCCATCACTCAGGGGCGGCAGGACTTTGTGCTATTGGATGTGCGCGGCGAGGCCCTGTACGGCGAAGGCCATCTGCCCGGTGCAATAAACCTGCCCCATCCCCGTATCAATGAAGCAACGCTCGCGCCCTATCCTGCCGACACCCTGTTTGTGGTCTACTGCGCCGGCCCCCATTGCAACGGCGCAGACAAAGCCGCCCTTAAGCTGGCAACGCTGCGGCGGCCAGTGAAAAAAATGATTGGCGGCGTGACTGGCTGGCTCGATGAAGGTTTCAGCCTGAATAAGGTCTGATTTCAGTGTCCAGGGCAGTAAACCAGGCTTGACCCGCTATAAGATAAATAGGCAAACTCATAAAAATCAGACATTTTTTGAGTTTATCGGTGAAAGATACTGCTGCCATCATCCTGCCCTTAACCAATCTGCTGGCTGAGGGCGGCTACACCGCCTGCCTGACACTGGGCAGCGAAGCTCAAGCCGTAAACCTCATTATTGACACCGGCAGTTCCTCCCTGGTGGTGCACGAAAGTGGTTATCAGGCGACCAGAGACACTGAGCTTAAAGCCACCACTCTGGCTCAGGAAGTGAATTACGGCCTCGGTGGCTGGCTTGGCGCCGTGGTGCACACCAAGCTTACTGCGGGTGAACTCGCCATGGCCGACACCCCGCTGGCACTGGTGCACGCCGAGGCTGAACACACCTTTTTGGATGCCGATGGTATCTGGGGCATGGCCTATCATCCCCTCAATCGCGGCTACGACCTGAGCACTTACCTCGCAAGCCACGGCATAACCCCGGCAGCGAGTTTTCCCTGGCCCTTCCCCGATGCCGCGCATCCGCTGGTTAAACAGCAGCTGGATGACTTTAAGGCACTGCTTCCCCAACTGCCCGAAGAAGACGTGGCCACCTGCTTTACCCTGATGGAAGAGCGCGGCCTGTGCGCCAACCGCTTTACCCTGATAACCCGCCGCTCCAGCATCCACGTGGCGAGCGCGCATTCCTGCGCCAATGAAAATAAGGCAGCACTCGCGGCCGATCCCCTCAATCAGGGGCTGTTGATTTTGGGCAGCCATGAAGAAGATGCGGCGCCCAACCATGGCAGTGCGGTCGACCTCAAGGTGGTGCACGACCGCTATTACAACGTCAACTTAAAGGCGGTGCGCTGGCAAAACGATGTGAATATTGCGTTGCCGACGCCTGTACAAGCACACCTGCATCGGGGCTCCAGCAACGCCATTGTCGACTCGGGCGCTTCGCTGATTTGTCTGCCTGCGGTGGCCTTTACGCCACTGATGCAGCGGCTGTGGGCACGATTACCAAACAGCAAGCAGCTGACTTCGCCTTTTATGGGCGATATCAGCCAGATAATTGCAGCGCAAAAACAGGGCATCGACAGTAGCCTGCTCAACCTCGATGACTGGCCAAGGCTTGAATTTGTATTTGAGGGCGCAAATGGCGAAGAGGTCTGCCTTGGCGTGGATGCCCACCACTACTGGCAAGTGAATGCCCCGAGCCATGGCAAAGCGGTGTTTAAACTCATGGGTCAACTGCCCAACTGGCCGGCGCAAAGCATTCTCGGTCTGCCGCTCTTTAACCCATTTAAGGTCGAGTTTCGCCGCGATCTCGGCGAACAGGGCATTATTCGCTTCATGCCCCAACCCCACGCACTGCAGGGGACAGCAAAATGAACAGGCTCAGCAGCCCCAGACTGACACTACTGCCGATCCAGACAGACGACAGAAACATCATAGTGGCCTTGAACACCAACCCGGATGTAATGAGCTTTGTCTCAGCCCCCATGACTGACATACAGGCTAATCGCACTGCGGATATCATATTCAAACAGACTGCGACCACACCGCCAAAGATGTATTGCTGGAAAATTCTCGAGTCAGTCAGTGGCCAAACCATAGGCATA
>NZ_JBFKLW010000032.1:0-41894 GCF_041630135.1 Shewanella sp.
GCTTAATGCCGTTAAGCTGGCACTCTTGGTGGAGGTGTTGTGATCCATGGTGGCGAAGGTTTTTTCCACCGCCCGCAGTTTGCGGCCGGCCATCTTCAGACCGCTGAAGGCCTGAGGCGAGGTCACCTCATGCACCAGATGACGGTCAACATAGATGATGGGGGCTTCACCGGCAGGCTCGACTACCAGATGGGCGTCCCACACTTTTTCATACAGAGTCTTTGCCATCACACACCTTCCCGGATTGCATTGGCGATGAAGTCGCCCATTTCTTTGGTTGATTTGGCATTGTGACGCTGGTCAGCTGACAGCAGCTCGCCAGTCAGAAAGCCTGCTTCCAAAGCGGCACCCACGGCGCGTTCGATACAGGCGGCGGCCTCTTCCTGTTTCAGGCTGTGGCGCAGCATCAGCGCGGCAGAGAGGATTTGCGCTATCGGGTTGGCGATGCCTTTACCGGCGATATCCGGCGCGCTGCCGCCGGCGGGCTCATAGAGACCAAAACCCGAGCCATTCATGGACGCAGAAGACAAAAGCCCCATGGAACCGGTAAGCATGGCAATCTCGTCCGATAAAATATCGCCGAACAGGTTTGAGCACAGCATCACGTCGAAATCGAACGGGCGACGCAGCAGCTGCATGGTGGCGTTATCGATATAGATGTGCTCCAGCGTCACATCGGGAAAGTCTTTGGCGACTTCTTCCACCACCTCGCGCCACAGCACCGAGCAGGCCAGCACGTTAGCCTTGTCCACCGAGGTTACCTTGCCACGACGACCACGGGCCGCCTCGAAGGCAATCTTGGCAATACGGCGGATTTCACGGCGGCTGTAACGCATGGTGTCGAAGGCTTCTTCCTCTTCGCCCTCGCCCTGACGGCCTTTTGGCTTACCAAAGTAGATGCCGCCTGTCAGTTCACGCACGCACAGCACATCGAAGCCCTGAGAAGAGATATCGGCACGCAGCGGCGACATATGCTCGAGCCCATTGTGCAGCTTAGCGGGGCGCAGGTTACAGAACAGCTCGAAGTGGCCGCGCAGAGGCAGCAGCGCGCCGCGCTCTGGCTGGTCATTGGGTGGCAGATGTTCCCACTTGGGGCCGCCCACTGAGCCAAACAGAATGGCATCGGCCGCTTCGCAGCCCTTGAGGGTGGCATCCGGCAGCGGGCAGCCGTGGTTGTCTATAGCAATACCGCCCACATCGTACTCGCTGTATTCGATATCGAGATTAAAACGCGCCTCTACTTCGGCCAGCACCTTACGTGCTTCCGCCATCACCTCGGGGCCTATGCCGTCACCGGCCAATACGGCTATCTGATAACTCATGCTTTGCTCTACTCCTGCGACTCTTTTGAATTTGCTGTTTAAATGCGTTGCCACGCTTAAGGCTGGACTTATACACCGCCCAGCTCACGGGTCTTTTGAATTTGCTGTTTACAATGGGCCACCTTGTCGGCGCGCCAGGTCAGGTTCATCACATGCACCAGTGCCTGGGCAGACGCCTCAACTACGTCCGTCGCCAGACCCACGCCATGGAAATTACGCTCATCATATTTGGCGGTAATGTCCACCTGCCCCAGGGCATTCTGACCTTCACCCTTGGCGCCAAGCTTGTAGCTGCTGATATTGATGGTGCGTTCGGTCGCGCGGGCGATGGCGTTGTAAGCGGCATCGACCGGACCATTACCGGTGGCAGCCTCAGTGATCACCTCTTCACCCACCCGGATACGTACTGTGGCGGTGGCCTTACCTTCGGTGGAGTCTGACTGCACGACCAATTGCTCCATCGTGTAATGGTCGTCGTCTTCAGCCTGGGCTTCCATAAAGGCCAGCGCTTCGAGGTCATAATCGAACACCTGTCCTTTGCGATCGGCAAGCTTCAAAAACTGGTCGTACAGCACGTCCATATCGTAATCAGCCGCGCCATAACCCATCTCTTCCATGCGATGTTTAATCACATGGCGGCCGGAGCGCGAGGTCATATTCAGGTTATTACGGTTCAGACCTATGCTCTCAGGCGTCATGATTTCATAGGTGTTTTGCGCCTTTAACATGCCATCCTGATGGATGCCGGATGAGTGGGTAAAGGCGTTGGAGCCCACAATCGCCTTGTTAGGCTGAATGGGCATATTGCACAACTGGCTGACCAACGTGGAAGCACGGTGAATTTCGCGGGCATTGATGCCGGTTTTTACACCCAGCATGTCTTTGCGGGTGGCCAAAATCATGGCAATTTCTTCCAGAGAACAGTTACCGGCACGCTCGCCGATACCGTTCACGGTACATTCAACCTGGCGTGCCCCCGCCTGCACTGCGGCAATGGAGTTGGCCACAGATAACCCCAGGTCGTCGTGGCAATGCACAGAAATAATCGCCTGATCGATATTGGGCACGCGATTAAACAGGGTTTGGATAATACCGCCGAACTCACTGGGTACTGTGTAGCCCACTGTATCGGGGATATTGATGGTGCGGGCACCGGCACGAATAGCCGCCTCTACCATCCGACAGAGGTTATCAATCGGCGTACGGCCTGCATCTTCACAGGAGAATTCCACATCATCGGTAAAGCGGCGGGCGTATTTCACCGCGCCAACGGCCATATCCAACACCTGATCGAAAGAGCGCTTGAGCTTACTCTCAACATGGATGGTAGAGGTGGAAATGAAGGTGTGAATACGGAACTGCTCGGCCACCGACAACGCCTGAGCTGCCGCATCAATGTCTTTTTCCAACGCCCGCGACAGTGCGCAGACACGGCTGTTTTTAATATTGCGTGCAATGGTTTGCACCGATTCAAAGTCTCCCGGAGATGATACCGGGAAGCCTACTTCCATCACATCCACACCCAGACGCTCAAGGGCAAAGGCGATTTGCAGTTTCTCTTTCACTGACAGGCTCGCGGCCAGCGCCTGTTCGCCGTCCCTCAGGGTGGTATCAAAGATGATGACTTTGTCTGACATTCCGCTTCTCCATGGAACCCTTGGGTTCTGTATGCGTATTACTGAGTATTTGAAACAAAAAACCCCGCGTTGTTAGCGCGGGGTTTGTGAAGGCTTTGCTTGGCTAGCGAGCGTGCGACACTATTTCCTCCGCGCAGAGATTGCGAGAGTAAGAAGGAGGAGGCCGAGTAGCGCAACAATTCTATTCATGAAAACCAAATATTTATGCTGATGAAAAACCAAGCTAGTGGCTAATATGTAACTTGGCCACAAAGCAGTGTCAACCCCATTTTTTTCATCATCGAGAGCGAGAATGACGCCGAATGTACATTATTCCACCAACAAACTGACAAAATTGGTGGTTTTTAGCACCAATCAGAGATGCACACGGTATCGGAAAACCCATTTTCCTGATTGTCCGCAAAACGAAAAGCATTGGTTTGATTTATGCAAATAAAGTTAAAAATTGATATACTCTTTGCCAATTTCACGGATTTGTTACTGTTTTTCGGAGAATAAATGGAGTTTCATCGTTGGTGTTGCTGCCTGCTGCTGTGGCTGGTGTCACTGCTTGCCTGTGCGCAAGATCCCATGGATGAAATCAATACCCTGGTCTACCAATATCCCGCCGAAGCCAAACAAAAAATCGCCGAGCTTGAAGAAGCACATCGCCATAGCTCACCATCCCCCGTTGAAGAACTCAGGCTGAAATTGCTCAAATGCGAGCTGTTATTACAATTTGGCGAAAACGAAGCCGCCATCAATCTGGCGCAAATGGGCGAAGCGACAGCCAAGCGTATCGGGGCAGATCATGTACGCCCCTATTTTATGTCCTGCCTCGCCGATGCCTACAGCGCATACGACAACCTTCAGATTGCTCTGCCATTGCTGGACACGGCAATTTCTCTGGCAAAGCGCTATCAACAACCGCAAGCAATGGTGATGGCACTGCGCTTGCGAGGACAATTGGATACTGAAACTGATAACCTCGCATCAGCGATTGAAGATTTACGCTTAGCGCTTGATGCTTACGACAACATCAGCGCACAGGATGTCGACTGGGCATGGCCCCCTAAAGCCTTTGTTTTTGCCGCGATGGGTAATCTGCTGTTCGTAACACATGACTATCAACAAGCCATGTACTACACCGAATTGGGGCTCAAATCACCGGAATGTATCGGTAAAATTCGCCAGGTATTATTGTTGAATGCATCCCGCATTGCGATGAGAAAAGGTGACACTGTTACCTCAGACGCTTATCTTCAGGAAGCCAGGCAATTACTGCCTGAACTCAGCACCCCGCTGGAGCTTGCTGTCGGGTATGCCACTATTGCCGCTATCGAAATTGAAAGAGGAAACTCCGATAAGGCGAAGGATTTGTTGGATGTGGCGTTGAACACCTTCGAGCAGCAACAAAAGCAACTTTACAGTATGCGAACCAAGCGGTTACTTGCACTGATTGCCTTTGATAAAGGGGATGAAAAAACCGAACTTAAGTTGATGGATGACGCCATTGGCACAGCAGAGCGAATGCAAGTTTACTCAGAGCTTGAGTCATATTATCTGACGCTTTCCGAGCACAGTGCCACTAAAGCTAACTTCAAGCAAGCCTATCAGCTCCTCAATAAAAGCTATCAAGCAGCTAAAAATGCACACAAAGCAACGAGCGATACCCGCATGCAGCAATTCCAGGCGCGGCTGAGTCAGCGAGCAAGTGATGCCACTTTGGAGAAGCTGCTCAGTGAGAATTTGGAAGAGCGCAGCAGCATCAGCTGGATGTATATGGTTCTGCTGGCGATGATTTTACTGCTGCTGACACTGGTACTATGGCAACTGCTACGCCATGTCTATCTGCGCAAGCAAATTAATGAGCCGCCGATGCCTCAGTCACCTCTGGAACACCTTGAACTCGCCATGGAGCAAGCGAAGCACGGCCATCATTCGTTGTCGATTTTATTGCTAAATATTCGAGACATAAGCCCGGTTGATCTGCCTTCGTTAAAAGCAGCAATTGAAAAGCGCCTGCGGGAAACTGATATGATTCTTCGATTCAGCGCCGATGAACTTTTGCTGTTGCTGCCTTACACCAGTAACTCGGGGGCTGAATTGGTCATGAAACAATTGCAGCCAGTTCTGGACGAATGCAAGGGACGCAAAATAGCACTCGGCCATGCCAGCATGCATCAATTCGATACAACCGAAACTCTGCTTAAACGCGCCAGCGTTCGCGGCATGAGCAGGGCACAACTGGGAAATTAAGCTAACCGGACCCTGACCCGAAACTCATTTCCCTGACGCCCCTGCTAATTCGTATACTTTTCAATCAACTACTTATTCATTGCACAGATAGGCTGCAATCTCATCAAGGAAAGCGTCGCCAAACTTTGCGAGCTTACGCTCGCCCACCCCATTGACCGCCAGCAGCTCAGCTGCAGACTTAGGTAGCATCCAGGCCATTTCGGCCAAAGTTGCATCGTTAAATACCAGATAAGGAGGCAGATCATGCTCTTCTGCAATGGTTCGGCGCAGGTTTTTAAGGCGGGCAAACAAACGGCGGTCATAATTCACCGGTGCTTTGGCATTGCTGCGTCGCCGCGGCGCCTCGCTCACACTGATATTCAGCCTCGGCTCAGCCAGCATCAAAGCCACTTCACCTTTCAATACAGGCCTGGCAGCGGGATTCAAGCGAATAGAAGAACCTCGGGTAATGTCCTGACTGGCAAATCCCAAGTGAATGATCTGGCGAATAACGCTGAGCCAATACTCATGGCTTCTGTCCTTGCCTATACCCCAGGTAGAGAGTTTGTCGTGACCACGCTCGACTACATTCGCCGCTTTGGAACCGCGTAACACTTCAATTAAGTGATTGATACCAAAACGCTGTTCAAGCCTATAAATGCATGAAAGTACTTTTTGCGCATCTTCGGTGCCGTTATATCTCTTTGGCGGATCCAGGCAAATATCGCAGTTACCGCAAGGCTCGCTGGCAGCCTCGCCAAAATAGTGCAGCAGCACCTGCCGGCGACAAGTTTGCGCCTCGGCAAAGGCGGCCATAGATGCCAGCTTATGGTATTCCACCTGCTGTTGTGGTCCGGGCTCCAGCTGCTCGATATGGTGTTTAACCCGGCCGATGTCGGCTGGGTCAAACAGCAGCAGCGCCTCGGCATCCAAGCCATCGCGGCCACCGCGGCCGGTTTCCTGGTAGTAAGACTCTATACTTTTTGGAATATCGTAGTGCACCACAAAACGCACGTTGGATTTATTAATCCCCATGCCAAAAGCCACAGTAGCCACTACCACATCTATTTGATCTTTAAGGAACCTATCCTGCACACTTGCGCGTTCATCCACCGTCATACCCGCATGGTACGCTTCGGCATAAAAACCTTGTTGGCGTAAACGCGCTGCCACTTCATCCACCCGTCGACGACTGCTGCAATAAACTATGCCACTGGCGCCCTTGCGTGACTGGATAAACTGTCGCAACTGATTAGCGGCATTAAGCTTCTCCACCACGGTATAGCGGATGTTGGGGCGATCAAAGCTGGCCAAATGCCGGTATGGATTGATAAAGAGGCGTTCACAAATGCTGACACGGGTGGCCTCGTCGGCAGTTGCTGTCAGCGCCATCACAGGCACATGGGGAAATCTTTGTTTAAGTTGACCAAGGGCGGAATATTCAGGTCGGAAGTCATGACCCCACTCACTGATACAATGAGCTTCATCAATGGCAAATAAGCTGAGATGCAAATCATCGAGGCGGCTTAAAAAGTCCCCCTGAAGCAAACGTTCAGGCGACACATAAAGCAATTTAAGCTCACCAAATCTAAGCTGGCGCAACACTTCAATAGCCACTTCCCGTGGCTGGGATGAATTGAGATACGCCGCTGCCACCCCGGATTGGAGCAGGCTATCCACTTGGTCTTTCATCAATGAAATCAGAGGGGAAACCACTAAGGTCACCCCGGGAAGCACCAACGCAGGCACCTGATAGCACAAACTCTTGCCACCGCCCGTAGGCATAATCACCAAGGTGTCTTCACCCTGACACACCCGCTCCATCACATCCCGCTGACCGGGGCGAAAATCCCGGTAACCAAATACCTGTTGCAGGCAATGGCTGAGCGGGTCGCGGGTTTGAGAAGGTGAAGCTGATTCCATGAAGAGGCCGTCCAAAAAACAAGGCGCCCATTCTAACCAAGCAGGAGCATGATGTCTTGTCGGATAAACCGATTAACGGTCCCCCCCAGCAAAGCCGACATTAATGTCCATTGAACTTGCCAAACTGTCCGACAGGTGATTATTTGTATGGCTTGAGCCAACAATCAAGGGCGCTTACAATGCGCGCCCCGATTGCCGGAGACCGTAAATGACTCAGGACCAGGAATACCGCAAAGGCATAATGCTCGCCATTGGTGCTTACACCATGTGGGGCTTTGCACCGCTTTACTTCAAATTGCTTGAGCAGGTGTCTGCCACTGAAATCCTGCTGCACCGGGTCATCTGGTCGTTTTTGTTTACCGCTTTGCTGATGAAATTTGTCGGTGGATTCACAAAACTCAGACAACTGCTGAAGGCCCCCCGGCAATTACTGGTGCTGCTTATCACATCGCTGCTCATCGCAGGCAATTGGCTACTGTTTATTTGGGCAGTGAATAACGATCATATGCTTGATGCGAGCCTGGGCTACTACATCAACCCTTTACTTAACGTGTTGCTTGGCATGCTATTTTTAGGTGAAAGGCTGCGAAAACTGCAATGGTTCGCGGTTTCACTGGCCGGTATTGGGGTGGCGGTGCAACTGGTATCCTTTGGATCTATCCCGGTGGTATCACTGGCACTTGCAGGCTCGTTTGGGATTTATGGTTTGCTGCGCAAAAAAGCCAATGTCGATGCCAAAACCGGCTTGTTGGTGGAAACCGCTATCCTGATGCCAGTGGCATTGGGCTACTTGCTGTTAACTCTACCAACGGCTGAGCACAGCATGCTGATAAATGACTGGCATCTGAATCTGCTGCTAATCGCGGCAGGACTGGTAACCACAGCCCCCCTGCTGTGCTTTGCCGGTGCGGCCGTACGCATTCCTTTGTCAATGCTGGGCTTTTTCCAATATATAGGCCCCAGTATTATGTTTATGCTGGCCGTAACCTTGTATCAGGAACCCTTTGATCTGGAAAAGGGCATCACTTTCGGCTTCATCTGGACGGCGCTGGCGGTCTTTACCCTGGATATGTTACGAAGACGCGCATAAGCACTGCTGAACCCGTAACCTCAATTACTGCTGGCCGCATTAAGCGCCCTGAGTATGGCATCTCCTTCAGGCGTACTCAGTACCAGGATATAGCCTTCGTCTACAGGGATTACCAGCAGTGGGTCGTTCCCCGTTATTGACGCCAGAGCCTTGGACTCACTTCCCTGCAGCCGGAACCAGCCAAGGTTATAACCCGGCATTCCAATGCCATTTGTACGAAAGCCAAGCCGTGGCACGTCAGCGACGTCCCGACTGACAACCCTAGCCTCAGCTAATTGCAATGAACTCAGGGGTATATCCCGACTGTAGGCAGGCAAATCCAGCACCAGCTTATCTTGCTCAACCCGCAGCTCAGGCGAAAGTGCCCCCACAAATATCCAGCCCAGAGAGCCGACAACGGCCAAAATGAGCCCTGTTGTCACTGCGCGCGCCGTCGTTGTAGTGGGTTTACGTCTGGCAATGACTCCAATGAGCAGTACTCCCGCCAACAAACCTATAGCGCCCCACAGTGCGTTTCCAGCCAAGGGTGACAGCATAAATACATTGGGTTCCATTTCTATTCTCCCGGGTGTCGAGGGTATCACCATTGCGCAAAAGACATAATATGTCAACGATTGGTGACATAAAATGTCAACCTGATGCTCTCCATAAACGAAACAACCAGCCCTTGGGCTGGTTGTTTCGTTTTATTTAGGTAAAACTGGGCTGGCTATTGCAAGTTCAGTGCAAGAATTTTGGAACGACGCTGATAGTTGTACAACTGCTTCTTTTTGGTTGGCAGCGCATCCACTTCCACCATGTCAAAGCCATGTTCCAAAAACCAGTGGATACTGCGTGTAGTAAGGGCGAACAGTCTGGCATAACCCCTTACCCGCGCCTGACTGATAATATTTTTCAGCAACAGACTGCCTCTGTCGGCATCGCGATAATCAGGGTGAACAACCAAACAGGCAAACTCGCCGGCATTATCCTCTTCAAAGGGATAAAGCGCCGCACAGCCGATCACCAGGCCATCACGCTCAATTACCATAAACTGCTCAATCTCAATTTCCAGCTGCTCACGGGAGCGGCGCACCAGAATCCCCTGCTCTTCCATAGGACGAATCAGATTGAGAATGCCACCAATGTCAGCAATGGAAGCGCGACGCAGTTTTTCCGCGCTTTCAGTCACTATTTGGGTGCCGATACCATCGCGGGAGAAAAGCTCCTGCAGTAATGCACCATCCTCCAGAAAACTGACCAGGTGACAACGGGGTACACCATGGCGACAGGCATCGATACTGGCCTTAAGGAAAGCCAGAGTGCCCACACAGGCTTGTCCACTCTCCTGCATTTTGGCCACAATATTTTGAGCGTCATTGGGCATCAGCTCGGCAATCACCTCACCCGAGCTATCCAGAATACCGTTTTGAGCGCTGAAGCCTATCATCTTGTCAGCTTTTAACTTCACCGCCACCTGGGTTGCCACTTCTTCGGCCGTCAGGTTGAAACTCTCACCGGTAACTGACGCGGCAATCGGCCCCATCAATACAATCCCATGGCTGTCCAGTTGGTGACGCAGACCCTGTACATCAATACGGCGCACCCGGCCGGAAAGGCAATAGTCCACACCATCATCCACACCCAATGGCTGAGCAATAACAAAATTACCACTGACCACGTTCAAATGAGCCCCCTGCATAGGGGTATTGGATAAACTCATCGACAGACGTGCTGTAATATCAAATTGCAACGCACCAGCCACCTGCTTGATAACTTTAAGGGTATCTTCGTCGGTGATGCGCACGCCATTGTGATATGCAGGCGCAATACCGTGCAGTTCAAGGGCTGAATCAATCTGCGGCCGCGCACCATATACCAACACAATGCGGATCCCCAAACTGTGCAACAGGGCCACATCGTTGATGATGGCACGGAACTGGGGTTGCACCATGGCCTCGCCGCCCAGCATAACCACAAAGGTCTTGCCACGGTGAGCGTTAACATAAGGGGTGGAATGACGGAAGCCGTCAACCAATTCAGTGGTTCTCACTGGCTGTATTATCCTCTCAGGCACCTGCGCAGCGACACACTGCGCCAATATGAATTACTGCTCAATTTTAGTGAATTTAAATTCACTTTGAAAGTTTTTATTTTTACCACGATATGGTTTCAATCATATGAATCTAAAGCATAGCATCAAAAAACAACTCGGGTGTTTTATAAAGCGCACAGGTGAATAGAGAATCAAACATTAGGAAAAAAGTCTGTCGGATGGGAAACCACAGACAATAAAAAACCCCGGACCAGGCCGGGGTTTTAAAAGAGCTTAAAATCAATTACTTGATCTTGGCTTCTTTGTAGATAACGTGCTGACGGATCACAGGATCAAATTTCTTGATTTCCATCTTTTCAGGCATGTTACGCTTGTTCTTGTCGGTAGTGTAGAAGTGACCAGTCTTGGCAGTAGATACCAGCTTGATCTTCTCACGGGCGCCTTTAGCTTTAGCCATTTTCTATTACACCTTCTCGCCGCGGGCACGAAGTTCAGCGATAACAACTTCGATACCTTTCTTGTCGATGATACGCATACCCTTGGTGGAAACACGCAGCTGTACAAAGCGCTTTTCAGTTTCCAACCAGAAACGGTGGTTCTGCAGGTTAGGTAAAAAACGACGACGGGTCGCGTTTTTTGCGTGCGAACGGTTGTTACCAACCATTGGTCGCTTGCCAGTAACTTGGCATACTCTTGACATGTCAATCTTCTCCAAACAGTTTTTAACGCTCGAGCATTAATGTACCTCGTATGGCCGTCGCCCGAGGCACAAAGAGGGCGCATTTTATACACGAAAGCCCATGGGAGATCAAGTAAAGATCAACCAATCCACCCTCGCTCGGCAAAGGAGACTATCTCCCGGTCCCCCACAACCAGATGATCCAACAAGGGAACATCGATAGTTGCCAGGGCATTTTTCAATCTATCTGTAATCCGTTTATCGGCTTGGCTGGGCTCAGCCACGCCGGACGGATGGTTGTGGCAAACGATTACCGCTGCCGCATTTTTATCCAGTACCAGTGCCACCAACTCTCTGGGATATACCGAGGCGGCGTCGATGGTGCCACGGAACAACTCAACAAACTGGATAACTCTGTGTTGGCTGTCCAGCAACAACACCGCAAACACCTCATAAGCCCTGTCTGCCAGTTGCTGTCTGAGGTAGTTCCGGGTCAAATCCGGACTGGTAAGCACCTGTCCCCGTTGCAAAGACTCACCGGCAAGGCGCCTAGCAAGCTCAGCTGAGGCTTGAAGCTGGGCGTATTTTACCGGACCCAAGCCCTGTAGTCGACATACTTGCTGCTTGGAAGCACTGAATAATGCTCTGAGGCCACCAAACTCCACCAGCAACCTGCGAGCCAGATCCACCGCATCCATGCCAACGGCGCCATTTCTGAGCAGCACCGCCAGCAACTCGGCATCACTGAGCACCGCCGCCCCGCGCTGCAATAATTTTTCTCTTGGGCCCTCACCCTGTGGCCAATCCCTGATTGCCATCAACCTGCCTCCTGCCTTCCGTGGCGAGATAACGCTTCGCGTGAATAATTTGGACTGGGTCGCTCACCCTGAGACCAACGACTATGGTATGGTTAGCGCCAGTTAATCTTAGTCGGGATCTGTCAGTGAGCCTGAATAATCGAAAAATTTTACTGGGAATTGGCGGCGGTATTGCCGCCTACAAGAGTGCCGATTTAGTGCGCCGCCTCAAAGAGCGAGGCGCCGATGTACGGGTAGTGATGAGCCAAAGTGCCGGCGAATTTATTACGCCTCTCACCCTGCAAGCACTCAGTGGTCACCCTGTCGCCATGGATTTGCTGGATCCCGCTGCCGAAGCCGCCATGGGGCATATTGAGCTGGCACGCTGGGCCGACCTGGTGATTATTGCCCCTGCCACTGCCAATCTGATTGCCCGCATCGCTGCGGGTATGGCTGATGAGCTTATCACCACCACCTGTCTGGCTACATCCAGCCCCATAGCCCTGTGTCCGGCGATGAATCAGCAAATGTATGCCAATCAGGCTACTCAGGATAATCTCGCGACAGTTGCCCGGCGCGGCATTAAGCTTTGGGGGCCGGACAGTGGCAGCCAGGCCTGCGGCGAAGTGGGTCCCGGCCGAATGCTGGAGCCATTGGAAATCTGTGCCTTTGCCGAACGTCTGCTCGAAGAAGACGCCGCCACAGAGCAGTTTAAGCACAGCCTTAAAGGCCATAAACTGATGCTCACAGCAGGCCCAACCCGTGAAGCCATAGACCCGGTACGCTATATCTCCAACCACAGCTCTGGCAAAATGGGCTTTGCCCTGGCAGAAGCAGCCGCCGCCATGGGCGCCGAGGTGACCCTGGTATCGGGCCCGGTTCGCCTTGCCACTCCGGCAGGCGTTAAACGTATCGATGTCGACTCAGCCCAGCAAATGCTGGATGCAGTGATGGCACAAATCGACAAGCAGGACATTTTTATTGGTTGCGCCGCCGTAGCCGATTACCGGGTTGCAGACGTAGCCACGGGTAAAATCAAAAAGAGCAGCGAGACCATGCAACTTGCACTGGTACGCAATCCTGATATCTTAGCCACGGTCGCGTCTCACCAGACAAGACCCTTTACGGTGGGATTTGCCGCCGAAACCCATGATGTTGAAACTTACGCCAGAGACAAGCTCAAGCGCAAAAATCTGGATATGATCGCGGCCAACGATGTGTCTGTGCCGGGGCAAGGTTTTAACTCCGATATCAACGCCCTGCAGGTGTTCTGGCCAAACGGACACCAGGAGCTGCCTGCCACCGACAAATTGTCACTGGCGTACCAACTGCTTTCATTGATAGCGACAAAAATAACCAAAAAATGAAAACACCCATAGAACTGAAGATCCTTGACTCCCGCATCGGCTCCGAATTCCCGTTGCCGGCCTACGCCACCCCAGGCAGCGCCGGTATGGATCTGCGTGCCATGCTGGATACCGCCATTACCATAGCGCCGGGGGAAACTGTACTGGTGCCCACCGGCATTGCCGTGCATGTGGCCGACGCCAGCCTGGCTGCGGTTATCCTGCCCCGTTCAGGCCTTGGTCATAAGCACGGTATAGTACTGGGTAATCTGGTAGGCCTTATCGACTCTGACTATCAGGGCCCGCTGATGGTGTCCTGCTGGAATCGCAGCGACAAAGATTACATTCTGGAAATAGGCGATCGCCTGGCGCAGCTGGTGTTTGTGCCAGTAGTACAGGCCGAGTTTAAATTGGTGGACGAATTCGACACCTCATCACGTGGTGAAGGCGGTTTTGGCCATTCAGGCACCCGTTAACCCCCTCGTTTTGTCAAAGTGTTGTATGAAGGACAATCAATGGCCACCAAAGAAAAACTGAGCCGCCGCGACCATATTCTCCAGTGTCTGGCACAGATGCTGGAAACCAACCCCGGACAACGTATCACCACCGCCAAGCTGGCCGCCGAAGTGGGCGTATCTGAAGCGGCGCTGTATCGCCACTTCCCCAGCAAGGCGCGGATGTTTGAGGGTTTGATTGAGTTTATCGAAGACTCACTGCTGTCACGCATTAACCTCATCATGGACGATGAGAAAGACACCATGCGCCGCTGCCAGCTGGTGTTACAGCTACTGCTGCTGTTTGCCGAACGTAATCCGGGCATTTCCCGGGTACTGAATGGCGATGCGCTGCTGGGCGAGAACGAGCGCCTGCGCAGCCGCATCAGCACTCTGTTTGGTAAAATCGAAACCCAGCTCAAGCAAATACTGCGGGAGAAAACCCTGCGTGAAGGCAAAGGGTTTGAACTGGACGAAGCCATGCTGGCCAACCTGTTGCTGGCCGTGGCTGAAGGCCGGATTGCCCAATACATTCGCAGCGAATTCAAACAAAAGCCCACCGAACACTTCGACGAGCAATGGGGCTTTATTCAAAAGCAGCTTTTACAAAGCTAACTTTCAGCACCACAATCGTCAGATGTTGTGTGAGAAACCAGCCGCTTAAAAAGCCGGACTTTGTCCGGCTTTTTTATAGATGCAATACAATTTCGGTATGAATTTACGCCAAATAGCGGTATCCTCCCGCTTTCGCGCAATACCCCAGTAAATTGCCCTGATATTGCGCCCGGCAACGCGCCGGTGAAGTGGTTGGAGGTAGATATGGCACTCAGCGATGCAGCACTCAAGGTTCAGGCCGCGCTTATGGAGCGTGGGCTGGAAACCCCTATGGTTCCCTGCGGACTTTCCCGCGAAGAACGCAAAGACAAAATCGAACAACATATGCGTGCCATTCTGGAGTTGATGTCGCTCGATTTAACCGACGACAGCCTCGCCGACACCCCCCGTCGCATCGCCAAAATGTATGTGGACGAAATCTTCTCCGGCCTCGACTACGAAAACTTTCCCAAAATCACCGTCATCGACAACAAAATGGGCGTTGATGAAATGGTGCGGGTGCAGGATATCAGCCTCACCAGCACCTGTGAGCACCATCTGGTGACCATAGATGGCACCGCAACAGTGGCCTATCTGCCGCGCAAGAAGATCATTGGCCTGTCCAAGATCAACCGCATAGTGCGCTTCTTTGCCCAGCGACCTCAGGTGCAGGAACGTCTGACTCAACAGGTTCTGGTGGCGCTGCAGGCACTGTTGGAAACCAAAGACGTGGCCGTGAAAATCGATGCCGTACACTACTGCGTAAAATCCCGCGGCGTGATGGATGCCACCAGCTCCACCACCACTACGGCACTGGGCGGTATCTTTAAGTCCAACCCGGCCACCCGGGCGGAGTTTTTGCATCAGCCCCGCTAGGGCGATATCGCATTCCCAATAAAAAACGCCGCTGATTGCGGCGTTTTTTATCAATTAGAATTACAGCTTAAATGCCATACTGCTCGCGGTAAGCTCGCACTGAACTCAGCACCTCTTCCATGCCTGGCTTTTCGGCCAGGAAGGCAATCAGGTCTTCCAGCTTGATAATGGCGACAATACCGCAGCCAAAGTCACGCTCCACTTCCTGAATCGCAGACAGCTCGCCCTTGCCCTTCTCCTGACGGTCCAGCGCAATCAGCACTCCGGCAAGCTCAGCGCCATTGGCCTGAATAATTTCCATCGACTCACGGATGGCGGTGCCGGCGGTGATCACATCATCCACGAGCATGACCTTACCCTTAAGCTCGCTGCCCACCAGATTGCCGCCTTCACCGTGATCTTTCTTCTCTTTGCGGTTAAAGCAGTAAGGCATATCCACATCATGATGCTCGGCCAGTGCCACGGCGGTGGTGGTGGCAATCGGGATACCCTTGTAAGCCGGGCCAAACAGCAAATCGTAGTCGATGCCGGCATCCATCAGCGCAGCGGCATAGAAGCGGCCCAGGCGGGCCAGATCACGGCCGGTGTTAAACAGACCTGCATTGAAAAAATAAGGGCTCTTACGGCCGGATTTGAGAGTAAACTCACCGAATCTCAGTACGTTACGCTCGAGAGCAAACTCAATAAATTCGCGCTGATAGGCTTTCACTGTCATTCCTCTATCAAGTGTCTGGCTGCCGAAGCCGCCTTTTTTCTGGGTACAAGGTGGTAAAAAGGCCCCTGTCGGAGCCTTAAAACATCACATCAATTATCAGCTCAGCGCCGCTTTCTGGGTATCGATGATTTCACGAATACCGTGCTTGGCCAGCTCCAACATGGTCAGCAGCTCCTCGTGGCTGAAAGGCTCACCCTCAGCGGTGCCCTGAACTTCGATTATCTTGCCGGTTTCAGTCATCACGACGTTCATATCGGTCTCGGCAGCGCTGTCTTCCACGTATTCAAGGTCACAGATGGCCTCGCCGTTATGAATGCCCACACTCACGGCGGCAATCAAAAACTTAAGTGGGTTGGCCTTGACCAAGCCCTTACCGCGAGCCCAGTTAAGCGCATCCACCAGGGCCACACAGGCACCAGTGATAGCGGCGGTACGGGTGCCGCCATCGGCCTGAATAACGTCACAATCCACCACAATGGTGTTTTCGCCCAGTTGCTTCAAATCCACTGCAGCACGCAGGGCACGTCCAATCAGACGCTGAATTTCCTGAGTACGGCCAGACTGCTTGCCACGGGCAGCTTCACGGTCCATGCGGCTGTGGGTAGAACGCGGTAACATGCCATATTCTGCAGTAAGCCAGCCCTGTCCACTGCCTTTAAGGAAACGTGGTACACCCTCGGTAAAGCTTGCGGTGCAAAGCACCTTGGTTTCACCAAACTCAACCAGCACAGAGCCTTCGGCATGGGCGGTAAAGTTACGGGTGATGCTGATGGGGCGGGTCTGAGCCGATGTGCGGTTACCTGGGCGCATGGTAATTCCTGTGAGGTGAAAACTTTGCTGTAAATTGGCTGCATATTATAGGGCTATGGGCGCTCAGTTGCCATGACCCTTTTGCATGGATAGGTTTAAACACCGCCCAGCAGCTGAAATCTGAGGCCAAAAACTCCCCTTTGCGGCACAAGTCGCGCATCTTCAAACCCGATTCCATGACGCCTTAACAACATCTGGTTATAATGGCGTTTCGACTCAGACGAAAACCAGCCGGAATCCTTATGATCCACAGCATGACCGCCTATGCCCGTATCGAGCATAAAGCCACATGGGGCACCGCCTCCTTCGAAATTCGCTCGGTGAATCAACGCTATCTCGAGACCTACCTGCGCCTGCCAGAACAGCTTCGCAGCCTGGAACCGGCCCTGCGCGAACGCCTGCGCAAACGTCTGAGCCGCGGCAAGGTAGAAGTAAACCTGCGTTACGATCTGGCCAGTGACAACAACAGTGAGCTGAGCATCAATCAGGATCTGGCCCGTCAACTGCTGGGCGCCGCCAACTGGCTTAAGGCCGAAGCTGGCCAGGGCGATATCGCCCTCACCGACATTCTGCGCTGGCCCGGCGTCATCGCCACTGCCGAACAGGATATGGATGCCATCAGCGCCGAATTGCTGGGCGCCTTCGACAAGGCGCTGGATCAGTTTGTCGAAGCCCGTGGCCGTGAAGGCAGCGCCATCAAAGAGATGCTGGAAAGCCGTCTTTGTGCCGTGGAAGGTCAAATTGCCATTGTGCGTGAACATATGCCCAAAATTATGGAATGGCAGCGAGATAAGCTCACCAATCGCCTGTCTGAAGTGCAGGGCGAACTCGACAGCACCCGCATCGAACAGGAAATGGTATTGCTGGCACAAAAGCTTGATGTGGCTGAAGAAATGGACAGGCTTGAAACCCACGTGGCCGAAGCCCGCCGCATCCTCAAGAAAGGTGGCAGCGAAGGTCGCCGCCTCGACTTTATGATGCAGGAGTTCAACCGCGAGTCAAACACTCTTGCCTCCAAGTCCATCAGCACCGAAATCACAGCCGCCGCAGTGGAGCTGAAAGTACTTATTGAGCAAATGCGCGAGCAGATCCAAAACGTGGAATGAGATAGTTTTACGCTTATACAAAACAAAGAGCGCCTTCGGGCGCTCTTTGTTTAATGCTGGTATTAACATCCTTCAATGCGGCTCGCATGAATCATACTCATGCAGTATCTCAACACGCCAATCGGCCCACAGGAAAAACGGTATCAGGGCTGCAGGATATCAGTGACTGAGCACTTAGGATTGATGAACAGTCCTATGGGTGCTTGCAACAGCAGGGATTCTGAAAACTGTAACTGTGATTGCTCATAAGCATTCATTCCACTTATCAGCAAAGCATTGCTGTCGCCGAACGCATAATCCACTCTGCCGTGCTGCAGCATCCTTAAGCCGCCAGTGACATCGTTAACGTATTCCAGGGTCATACCTGCATCAATAAACTGGCGGATAAAGTGGCCATCCACTTTCGAGCGCAATACGGCAACCTTGCCGCCAGCGAGTTCAGACAATGCTTGCCAGACAAAGGGTTCAGGCTGCGCTTTTCGAAATAATCCCAATTGGACTTTCTGGGTGCTTAACACAATGAAGTTCGCCCTATCAGTGACGCTGTCCGGAGGGGGATAAAAAGAGGCACACCAGTCCCCATCGATAATTGTTGCCTGAGCCCTCGCGGTCGGCAAAAAACGGGGGAGGACGGTCAGTTCGGCACCGATGGTGTTCAGATATTGCTGTAACACTTTAAAATTACTGCCGTTATCTGGCTGACTTTGTGTTGTGAATGGCGGGTACTCCACCGCAATCACACTCAAAGAATGCGGCACAGACTTACCCAAAGGTTCTATCCCCCATGCAGGCAGGATAGCCAATCCAAACATAAGCACCGCCACTGCCCCACCTGACACAGCCACAGCTACAGCCCCTGTACAATTCAATATGGCTAAGCGTAATAGGCAATCTTTAAATGCGCGAATGCAGTCCGGATAAGGGAAGTGCCAATGCAATTGAGGATAATGCATCACCCGCTAAAGGTTTCCTCAATCTCACGACTGTGGCAACAGCATCATCAGGGCTTCAGCTTCAGGCTAAGCTCGCTGTAACAACGCACTTCAAAATGGGGCGCTATGGCCGTGTCGTTATCTTTGCCGGAAGGGTTATACCAGCAGGTGTGCAAGCCGGCATTGAGGCCGCCCTGAATGTCGCTCGACAGGGTATCACCCACCATCAGCACCCGCTCACGGGCAGGGTTGCCCATGGCATCCAGCGCATGGTCGAAAATCGCCTTATCGGGCTTGGCCAGGCCCACTTCTTCAGAAATCACCAAGAGTTCAAAGTGATCGGCAAAGCCGGTGCGCTCGAGACGAATGCGCTGCAACTCGGTAAAGCCATTAGTGATAATGCCAAGCCGGTAACGGCCTTTCAGGCTTTCAAGCAGTTCGGGCACCTGGGGCAGCGGCGCACAGATGTCGGCCATGGCCTGCAAAAAGCCCGAGTTCAGTTCACCGGGGGCAACCCCGAGCCGCTCACCCCACTGTGCAAAGCGCTGCTCCTGCAGGGTTTTGGCACTGATCCGCCCATCCTGATACTCAAGCCATAAGGGCTTATTTACCTGCTGATATTCCTCGTAATGGGCCCTGTCGAACTCCACCTCAAAACGGGCAAACAAGCGCTGTAGCCCGGCAAAGGCATCGAAGTGAAACAGAGTTTCATCGGCATCGAATAATACCCAGTCAAAGCTGAGTGGTGAGCAGTTGGACATCACTAATCCTGTAAAATACGGCATCAGGGCGCCCAATTGTATGCCAGTAACGGCATTGGTAAAAGGCAGAAGGCTTTCGGCCACTTACCTTTCATCGCCGGTTGAGATACTTGCCCCCATAAAATGTTAACTCTGCGGCTGATATTGACCATTGTAATCCCCGCCAACCCTGATGAAATCTCGTCAGTATCTCACCATCAAACACTGGGTTCTCAATCAGTATCTGCAAAAACGAAGTAGCAGAGCAAACGAAACTTAATTTAGGAGAGGAGTTTGTGACGACTCAGTCAATCGGGTATGTTTTGCCACTAATGTTCAGAACATGCTTATTCCACACACAGATGACGACCATCTGAGCAACTTTCAGAGGGCTGTCTGAAAAGCAACAGGATCGCCTCCACCGTGATATTGAACTCTGAGGTAATCATGCTGATTTTGCACATTAAAATAGGTTAACTCGGTGGATACCGCCTCTGGCCCAAAGCCAAAAACAATGCCACAGGCGTTGATACAGGGGATGAGTGTCAACTCCATATGGGCGTTGTTGACTAAAAGCATTCCGAACTATAGTCGTTGTTTTTGAAGACGAAGGAATGCTGCTTTCCGACACTCACTCGGCATCTATCGATGCCCGAAGGCAGAACATTCCATAAGCAATAGCATAAATTTCAGTAAATAATGTGTTTAGTCAACAACGCCCTCCATGTGTCTAAACCTTCCTTAAATATAGGTAATTATCTGAGGTTATTACATACTGTTTTTGATCAGACTCAGATTGGCCAAAGGTCCAAAACTTCCTTGGTCACAAGCTGTTCTCCATTAAGAGTCGACAGATAACGATGAAAATCTTTATCCATTTTCCGTTTACGCTTAACCGAGTTCAACCGTTCTATAACATCACAAACTCTAGCAACGCCCTTGTTATCTAATGCATATTTGTTATACACAGGATTAAATAAAGGTTGGAGAGACCTCAACCACTCGTTTTTCGTGCACACAAACTCAAAATCCAAGAGCACACCATCATATTGTAAAATCCAACCCGTTAATATTGGTGCAGAGTGATTCCTAGAGGTTGTAATTTTCTCTTTTACATAGAGATACTCCCCCTTAACATAGGATATAATCCCAAACTCGCTTTCCTTGTCGACAGTAACTTTATCGTCTACACACATCACTATTGGAAATTTAATATTCATTTCCTTGCCTATTCTAACAACCGCAGTCACTTCCGCTTCCCACAAGGTTCAGGCCTTAAGAGATACACCACTGACTGCTACAACCTTCATCCATATAAAAGTTCAGGTCAGGCATAACACATAGCCTGCCTGCAATGACAGCCTTTATTCTTGGCTGCCAGCATCCAAAGCGCGTATATATTCACGAACAAACTCAGCCCTTTTCTCCCAATAGTCACTTGCTGCAACAACCTCTATCAGTTTTTCACTTTCATCCACTTTCCCGACCAAATACAACAATATTGCTATTTCCAACTGCTCTGGCGGAGGAAAATAAGAGCGCCTAAAAGTTTTAGAAAATTCAAGTACAGCTGCCGCTGAATCAACTTTATCTAATTCAGGCAGCAGTATCTGCTCCAGCGCCCGCGACACCTCCTCCCCAACTCCTGCCCGTTGCAACTCGCTTCCAATTGGCCACCACTCGTCATTTCCAAACTGAGAGTCAGGCACATAATTCTTAAGTCGAAATCTTGGAAAACAAAAGACCTCGTTGATAAATTTAGTCATGTCTATTTCGAATGCATGCCCACAGTGTGTATGCAGCACGCCGACATTGATTGTAAAGTACAACTGGTCGAGGCGTTGCTTTTGTATATCAATAACCTGGATGACATCTCCAACAGTTCTATTCCACTTGAGACCCTGTTTCTTGAAGCCATACTTTTTCAAGATTGGCGAGATGAACAACTTGATAAAGTCGTTTAGCATAGGCACCTCCTGCGCCTGATATTCCTCGATGGCAACTGCGGAGCCAATGGAATAACCCGACATGGAGGCTGCAACCTCAGTACTGCGGGCCATGGCATAGAGCTAGTCTTCCATCTCTTCCAGTAGCGCACAGAACTTGTCGTAATACGCCAGTGGTAAGCCCTCCACATAATCTGTCGGCATGGTAATTACCCGGCCCGTGAGCGGCTTTAACATCTCGCTGGACACCAACAAGGCAAAATCTGGATGCGAGTATCTTTCGTCATCGATAGTCCAGTTGTAACCGTCTTGATCGCAAGCCGGATCCATGGCGATGTCGCTGATAGTGTAAAACCCGCTTAAATACTTCTGCTCGTAGACTTCCATCTCCAACGCGCCGCCCATCCAAAATGCCAGTAATATGGTGGCCTTATCTACCTGAGGATGCTCCAAAATCCAATCGAGTAAAAATTCATTGTTATCCCAGTTAGAACTCAACAACGACTGATGAATTTCATCCGCCGTTGCCTGCGCTAAAAACTCGCCCCAAACCTGATTGCGGCAAAACTCTTCCGTATCCATATGTATGATCACTTCCCCTCTTCAAGGCGTAGCAACCGGGTAGGGGGATAGATAACCGCCCGGCCCTCGCGCTCCATTTCGTGTTAACTTATGCCCAGAAGCTATCCCAGCAAGTCATTCAACTCTTCCCTAAGAACCTCTTTCAGGTAAAAGGAGAAAGCCTGCTGCAAGGGCACAAAACGCACCCCCTTAATTCCCACCGCTTCCAACTTCGCCCTGGTCTCGGCGTTACAGACCATGTAGTGGGCAATGTATGCAATGTTAATGAGCTCGAATACATCATATTTTTTGGCTTCAGCGGTTAAGGCAATGTATCCGGTCGGCAGTGGCCAGCCATCTCTGTCCAGCTGGGTTTCGGACTGGGCTTCATCAACAAAAATACGCTCAGGATTTTGCTGTACCCCTTTTAACCAGGAACCAGCATCAAAGGCCAGATAGGTATAATCATGCTCCATTGCCTTGCCCTTCATATACACGGTCAGGGATTTCTGATAATGGGGGGCAAGCCTGAGCCCCTTTAACACCTCTAGCACGGCGGGGCTGACGAGATGCCCATGCTTTTTGCTATAGTCAAAGCGCAGCGGCTGAGTTTTATCAAAATTTAAGTAAATCCGCTCCTGCACTATTTTGGGCACATCCCCTGGAAAATCGTATTCATACCTGTCCTGCTCATCGCCGGGATAGGCGGACAAGGTTCCTTCCAAGAACACAGGTTGATAAGGGCTTTTGTCATCGTTAAACAACATGTAGTAATCGTCTTGCATCGCGTTAATTCCTTTTGCGATTTAATCAGTTGCTAATTCTATGCACAAACTGGCATACGCCCGCCAACAATTGGCTGCATTTATTAGGTGTTTTCACTCCACACTCCATCAGCGCCTGTCGACCGGGTCGTCGCCTCGCATCATCGTATCGCCCTCCACGTGCAGGCGACGGAAGTAGTCTTTGGCGGCGGCCCGCACCCGTGGTGCCAGCAGCAGCGCGGCGGTCATGGTGGGGATGGCCATCAGGCCGTAGGCGCCGTCGATTATGTTGACTATGTCGGTGAGGCTGTTGGTAGCGGCGAACAAAATCGCCAGCAAATACAGATACAAGTACCAGCGCTCGCGCCTTGCGCCAAACAAAAACGCAAAGCATTGGCTGCCGTAAAAAGCCTGGGTAAAGATGGTGGTAATGGCAAAGAAGCTAACACAAACAAGCAAAAGATAAGGTCCCACACCGGGCATGGTGGCCGCAAAGGCGGCACTGGAGAGGCTGATGCCGTTGGCAGCGCCCTGCTGCCACACACCGGAGATAAGTATAATCAGCGCCGTGGCCGTGCACACCAAAAGGGTATCAATGGCGGGGCCGAGCATGGCCACCAGCCCTTCTTTTATTGGCTCCGAAGTTTTGGCGTTGCCGTGCACCATCACCTCTGTGCCTATGCCGGCCTCGTTGGAAAAAGCCGCCCGCTTCACCCCAGTGAGCATGGTGCCCAAAATGCCCCCGGCCACCGACTGCACCGAAAAGGCATCTTCCACTATGCGCCACAGGTGCATGGGCACATCACCAAGGTGGCTTAAAATCACATAAAGCGCGCAGCCGACGTACAGCAGGATCATGGTAGGCACCACCCGAATAGCCACTGCCGCTATCCGCTTAATCCCGCCCAGGATCACCAGTGCCACCAGACTCATAATGGCAAGCCCGAGGCCCAGCTCAAGGTAAAAATGCTCGCCACTGCCCACGGCAACGCCAGTGTCGCCGGGGGATAAAAACAGGTACTCCTTGAGGATTTGCACCAGCTGATTGGTATTGAACAGCGGGAAGTTACCCACCAGCCCCACCAGACAAAAGAACACCGCCAGCGGCTTCCATTTGGCGCCAAGGCCGTGGGTGATGATATACATGGGGCCACCGCGCACCCGCCCGGTTTCATCGGTGCCGCGATACATAATCGCCAGTGAGCAGGTAAAAAACTTGGTGGCCATCCCCACCAGCGCGCTTATCCACATCCAGAAAATGGCGCCCGGACCGCCCGCCACTATCGCCAGCGCCACCCCGCCAATATTGCCCATGCCCACGGTGCCCGCCATGGCACTGGAGAGCGCCCCGGCATGGCTGATATTACCGGCGGCACCTTTTTCGGGGTACTTGCCACTCACTATATCGATGGCGTGTTTTAAATAGCGAAATGGCGCAAGCCCAGAGTAAATAAGGAAAAACAGCCCGCCACCCACCAGCAGAACCAACATGTGTGGCCCCCAGGCAAAGGCGGCAAAACCGGCCGCGGCGGCAGCAAAATCAAAAGAAGTGTCGGCGATCATCTTGTTGAAATTATGTTAACTGTCATTGGACTAACTTATCAGCCTGCGCCCCCGATAGAAAGGGATTCGGGGAATGAGGAATGAGGAATGAGGAATGAGGAATGAGGAATGGTGAATGGTGAATGGGGAATAGGGAATGAGGAATGAGGAATGGGGAATGGGATTGGGGCATTGGGGAATCGGGAACGGTAAATTGGGAGTAAGGGATTAGGGCTTACCTTGCCCGGCCAGCTCGGCTATTATCCGGTCGCCGCAATAGCTGAACTCTGGGCCTGATGCTTCATCCACAACGGCAGCCGTGGCAATACCTCACATGGCCTTCGGGATAAACTTGGGACGGAATACGGAATACGGAATACGGAATACGGATTATACCCAGAGAAAAAACAAAGGGCTGGAAGCATTCAGCCGGCTTTCAGCCCTGATGCTGTAAAACAGCCCTCTTTGCGTTGCCGCCGCCCCCCACTTTACGGCGGCCTATTCCAATGACAATTTGAAGTGACTATTTGGAGTGCGTATGACCTCAAAAAGCAAATGGCCGCAACTGCTGCTGATTTTGATAGCCCTGGCCCTGCTTATCCCCGGCCTCAGCCTGCCGATGCTAAGCCTCGATGGTCAGGCCGATAAATCCCAGTTTGCCCAAACCACCATAGAGCTGATGACCGACGATGGCGACGTGCGCGGTATTCTGGGCTCAATGTCGGCCTTTCTGGGTTTTAATCAACTGCAAGGTCAGGTCGAGATTTACCAGAAAAGCCGCAGCATTATCGGCACCATCACAGACCTGTTCGACAGCGGTAACCTGCTGGTTGGCATACTCATAGGCACCTTCTCGGTGGTTATCCCGACCCTGAAGCTCTTGTCCCAGGCCGTGCTGCTGTTTGTCTCAGGCACCCTCGCCCGCGGCCTTAAGAGCTTTATCGATGCCATCGGCAAGTGGAGCATGGCCGACGTGCTTGTGGTGGCCATCATCGTCAGCTACCTCGCCGGCAACGCCAAGGGCCAGATGGGCGAACTTATCATCATGCACGCCCAATTCGAACCCGGCTTCTGGTACTTCACCGGCTACTGCCTGTTTGCCATCGCATCCAATGTGACGATGGGGCGGCAGATTTCGAAATCTGCCCAATAACGTAAGGCCAAGCTGCGCTTGGCAAAGAACGAGGGTCTTCAACCCACACCCGAGGAAAGGGGGCCGTTTCGACTGGCCCCCTTATCCAATCCCCCTGCGATCCCAAACGAAGCCGAGCACCTTGGCCTAATGGGCTGAAAACGAGCACCGTGACCGACTCGCGTCCTGCTCGACGGTCTCTGCCTCGACGAAGCACATCCATGCACTTCACTCCCAGCTCGGCTATCCTGCCTCGCGCTCGTGAGCTTATCACTTCGCGATACTCGCCCATGTCTCGGCTACGCGCCCAACCCCAACATCCTCAGCGCCACCGACCGGGGAAAGGCAGGTGTAATCTGCAAGTGAGGTGCTATGCCTATCCTGCCTTTTTCCTTTGTTTGTAACTATTGCTGCGGTAGATTTTTTATCGTACGCTGATGCAACCTTTGAATAAAGATTACTTTAAAAACAATACTTAAGCGGCGGCTAAATCAGGCCGCAATAGCAGGGTTGACGTGGCGTACGCCTGTCTTTCGTTTTCGATTGATGGGCAGTACCAGTGGCAAGGAGTTGCTGATGTTAGTCTCCTTTCCTTCCTCATCTTTCTTTCACCTGCTGCCGAAAAGGCTCTGCCGCTGCTGTGCATCGCATCTGTGTTGTTTTGCGATTGAATTTGGCAGGGGTGGCGCTGTGGAATAGCGATGGTTCCTTGCGGTAGCTATATCTGATGGCAGGCAAGCCAAACTGCATGCGGCTGTGTTGTTGTGCCAAGTTGCGCTTGGCAACCCCGCGGGTTTGTTGCTTTGCAAGGGACGGAACATCGAAGCCTTCCAGGCTTCACCGGGGCAAGGGGCTTTGCTCGTCCAAAACCCCTTGCAACCCAAAGGACGCCCCGGACGGTGCCGACAGCCCCTCGAATTTATGATGAAAATAGCTATCGGCACAGACGCTCGTCCATGATTCGACTGAGCCTGCTTCGACATCCATGTCGAAGCCACGCAATTTCCACCAACATTCTTCGGCGGCACCAACGGGGAACAGGCATACTCTGCCATTACTGAGGAAAAGTTTTGCCTGTCCTATCTCTTCTTGGGGATAAGCACCTAACAAGAAAATCCAGGTGACGTCTAGGGCGCACCTGATTTATGCGTTAAGGGAAGAAAATATCAAAATAAGGGTTTAACTGTGGAAAAAGAAGAAGTTAAAAGAATAACTAAAGATACTATCATTGAAAGCATTACAGGTTTTGCAGAAAAATCACTAAAGAAGAAAGCTAAATTTCAAATACTTGACTTAATAATTCCTAGGGAGCGTAAAATAAGATCAATTGTTGGCGGTATGGAGACATCACTGGGAACAACATTGTGGGAGCCTTTAGGAAAAGCACTGGCTAAAGGCAATGGTTTTACTGTTCATGACAAGGATCTCGAATGTCCTTCCAATATGCCCGCTGCGTTAAGTAATTCGCTCCAAGCTATATTAGAGGATAGGTATAGAGATGGCGGTCTCTACAATGCGCAATCTAGCCATGATGAAATAAAAAGAGTCTGCCAAACATTCATAGCGAGGCCAATTCAACAATTTGAACCAGCTCCCTCAGGGAAAGGTGTTGATATTTGGCTAGAAAAAAACGGAACCCATTACTTTTTTGATACTAAGACAGTGCAGCCAAATATAGCAACTCTCAAAGGCTGCCTTTCCCAACTTTTAGGATGGTATTCTTTTTTCTATTCGCGCAACCCAACCGGAAATGCTGTTTCAAGAATAGTATTTCCATACAACCCAAATACTCCAGGAGATTTTTGGAATGGCGCAATAAATAAAGGAAAGCCACTAGAAGCGGATAACGAAGGTTGGGTGGAAGATCAGTTTTGGGATTTTTGCTCTGGTTATATTGGTACCTATAAAGTCATTACTGAGAGCTTCACTGAAATTAGGGATTCCAAAGAACTGGAAAAGGTACTTGATGAGTTGCTAAATTGATCGCAAATAATATTTATATAATGATTGTATTTATTTGCAGTTATAAAAATTACTAAGGTTTGTAGGTAAGTAAATATGACTCCGGAATACTATTAAGTAGCTCCCCCCCGGCTAAGTGTTTCGAAATAAACACTTAGCCGGGGGGGGGGGGATAACGGCATCCTAGTTCCCAAATTAGCCTTAACCATAGTAAAAAAGTATAGGTTAATCAGCCATCAGTGATGGCGTTCCGTTATTAGTTTCAAATGTCTGTAGTATCTCTTATGAACTCTTTTAGTTGAGTAGTTCAACCCAACAGCGTTGAGCAACAACCTGATTATTTATGCAATTTTCAATGTATAGCATGGTCTTTGTCGATATATGCAGTTGGTCGCCATTAGAATAGATGAAATATTCACATAAATATGTGACTTCCGCATATTAATAGTTGTTAAATTGAAAGCAATCTATTTATTTAACTATAGATTTCGAAAACACGAAAAGAGATATTGATATATTTTTTGTAATTAGAGACGGTAGATATGCGGGTGGCGGCTACTAAAAGTAGCCACCTTTCATCAAAAAGTAAGCACCTAGGATTGGGCTATTTTGATATTTTCGATATCATTTAACAGTCTTACAAGGGAACGTCCCAGAGCCGCAGCCATATTGACAGGAACAGCATTTCCTATCTGTCTGTAGGCAGCAGAAAGTGGCCCTTGGAACTCCCAGTTATCAGGAAATGTTTGGATTCGAGCGTATTCCCTGACCTGAAGAGGTCTTGTTTCCCGAGGGTGGCATCTTTCTGTTTGCTTTTGAGCTGGGGAGGTTGTTAGTGTTAAGCTTGGCTCACTCATTGACAAACGTCTAGCCATACCTGTTTTGCCACCACCTAGATGATAACTTCCCTTCATATACTCTCTTTGGAGATCATCAGGTAAGTCTCTCCAGTACCCGCCTTCAGGCACTTGCTCCATGATTTCTCTCTTGTGCTGAGGGTATTGCTGCCCTTCCGATAACGGCACATCAGAATTAAATAACTCCCCTTTTAGAAACGCATCCTTCAAGGTCATTATCTTTTTATATGGAGAAGGCCAATGAAATGTGACATCTTGACTAAGATCTTTTCTGATCCCCACAAGTATCAATCTTTCTCTTTTTTGAGGAACCTTATAAAAAATTGCTTTAACGACTTTGGGTTCAACCAAATCGTAACCCAGTTCGTCAATTACTTTTCGGATTGTGTTTAGAGTTTTACCACCTTCATGGGTCAGTAGTGCTCTAACATTTTCAGCTAAAAATACTTTTGGTTTTAGTTCGTTTATGGCTTTTGCCATCTCATAGAACAAAGTGCCACGAGTATCTTCAAATCCAAGACCTTTACCTGCATAAGAGAAAGCTTGGCATGGAAAACCACCGGTAAGCACGTCTACTTCTTCTCTGATTTCGGAGAAATTGATTTTTGCAATATCTCCCTCCACAACATTCCATTCGGGGCGATTGTGTCTCAAAGTTGCACAGGCATGCCTGTCCATTTCATTTAAGAAAATGCTGTTTAAACCAGCTTGCTCCATGCCGAGAGCTAAGCCTCCCCCACCCGCAAACAACTCCACTAGGTTGTATGTGCGGGCAGGTTTAATACCAAGCTCTTGATCCCATTTGGAAGCTACGATTGAGGCTATCTCAGGATGGTGTGCTACCTGTGAGTGGGGGATCAAATTCGATCCCTTTATTAAAGAGAGCTCTCCCTTCCTGACTCTGGACTCAATAGTTGATTTTGATTGTGAGAGGATGTCAGCTAAAACCTCTAAGCTATACCCGTGTGATTCTTTACTATGGACATCAAACATTTATGACGCTTCCAATTTCTAGTGGCTTTGATACTGATATTATATACAGTGGTTTATTAATGGTCGACCTATACTAACTTTTTTTGGAGATAGTTCCAAAGAAACTTTGAGGATAGCCTGTAGTGGTCAAGTAAACATCAAGATATAGGACGGAAGAAAGACAGAAGAAAGACAGAAGAAAGACAGGACACGCATAACACTTTTGCCGAGGAATACACCAAATCCGACTCGAAGCGGCCGAGGGCGTTGCTGAAAATGGTGTGGCAAGGCATGGCCGTTCACGGGCTTTCTGCCCCTCACGGCATTGGAGCCCTGTCCGGCAGATGCCTGTCAGCACCAGTTAAACAGGGGCGAATGTCGTGAAACGACAAGCTCATGAGCGCGAGGCACGGATAGCCGAGCTGGGATGAATGTATAGGGATGTAAATTCGGGAATCGGTCACGATTGCCGTTTTCAGCCCATAAGGCCAAAGTGCCCGGCTTCGTCGGGGCGGCAAGGGAGATGCAAGAGGGAATTGCTGCTGATTCCCTCTTGCCCGGGTGAAGGCTGGAAGCCTTCGATCTTCACTCGCTTTGCAAGCGACAACAGTCCCCATGCCACAGGCACAACTTTATATGACACCAGAGGCCCAATGTGACTCATAGTCCGTGGCTTATCTTCCCCACTCCCCATACCCTGAACTCATCAACCAACGTTTGAGCTCAAACAGGGGAGCAACCATGGAAATTGAAATCGCGCTTGAAAATGAAATCACGCGGGGCGATTGGCGCATCTACATAGAACCTAATCCGGACAGGTATCGTGGGGGATTCATCTGGTCGATAGTCAAAGACGATGGCATCGGGAACGATGGCGTTTGTGAAAGTGACATTTGGGACGATGGATTAGCTTGGTCAAAAGAGGATGCTGTTAAGGCGGCGCTTGATTCGATAGCCAGATGCGACCCGGCCTTCAGGCTGGAACAGCTTCAACTTAACCGTGGTCAGTTTGACTTGCACAACTAACTCCACCACACTGCCGGCCATTCCCCTATTTCGAATCAGCCAATTAGTGCCAAAGCATCCAATCTGACCATGAGCAAAATCTTCATCATCAGCCTGCCGCGAACCGGCACCACCAGCGTGTGCGTGGCGCTGCTTGAAGCAAAAACCAAGGCCGGACGAGCACCACTCAAGGTGGCACACATGGCCTTTACCCAGGCGAGCTTTGAGGCCGCCGACGCCATTGCCGATGCGCCCGTGTTCAGTGACTATCAAAAACTCGACAAACTCTACCCCGGCAGTAAGTTTGTTTACCTTGAGCGAACAATTGATAGTTGGCTGCCGTCGATGCAGCGATTGCTTGAGCGCATGCTGCCAAAGCTTAACCCAAGCGCCAAGGGCGCGTTTCACCCCCAGCTGCGGCGCAGTTTTAATGAAATATTTGAGCTGAATAAGGCGCTGGCAGGCACAGTGGATATTATGAGCCCGGCGCACCTTGAGCCCTGTTTTACCCGCCACAGGCAAGGGGTAGATGATTATTTCTGTGGCCGCGACGACTTGCTTTACCTTGACCCCTCAGCCACGGGGGCTCTGGCGGCGCTGCACCGATTTTTAGGTCTTGCCGACGTCGCCGAAGACGCCGCTTTTCCGCACCTGAATCAGGCGGGCCGGGTGGCGGCATTTGATGAGTTCAAACATCCCAATAAAATCCCCGCCGAGCTGTCGGGCCCACAGCGGCGTGCCTTTTTCGACTACGCCAGCAGCCGCAAAGGCTGATCCTCGCCATTTGTTCGACCAATCTTTGCTGATTTTCCCTGCGACCTTCGGCTCAGCTTCTACACTTGGTAAGGTTCGAAGCAGCTCAATCACACCGAGGGAGGCAAACTCCCCGGGCAGGCAAGCGCAGCCGGATGAGTGCCCAAAGGCACACGCTTTGACAATCGGAATGACAGCGAACATCAGCGGAGCGAACACATGGATTTCAAAAAACTACTCATTGCCGCCACCCTAGGCTCGGTTTTAACCGCCTGTGGCGGTAGCAACAGCGATACATCATCCCCTCCCACCCTGCCACCACCACCCGCCACTGTTACCCTTGATGGCAAGGTTGCCGACGGCTATCTGGTTGGTGCCAAGGTTTGTCTGGATCTGAATGAAAACAAGATGTGTGACACAGGTGAGCCCAGTGCAACCACTGGGGCAGGCGGCAGCTTCACCATAACCGATGCAACCCAGGAGCAGCTGGAAAGCTTCCCCTTATTGGTGGAAGTGACCGCCGGCACTGTGGATGAAGACACGGGTGAGGCCATTACTAAAGGCTATACCCTGACAGCACCCGTTGGGTACACCTTTGTCAGCCCTCTCACCACCATGGTTCAGGGAACCGTGGAACAGGGCAGCAGCGAAGAAGAGGCGCAAGCCGCCATCAAGGCCTTACTGGGTACGGCCATGGATCTGACTCAGGATTACGTGGCCGCACAAAATGACGACAGCCTCAGCGACGAGCAAAAAGCCGAATACCGGCAACTGCATCAGGTGGCGCAGGTGACCGCCAGAGTGATAGCCAACAATCTGGCGCAAATACAGGCGGCCGCCGATGCCGCGGGTATTTCGGTGGACGACCTTATCTCCCTGATTGTCGATACTGTGGTAAACGCATTGGAAACCATTGTAGACCAGGTGGAGGCCGCCAATAATGCCGGAGGTGAGTTCGATCCCGATGCGATTGCCGGTTCCGATGAAGTTGGAAATGAAGCCTCCGTTTCCGGCGATAACCTTGAAGAACAAGTGGAAATCCTGAAAGCCGAGGCCAGCGCCGCTGCCGCCAATTTGGTAACTGAAGTGAGTGGTGACGGCATTTTCTGGTTTGATGGCGATTACGATGGCGACGGATTATGGCTGGAATACGGCCATGTGAAGTACGACGCCACCAATCAGAGCACCACCGAAGTGTTTTACGAGTTGGTGAACGGCGAGTTTGTGGCCCACAACAGCAATGAGTTTGATACTGACGACTTCATCCTGACCGCTACAGGTTGGCAGGCCACCACAGATGAGTTTGTGATAACCGAGCTCAATGCAGACGGCACCATCACCCTCAGCCACCCGGACTTTCCCCAGCTTGCCGAAACCTTAAGTGCCACCGAGTATGCCCTCAGCGGTCTCAATATCAAGGTGCTGCTGGCCAAGCAAGACAATACCTGGCCCTGGAATAAGGTGATGCCAGCCGATGCCGCTTTCAGCGAAGGCGCCAAAGCCTTTGCCATTAAAGCCAAAACCGCCAGCGACCAATACCGGCTTTACTATTGGGACGACTGCGGCGAAGGCGACATGGTGGGCGGATACTGCAACAGTGTCTGGTCGCGGATGGCCGGCGGCAGCGAAGGCCCTGCCACCAGCCTCAGCGCCCTGATTTCGGCAAGCGCCTCAGATGGCACCTTGGCCAATCTGGTGGGTCCTTATGTGGCCTGGCACGGCGATAAGCAAATCCTTGCCGAACTGATTGAAGGCGGCATGGTGAAGTACCACAAGGTGTATTGGAGCGAAAACGCCAGTACCGGTGAAGCCATGCAATCGGTCATGTTGTATGCCACTGGCGAGTGGCGGCAGCTTACCCAGTCGGGTCAGACGTTAATCCTGATGTCGCTGCCGGAAGATGTGCGCCGCTTTGGCGACCATGAGGATGATGGCGAGCTGCTGCTGGCCGTGCATCAGGGCGCGGTGCGCAGGGGTGAGTTTATCCCCGCAGGCACCGGCGACGATGATGAGGTTATTTTCAATCTGGCAGCCAAAAACGACCTACTGACCCAGCTGGATTTAACCCTGTTCAGTGGTGGCGGCGATAAACCGCAAACCGGCTTCCTGTGTGAAACCGGCGACTCCGAATGGGACGACAGCAGCGACAGTCCTGTCACCTCGACCCTGAAATCCCTGACCCAGTACCGCGCATTGGTAAGCGAATGCCGCAATGGTATGGATGCCATAGCCTTCACCAGCGAGATGTTGGTGGGTTTCCAGTTCAAAGAGTATGACTCTGACGGCACCCTCGAAACCCTGATTGTGTTCAACGCTGAAGGCGGCAACTTTACCGATTATCACGAAGATCCGGTGGAGACCACAGATTTCACCTGGAGCATCAGCGAGATGGGCGAGGTAGTCGTGGAAGTAGCCGACGGCAATGGTGGCGTGGCAATGCGCGCCTACCTCAGCGTCATCCGTAAGGACGGCGACTATTACTCCATGAAGGGCTACAGCGAAGAGGCAGAGTGGTCGCAGATGGACGGCAGTGCCGGTGAAGTATGGAGCGACAAATGGCAGCGAATGGCTCAGGCCAATTAACCCACTGAGCTCTGGCTCTGTAAGTGTTAAAGCCCGGCAGTGCCGGGCTTTTTTGTTTACCAAACCTGCGACAGCCCAGCCTTATAGGCCTGACCAATCCGGAGTTTCACACCGGATTTCAGGGTCAGCTGCTGGCTGCCACGCCCGCCGATCTGCGCCACATTCACTGCAAAGGATTTATGGATCTGCACGAAGCGGCCATTGGGCAGCCGCCCCAGCAACTGCTTTAAAGTACTGGCCGTGAGCTGGGCAACGACTTGCCGCTGATCCACGCCCTCTCATCCCATCAGCAGTATTCGGCAGCAACAGTTGCCTTTGCCGGTTTGCGGTCGGCCATGGGGGATGAGCCGATTCTGGCAACCCTGCGTTCGCTGTGGCAGAACCATGGGTACCCCAGGCCACCCGCACGGGCTGAAGACTTTGTGGCCGAACTTATCCGTCAGCGACCTGAGCACAGGGATTTGATTACCCAACTGTTCTTAATGCCAACTGGGGGGGACGCCCGGGCGCAGACAGTCACGGTTGGCGCGAATCAGACGACCCGTCGCGGCGCTTTCGCACCACGGTAAGAAAGTCCAGCGCCACGCCGCTGATGGCGTTAAAGCCGCGGATGCGAAACACCAGCCTTAATAGATCAGGCCGAGGGCGCACTTTAGGCTCAACTGAACGGGGAATAAACCACAGTGTCACCAGGGTGCGCAGCACGGTAGACACTATAAACACGACAAAAATAGGGCTGCCCAACTGCCAGCCTGTGAAGCTTAAAAAATCGGCAGCCTGGGTGGCGATGGCCCCCCCCACCATGGCTCCAATAAACACCAAGGCGGCACTTAACGCCGATTGCACCGCAGCATAGGTGGCAAAGTCGGAACGAAACGGCCGAATGTCGTACAGGTAATTGGCGGTGCTTAAGGTAAAACCACTCCAGGCAAAACCGGAGAATGCCTGAATAGCCAAAATATAGCTGTAGTCATCTGAAAACAGCCACAGCAAGGGCAAACTCGGGATAAGGCTGGAGGTGATGATCATGACCAGCCGGTTGCCATAAAGATCGCTGAAACGCCCCCAAAATCTTAAGCTGACAAACTGGGTAACAATAGATGCCACACTGACCAGCACAAATTCCAGATAACTGAAGTGCAGCTCTTCGAGCATGTATACCGCGAAAAACGGTGCCGAGATGGCCACCATTGCCTGCATACCGGCCACAAACATACTGAACTGACGGAAGGTTTGGTCTTTCCAGGCTTCACGGAAATTCTTCAGGGTGCGGACAAACACACCGGGGCTGCGAACTTCCATTGGCTCGGGGTCGTGCATTTGCCAAAGCAGCCAGGCCGACACCCAGCGCCCCATGGCGGCAATTGAAAACAGCAAGCTGAAACCCAGCCACGCCATACCTGCGCTGTCACACACACTGAGAATGCTGCCACCGAGGAAAAACACCGTCAGCGACGACGCCATTGTCAGCCTGGTGCGGGCGGCAAAAAAAGCCCCCCGGCGACGGGGTGGCACCACGGTTCCCATCCAGGCACGCCAGTGAGGCTGGATAAGATTAATAAAGCCGTGATAGAGCGCCGCCAGCGCAATAAACAGCCAGACCCCCTGCTCAGGACGAAATGCCGCCAGTGCGCCCATGGCCAGCACCACCAAGGCCTGCAATACTGCGCACACTGTAATAAAGCCTTTACGGGCAAAATGGCTGGCAAGCCAGACGGACAAAAGCTGGGAGACAGCACCAAACAATTGCGGCAAGCCGCTGACCCAGGCCATTTGCCCCAGGGTTGCGCCTAAAAATATCGCGAAAGCGTTGAAGAAATTATCGGAGGTGGCCGTCATGGCCGATGAGGCAACGGCCTCTTGCTGGGAACGCTTCAGGGTACACCGGAGCCACAGATTTCTGCTGGCACGGGCGTTACAAGGTGACGCTGCAACGGCATCAACTGAAGCATTCATTGACGATAAGCCCATATGAACCTAAGGGGTATTAAGGTGCAGATTATGGCCCAAAGCTTCGGCCAACACCAGCCAGCCGGTAAAATGCCAGGCCAGCGCCAACGCGAATCACCATAGCCCCATAGCCAACTCCCAGGCTGCATTACGCCAACACCACCACTAAACACTGTCGAGCAGTAGGTTGGTCTCGGTTTGCACTATACCTTTGAGTAAACGTATCTCGCCCAACAAGGCATTCAACACCGGCAGCGATTCGGCGCGGATCTCCGCTATCAGGTCCCAATGGCCGGTGGTGTGGTGGATGACAATAATTTCCGGGTAGCGTTGCAATTGCTTGATTACAGCTGGCTCGCTTTTGGCCTCGACCGAGATATTCATCAACAACCTGATGGGGTGAGATTCGGTTCCCGGCTTGAGCTTGAGGGTATAGCCCAAAATCACCCCCGATTGCTCCAGTCGGTTCAGCCGATTCTGCGCCGTCGGACGCGATACCCCCAGTTTTTTGGCGATGTCCACCATGGGCATACGGGCATCAGCCCTGAGCAAGGCGATCAGCTGCCGATCCTTCTCATCCAGATTGTCATTTGCCATCAATTTTATCGTCTGCTTCAATGCTACTTTTCAATAAGAAAATAGTGCCTGACATTTTGTAAAATACAACTGACAGAATGAACACTTTGTTAGCTGTTGGTTATCATCGGCCTGGCGTAGCATAGTCATCACTAAGAACAACAAACAAAATAGGGAAACAGTGATGACACTCTTTGTGGATGTATCCGACTTGGGCCGACTGGTGAATCACTTAGGGGTAGGCGGGTTTATGGCCGGCTTGCTCGATTATCTGGAACAGGATTTTTGCCGCTGGCAGGCATTTGATAAATCTGCACGCACGGCCGCCCACTCGGATGTGGGGGTGATAGAACTCATGCCCATTGCCGATGAACAAGGCTATGGCTTCAAATATGTCAATGGCCATCCGGGCAATCCGGCACAGGGACTGCCAACCGTAATGGCCTTTGGTGCCTTGGCCGATATGACCACTGGCTATCCCAGACTGCTGTCTGAGCTGACGCTGGCCACCGCGCTGCGCACCGCCGTCACATCGGCCATGGCCGCCAGAGCGCTGGCTCGGGAAGACTCACGCATCATGGCCATGATTGGCTGTGGTGCCCAAAGTGAGTTTCAGGCGATTGCCTTCCACACCCTGATGGGGATTAATGAACTGCGGGTGTTTGACATTGATAACGCTGCCATGGCCAAACTGGCGCGCCACCTTCAGGCCTTCCCCTCCTTGAAGCTAACGCTGTGCACGTCGGCGAAAGATTGCGTACAGGGAGCCGACATAGTGACCACAGTCACCGCCGACAAGACCAAGGCCACCATACTCACGGCCGATATGATTGCCCCCGGCATGCATATCAACGGTGTCGGTGGCGATTGTCCGGGCAAGACAGAGCTGGCCGTCGAGGTGCTTCACGCCGCCAAGATCTTTGTTGAACATGAGCCACAGACCCGAATTGAGGGTGATATTCAACAGTTGGCGGCCGACCACCCTGTGCATCCACTGTGGGCCGTTATCGCCAAAGGACAAACAGGGCGCGATCACCGCGAGCAGATCACCCTGTTCGACTCGGTCGGGTTTGCGCTGGAAGATTACTCAACCCTGCGTTTCATTTACGACATGGCGACCAAACTGGGTCTTGGGCAGCCACTGGAACTGATCCCCAGCTTGACCGACCCCAAAGATCTCTACGGCCGCATCATTGGTGAGGCCAATGTGAGTCTGCTCAGAAAGATGGCCTGACGTTATACTCAGTGCTACCTGATAACAGCGGCAGGTTTGGCCGCGCAACTTAAATTTCCCCCAGGACAGCCAATGATGAAAAGAAATACGCTGAGATCTGTCTGCTGTGGCCTGAGCCTGCTGCTGCCAGTCGCAGCCACCCATGCCGCCGCCCCAGAAGAAACAGTCGTCAGTCGCTTTCTGCGCTATGTGCAGATAGACAGCCAATCCAGCGAACACAGTAACACCGTGCCCACCACAGAAACCCAGCGGGAATTTGCCAGACAATTGGCAAACGAACTGACTGCCATGGGTGTCAATGACGTGCGCCTGAGTGAATACGGCTTTGTCTACGCCCTACTGCCAAGCAACCAACCCAAAGATAAGCACATCCAAGCGTTCGGCCTAATAGCCCATTTGGATACCTCGTCTGACGCCCCCGGCCGTGGCGTTAAACCCATGATCCACAAAAACTATCAGGGTGGCGATCTGGTACTGCCTGCCGACCCCACTCAGGTGATCCCCGCCGCAGATCTGAGCCGGCTTATCGGGGATGACATCATCACCGCTGACGGCACCACCCTGCTGGGTTCGGATGATAAGGCCGGCGTTGCGGCCATCATGACTCTGGTCGACATACTGCTTAAAGACCCGAGCATTCCCCATGGCGATATTGCCATCGCCTTCACTCCCGATGAAGAGACCAGCGTCGGCATAGAGAAGTTCGATGTGGCCAATTTTGGCGCCAAGATTGCCTACACGGTCGACGGTGGTGAGCTGGGGGAAATAACCAATGAAACCTGGAGCGCCCGAGAGGCTCACATCCGCTTCCTGGGTAAGAGCGCCCATCCCGGCTCGGCCAAGGGTGCCATGGTCAACTCAGCCTATGCACTGGCGGAGTTTGTCGCTGCCATCCCGGTGGACATCCGTCCCGAGAACACCGAGGACCGTCAGGGTTTTATTCATCCAGAAGGCGCAACAATGAGCACTGCAGAATCAAGCCTGCATTTACTTCTGCGTGATTTTACCGAAGCAGGCCTGGACGCTCAGGCTGACTTAATTGGCAAGCTGGGTGCAGCCGTTGAACAGAAGTACCCCGGTATTAAAGTGGAAATAGACATTGCCAAGAACTACAGCAACATGGTCCAGGTACTCAGGGAGTATCCAGAACTGATAGACAACGCCAAGCTTGCCGCCAAACGCGCAGGCGTGACCGCCTTCACCAGTGCCTCCCGTGGCGGCACCGACGGATCCAGTCTTTCATTCATGGGCCTGCCTTGTCCGGACATCTTCACCGGTGGCCATAACTTCCACAGCAAGCTGGAATTCAACTCCCGCCAAGGCCTGGAAAAAACCACTGACACCCTAATCAATCTGGCAAAAGTGTTCGTAGAACAAGGCAAGTAATCAAGTGACTGTCTCACCGGCGGGCTATCAATCCAGCCCGCCAAATCTGTGGGACGCTACAGGAAAAAGATACAGGCAAACTGGCCGGTCTCGACAAAAATTATCCTGCTTTAGCGATTTACCGGGCGCAGCCACAGCCAAATACCAACCAGAATAAAGGGCACGCTGAGGATTTGCCCGACGGTGAGAGGCAGTGACGGAATGTAGCTGGCCTGCTCAGGTTTAACCATTTCCACCAGCATACGAATAACGAACACACCGATAAGGAAGCCACCAAAGAGCTTGCCCTGTGCCGCCAACAGCGAACGGCGCAATTGCCACAACACCAGCGCCATCAGCAGGTAACCCATGGCTTCGTACAACTGTGCCGGATGCCTGGGCAGCATGTCGACCCGCTCAAAAATCACCGCCCAAGGGCCTTCGGTCACCTTGCCGTATATTTCGGAGTTCATCAGATTGCCCATGCGGACACATACGGCAAACACCAATGTAGGCAAGGCAAGGTAGTCGAGCAAATACATCAGCTTCAGATTGTTTTTCCTGGCTACCCACATCACTCCCAGTATCGCTCCCAAGCCACCGCCGTGGCTGGCAAGCCCACCTTTCCAGATATAAAGAATCTCCAGGGGATGGGCGAGATAAAAGTCAGGCTCATAGGCCAGACAATGCATCAGACGCGCGCCCACGATAATACCGATGAACACAGGGAAAAACAGTTCATCCACCAGACCGGTATTTTGTCTGGACTCGCCCAGCATCCGCTTGAGCAAAGCCGCCCCACCCCAGATACCACAGGCAAACAGCAAGCCATACCAGTGAAGACTGATAGCGCCAAATTGAAACAATATGGGGTCTACATTCCAGTTCATAAATTCGGATCTCTTTTGGTAATGGGTAACCTGACAACAAAACACCGCCCCAGGGGCGGTGCAGTCAGCTAGCCGATGTAGGATTTAAGCCTGTCAGCCTGAGAAAGTAAACTTTGATAAAGGGTAAACTGATTGGCGGCACGATCCAAATTATGTCCCTCTCGGTGCACATGGAAATACAGATCACCATTGAGATGGTCTGTGAGGAAACGAATACCAATCATCAGGCACATGATACGGGCTCCCAGCCACAGACTTTCGCGCTCAACCGCTTCCAGCACATCGCCAAGCTCAGCCAGATAGCCACGGCAGATAGCAGCGAATATCTCTGGCCGCACCTGTACTTTGTCAAGCTCAGTACTGTCTTCGGCTTCCGGAGAGGTGAAAGTACGCACCATATCACCGAAATCATACATTAAATGGCCCTTCATACAGGTATCCAAATCGATGACGGCCAGAGCAGAGTCATCACGCTTATCAAAAAGCATGTTATTGATTTTGGTGTCGTTATGACAAACCCGCAGCGGCAGTTTTGGCTCAAGTTCGGCCAGCTCTGCCAGTAAGTCCCTTTGGCTCAACGCAAAATCAACCCACCGGCGGCAATCTGCGAGTCGACCCGCCTTATCTTCCGCCACAGCGGTTTCCAATGCAGCAATACGCCCGGGGAGAAAGTGAAACTTGGGGATCACATCACCAATACGGGTAGCGTCGAAGTCGCACAAGGCACGGGCAAAATGCCCAAAGGCACGGGCAGCCTGCTCGGCCTGCGCTTCGCTGCCAACCACATCAATACTGTCGGAATGCTTCAGATAGCGAATAGCCCGCCAGAAACCATCCTCACCCAAATCAATTGCCAACTCGCCTTCGGCAGTTGTTTTTGGGCTGACCACTTTAAGGCCGTAATCCATGCCCTCTTTTTCGACCAGATGCCCGCTGATTAAGTCGGCATTCTCAACCAGGATCCAGGGGGTGGCAAACACAGTCGTATTCAAACGCTGCAACACCATATTGCCGTCATCCCAGCTGACCAAAAAGGTGTCGTTAATATGGCCGTTACCCAAAGGGGAAACCTTGGCAGCTTTGCCTTCCAATCCATAGTGAGGCAGAACCCGCTGCCGGATAAGTTCAATCACGCAATAACTCCATCAATCTTGTTCTGACCCGGGGGGCATCCTCGGCATAGGTAACTCCCAGCCATTCTCCCCGGGCGGTTTCTACCCGAACCTTTTGTCCCTGCTCAATACAGGTTTGTACTACATCAGGAAGATAACATTCCTGCCGGGCAGATGGCGATGCCAATAAAAAGGATATTAACGCCTGTTGCAACATATTGACAACGCTGTCATCAAATCCCCACAGGGTCATGGAAACAGGTACACTGCCATCAAGCGGTTTGACTGCGCCATTATGGCTGCCACAAATCCCACTAACCGATTGCTTAATATCAGTAAATTCTTCAATCCGCCGTAAAAAGCCCTGTTCGACCTCGCATATGCCACGATTTACGCCGCCGTGCTCTGACAGGGTCGCCGACAATGGGTAGCCGACCATCAGCCAACCACCCTGCTTCAGCCCCGCAGCCATGGCGGAAAAGGCAAAGTCACCATAAAAGTCATCGGCAGTTATCACCGCAAAGGGGCCGCTGAAATGCTCACGGGCGCAATAGAGCGCATGAGCCGTGCCCCAGGGCTTTTGACGTCCTTCGAGCAGGCCCGGGATTAATCCGGCCGCTACCGGTAAATCATCGGGACGCTGATGGCAAAAAGTGATGGGAAAGTGGGACGGCAAAGAGCGGGCCAGGCGCCCCGTCAGCAATAGTTCAAGCTCGGGACGGATCACCAACACGGCGCGACTAAAACCTGCGCGAATGGCACTTAGCAGCGACAATTCCAGCATGGTCTCGCCATCGGGGCCAATCTCTGCCAGCTGCTTGTCGCCACCAAAACGACTGCCAAGTCCTGCGGCAAGTATCACCAATGTCAGTTCCGCCATAAACGCCTTTTTGCCGTCCATCACCACACGAAGCCCGAGAGTTTACTGCATGGTCTTTTACCTGAGCCAGCAGATTAATCAGGGAACCAGCAATTCACTCAGGCGTTCATTGCCTTCGAGCAAGGCCTGGCTGCCCTTCAGGCTGAATCCCTGACCACAAAGCTGCACATTTCCCCTGAAGGCGATATCACGCACAATCGCCTGAGTATCGAGCGGCGAAAAGCGAGCCTCTCTTCGGGCTCCCGCGGCTGTAACCTCCACCGGCCGGTAGCGGTTACCGTTGTTGAACAGCAGACTGGCACAATGACGCTCGCCCTCGGCGGTAGCCAATGACCAAATTATGCCACTCTGACTGCTGCCTGAGTGCCAGCTCAGAATAAGTGTTTCACTCTCCAATGCCAGTTCCAAACCGGACTCAAGCCGTATGACTGTTTGGGCTGTGACGGCTTGAGGGCTGTTCGTCGGCTCGCCGGGCGTATCCGTGTTATTGCCCAGAC
>NZ_JBFKLW010000033.1:0-41557 GCF_041630135.1 Shewanella sp.
ACGTCTTGCTCTTCGTTTACCGCAGCCGTTTTTGTTTCTGTGGCTGGCTCATCATTTCCGATGGCGGGTGGCATTGTAGCCTGCTCATTGCTGGTCTGTTCCAGAGAGTCTTGCTGCAGCGGCATATCGCCGCTGTTTTCAGAGTATTCCTCAGTTGCCTTTGAAGCTTCTGCCATCACTTCAGTGGATTCGGTTGGCTCAATGCTGACATTTGCAGGACTGTCATCGGGAGAAGGAATGTTTATCGGGGCGCTGGCAGGCAATTCCTTGTTATCTGCGAGTACGGCTTTGGGGTACAGGCGTGCCCGGGTTGCCTGCAGTTCTTCATTTGCCTGCGCCAACATGGGTGTCAGTCCCAGATGAGAGTCGGGGGTGAAAAAACTGTGGCCGGTTAGCACTCGTTGAGGTTCAAGCTTTCGTGCAAACTGCTTGCGAAGCCGGGTGACAAGTGAATCAAGATTGGCTTCACTGTCCACGAACGCAAGCAGTATTATCTGATCGTCCACCCGGGCAGCCAAATCCGCTTCACGTAGATTATCGAATACCACCTGAGCCAGTGCTCTCATGCTGTCTTCTTTAGCATGCCCCTGGTACTGGGTACCGTTTTCCATTACGACCAGTCCGGCGTGAGAACCCAGTCGGCGACTAAGATTCAATTGCCTTGGCGCCATGAGGTTAAAGCCATGGCTGTTGAGCATTTGTGTGGCGTCGTCCTGTAGTGACAATCGCTCCATTTGTTTGGCCTGGCGATATAGTTTTAATTGCGCCTGCATAAAATCAACGATGGGCGCAGCGAGAGTCTGACAGGTTTCAATATTGGGCGGCAATCTGTCACATACCAGCAACACGGCACCGAACATCTGACCACCGGGCCAGTACAAAGGCAGTTGTATTAGTCCGTGCTGCCAAATTCCTTCAGATGGCAGTGACGGATTGGCCAGACGTGACATCAGACTTTCAACGGATTCAATGGAACCTTGGGTAAGCCCAACGTTTTTGTTTTGTTTGACAGACAATAATCTGGCATCGCCATCTTGATACTGTGCCAGTGCGCCGGCACTGGCTTTGAATAACTGACACAGCAACTGTGTCAGCTGATGCCAACGGGTTTCATCTATGGCCGAATGGGGGGTAATAAACATCCATTCGGGAGCTGGGGTTGAAGACATGAGAATTCACATAATCTAATTTTCGTTATTGCACCATAAGTTAGCTATCAAATTGTTAAAAATCCAGCTTAAAAACAACTGCAACTTATTCGACCAGTGTTTCTGTAGTGTTTTCTGTCGCTGCTTGCGCCTTTATTTTTTGCTCTTGCTGCCAGCTGTGCAGGTTCTCTTTAGCAAGTGTCAGCATAGGTCCGAGCTTGGTGCTGGTATCCGGTGTAAAGAACCGGAAGCTGTGATCTACTTTCAGATTGGGATCCTGTTGTTCCAGTTGTTTTTCTACTCTGTGAACAATATGCCGAAGGTCCCGCTCGTTATCCAAAAAGGCCAAAACGACGAACAGAGTTTCGGTATAGTGAGCTGCTATATCTGCGGTTCTGATAGTGTGCTGCACTATATTACCCAGCATTCGGTGGTGTCTTTCAGTAATGGTCTGTGATTTGTTTGGCTCGCTAAGCAATTCAAAAAAGATAATCCCTGCATGGGCTCCGAAACGCCTGCCCAAATTCAATTGTCTGGGCGCCATCATGATAAAACCGTAATGGTTGAGCATGCCGGTTTCCCGGTCTCGCATCGACAGCGACTCTACCCGATGGCTTTGACACAGCAGAGCCAGATCCTGTTGTAACAAAATCTGGAAAGGCTCCAGCATCAGGCTGTTCAGACTTTGGTTTTCTACCTTGTTATGGGATAGAACACACAGACAACCAAAAATCGAACCATCTGGCCACAGAATTGGCCTGGCGAGCAGTCCAACGCAGTCATCAAATTCCACTGGCAGTTCGCCGGTGGCGTAGCGGCTGAGATCCAGCGACACACCATCTGGCATGGCATTAACCAAATCGAGAAACAAGGGGGTATCCCGGTCGAAGGTTTGCCCTGACGTAAAGTGTGGAATTTCGCTGATGGCGCTGACGAGAATTTCAAAGCCTGAGGTGATTTTCTGTACAACGAATACATAATCGGCTTCGTAGTATCGTTTGATAAGTTCGCATTGATGCATCCAGCGAACCAAATTTATCTGAGGGCTGTCCGATTCGAGTAAGCTTGCATGGGGATTGACTGTTTCTGGCAGCATAAAGGATAGCGCCTAATTTGTTTGAGACTCAGTAAAGTGTGGTTGCCAAGTGGCAAAACCGCAAATATTACGTGTATTTCTCTGTGACACAGTAATGCTCAGGAACTCAGGTATAATGCGTTTTTTACCCTGAGGATAAGACTGATGATTCGACCGGCCACGCAGAATGATGTCTGTGCATTGTTAGCCTTGGAGCAGCGCCATGGCCGGGATGAGCTTGATAGTGATAACCCGTCACTGGAAGCGCAGTTGTTCGACCAGAGCGACTTCATAAAGCTGATTGATAATGAGCTTTTATTGCTGGCATTGCATGACGACACTATTGTTGGTTATGCCATCGTAGTGGGTGAAACCTTTTATCGGGGAATTCCATTTTATCGACGGCTGTTTTCCAGGGCGCGACGAGTCGCACAGGAATCGAATATACGCTGTGCCAGTTTTGGCTGTTATGGCCCTGTGTGGGTAGACCCCAAATATCGTGGCAAAGGCGTTTTTAGGCCGCTGGTGTCGGAAGTGATTTCGCTCGCTGCACGAAGATATGAGAGTCTGTTTACCTTTATTGCTGAAGAAAATGAGCATTCCCTTAATGCCCATGTTCAGGGGGCAAAAATGCAGGTAGTGGATTTTTTTGAAGATGATCAAAGGGGCTTTTATCTGTTGTTTAAATCATGCTGAAGTGTTTACCTTCCCTAAGCCTATTATAGTTAGGAGTATTGCTATCTGGGTGAGGCTCTTTTGCAATGGCGGGCAGGTTTCAGTTAGTCGACCGTAGCTTTCTTCTGGCGGTGCGCGAATCCTTTATTGCGCTGCTGCCGTGTATTAACGTGATCTTGGGGTGGTCAGTCATTCAAACCGGATTGTTGCATTTTGAAGGTAAGATCTTCCCTTGGGTGACACCCATATTTCTCAATGGCTGGATTGCTTCAGGTGGGATTGAAGTGGTGTTGGTGCAGATGCTGTTGCTGGTAATCGGCGTACTTGTCTATCGTCCCTTTATCAGGCAGTACAATGTTTTTGCCGATGCCGGCGATTTTGACAAGGAACTGATAAAGCGCGCCGAACTCCAGTATGATTTTGAGCGTCTGTCCGAGCGACAATATAGTCGTAATCAATCAGAAGCCCTTGCCGCAAATCGAAACCTGGAAAAAACAGTTAAAGAAGTGCTTTCAGGTGAACTACAGGTTTATTACCAGCCAAAATTGACGTTGCCAGACTGTTCCGTGGTGGGCTTTGAGGCCTTGTTGCGTCTGCAGGATGCACAGGGGCAGATAAAAGGGCCATGGTTTATTGATGCTTTTCAAAAAGCGGGTTACTCCCACGTCATTGATCGTTTTGTCACAGCGGCTGTGGCGGATGATCTGCAACAATGGAAGCAGTTGGGTTTCACCCCCAGGGTGAGCATTAATCTGGATCCCAATAACCTGAATGATGTCCAGGTAATGGAGCGATTACGGACTACTCTGGGGGAGTTTGCTTCGCAGGTTGAAGTGGAAATTCTGGAAACAGCTTTTATGAGGGATTTAGACGGCATAAATAAATCCATCCGTGATTTACAATCCCTGGGCTTTCGCTTTCTATTGGATGATTTTGGTACCGGCTTTTCGAGTTTGAGTTTACTCAGCCAAATCAGGGTAGACGGGATCAAATTGGATCGCACTATTCTGGCAAAGGCAGAAACAGAAAAAGGACAGGTACTTTATCAGCAGGTCTGCAATTTATGTCTCAATCTGGGTTTTACCCTGGTGGCGGAAGGGGGGGAAACTGACAAGGAGGCGCAATTTGTAGCAGATGCCGGCGTCAATTATGTGCAGGGCTGGTTGTATGCCAAGGCAATGCCAGCGAAGATGGCGATGGATTTTGCATTGGAACATAACAAGGGAAAAATGTCCGGTCGAATGTTGAATAGCGGAGCATGATGAGTATCAACGTTGAGAGTTTACTGCAGCCCTTTAATCACCACCCTCTTAGTGCCTGGGATAAACTCAGGTTTGCTTATAGTTTGTGTCATCATAACGGCATAAGCGTAAAGGCTTTTCAGGGGGGTGAACCCAGGGAGGGTTATTGGTTAGAGGCGCATGGAATGACTGTGTTTTGTGGCCATGTAAACCATTGGTCGGGGTGTTGGGACTTTCGGGCGCTGCCGGCCAATATTCAGCTGACTGAGTTGGAGCTCAGTGCAGTACCTGAGTCACAACTGGCATTTATGCTGGTGGAAACGGCGCATTTTGATCACTGCTGAAGTAACCTGGATATCTGTTGCAGGTACAAAAAAACCGCCTTTCGGCGGTTTTTTTTCGGGCAAAACCGGATTACAGACCTGAGTCTGAGCGCAGGGCTTCGGCTTTGTCGGTTTGCTCCCAAGGGAACTCGTTGCGGCCGAAGTGGCCGTATGCGGCGGTCGCCTGGTAAATCGGACGCGTCAGGTTCAGCATTTCAGTCAGACCATATGGGCGCAGGTCGAAGTGCTGGCGTACCAGTTGAATAAGCTTTTCTTCTGGCAGTCTGCCGGTACCAAAGGTTTCGATACTGATAGAGGTTGGCTCGGCCACGCCAATGGCATAAGAAACCTGAATTTCACAGCGGTCAGCCAGACCGGCTGCAACCAGGTTTTTGGCAACATAACGGGCCGCATAGGCTGCAGAGCGGTCAACCTTGGATGGGTCTTTACCGGAGAAAGCGCCACCGCCGTGACGGGCCATACCGCCGTAGGTGTCAACGATGATCTTGCGGCCAGTCAGACCACAGTCACCCATTGGGCCACCAATTACGAAACGGCCGGTTGGGTTGATAAAGAACTTGGTGTCCTTGTTCAGCCACTGGGCAGGTACCACAGGCTTGATGATGGTTTCCATCACGCCTTCTACCAGGTCGGCCTGAGATACTGTATCGCAGTGCTGGGTAGACAACACGATGGCATCGATACCGACAATCTTGCCTTCATCGTAAGCAAAAGTGACCTGTGACTTGGCGTCTGGGCGCAACCATGGCAGGGTGCCATCTTTACGTACTTCTGATTGACGTTTCACCAGTGCATGAGCATAGGTAATTGGGGCTGGCATCAGTACGTCAGTTTCGTTGCTGGCGTAGCCGAACATCAGACCCTGGTCACCGGCGCCCTGTTCACGAGGGTCGGCACGGTCAACACCCTGGTTGATGTCAGGAGACTGCTTACCGATGGCGCTCAGTACCGCGCAGGAATCGGCATCGAAGCCCATGTCTGAATGCACATAACCGATTTCACGTACGGTTTTACGGGTCAGCTCTTCGATATCAACCCAGGCGGAGGTAGTGATTTCACCACCTACCATCACCATACCGGTTTTTACGTAAGTTTCGCAGGCAACGCGGGCCTTTGGATCCTGAGCCAGGATGGCGTCGAGTACTGCATCGGAGATCTGGTCTGCGATTTTATCGGGATGACCTTCTGAGACCGACTCAGAGGTAAACAAGTGTTTTGCCATGTTTGGAAAATCTCGTCTTTAAGCGTTAAACGTGTAGAAGCATCTACATCTAGACGGCCATTTTAGTTGAATTTCTCTCCACAATCATCCCCCGTATGGGAAAATTAGTATCATTTGTGACCCTGATGCCAGAGTCTTATGCAGCTGTTTTGATTGTGACACTTATTAATCGTAATAAATTCATGCTGATACACTGCATTGTTATCGGAGGGGGGGTGGGGGAGTTTGCTATAGCGACCGTTGAAAGCTGGGAGTTGTGGTTTTTATACAGCATTGGTGGAAATTTAAATTTGCGTCCACAACCCCTGTTAAGGGAAAATATGTGCCCACAATTGCCCGAAACGCCTCAATACAAGCAGGAGAGAGCATGTCTCGTAAAGAACTCGCCAACGCTATCCGTGTCCTCAGCATGGACGCCGTTCAAAAGGCCAACTCCGGTCACCCCGGTGCCCCAATGGGGATGGCTGATATTGCCGAAGTCCTTTGGCGCGGTCATCTGAAGCACAACCCCACCAACCCACAGTGGGCCGATCGCGACCGTTTCATCCTCTCCAATGGCCACGGCTCCATGCTGCACTACTCGCTGCTGCACCTGGCCGGCTATGACCTGTCTATTGAAGATCTCAAGCAGTTCCGTCAGTTGCACTCCCGTACCCCGGGTCACCCTGAGTACGGTTATGCCCCAGGCATCGAAACCACCACGGGTCCTCTGGGTCAGGGCATCACCAACGGTGTGGGTATGGCGATTGCTGAGAAAGTGCTGGCTGCCCAGTTCAACCGTGACGGCCACGACATCGTTGACCACTACACCTACGTATTCATGGGCGATGGCTGCTTGATGGAAGGTATCTCCCACGAGGCTTGCTCTTTGGCTGGCACTCTGGGTCTGGGCAAACTGATTGCCTTCTGGGATGACAACGGCATCTCTATCGACGGTCACGTTGAAGGTTGGTTCACCGACGACACGCCAAAGCGTTTCGAATCTTACGGCTGGCACGTGATTGCCGCTGTTGACGGTCACGATGCCGACGCCATCGATGCTGCCATCAAGGCGGCCAAGGCTGACCCTCGTCCAACCCTCATCTGCTGTAAGACTGTGATTGGTTACGGCTCTCCCAACAAGTCAGGTTCACACGACTGCCACGGCGCGCCACTGGGCGATGCTGAAATCGCAGCCGCCCGTGAATTCCTTGGCTGGAAGCACGACCCGTTCGTTATTCCTGCTGACGTATATGCCGAGTGGGATGCCAAAGAAGCCGGTAGCGCTTCTGAAAAAGCCTGGGATGCCAAGTTTGCCGCTTACGCCGCTGCTTACCCAGAGCTGGCTGCTGAATACCAGCGCCGCGTGAACGGTGAACTGCCTGCCAACTTCGGCGCACAAGCTCAGGCCTACATCGAGAAGCTGCAGAACAACCCTGCCAACATCGCTTCCCGTAAAGCCTCACAAAACGCCCTGGAAGCCTTCGGCGCCATGCTGCCTGAATTCCTCGGCGGCAGTGCTGACCTGGCCCCATCCAACCTGACCATGTACTCGGCTTCCAAGTCCATCACAGGTGACGACGCCAGCGGTAACTACCTGCACTACGGTGTGCGTGAGTTCGGTATGACCGCCATCATCAACGGTATCGCTCTGCACGGCGGCTTCGTGCCTTACGGCGCTACCTTCCTGATGTTTATGGAATATGCCCGTAACGCCATGCGTATGGCTGCACTGATGAAGGTGCAGAACATCCAGGTTTACACCCACGACTCAATCGGTCTGGGTGAAGACGGCCCGACTCACCAGCCTGTTGAGCAAATCGCTTCTCTGCGCGTGACCCCGAACATGAGCACCTGGCGCCCATGTGACCAGGTTGAGTCTGCCGTTGCCTGGAAATACGCCATCGAGCGCAAAGACGGCCCGACTTCGCTTATCTTCTCCCGTCAGAACCTGGCACAAATGCCACGTACTGCAGAGCAGCTGGCGAACGTCACCAAGGGCGGATATGTGCTGGTAGACAGCGCTGCTGCGCCTGAGCTCATCATCATCGCCACTGGCTCTGAAGTTGAGCTGGCCGTGAAAGCCCAGGCCGAACTGACCGCCAAGGGCAAACAGGTGCGCGTGGTGTCCATGCCATCTACTGATGCCTTCGACAAGCAGGATGCGGCCTATAAAGAAGCCGTTCTGCCCGCCGGCGTCACAAAACGCGTGGCCGTGGAAGCGGGTATTGCCGATTACTGGTATAAGTATGTGGGTCTGAACGGCCGCATCATCGGCATGACCAGCTTCGGCGAGTCAGCACCAGCCAATCAGCTGTTTGAAATGTTCGGCTTCACCGTCGACAAGGTGGTTGCCGCCGCCGAAGAGCTGCTGGGTTAATACTGACGCGAGCAAGGTGGCAGCCTGGCTGCCACCAGTCTGACCGGCGTTGCCGGTCAGCCTCTGTCGGCAGGGGAGCCGACAGGGTTTTCACCCTCCCCAGAGGAATTGCTCACCACTATGATCCGTGTTGCTATCAATGGTTATGGCCGTATCGGTCGCTCCGTGCTTCGGGCGCTTTATGAGTCCGGCAAACGGGGGCAGATACAGCTGGTCGCCATTAATGAACTGGCCAAGCCCGAGGCCATAGTTCACCTGACCAATTACGACACCACCCACGGCCGTTTCCATACCCGTGCCAGCCTCGATGAAGGCATGATGCACCTTGGAGATGACGCCATCCGCTTGCTGGCCATTGAAGATGCCGCCACGCTGCCCTGGCACGAGCTGGATGTGGATTTGGTGTTTGAATGCACTGGCGCCCTCAATGACAGGCAAAGCGCCGAAGCGCATATTCAGGCTGGTGCCGGCAAGGTACTGATAAGCCACCCGTCCTCTGCTGATGTTGATGCCACCATTGTGTATGGGGTTAACGATGCCAGCCTAAAAGCCACAGATACCGTTGTCTCCAACGCCTCCTGTACCACCAATTGTCTGGTACCGGTCATCGACGTACTTGACCGCCACTTTGGGGTGAAGAGCGGCGCCATCACCACCATTCACTCGGCCATGAACGATCAGCAGGTAATTGATGCCTACCATGACGACCTGCGTCGTACCCGCGCTGCCAGTCAGTCGATTATTCCGGTGGACACCAAACTTGCCAGAGGGATTGAGCGCATCCTGCCGCAGATGAAAGACAAGTTTGAGGCGATTTCGGTACGGGTGCCTACAATAAATGTCACTGCCATCGACCTCTCAGTGACCCTGGATACCCGGGTGGATATCGCCACCATCAACGCCGCGCTCAAGGCCGCCGCCGATGGCAGTGCCAGCGGCATACTGGGCTATACAGATGAGCCTCTGGTATCATGTGACTTTAACCATGACCCGCGCTCCAGCGTGGTGGATGGTACCCAGACCCGTGTCAGTGCCGGGCATCTGGTGAAAATGCTGCTGTGGTGCGACAACGAGTGGGGTTTTGCCAACCGCATGCTCGATACTGCCCTGGCCATGGCCGCCACAGAAGCTGATTGACCTTACAGAATAATTGAAGAAGAGCAGGGACAGGCTTTTCTCACAAGAATTTGTTTTTGATTAAAAATAAGGAAGCAATACCATGACAATTATCAAAATGTCAGACCTGGATCTTAACGGCAAGCGCGTGCTTATCCGTGAAGATCTGAACGTGCCTGTGGCCGATGGCGTTGTCACCAGTGATGCCCGCTTGCGTGCATCCCTGCCAACTATCAGGCTGGCACTGGAAAAAGGCGCAGCGGTAATGGTGATGTCTCACCTGGGCCGTCCGACCGAAGGCGAGTACAACGAAGAGTTCTCCATGAAGCCTGTGGTGAACTACCTGACTGCCGCGCTGGATTGCCCTGTGCGTCTGGTCAGCGACTACCTCGATGGCGTCGATGTTGCCGTTGGCGAAGTGGTTGTGTTCGAAAACGTGCGCTTTAACAAAGGCGAGAAGAAGAACGACGAGGCGCTGTCGAAGAAGATGGCAGCCCTGTGTGACGTTTACGTGATGGATGCCTTCGGTACTGCACACCGCGCCGAAGCCTCCACCAACGGTGTTGGCCTGTATGCGCCAATCGCCTGCGCGGGCCCTTTGCTTGCTGCTGAGCTTGACGCCCTGGGTAAGGCGCTGGACAACCCGGCCCGTCCGCTGGTGGCTATCGTGGGTGGTTCCAAGGTATCAACCAAGCTGACCGTGCTCGAGTCACTTTCCGGCATCGTTGACCAGTTGGTGGTTGGCGGCGGTATCGCCAACACCTTTATTGCCGCTGCCGGTAATCAGGTAGGCAAGTCGCTGTATGAAGCCGACCTGATTGATGAAGCCAAGCGTCTGGTGGCCAATGCCCAGAGCCGCGGCGGCGATATCCCTGTGCCTACTGATGTGGTAGTGGGTAAAGAGTTCAGCCCAACCGCCGTTGCTACTCTGAAAGATGTGAGCGACGTGGCCGCAGACGATATGATTTTCGATATCGGCCCAGACAGCGCCGAGGCCCTGGCCGCCATCCTCAAGAACGCCGGTACCATAGTCTGGAACGGCCCTGTGGGTGTGTTCGAGTTTGACCAGTTCGGTGAAGGTACCAAGCGTATCGCCCAGGCGATTGCTGAGTCTTCAGCGTTTTCTATCGCCGGTGGTGGCGATACCCTGGCGGCCGTGGACAAGTACGGCATTGCCGACAAGGTGTCTTACATCTCTACCGGTGGCGGCGCCTTCCTTGAGTTCCTCGAAGGCAAGGAGCTGCCCGCCGTGGCCATGCTCACCGCCCGTGGTGCCAAGGCATAACACTGCAACACATTACTATTATTAGAAGAAACCGCCTCCCGGGACACCGGGAGGCATAAAAATCAGTCCAAACGATAGCGACCTCGGTGACCCTCATTCAGCATGGATGTCACCCTATTAATGGAGTAAAAAATGGCCCTTATTTCCCTACGTCAACTGCTGGACCACGCTGCAGAGCATGGTTACGGTGTGCCTGCGTTCAACGTGAACAACCTTGAGCAGATGCGCGCCATCATGCAGGCGGCCGAAGCCACCGACAGCCCTGTGATTGTTCAGGCCTCTGCCGGTGCCCGCAAGTACGCCCGTCCTCAGTTCCTCAAGTATCTGATGAACGCCGCCCTCGAGCAGTATCCTGATATCCCTGTGTGTATTCACCAGGACCACGGCACCCACCCCGACGTGTGCCAGCGTTCTATCCAGCTGGGTATGAGCTCAGTGATGATGGATGGCTCTTTGATGTCAGACGGTAAAACCCCGGCTTCTTACGATTACAACGTTGATGTGACCCGCAAGACTGTGGCATTTGCCCACGCCTGTGGTGTGTCTGTTGAAGGTGAAATCGGCTGTCTGGGTAGCCTGGAAACCGGTACTGCCGGTGAAGAAGATGGTATCGGTGCCGCTGGCGTACTGAGCCACGACCAGCTGCTCACCACCGCCGAAGAAGCTGCCCGCTTTGTAGCCGACACCCACGTGGATGCCCTGGCCATTGCCATCGGTACCAGCCACGGTGCCTACAAGTTCAGCCGTAAGCCTACCGGCGATGTGCTGCGTATCGACCGCATCAAAGAAATCCACGCCCGCATCCCCAACACTCACCTAGTAATGCACGGCTCTTCTTCTGTGCCCCAGTACTGGCTGGAAATCATCAACCAATACGGTGGTGACATCCCTGAGACCTATGGTGTGCCGCTGGAAGAAATCGTGGAAGGCATCAAGCACGGCGTGCGTAAGGTGAACATCGATACCGACCTGCGTCTGGCCTCTACCGGCGCGGTACGTAAGTTCCTCGCAGAGAACCCAAGTGAGTTCGACCCACGTAAGTTCCTCAAGGCCTCCATGGAAGCCATGGCCGATATCTGTACCGAGCGCTACGAAGCCTTTGGCTGTGCCGGTATGGCATCGAAAATCAAGCCGCTGTCACTGCAGGCCATGTACAAGCGTTATCAGACCGGCGAGCTGGATCCGAAGATCAACCTCTAATTCCGCTGATAACAACAAGCCCGCAATTGCGGGCTTTTTTACTGTTTAACAATACCCCCTGGATGGACTAAGCGAGAGTACTGTCGCACACTTTGTGCTGCAAGCCTTTGTCTTTGGAGTCTTTAATGACGCAAGAATTTGCCCCTTTTTCTTTTGATAACAGTTTTGTACGTGAACTTCCCGAATGTTACGAACGCTGGCAGGGAGCAAGGGTGCCGGATCCGGCGCTGGTGTGTTTTAACCTGCAGCTTGCTGAATCATTGGGAATGGACTTGACTCTGGCGCCGGATCCAAGATTGCCGGCATTTTTTGCTGGTATGTTGCCGGCACAGGGCAGCGAACCTGTGGCATTGATTTATGCCGGACACCAATTTGGCGGTTTTTCACCGCGGCTTGGTGATGGGCGTGCACTCCTGTTGGGTGAGGTGATTGATAACCAGGGGCAACGTAAAGATATACATCTGAAAGGTTCGGGGCGAACAAACTTTTCCCGTGGCGGCGACGGTAAGGCGGTATTGGGGCCGGTGCTGCGTGAGTATTTAATGGGGGAGGCCATGTACGCCCTTGGCATTCCAACGACCCGGGCCCTTGCGGCCATGAGAACCGGCGAAAATGTACATCGTGATGGTATTAAACCGGGGGCAATACTGGTACGGGTGGCCGCCAGTCATATACGAGTGGGGACCTTTGAATATTTTGCGGCCAGGGGCGAGTTTGAAGTGGTTGAGCAGTTGGTTGCATACAGTCTCAGGCGTCATTATCCCCAACGACAGCATGACCCGCTACCGGCGATGTCGTTGCTCGAGGAAGTGTCAAAAGCTCAGGCCAAACTGGTAGCGCAGTGGATGGGAGTCGGCTTTATCCATGGGGTGATGAATACCGACAATGTAACCATTTCCGGCGAAACCATCGACTATGGTCCCTGCGCCTTTATGGACAGGTACGATGCCCGCACCGTGTTCAGTTCCATCGATCATCAGGGGCGCTATGCGTACGGAAACCAGCCCGGGATCGCCCGTTGGAATTTAGCGCGTTTTGCAGAAGCCTTGCTGCCATTGTTATCGACCAATGAAGCCGAGGCTCAGGCAAGGGCTCATGGGGTGTTGGATGCATTCGCCGAGGACTATACACAGGCATGGCTTGAGGTATTTGCGGCTAAATTTGGCCTTGTCGATACCCAGGATGGCGACCTGGATCTGTTCATGGATTTTCTTAAGCTGTTGGGGGAGCTTAATTTGGACTTTACCCAGGCTTTCAGAGCACTGTCCAAGAGTCTGATACCGGGCGATGACCATGGAATAGTGAGCCTGAGTGGGCAAGACTCTGCAAGTCTCGAGTCCTGGCTGGAACGTTGGCGTTTGCGTTTGGCTGGAAGCTCTCCAGATAAGGTGCAACAGCGCCTGCTTGCCAATAATCCGGTTTACATTCCCCGGAATCACCTGTTGCAGGCGGCATTGGATGCTGCCGAAAGCGGCGATATGATGCCATTTGAACAATTGCTTAAGTTGGTGTCCCATCCTTTTACAGAGCAAGAAGGTTTCCAGTCATTTGCATTGCCTGCACCCGATGATTTTGGTTCATTCCAAACGTTTTGTGGTACCTGATGGTGGCGATGTTTTCTGACGTTTTCACTTAATCTGGCATTGATGGCTGTTGGTTTAATGTGAGGAATTTTTCATTCTCTGGCTCAGGTGTTACCATGTGCGCCGATTTTTGAAGCGAAAACATCTGATAAGGAAAAGAGAATGATGAACAAACTGCTGATTGCCGCGGCCTTGTCAGCGGCAATGCCTTTAACCGCCATTGCCGGTGCAGACTTTGTGGAAGGGGATAAGACTTTCGCCGGTGAAGCTGAGCTTGGTGCCACTCTTACCACGGGTAATACCGATACTTCATCACTGAAAGGCCGCCTTGGCTTGAAACATGAGTTGGGTAACTGGGAAAACCAGTACACATTAGAAGCGCTTTACAAAGAAGATACCGATGAGGTGACTGCCGAGCGTTACTTCGCTGGTGCTCAGGGTAACTACAAGTTTGATGATGACGACTATCTGTTTGTTAATGCCAACTACGAGCAGGATCCCTTTACCGGTTATGACTACAAGTTCACTGCCGCCATGGGTTATGGTCACCACCTGATAGATACAGATAAAACGACTCTCTCACTAGAAGCAGGTCCGGGTTTTCAATACAAACGCCTTGATGATGTGCAGGCTGCGCTGCTGGGCGATACATCTGAAAGCAATGTAGTTGCCCACGGTGTAATGAATTTTGAGACTGAAATCAGTGAATCTTCCAAGTTTAAGCAGCTCATTGTGGCCGACTATGGTGACAAGCTGGAGGCTCGTTCAGAGTCATCGTTGACTGCGAATATTATAGGTTCGCTGGCGATGAAATTTGCTGTGGTGGTTCGATATAACAGCGATCCATTAGACGGTAAAAAGAGCACAGATACTGAAACCAATATGACTCTGCTTTACGCATTCTGAAAATAGTTCGCGATGGATTAAAAGGCGCCCTCAGGCGCCTTTTTGTTTTTTTATTACCACCTTGTGGGTAAATGTTAAAAATAACTGCAAATTTTTGTGATTCAGGCAAAGCTTATTCTATGAAAGTTGCGCTCAATCAACATTTGTACCACGTCCGGCATGCTACTTTCTGCGCAGTTTCCACCGAGTAAGGCTAACTATGAGAACAAAGCATTTGGTTGGGGGAGTCCAGCGCACAGCGGGACTTGCGATTGCATTATTAATGACGACATTGTTTGCACCCATGGCATGGGCGAGCAGTGGCGGTGGCGGCGAGTGGCTGGATCTGACCCACTCGGGCGTAGGGTATGTTGCATTGGTTATTTTTGTGCTGGCTTACACCCTGGTGATGCTGGAAGAAAAGTTACACCTGCGCAAGTCAAAGCCGGTACTGGTTGCTGCGGGTATTATCTGGGGTATGCTGGGGTTTGTGTACAGCCAAAATGGCATGTCAGATGTTGCTGAGATGGCGTTTAAGCATAACTTGCTGGAGTATGCCGAGTTATTGCTGTTTTTGCTGGTTGCCATGACCTACATTAACGCCATGGAGGAACGCAGCTTGTTTGATGCACTGCGTGCCTGGATGGTGAGCCGGGGCTTCAGTCTCAGGCAGGTATTCTGGCTTTCTGGTATTCTGGCATTCTTTATCTCTCCTGTGGCCGACAACCTGACCACGGCACTGCTGATGTGTGCCGTTGTGATGAAGGTGGGGGGAGAAAATCACCGTTTTATTACGCTGTCGTGTATCAATATTGTGGTGGCGGCAAATGCCGGCGGTGCTTTCAGTCCCTTCGGTGATATCACCACCCTGATGGTCTGGCAAAAAGGTATAGTGCCTTTTGTAGAGTTCTTCGACCTCTTTGTCCCGTCTGCGGTGAATTTCCTCGTGCCTGCATTTATCATGAGCTTTTTCATCGGCAACGAGCGTCCGGCAGCCATGTCGGAGCGGGTCTACATGCGCCGTGGGGCAAAACGTATTGTCGGTCTGTTTTTGCTGACTATTGCGTCCGCTGTGATGGCTCACTCTTTCCTGGGCATGCCACCGGTACTGGGCATGATGACAGGTTTGGGATTACTGCAGTTTTTCGGTTACTTCCTGCGTAAAACCTTTAACCATTCGGTTGAAAAGGCCAAAGCACTGGCTGAAGCGCGTCAGGATCAAGAACGCCTGAAGTATCTGGGTAACGTTGTGCCATTTGATGTGTTCAGCCGGGTTGCCCGTGCTGAATGGGATACACTGCTGTTTTTCTACGGTGTGGTGCTCTGTGTAGGCGGCCTTGGTTTTATGGGATACCTGACCCTGGTATCTGAGGCCATGTACACCCACTGGGATCCAACCTATGCCAATATTGCAGTTGGTGTGTTGTCAGCGATTGTTGATAACATCCCCGTGATGTTTGCCGTGCTGACCATGAATCCTGACATGGCATTGGGTCAGTGGCTGCTCGTGACCCTGACCGCAGGGGTAGGCGGCAGCATGCTTTCTATTGGCAGTGCCGCTGGTGTGGCCCTGATGGGGCAAGCCCGGGGGATTTATACCTTTGGAGCGCACCTGAAGTGGACGCCGGTGATAGCCCTGGGTTATGTCGCCAGCATTCTGGTGCACCTGTGGATAAATTCAGGCACCTTCTGATCACATTTACATTATCGTGGTTACTTTTGTAAGTGATTGAATCAACAGTAATCCATTATCGCTCACGTTTTTGAATGATATCTCTGTTCAGGCCGTGCGGATCACATATCCGCGCGGCCTTTGCCTTTTATACTGCCCCACCTTTTTCTTATTCAAGATGGCGGTATGCAGATAGGTCAGGCCCGCTTTTCTCCAAACACGCTCACACTTGTATTTATTGATGGCCGGGAGCAAAGGCTTTCTGCATCTCAGGGGGCGTTGCTGTTGATGCTTGTGAATGAACGTGACCGGGTAGTATCACGTTCGAGCTTGCATGCTGCGCTGCTGTGTATTGGCGTTGACGAACCCAGACTCGACAGGGAAATAAATGCGCTGGGAAAAGTGATGGGTAAGGATTGGCCCATGTTGTTCGAAACTGTCGGCTGTCAGGGATTTATCTTGCATTCACAACCAAAACGGGGGCGTCTGCGTTTTGGAAGTCCTGTCGGCGAAGTGCCAATAGTGGCGTTTTTGGGAGTAGTCAGCGCAGTTGTGCTGGTTCTGGGCTTGGTGATGCAGGCTATGCCTGCCAGTGTTGGGCTGCCTTTTGAGACAGTTCATACATTTCCCCTGGCTGGCGGAAATTCAGTAGAGTTACGCCGTTATGGTCAGCAAGAAGCGATGTTACAACAACTCGAATCAGCGTTATCCGAGTGCAGCCAGCGCCATTGGGAGCAAATATCCGTGTCCGCTTCGAGCGCTGGCGACGTGCTTCATTTGGTGATTCAGGGCGGTGATGTCACCGGGGCTACTAACGTCAAGTTGCTGGGATTGAACCAAGCGTCAGATCAAAAAACCTTGGAGATGCTGCGGGAGGCCGGGATTTGTGATTAACAGAAACACCGCTGTTCGTGTCGGTCTTATTTCCATCGTGCTGGCAGTTTTGTTCACTTTTGCCATTCTGTCGCTTTTGCGAAGCTGGAGTGAGCAGCGGGGAAATCTTAACCTGAAATGTCACGCTCAGATGTATGTGGCAGCAGAGCCCGGAGTGAAGCAATTAGAGCTTGAGGTGAATATCAGGGATGGCCAGGTTTTGCTTTTATACGGTATGAATCACGAAGGTAAAACGCGTGAACAGCTGCAACTGAAAGGTGCATTGACGCACTGGGAACCTGCTTCGTTAACGTACCATATGGCACTCGACCAAGGTCAATTGCTGGTGGATGTTACTCAGGCAGAATTATCAACGCATCTGCAGCAAGTCATGCTGGCCGGGCGGGCTCCGTTACTGCGGGGCGAAGCTATTATTTTGAGCTTTCAGTTACTTGAAAAGCTTGCTGACAGAGCGCTGCTGGGATTTCCTGACAGCAGCGCCCTGTGGAATTGTGACGTTAAAAAAAGCGGGGGCTTATGATTTGGATGGATACTGATTAAGCCCCCGATGTCGCATTACGGCGCTTCTGCGACAAATTGCATGTCACTGCTGGCCTTGGCTCCGTGGAAGGTGATGGCAAGCCGGTATCGGGCAAGCGTGCCATCAGGTGCGTCCTGGCTCCAATCCAGACCCTGTGCCCGGAACAGATATCGGCCCTTGGTATTGGATTCTGTCAGAACGCCTTCGCAATTTGCCGGAATATCGGCGCATGCGAAGCTTTGGGTTACATGCCAGCGTTTCCAGGCTTTGGGATTATTCGATGCCTTACCTTCAGCAGGCAGACCAAAATAAATCAGCTCGTACTGTTTGGCTTCGGTCACGGCAAGGCCGTTGTTATCTTTGAGAGTAAACTCCACCTCTCCGGTCTGAGGCTCAAAGCTGACAACCTCAAGACTCAGTGCTTCAGCTTCATCAATGTGAACCGTGGTCGCGACAGGCGGCTCTGGCGGAGTCACCTCGGGACTGTCGTTATCACTGCCACAGGCGCCCAGCAGTAAGGTGCCCAGCAGGGGATAGAGTAATTTTGCGTTCATGGCGCCTCCTTAGTTGAAGTGGCCGGTGTGACAGGTGGTGCATTCCATGTCTGTCTTAACGCTGGCCGCCGGCCCCATGGTTTCTGTGGTGCCATGACAGGTCTGGCAACGCTGGGCTTCATCAGAAGGTTTGGCTTCCGGCGTACCGGCAATCACTTCGCCTTTGTAAGCACGGTTAAGCAGTTCCACCAGGTGGTAGGCCATGGAAGCCGACAACCGATAACAGCGCTCGCCTTTTTGGCTGAAGGTTTTACCCGATGCCTTGGACCAGTTACTGATGGAAGAGTGGCACATGACACTGTTGGCGACAGAGGAGCTGCCAACCAATGCTGTCTTCTCAGCGGTTGAACCAATACCAGCAATAAATTCAGGGGTTTCCAGCGGTAGCATGGTATTTTCATACCAACGGAAGGCAGCGCCAATCACGGCTGAATTCTGACCGTTGATGTCATCGAGCAGGTTAACCAGCATACCAATAGCATTGAGGTTGCCGCATAGGGTGCCCTGACCTGTCACTCCGGCAAAGCCATATCCGGCCAGCGCAGTGGGGATGGACTTGAACTTGTCGGCGTCGACACTGGCTGATGCGGCCAGCATGGTGACTGTTGCGTGGAATACCTGATGCATACAGCCACCGCCTGTCTCATAAGCCAGCTTGGCCGTTGCCATGGGATCTAAAGGTACATATTTAAGCTTTTCACCAAGGGCGAGGCGGTAGTTGCCGTTTTCGTCAGTTGCCGCCATCAGAGAGGTGCTGACCAGACCAAGACCGGCTGCACTGCCGAGGCCGATGATTTGTCCAAGTGCCTGTCGTCTGTCGATTTTCATATTGTTATTCCTTTTATTGTGATGCCAGGGCCGGATGGCCATTGGGGGCAGTATGGCTTGCTCATCTGTGAAGACTGTGATTTGCCTCCCTTGAACCCGGCTGATTGCAAATCGGGGTTGTTATCGGTAACTGCGGGCGGCGAGATGTTGATTAATAGGAAAAAGCGGGTAAGAAAGGGGCTGGATCACGGCATTTGTAATATTCATGTAAATTTATCGGCTTTTATTTCTATTCATTGGCATCACCGGCGGTATTCAACCTTTTGCCGGGAATCACAATTTGCATTAATACCTCTTAAGGGATGGGGAAAGGTGCTGGTCTTAATCCAGATCACAGTTGATTTGTGCCCGCTCCGTTACAATCTTCCCATGCAACTGTTGAGGATTTGGAATGCAATTGGGAGATTGCTGGTTTGATGAGGCCAGAGGTGAGTTGACCAAGAGCAGCTCAGGAGACGTTTGGCATCTCCCCCGAGCTGAACTACAGGTACTTCGAATGTTGGTTCAGCATCCCGAACAGGTTGTAGCAAAATCGGATTTGCGTCGTGGTGATGAATCTCATGACGATTTAAGTGATTCCTCTGTCGCCAGGGCAATTTTTATGATCCGCTCCTTTATTGGTCCCGGCAGCGAACTCTTGATTGAAACGGTAAAGGGGCAGGGATATGTGCTGCGGATGCCTAAAATAGGCCCGCCGGGTGCCAGGCCTTCCTCCCCGTACAGACTATCGGGGCGTTTCAGCAGCATGCCGTTATGGTTATTGGCGTTAATGATGTTACTCGCCGTTTGTGCCAGTGCCTATTACGTCTACCGTATAGGTGAGATGTCGCCCACAGCGCCATTGAGAGTACAGACCCTGACTCAGATGGATGGCCAGTTGGTTAAATTGGTACTCTTTGCTCATTCGCGCAGTAACAACACCTTACTGCTGGAAAAGGCGACTCTGATAGGCAGCGCACTGACTCAATGTCGCGGATCGCGATGGCGTGATGTGTTTGTTTCTTTAAGCCATGATTCCCGGGTACTGAATCTGACTATGCGGGGTGACTATATGGGCCAGGCTGTAGTGAGAAATCTCAAAATCAGCGATGGTCGTGAACCCAGAACCTTTATCAGTCAGGCTTGGCTTGAGGAGGTTGATATCTGTGACTAGAACCTGGATTTGGGGCATTAATATCAGTGTCCTGGCCGTGCTGTTTATCGCCCTGGGTACTATTTATACCTTGACCCGCGGCGCCGAGACCAGCTTGCTCAATTGTTCATCAGAACTCTACGAGCCCGGTGATGGCGGCAAGGCTCGTCAATACCTGCTGGTGGATTTGGTGACCAAGGGGAAGAGGGCGCAAATGCACTATCGCTATTTCAACCTCGATGGCAGTCTCGCGGGCAGTATCAGTATGGAGGGCAAGTTAAATACCTCTCCGGGGGCGGGTAACAGGTATGATATTTCGATTCACAGCAAAGAAGAAAAGCCTGGTAAGCAAGGTTCACCCTGGCCGATGCATATGAATTATGTTTCGTACGTAAGTGAGCTTAATTTGTCCGCTAAAGGTTTGCATCAAATCGAACTTGAGATCCTCGAGTTGGATACAGCCCGTGATTATGCTGTGGTGTTATTCCAACCCAGCAATACTGTCTGTGGCTGCCGGTTGATACATTGAAGTTTTTTTTGGCAACCTGAGCAGCAATACTTTCTGTTAAGCTAATGCCTTCAAAGATTTTTTCTATCCTGATTTTGCACTTTTGATCTTTTAAGGAGGCTTGTGGCCAACGTTCAGTTAAAACAGGAAGATGCGCTTTCGGTGAAGTTTTCGCATCAGCTCGGGGTGGGTGAAGCCTGCAGGCTGGATCTCTATTTTGCCCTGCCCAAGGAAATGGGGATAGGTCCGGAAAGTCTGGATGAAGAGGAGTACTTTCACAGCGCCATTGTTGGGCGGCGGGCGTACTATTCCGATGGCCTGCACCTGCCGCTGGTACAAAGTCGCTTTGTCAGCCTCAACAAGCGCACCATGGAAGAGTTTCGACTGTATCTGAACCTGTTTGCCTACCAGTTTTCCGTGGCGATGGATAATGACACCAAGGAGCTGCTGCAACTGAAGTCTGCCGAGACGTTTTACCCTGCTTTGGCAGAACTTGATGAGCAGGTTGCCGGGATTTTGAAGAAATTTCGCCGTAACGAACCCACAGAATCCAAGTGGAAGCCCTGGTTCGAGCACGCCGATAACTACCTGTCATGGCACTGTGAACAAAAATTGCTGCAGCTGTTGAAGCAAGCGCCTGCTTTGCCTGCTGAAGACAGTGAAACCTTTGAGCTCATCCGTCAGACGACCCTGCAGTTGTGTCGAAGTGAGTCAGAATACCGGGATGGCAAACGCTACAATTCCGAAAAGACCAAATTTGATCACAACCGTATATCCAACAAGATGTTACTGCTCAGACGTCTGATTCAGCAGGGGGTGGTTCTCAAAGAAGAACTCAAACCGCTGGGGGTGGGACTTAAAAAGTTTGTTACCGGTCTTGCCACTGGTCTGGTGATGTTGGTGGTATCGGCACTTATCATTAAGGCTCAGGGGGTGTTCAGTGGTTTTACCATGAGCCTCATAGTTACCCTGGCCGTGATTTACGGCTTTCGGGAAATATTCAAAGAAGATATGCGTAATGTGATGTGGCGGGCCATTCAGCGCGGCCGTCCTCGCTGGAGCCGGTTGCTCAGCGATACGACCAGTCATAAGCTTATTGCCCGTCAGCAGGTATGGCTTGATTTTGTGCGCAGTAAAGATCTGCCCAAAGCGGTAACAGAAATTTTAAGCCGGCGGCACCAACAAAACCGTATTGAGGCGGAATACCTGCATTATGGTATCTCTACCCGGGTCAGTGAGGAGGATTTTCTGGCAGGTTACGATACCCTGTCTGAGCAGGTGTCGTTCAGTCTGGTGCCCTTTGTCCGCTATCTGGAGCGTGGCAAGGTACGGGTGTACAGCGAGCTTGATGGCAAAATCAGTGCAGAAACGGCTGAGCGCCGCTATCAAATCAACGTGGTATTGGTGTACCGCGAGGGACGTAAAGCCCCCCGTTATGCCAGATACAAGATCACCTTAAATCGTTCAGGGATTATCAGCGTAAGTGAAAAATCCCTGCCGGATCAGCTCTTGGGGGTCAGCGGGTAAAGGCCTGGCAAATTTTCTGATCGCCCGTTTGCTTGGCGCGCTTGAGGGCAATTTCAGCATGGCTGATATAGGCTTCCAGATCCTGGCCATCCTGATAAGCAGCAATACCGATGGAAATACCCTCTCCTAAACCATGGGAATTGAGCTCTGACATGGCATCGGTCGCGTACTTATGCGCATCATTGTTGCCGGTGAAGGGCAGGATAATGACCAGCTTACCGAGTTGCCAATGAGAAATCTGGAAATTGGAAGGCAACTCTTTGAGCAGCAGCATTTCCACTTCCTGCTGGCGTTTCTCCAACTGTCCAATATCACTCATGTGACTCAGCATGCCTGAAGGACTGATGTCCATCAGCATGAGACAGGAGTTCACCCTGCTTGCTTCACCAAGGGCTTCAAAGTAACGTTGCAAATCTTCTATATTGGCCAGAATGGTGCTTCGGTTTGGGATCAGGTGGCCACTTTCCCGGTTGCGTCTGTTTGTCGCCTGTTCAAGCGTACATACCAGATATTCCACATCCCCTTCATCATCCAGATGGCCTTTAAGTGTCGCCTGTAAACAGCTTGCGGCATTATTGGTGCACAGGATTTGCCCCTGCCAGCTTCCTTGCATTGCCACCATTTGGCTGATGCGGGCCCACTGATTGCCCAAATCATTTTCCAGAATATCCGCCAGATTACCGCTGATGGGTTCAGCCATATCCAGCAATTGCTCAAAGGCGTTATTGTACTTAAGCAAGTGACCTTCAGCATCGGTCAAGGCCGTGGCAACTGCGCTGTCTGCCAGCAATCGGTGCAACGATTCTTCACGGCGGCATTTGGCGAGTTCACCTATGTCGGTCAGTCCGACCAGAAAATAACGCTGGCGATCGCGGTTGGCTCTGGTATAGCGGATTTGAATGGTAAGCAGGGTGTCTGGCCTGTTATCCAGCGCCATTTCGCCTCGCCACTCCCCCTTGTCCTGCACTGATTGAATGATGGCCTGGTAGTTTTGGTCATCCAACTGCAGACATCGCTGCAGGCTGCGGTCAGTCAGCTGATCTGAGGCCAGCCTGAGCAATGCACCTGCTGTGGCGTTGGCGCTGAGCACTCTGCCCTTATCGTTGACCAGCAACATGCCCTCATCGCCGCCAAACAAATCGGCAGCGAGCTGAATACTATTTTGGCGCGCCCTTTGTTCGAGGCGATAAAGGTGGCTCAACACCACGGCCGCCGCAGCGAGCAAAGTGAGAATAATTGTGCCGACGGTAAGAATGGCTTGCCAGTAGGCAAAACGACTTTTGATATCGGAGTTACGTATGTATGAAACCAAAAAATATTCTCTGCGGGTTTCATATTGCGTAGTCAGATCCACCTTCAAATAAACGAAGGTCGCGTCATCACCATGAAACTGGCCAAAGTTACTCATGGCCATCTGACGCCACAATGCAGGATAGCTTTGCTTTAAACTGGCATTGAGAGCCTCTGGCAATCTGGGAAGCGGGTCATCAGTTGCGCCCGAATACATCAATCCCTGAGTATCAAACATCATCATTGGCGATTGCCCGGAGCTGATGGCGGGTTTAACCAGTTCCAGAGTGCGCATCATCGAGTTGTAAGTGACCAGATACCCGCGTACCGTTTGATCCGGGTTTTCGAGCCAGGCGAGCTGATACATGTAGGGTTCCAGACCGCCATCTACAGACAAAAACTCCATCGGCGAGCTGTAAATTTCATTACCGCCCATATTGCGGGTTCCCCCAAGCAGTGAGGGAGGTAATGTTTGGCTGCTGAATAAATCTGTCGAGGCAAACATCAATTCACCGCGAGTATCAAACAGTGCTATGCCCATTAATTCGGGCATGTTTTTCTGCAGGCTGCCCCATTGTTCTATGAGTTTGTTTGCCATTGCTTCATTGCCTGTATCCAGGTATTGGCGCAGCAGCTCTCCACGGGCTAAAGTCTGGGTTCTGAATTGCTGAAAGGTGACCTTGTCGGCAATCATGGTGCCAACCGTTTGCAGCTCAGTGTATCTCTGTGTGGCCCATTCTTCCTGCAAGCGACGCTCACCCAGGGTAATAATGACGTTGGTGACCAACACAACACTAATCACCAGCATTGCCAGTTGGCTGGCAATGGCCAATATACGTTGATGCGACCAGCGAACGCCCTGAGCATCAGTCAGCAGCGAAGTAATAGGTGAGAGTCCGGTATTGAGTTTGAGCATGCCAAATCAGGTCGGGCCAAAAGTGGTCAACATGTTAACACGAATTGGAGGCCAAAACAGACCCGCATTATTCAGCCCATTACATCCAGTTTTCGGTGTTTGAACTGGCATCCTGCCGCCTCGACAAGCACCCGGCATGCGTCTATATCAACGCCTTCCAGGCCTTCAATGGCAGATACCTCAACCCGGGGAATGTAGTGGGGAGCCGCTGCGATAAATTCGTTAACTGCCTGCCATGAACCTTTGAGTTTGGGCTGACAGTGACGGTTATAGACTATTTCGTTATGGGCATTGAGTGACACCGACAGGGCATCCACACAGGTGGCAAGCTCAGGCAGTATATTGCGGCGATGAAACAGATTGCCAAGACCATCGGTATTGACCCTGACCTTTCCCCCCCGGGACTTTATTTCCCGCGCCACGCCCAGCAGGGTGGTCAGATTAAGTGTTGGCTCACCGTAACCACAGAACACATACTCATCAAAGTCTTTTGCGTCACCGAGCAGTGCCAGAAAATCATCGGTTACTGGTTGGCAGCTAAGCGCCAACTGATACTGGTGGATTTGCCGGCTGCCCTGTTGCTTGGGGCAAAAATTGCAGCGCAGGGTACAGCGGCCGGTAATATTGAGATAACGATTCTGACGTATGTCGTAGACCAGTGTTGTGTCAGAGATATTGGATAGAGTTTCCATGGAGCTTGAGTGCCGCAGCGCTTCCTTATCCAGAAGTGAAGCAGGCAGTCTAGCAAAGTGAACAGTCTGAAAATGTCTGCCTGATCAAAAAGGGAGAGCCGAGGCCCTCCCTTTTCATTCAACTTATGACTGGTACTACAGCGGATCGTGCTTGCTGCTCAAAGATGCGCTGCTGGTATCTGCGCTGACATCATGCGGCGACTCATTGTCAGGACGCCACCACCAGTTGAAGAAGCGGCGCCACAGTGACCCTAAGTCAGCCAGAATGACATACAACAGCGGCACCAGGATAAGGGTTACCACGGTTGAGAACAGGATCCCGAAGGCAAGGGAGGTGGCCATGGGGATCACAATCTGCGCCTGCAGACTGCGCTCAAGAATAATGGGCACCAGACCAAAGAAGGTGGTCAGCGAGGTCAGGATAATCGCACGGAAGCGGAAACAACCTGCATTCACTGCCGCTTCCTTGATGGAATAGCCCTGAGCTCGGGCGCGGTTAACGAAGTCCACCAAAATCAGCGAGTCGTTCACCACTACCCCGGCCAGCGCGATGATGCCGCACAGGCTGAGTACGCTCAGTGACAGCCCAAGCAGCAGGTGACCTATGATGGCGCCAATCATACCGAAGGGAATAACCGACATAATAATCAGCGGCTGGCTGTAGGACTTAAGCGGAATCGCCATCAGCGCATAGATGGTGAAGAGCGCGAAGAACAGACCCTGCAGCAAGCTGAACATGGCGCTGGCTTCTTCCTGACTCTGGCCATCGAGCGCACTGGAAATATGGGGGTACTTGCGCTTGAGCTGCGGCATAAAGTCTTTTTCAATCTCGGCCACTACTTTGCCGGGCTCGACTTTATCCTTGTTGGCGGCGGCGGTGATGCTGATGGCACGGCGACCGTCAACCCGGGTGATGGCGGAGTAGGAATCGCCCACTTCGAAATCGGCCACGGTGGCAAAGGGCACCGCATTGCCATCCGGGGTCCGGATCAGCATGTTTTCAAGATGCCCGAGGGTGCGGCGCTGCTCCAGCGGATAGCGCACCATCACCTTCACTTCTTCTTTGTTACGCAGAATACGCTGGGCCTCATAGCCGTAGAAGCCATAACGCACCTGACGCGCCAGATCCGACAGGGTCAGACCCATGGCTTCAGCTTCAGGGCGGATTTTCAGGCGGATTTCATGGCTGCCGGAGGAGTAGTTGTCGGCAATGTCGTACAGCCCTTCGTAGGTGCCGAGCTTGGCTTTAAGCTCCTTGGCCGCCAGCGCCAGTTGCTCAAGGTCGCTCGATTGCAGACGGAAGGCCACATCGGCGCCCCCATCTCCGGTGGTGGCGTTCATCGACAGTTTCTTCACCCCAACCATTTCAGGTACCGCATCACGCCAGGCTTCGGTAATGGCATTGCCGTCCAGCTGGCGATCTTCGCCTTTGGTCAGTTCAGAGAAAATAAAGGCACTGGTACGGGAGTTGAGGGCAAAAAAGCTGTGTTTCACCACGGGTTCACCGTACTTTTGCTCCATCTCGCCGTTCATGCGATACAGCGCATCTTCGATGTCCTGCAGTGCCTTGAGGGTGGTTTCTTCCGAGGTGCCTTCTTCCATTTCCAGCTGCACCTGTACAAAGTCAGATGGAATACTGGGGAAGAATACCCAGCGCACCATGCCGCTGCCCACCAGGGCTACAGACAGGAACAATACGCCGACAAAGCCCGCCAGCCAGCTGTATCTGTTATAGATAGCGCGCTCAAGGAAGTCTTTGTAACTGTGATGAATAAAGTGGGCAACCCGCTCGTTGAATCTTTGCTTCATCAGTCCCAGGCGGCTGGTGGGGGCTTTGGTGTTCACCTTCATATGGCCAAGGTGAGCGGGCAGGATAAGCTTGGACTCCACCAGTGAGAATGCCAGACAGAGAATGACCACCATACCTATGGATTTCCAGATGATACCCATGGGGCCATCCACCATCAGCATGGGAATGAAAGCGGCAATGGTAGTCAGCACCCCGAAGGTAGCGGGCATGGCAACTTTTTGGGCGCCGCGAATGACGTTATCCATGCTGTGGCCGTGGCGCTCCACCTCAGTGTGCACACTTTCACCTATTACAATGGCATCGTCCACCAAGATCCCGAGTACCAGAATAAAGGCGAACAGGGTGAGCATATTGATGGTAAGACCGAAGGGACCCATTGGCATCACCAGCACAGTGCCAAGGAAGCACACCGGAATACCCACCATCACCCAGAAGGCGAGCTTGAGGTCGAGGAACAAGGCCAGGATCACAAATACCAGCGCCGCTCCCATCAGCATGTTCGACAACATCATGTTGAGACGGCCATTGAGGTAGTGGGTCAAATCCCCCCAGTAGTCGAGCTCCGCGCCTGCAGGCAGGGTGAGTTTACGCTCGGCGAGGTAAGATTTAACGTCGTTGGCAATGGCCACGGCGTCCTGGCCTTTCAGGCTCAGTACTTCCACAATTACCGCAGGTTTACCGTTAAAGCGGGTATACTCGAGGCGCTCTTCAAAGTCATCTTTGATGGTTGCCACATCGCTCAGCATTACCCGACTGCCATCCAGACCTGAGGCAACCACGATGCTTGAAAAGTCATCGCCAGTGTAAGCCTGGCCCTTGGTACGCAGCAGTATGTCACCGTCTTTGGCACGGATGGCGCCGCCGGGCAGATCCAATGATGAGTTTTTAACAGCGGTCGCGACCTGGGTAAAGGTAAGGCCATATTCTCTGAGTTTATCTTCAGAGAGTTCGATGCCGATTTCATAATCACGTGAACCGGCAACCTGAGCGCGGGTCACCGAAGGCAAGGTCGCCACTTCATCACGGATGTTCTTGGCCAGCTCTTTCATCTCGTGGGGATTGATATCGCCATAAACCGACAGCCAGATCACGTTGTTTTCGGGCTTTCGCTGATAAATGTTGGGCTTTTCAATGTTGGCCGGAAAGGTGGAAATGGCATCGATGCGCAGCTTGGCTTCATCGAGCACGGTTTTGGGATCTACCCCGTCTTCCACCTCCACGGTAATGTTGCCAAAGCCATCGCTGGCAACAGAGGTGACCTTCTTGATGCCGGTAACATCCTGAATGGCTTCTTCAATCTTGATGTTAATCCCTTCTTCAATTTCCTGCGGCGCCGCACCCGGGTAGGCGACGGAAATCTGCAGCAGGTTCAATTCGAAGCTGGGAAAGATTTCTTTATTGATGATTTGGGTGCTGAACAGACCGCCAATCAGCAGCACTATCATCAGCAGGTTTGCCGCGACGCTGTTGCGGGCAAACCATGCAATGATGCCTTTATGGGTGTCCATGATTACTTATCCCCTGCCTGTGCCAGACGCTCATCGGAAGGTGCAGTGTCGTCCTTGCTGCTGTCAGGTTTGTCTTCGCCCTGGATTTTAACCATCTGGCCAGTGCCCATGTTACCTATATTGGTAATGGATACCCGCTCGCCATTCTTGAGGCTGTCTTTGATAAAGGCGTATTCCACATCAGTGCGAACCACTTTTACTTCACGCAGTTCGAGGGTGTTATCGGGGCGCACAACCGGAACCTTATGGTCGCGCACTATATGGCGCGGCAGTCTGACTATGCCATCGACTGTACGGCCTTTGATGATGGCGTTCACGAAGGTACCAAACTTAAGTGGCAGCTCGCCGCTGCTTTTGTGTTGGCGCAGATAAGGATCTTTCACCTCGGCCACCAGATACACCATGCGGTTGCTCTGATCGATAACCCCTTCGCTGCGGACAATCTCGCCCTGCCATACCACATCACGACCGGCCAGGGTGGCGCTTAAGGTCACTTCAGTATCCGGATTATCGACCGATTCAAGGTAGGCCAAATCGGCATTGGTAATTGGCAGGCGGATTTCGGCGATGCCGGTATCAAACAGTTCACCAAGCTTGGTGCCAAGGGTGACATATTGGCCCAGATCCACGCTGCGCGCCTTAACGATGCCGTCGAAGGGGGCGCGGATCACGGTACGCTCCAGATTACGTTTGGCGCGGGCAAGTGCTGCCTCGGCATACTTGACGTTGGCCTGCTCTTTTTTAAGCTGAGGAATACGCAGGCCAAGCTCTGGTGGCACGCCCTTGTCGTAGCCCTTGAACTCGGTCTTGGCCACTTCACCGCGAGCAATTTCTTCATTGAGTGCGGCAGTGGCCTGTGCCAGTGATGCCTCGGTCTGCATCAAATCGGCCTGATAATCTGAAGGTTCAATCACCGCCAGCTCATCGCCTTTTTTCACCACACCACCGGAAACGAAGTTAGCCGACACGCTGAGCAGGCGCCCCTGCACTTCAGCAACCAATTGGGTCTTGTGCTTGGGAGCAACCATTCCGTAGGAAGGCAGATTGAGTGATACAGTTTCCTGTTGCACTTGCGTCACTTCAATGATTGGCAGTGGCAACTCTTCAGTTTTCTGCTCGGGTGCTTCCTTCATGCCGAGCAAGACAACAGCAGCAACTATGAACAGGAACAGGATGACTGGAGGGAGAATTCTTCTTTTTAATTTTGCACTCATAACGGCCCGCTTATCCATTTTCAGGTAACGGTGCCTAAGTTACCAAATGCGGCCTGCTATACCAATCAGTTTTTGTAACGGAAATGTATCTGATTTTGTTTGGACTATTCTTTGACCTGATTGGAAAAATGCGGCTTTAAGTGGCAGCTTTTCAGCACCTGGGCGTGAACCAAATGGCCATTAAAAAGGGAGCTTAAAAGCTCCCTTTTCCGTAAATGACAAAGAATGATAACGGCGGTTATTTCTTGGTCGATTTTTTAGGCTTCTTGGCCTTGGTGTCTTTGGCTTTGACTTTCTTCTTGCCCGGTACCTTGGCTTCTTTGTGCTTGGGGCGTAGCCCTTCAATCACACGGCGCTTGAGTGACTGCTCGGTATAGCGCTCAATTTTACCCAGAATACGCATGTCGTGGGCTTCAACCAGTGAGATCGCGGTGCCTTTGGCGCCGGCACGGCCGGTGCGGCCGATGCGGTGCACATAGGTGTCGGCTGAGCGTGGCATGTCGAAGTTAATCACATGGCTGATATCGTCAATATCGATACCTCGGGCTGCCACATCGGTGGCCAGCAGTACATTGACTTCACCCTTGGTAAAGCGGCCCAGAGCCTGGAAGCGCTTCTTCTGATCCATGTCGCCGCGCATAAAGGCGCAGGCAATGCCTTCCTGTTGCAGCAGGCCATCGAGGCTGGCCACCACTTCGCGGGTCTTACAGAACACAATGGCGCGGGTCACTTCTTCCTGTTTGAGCAGGTGGCACAGCAGGGCGAACTTGTGGTTCTTATCATCGGCCAGGTGGATCCACTGATGGATTTTGGCTTTTTCGCTGCGTGGAGGTTCAGACTCCACAAACACAGGGTCGTTCAGCAGTTCACGGGCAAAGGCGCCGACACCACCGCCTTCGAGGGTGGCGGAAAACAGCATGGCCTGCTTGCGGCCCTGGGCTTCCAAAGCCAGGGTTTTCACTACATCGCCAAAGCCCATGTCCAGCATACGGTCGGCTTCGTCAATCACCAGTGTCTCAACCAGTTCGGCGCTGAACAGCCCCTTGTCGAGGTACTCGAGCAAGCGGCCGGGGGTGGCCACCAGAATATCCACGTTCTGTTTCAGCATGGCTTCCTGGGGCTGGTAAGGTACACCGCCGGTGATAATCTTGATATCCAGTTCAAGGTCGGTGGCAAGGTGACAGGCATAGCGATGTACCTGGCTTGCCAATTCCCGGGTGGGAGTAAGGATAAGCACCCGCGCCTGACCGGGACGGCGGCGAGGGAAGTCGATAAGGTGCTGCAGTGCAGGCAGCAGGAAGCTGGCTGTCTTACCGGTACCAGTCGGTGCGCGCGCCAGTATGTCCCTTGCTTCCAGTGCAAGGGGGACAGTCATGCGTTGAACTGTGGTGGGGGACTCGTGCCCCATGGCTTTCAGGGACTCCAGCAGTGCGGTGTCCAGTTGGAAATCTTCAAATTGCATGGCGGCGTTCCTAGGAAATCAGGCGCGGTATTATAGGCGCTTTGTTTGCACTTCGATACCTTGTCTTACAGTTTCAGATAAAAGTCTCTGGTGAGCTCAGTCATGGCTTGGGTGTATTGGCCATCAATGTCCCGGATTGCCAGCTGGGTTTCTGTTGGCTGGCTCGGTGTTTTAGTCAGTGCTATCAATAGCCTGCGTGGTGCTTTGCCTTCAACGGTACTTACGGCCACCCTGCGACTGACAAAGAGTTCAGCGTGAGTGAGTGCTTGCAAAAAAGCGGCTTCGCTCTCGGTAGGCATGATAACACTGGCAACGCCATTATCGCTTAAATAACTGGCAAACAGCTGACACAGGGCGGTAAAACTCAGACTGCCTGTGTGTCTTGCCCGGGCGCGTCCGGGTTTATCGCTGAGCGGGCCAGTCTCGAAATAGGGGGGGTTACACAGAATGTGAGTGAACACTTCGCCGGATAATGCTGAAGATTCGGTTGCATCGGCCTCGATTACCCTGAGTCTTTCTGCCCATGGACTGGCATTGAAATTGTGCAGGCAGGCCTTCGCGGCAGCACTGTCGATTTCGATGGCAGTAATCATGGCGTCACAGCGCTGCGCTGCCATCAACGATAGCAAACCGCTGCCGGCGCCCAAATCCAGTACATTGTTCGCGCCAGACAGTTCAGCCCAGGCACCCAGCAACACGCCATCGGTGCTCACTGGCATGCCGCAGCCTGCGTCATCGATGTGAAACGACTTAAAGCTGAATCCCATAATCTGAATGCCTGTTAATGCTGTGTCTGCTTTGCCGGGCATAGTAGCAGAGCCCTTGGTTAATTGCCGGAAAATCCCCTGGCAGGTCTTACCTCTGGGAAACTCCATGTCTTGTTGGTTAGGGGAATGTGACGCAGGAAGCCCAGAAAATGGGGGGATTGTGATCCCAGGCAACATGACGTTAGCGCCGATGTTGCATCCGCAGGCTTTTTTACCAATTGAACGGTCGTTTCCTTGCGCTGTGAGGGCGGCTTTGGTAATAGTCTCTGTCCTTCCCCGGGGTTTTTGCAAGACGTCGGGTTCCTCGACGGTGATTTCTGTCTGAAATGGCCACTCGAGTGCGGTTTTTATGAGCAAATCATGCCAAATTTACCGGTTTTTTCCTGTAAGCATGGCTTTACAAGTCCGATTGTTTCACTGTAAGTCGGTAGCCAAGCGAAGGATAATCACTTAAGTTTGTTAACAAAACACTAATAAGATGGGGCTTCTTGTGCAAAACAAGCAGATGAGTTTCTCAGACACACTGAGTCTGGGATTTATGACCTTTGCGTTCTTTTTGGGGGCTGGCAACCTGATATTTCCGCCGTTTGCGGGGATGCTTGCCGGAGAAAACATGCCTCTGGCCATGATGGGCTTTTTGGTGACTGCCGTGGGATTGCCGCTGGTGGGCCTGATTGCCGTGGCCAAAACCCAGGGTAAGGTTATGGCCTACCTGCCCGCGGTGGCCGCCACGGCGCTGGCGGTTGCCATTTATATCATCATCGGCCCAGCCTTTGCTGCGCCCCGCACTGGCTTGGTGGCGTTTGAGATAGGTGCCAAGCCCTTTCTTGGCGATACCAGCGCCGTTTGGATGTTGGGCAATATAAGCCTGAATGTGGCTCAGCTGCTGTTTACCCTGGGATTTTTTATTGTGACCATGTTGCTGGCACTCTTCCCCGGTAAGCTGATGGACAGTGTAGGTAAGGTGCTGACGCCGGTGCTTATGGTACTGCTGGTAGCGCTGGCGGTATCCGTTATTCTGCTGCCCGGCGGCGAAACCGCAGCGCCTCAGGGGGATTACGCTGAAAGTCCGCTGATCAAGGGGGTGATTGAAGGCTATAACACCATGGACACCCTGGCGTCGCTAATGTTCGGTATGCTGATTATTGACCTGCTGCGTAAAAAAGGCGTAGATGACCCCAAGGCTCAGACCCATGCGCTGGTGCGTGCGGCCATTATTGCTGCTTCCGGCCTGGCGTTTGTGTATATCTCGCTGTTTTTCCTGGGTGCTACTGCCGGTGATATCGCCGTTGGCGCCGATAATGGTGGCCAGATCCTGACCCGATATGTTGACCGTGAATTCGGCACACTCGGTGCCGCCATGCTGGCAACCGTGGTATCGCTGGCGTGTCTGACCACGGCGGTGGGCCTGGTGAGTGCCTGCTCCGATTACTTCAACGAGCTGTTCCCGCGCATCAAGTATCGTCAGTTTGTGATCCTGTTTTCGGCCATTTGTGCCCTGGTGGCCAACGTGGGGCTGGCGCAGCTTATCAGCATCAGTATTCCTGTGCTGGTGAGTATTTATCCGGTGGTGATTGCACTGGTAGCGGTGACCTTCCTCACCGAGCGGATGCCAAACCCTGCATTAGGCCACAGACTGGTGTTGGCGGTGGCGCTGCTGTTTGGTGCCATTGATGGCCTGAAAGCTGCCGGTGTTGATATGAGTCTGGTGGACTTTATGCCACTGTACGCCGAGGGTATGGCCTGGTTGTTGCCAACACTCGCGACCATGGTAATCTGCCTCTTTATCGGTAATCGCCAGGCTGAGGCGGCTTAACTGAAATCGATTTGGAAAAGCCGGGCCTGCCCGGTTTTTTTGTGCTTTTGATTTTGTTGTGCTGGGAGGCTTTTTGTTAATAACCCAGTCATGGAGAGTGTTTTGAGCGTCAATGCCACCCCCAGGTCCGGCCAGAGGATTTCCAGTAGCGCAAAGGCTGGGCGCACGGCGTCTCGTCGCAGGGCGTCCAAAGGCACGGCAGTAAAGCCCAGCGCCGAAGGCGCCATGCTCATTGATGCCTTTGTGGATGAGCTTTGGTCGCTGCATGGGCTGTCGGACAATACCCTCAGTGCCTATCGAACCGACCTGGCGCAGTTTGAGGTGTTTTTGGGAAGTCGGGGCATGACACTACTGACGCTGGACACTCTGACATTGCGTGAGTATCTGGCGTTTCGGGTCGAAAAAGGCCTGGCCAAAACCTCAACCGCGCGCATGCTCTCGAGTTTGAGGCGTTTTTACCGCCATTTATTGGTATCGGGGCAGATAAGCACAGACCCCACCGCGCTGGTTGAATCGCCAAAGCTCGCCAAGCCGTTGCCGGGCAGCCTTTCTGAAGCTGAAGTAGAGCGACTGTTGGCTGAGCCTAATACAGACGATCCGATAGAGTGTCGTGATAAAGCCATGCTCGAGCTCTTGTATGCGACAGGCCTGCGGGTCAGTGAGCTGGTGGCGCTGGGCATGTCAGAGCTTAGCCTGCGCCAGGGGCTGGTTCGTATAATCGGAAAAGGTGGTAAGGAGCGGCTGGTGCCCATGGGAGAGGTGGCTCAGGACGCATTGGAGCTGTTCTTCAAGGCAGGGCGTGGAGAGTTGCTTAAACAGGGCGCTACAGAAGTGGTGTTTCCGTCTAGCCGTGGCCAGCAGATGACCCGCCAGACCTTTTGGCACCGTATCAAGCTGTATGCGCTAAGGGCGGGTATTTCCACTGAACTGTCGCCCCATACCTTAAGGCACGCCTTTGCCACTCACCTTTTGAACCATGGTGCCGATTTGCGGGTGGTACAATTGCTGCTGGGCCACAGTTCCCTGTCTACCACCCAAATTTATACCCATGTGGCCAGAACCCGCCTCGCTGACCTGCATGGCCTGCACCATCCGCGTGGCTGAGGTTACAGCAGAAACATTAACTGATACAAAATCGATGGCAGTCGATTTGCTTTTGTCGACATTAGTCGGTAACTTTTCAGGCCATTCACGGGTCTAAGTCTTTAGGTGACTGTGAACCTCAGTGTTTATCAAGGAATAATCATGAAATTGTCTCGTACCCTGACTATGTTGCTCACCCTGGCCCTGGCGCCAATGGCTTTTGCCAGCTCGCCGACACCAAACGATATGCTTAAGAAAAAGGTAGAAGATACCCTTGGCCTGGAAGTGAGCTCAGTTTCAGCTGCACCTGTTTCCGGGTTATATCAGGTGATCACCAACCGCGGTGTGCTCTATATCACCCAGGATGGCAGCAAGCTTATTCACGGTAATATTTACGATCTCGACAGTTCGATGAAAAACCTCACTGAGGCGGCACTGGCTGGTCCTCGTCTGGAAATGCTGAAGAACTTCGAAGACAAGATGCTGGTTTACAAAGCCCAGAATGAAAAGCATGTGGTAACTGTATTTACCGATATCACCTGTGGTTACTGCCGCAAGTTGCATCGCGAGATGGCCGACTACAACAAGCTTGGCATCACGGTGCGTTACCTCGCATTCCCACGTCAGGGGGTGCCGTCACCCAACGCCGATGAAATGGAAGCCGTGTGGTGCGCCAAGGATCCACTCAAGGCCATGGACGATGCCAAAGCCGGTAACGCCATTGCCGCAGCCAAGTGTGACGCCGACATCGCTGGTCAGTACAATCTGGGGGGCTCTTTCGGTGTGAATGGTACTCCTGCCATTGTGCTGGAGGATGGCTCTATGATCCCAGGCTATCAGCCTGCCAGTGCACTTTATGATATGCTCGAGCGTAATGTTGCCCGTTAATAGCGGTTGCTCAGGTGTTACAAGGTGAGCCCAGGCTCACCTTTTTGTTTTAGACGTTTTTCAAGGAGTTTCCGGCGTGAAGTACAAGCTTTCCAGACGCCCCTCTGTGGATGATTCCCACCTGCCTGCACATTTGCATCCGTTGCTGAAACAGCTGCTGGCTCGCCGTGGAGTGGCGGCCGAGCAATGTGAGCAGGAATTGGCGTCTCTGCTGCGGCCGGAAACTATGCTGGGACTGCCCGAGGCTGCTGTCATTTTGGCTGATGCAGCCGAAGCGGGAAAGCGGCTGCTGATTGTCGGTGACTTTGATGCAGACGGCGCCACCTCCACCTCAGTTTGTCTGTTGGCGCTGGCGATGATGGGCATTGAAGGCGCCGATTTTCTTATTCCTAACCGTTTTGATTATGGCTATGGCCTGAGCGTGCCTTTGGTGGCACTCGCTGCACAAAAAGGGGCAGAAGTGCTCATTACCGTTGATAACGGTATCAGCAGCATCGATGGTGTGGCTGCGGCCAAGGTCGCTGGCATGCAGGTGGTGATTACTGACCACCATTTGCCCGGGCATGAGTTGCCGGCAGCCGATGCCATAGTGAATCCCAATCAGCCAGGCTGCCAATTTGCCAGTAAATCCATAGCCGGTGTCGGCGTTGCCTTTTACCTGATGCTGGCGCTGCGTGCAGAGCTTAGAAACCGCGGCTGGTTTGAGCGCCTTGGCAGGAGCGAGCCCAATCTTGCCACTCTGGTTGACATAGTGGCTTTGGGTACAGTCGCCGACGTGGTGAGCCTGGATGCCAACAACCGTATTTTGGTGGATGCCGGTCTCAAGCGGGTGCGGGCAGGGCGCTGCCGCCCCGGAATTACCGCGCTACTGGAAGTGGCCAAACGTAACCCTGCCCGCGCCGTGGCTGCAGATTTTGGCTTTGCCGTGGGGCCAAGGCTCAATGCAGCAGGCCGGCTCGATGAAATGTCCCTCGGGGTTGAGACTCTGATGTGCAGTGACATCATGTATGCCCGCCGCATGGCCGCCGAGCTTGACGGTCTTAACCTTGAGCGTCGTGAGCTTGAAACCGGTATGCAGGCAGAAGCCTTAAAGAGTCTTGAGCGTCTTGAGCTGAAAGAAGATGAGCTGCCCTGGGGGATAGCCCTTTATCAGGATGACTGGCATCAGGGGGTGATAGGTATTCTGGCCTCGCGCATTAAAGACCGATATCACAGACCCGTTATCGCTTTTGCCGAGGCGTCGGACACTGAAATCAAAGGCTCAGCCCGCTCCATTAAGGGGCTGCATATGCGCGACCTGCTTGAACTGATTTCAAGTCGCCACCCCGGGCTGATTTTAAAGTTTGGCGGCCATGCCATGGCGGCGGGTTTGAGTCTTGGTAAAGCTGATTTCGCGCGCTTTAACGCCATCTTCGATGCCACAGTGAGGGAGATATTGGCACCTGAGCTGTTAACCGGTGAAATCCTTTCAGACGGCGAACTGCCGCTGGAGTTTATGACCCTGGAAACTGCCGGGCTGCTGCGTGCCAGTGGCCCCTGGGGGCAGGGTTTTGAGGAGCCGCTGTTTGACGGTCATTTCCGTTTGCTGCAACAGCGCCTTGTGGGTGAGAAGCACCTGAAAATGATGGTGGAAACCGAATGTGGCCGGCTGATGCTGGATGCCATCGCCTTTAATGTTGACCTCAATGTGTGGCCTGATGCTACGGTGCGCCATGTGCAGCTTGCCTACCGCCTCGATGTAAACGAGTTTCGCGGCAATCAAAGCCTGCAGTTGCTCGTTGAGCAAATTGAACCCATGTAGTTTTTCGCTTTATTTGCAAATAAAACAAAAAGCCACCTTGAGGTGGCTTTTCAGTCATCGAGCTGAAGCTATCAGGCGGTAACGGTTTTTACGCCTTCCGGTGTGCCTACAAGCAACACATCGGCGCCACGATGGGCGAACAGGCCATTGGTGACCACGCCTACTATGCCGTTGATTTGCGCCTCAAGCTTCTTGGGCTCCATGATCTTCATGTTGTGCACATCGAGGATCACGTTGCCGTTGTCGGTGACCACACCTTCGCGGTACACAGGGTCACCGCCCAGTTTTACCAGTTCACGGGCCACGTAGGAGCGGGCCATCGGGATGACTTCAACCGGCAGAGGGAACTCGCCGAGAATCGCCACTTCCTTGGTGTTATCCACGATACAGATAAACTTGTCGGCAACGGCCGCGACAATTTTTTCGCGGGTCAGGGCTGCGCCACCGCCTTTGATCATATCCATCTGGCCGTTGATTTCATCGGCGCCGTCAACGTACACCGACAGCCTGTCGACACTGTTTAAATCATACACAGGAATACCCAGCGCCTTGAGCTTGGCGGTGGATGCCTCAGAGGACGATACAGCGCCTTCAATATCAGCCTTAATGGTGCCCAGAGCATCGATAAAGTGGTTTACGGTGGAGCCGGTACCCACGCCGACAATGCTGTCTTTCTCTACATATTGGAGTGCGGCCCAGGCTGCGGCCTTTTTCATTTCGTCTTGAGTCATGGTGAGGTCCTGTAAAAGACGTTAATGCGAAAAAAATTGTCCTTATTATACCTGCAAGTGTGACTAAAAGTGGTTTGCGCTTAACAAAATTCAATCCCGATATCGGAATTATGTTCTTAAGTCGCTGAGGGCTGCGCTTTGGAATTGCGATAGATTAGGATAGCCTTTGAAAATTCAGGATAGTTTCTCAAGGAGTTGTTATGGCCGGAGCCAGTTTGCTTACCTTACTCGATGATATTGCCACCATTCTCGATGATGTATCGGTAATGAGTAAGGTCGCTGCCAAAAAGACGGCAGGGGTGCTGGGGGACGACCTGGCTCTCAATGCCCAGCAGGTCACCGGGGTGAGTGCCGATCGGGAGCTTCCTGTGGTGTGGGCTGTTGCCAAGGGCTCGTTTTTTAACAAACTGATTTTGGTGCCAGCGGCACTGCTCATCAGCGCCTTTGTGCCCTGGTTGGTGACGCCGCTGTTGATGTTCGGTGGCCTGTTTTTATGCTTCGAGGGTTTCGAGAAACTCTGGCATGCCAGAGAAAAACATGTGCCGGTGGCGGGTGAAGATGCCCATGAGGCGTTGGTGCCAAAGGGCATGACTCCCGAAGAGTATGAAAAGCAAAAGGTGAAAGGTGCGATTCGTACCGATTTTGTGCTCTCGGCAGAGATTATTGCCATCACCCTCGGGGTGGTGGCCGAGCACCCTTTTATGACTCAGGTAGCAACTTTGTCCATTATTGCCGTCGTGATGACCATAGGCGTTTATGGTCTGGTGGCGGGCATAGTCAAGCTGGATGATTTGGGGCTGTGGCTCACTAAAAAGACATCCAGTGTTGCTCAAATCATTGGTAGCTGGATTTTGGCGGCAGCCCCCAAATTGATGAAACTCCTGTCCGTGGTGGGTACGGCTGCAATGTTTATGGTGGGGGGCGGTATTCTGACCCACGGCGTGGCAGTGCTGCATCATGGTATCGAGGCTGCGGCCGAACATGTGGCTGCTATCGCAGGGATAGGCCAGGTACTGGAATTTTTTACCCCGAGTTTGCTGAATCTGCTTTTTGGCATAGTCGCGGGGGCTGCCGCCGTGCTACTCATGACCTTGATGTCAAAATTTAAACCCGCCAAGTCGACTATTGATTAATAGCCATTGGATTGTCTTTGGCAGTCTTTTTCAGGGTGAATATGAAGGCGTGGACTTGGTTTACTGACTAAGCTGCAGGAGGTGTTTGGGTGGTCATCGACTAAGCCCCGGGCAATCTCGGTGTATGCAGCGAGTAACCACCGGGAGTGGCGATGAGTAGAAAATTGCAGCCGTGTCTCGGCAGCGTGTGATCTATCATTCAGGCCACCATGGCCAGTCGTAAGCCTTTAAGCCATCGGGTAGCTGATATGACAGAAGCGGCCGGGCCTGCTTGTGTCAGCTGTCATTTCAGGTTTCCGGACAAGGCCATATTAGGGCGCGTAATAAGTTCGGTCACCATGGTACTGTCGTCGGCGACTCACCTTGATTGGGCGCGGTGGCTGGACGCTGGCATCTGCTCAGGGGCTTGAAGCCGGTGTCGACAGAGGCATGTTTTTTTCGATGGATTTGGCTGCTGCGCTGGCATTGGTCAAGTACAAACTGACAGAGCCCGTGATTGCTGCAGGTGACCCTGGCGGTACCATGAGCACTGACTTTGTTCCTCACGGCCTAGGGGATGTTCAGAGTCTGGTTAAGGTGAAAGGCAATACACGGGGCTAAGGAGTGAATATGTACATAGGTGAGGCGGCCAGGGTGACAGGGCTTTCTATCAAGGCCATTCGATTTTATGAGCAAAAAGGCTTGTTACCCGCTCCTAAGCGTGATGGGCGATATCGGGTCTATTCGTCACAGGATCTCGAGCTGTTGCGCCTCATTCGCGATGCCAAAGCCTTAGGTGTACCCTTGACCAAACTCATGGCCGTAGTCCCTGCCAGAGGGGATACGATTGACTGGCAGCAAATACGCCGGTTTCTTGAGGGGGTTAAACAGGACATCAGGGCGCAACAGCTGAGACTCAGGCTACAACTGGCAACGGTAGATAAGTGTCTGTCGGCTATGGACGATTGCCCAGGCCTTAGTGATTAAGCACTTGACTCTGCCCTTAAGGGGAGACTTTAGAATCGTCCTCGTTAACCTTGATAAGGAGTACGGGGATGAAAAATATTCTGATAATAAACGCTAATCCGAAAGCCGACAGCCTGTGCAAACATTTGGCCGATATCTATGAAATCGAAGCTCGGGAGTATCACAGGGTAAGGCGTTTTAACCTGTCACAGATGGTCTTTGATGCCAATTTGAGAGAGGGATATGGGATGCAGCCACTGGAGCCTTGCCTGGAGGACTTCCAGCAGGCGCTCATCTGGGCCGGGCATCTGGTTATTGTGAGCCCTATCTGGTGGGGGAGTCTGCCAGCCGCATTTAAAGGGCTGCTCGACCGCAGTCTTTTGCCTGGTTTTGCTTTTCGCTATGACGCCAATAACGAAGCCGTTATCCCGCTGCTTCAGGGCAAAAGCGCGCGACTTATGTTCACCATGGATTCGCCAGCTGACTTTGCCGAGGAGCAAGCAGCGGCTGTCGTGACTCAGCTGAACCGGTTTACCTTGCAGTTTTGTGGCTTTTCCCCGGCAAACATATCGTATTTCCCATCTGCCTCCTGGGTGACGGAAGATCTTATTGCACGCTGGCAACAGAATATTAAAGTCTTTGGCCGACAGGGGCAGTGATAGTCTTGCCGACTTGCCCGGGATATCGCCTGAATCTCGGTATCCTGGGCTGTCTTGCCATCGCATCGTCTTATTTAAGGCAACAGAAGCGATTTTTTATCCGGGACTGTCTTTGAGTGGTGTCCCGGCCGTTTGAGTGGTGTCCCGGCCGTTAAAGATAATCTACTTATCAATCAATTTACTGAAGTAGTTTTATGTCGCTTTCCTTGGTGAGGTGTTCAAGCGTGGGACGGGCGAACAGATACCCTTGTAAATAGCGAATACCCATTGCGGTCAGACAGCTGAGTTCGTCATAAGTTTCAATGCCTTCTGCCAGAACCTGGGTGCCCTGAAGCTGACAGTGGGCAATGATGTCTTTGATGTGGGCCTGTTTATGGGGGGCTTTGTCAATGTCACGAATAAGGGACATGTCCAGTTTGAGCAAATTGGGCTTAAGTTCTGCCAGCCAACTGATGTGAGTGTAGCCAGCGCCATAATCGTCGATGGCAGTGAGAAAGCCAAATTTGGCGTAGCTCTGGAAGATATTCTTCAGGTGCGCCTTATCGATAATATCTTCCCCTTCAGTGACTTCGAAAATCAGTTTCTTTAAATCAAAACCGTAAAGCTGCGCCGCTTCAATGGTGGCCTTGATACAGCTTTTGGGGTTGTAGACCGCATTAGGTAAAAAATTAATGGTGAGGAAGGTATCGCAGCCAAGGTCGGCGGCGGTTTTGATGGCACTGACCCGGCAGGCCTGGTCGAAATAGTATTTATTGGCATCGTTTACCCGCTCAAATACCCAGGGAGCTCCCTGGCCTTGCGGGCCCCTGACCAGAGCTTCATAAGCAAAAATCGTTTGGGTTTGCCAATCGATAATCGGCTGAAAGGCCATGCGGATATCAAAGCCAAGTGAGACGCCGCTCAGACAGTCGGCGCAGGTCTGTTGTTTGATTTCGCTGGGGAAGTCCACGTTTTCGTCTCAGCATTTGATTGGGAAGGGGGCGTGACTTCACTGTAGACTCTGGCCTGCCGGAAGTCCAAAAATCGGCGCTGCAGACTTTTGATTATTTGCCACAAAAGTACATGCCACAAAAG
>NZ_JBFKLW010000034.1:0-40156 GCF_041630135.1 Shewanella sp.
CTTGAGAAGGAAACTAAGCCACGGAAAACCTGCATGCAGGTTCAGATAAAACCACGAGTAAACCCAAGTAAAACCGAGCCCAGCCAAAAGACCAGAAAAATCAGGGAAAAGCTCACGCAAGAGCCCAGGGAAAAGGAAAGGCGTTTGACCAACAGCAGTAACAGCAATGACTCCAGCCACTATCCCCAATTGAAAACACCGGATATGCAGGATCACAGCATTCAATCCGATGGCCATAAAACATGTGCTGAAGAAGGTAAATCGAACGGGTCGGAGGGCTCCTTTGCGCCTGCGCCGCAGCCTATGTATGCCCATCGGCACTGCCATCAACAGGACAGGCTGGATGATGGCTCAATGGCACCGCTGAGTCTGTTTGCAACCCGAACCCCAAATGAATTGCCTCAGCTGCGCTTAACATCGACGGCTTTGCCAGTACGAGACGGTGACAATCTTAACCCTGGTATTGAACGCATTGACCATGAAAGCGGTTCAGCGCTGTTTCCTGCCTTCACGGCCTTTACGCAACGGGTAGACGCGGAGCGGCCGGGATCCGCAACGCAAGAAGACACGGCAAGCCAGGATGCACCTGAAAAGCGAGACAGAGTCGACGTTAGACAGGCGCTGCCGTTTAAGTTGCTGCTGCCCGTCACCCTGGTGCACCTTGCCGTTTTGGGGGGGCTCGCCTGGCAACTGGCACCGCACCTGGGGTCATTCAACGCGGCGCTGGATGAGCGCACCAATAAGCCCAAGGCATTGCAATCTTATTTGGTGTTCAGCGCGCCCAAACAGCCAATTGAACAGCTGCCACAAGCGAATCCCTCGGAGCCCGCAGCAATCAAACCCCAACCTGAACAGCTTGAGCGTGAGCAAGCTAACGAGCAAAAAGCGCCTGTTGAGCCAGCCTTGGCTACAGCGCCAAAAGAGCCTGACCCTATCAAAGATGAACCGCTCCCAGCACAGCCTGCAGTTGAACCGGCGCAGAAGGCTCGGCGGGAATCACTGCCGCCAATAGAGACGCCCGCACTACCTGAGCACAGTCAGCTTGATTTCTCGACTCCCGCCAGCCGCTTTATGGCGCGGCAAAATGAACAGGCGCTCACGGCTCTGTCTGAGCGTTATGCCAGTGATAAAACGGCTCACTTTGGCGCATCGGGCCGCAGTATGTCGGAGTTGTTGCCCGAGATGGAGGTGCTGTTGGTACCGAGCGCCGATGACTTCTATAAACCCAACACCCTGGATTCCGACGTAGATCCCAACCGCATCGTCAAATCCGGTGATACCTGCTACCGGGTGGTGAAGGTGCCGACCCCCATCAATCCCCATGCCGAGAACCTGGGTTTTCCGTTTCGTTGTGGTGAGGACAGGGTGAAAAAGGCGCTTAAAGAGGGCATAAACAAGTATCTGGCCTTAATAGGTAAGCAGGAATTGCGGTGAAATTTATTCATCACATTATATTGTTTTTCGTGCAAGTCAATGTAACTAAGTGGAATTATTATTGATTGCGATACTGAAAACTTTTCCGTTTAACGGCTATTGTCAAGGCGCATCGCCTCAGCCTATACTGCATGCACTTGTCGGAGTGCCTTAGGGCTGAGACCGTTTATTCGGGATCCGTTGAACCTGATCAGGTTAGAACCTGCGAAGGAAACAAGCATCAAATCCACCTCAAACTTGCGCCACCACCAATGGTTCTCCGTAAGATGAGGTGTATGAGACGATAAACATCGCACCTTGGAATTTATCGTCGCCGCTGACTCAACTGCTCAAACTTCCTCCCCGACAAGCAACCCCATTTTTAACAAAAAGTGAGATTGCTGATGTCAAACCGCCGCGAAACCCGTAAAGCCGCCCAGGACTTTATCGATAACTTAAAGCCACTGCGCCACCCCAATTCGGACAAGATTTTCATTGAAGGCTCCAGCGCCGATATTCAGGTGGGCATGCGTCAGATCCGTCAGACCGACACCCGTATTGTGAACGTGCGCAGTGAAGAAACCTTTGAAGCCAATCCGCCTATCAAGGTGTACGACTGTGCCGGCCCGTATTCAGACCCCGATGCCGATATCAATGTGCGCCGCGGCCTGCCCAAACTGCGTAAAGGCTGGATTTTAGCGCGTTCTGATACCGAAGAGCTTAACAGCGCCTCATCCAACTTTACCCAGCAGCGCCTCGCCGATGAGGGGCTTGATCACCTGCGCTTTGACGTACTGCCAAAGCCGCGCCGCGCCAAGGCCGGCAAGCGGGTTACCCAGCTGCACTATGCCCGTCAGGGTATTATCACCCCTGAGATGGAATACATCGCCATACGTGAGAATATGGCCCGCGATGAAGTCACCGACGAGCAGCTTAACCGCAAAAAGCCAGGCGAGGCCTTTGGCGCTTTGGTTGGCAAGCCCATCACGCCGGAGTTTGTCCGTAATGAAGTGGCTCGTGGCCGGGCGATTATTCCGGCCAACATCAACCACCCCGAGGCCGAGCCGATGATTATCGGCCGCAACTTTCTGGTGAAGGTGAATGCCAATATCGGCAACTCGGCGGTGACTTCATCCATCGAGGAAGAGGTCGAAAAACTGGTGTGGTCTACCCGCTGGGGCGCAGATACCGTGATGGACCTGTCCACCGGACGCTATATCCACGAAACCCGCGAATGGATTGTGCGTAACTCGCCGGTGCCCATTGGCACTGTGCCGATTTATCAGGCGCTGGAGAAGGTCAACGGCATCGCCGAAGATCTTAACTGGGAAGTATTCCGCGACACCCTGATTGAGCAGGCCGAGCAGGGGGTGGATTACTTCACCATCCACGCGGGCGTGCTGCTGCGCTACGTGCCCATGACCGCCAAGCGGGTTACCGGCATAGTGTCACGTGGCGGCTCCATCATGGCCAAGTGGTGCTTAAGTCACCATCAGGAAAACTTCCTCTACACCCATTTCCGCGACATCTGTGAGCTGTGCGCCGCCTATGATGTGTCGCTGTCGCTCGGCGATGGTATGCGCCCGGGCTCCATTGCCGATGCCAATGACGAAGCCCAGTTTGCTGAGCTTGAAACCCTTGGCGAGCTTGTGAAAATCGCCTGGAAATACGATGTGCAAACCATCATCGAAGGCCCGGGGCATATTCCCATGCAGCTCATCAAAGAGAACATGGACAAGCAGCTTGAGCACTGCGCCGAAGCGCCGTTTTACACCTTAGGCCCCCAAACCACCGACATTGCCCCGGGCTACGATCACTTCACCTCAGGTATCGGCGCGGCCATGATTGCGTGGTACGGCTGCGCCATGCTCTGCTACGTAACGCCAAAAGAGCACCTGGGGCTGCCAAACAAGGAAGATGTAAAACAAGGGCTTATTGCTTACAAGATTGCCGCCCACGCTGCGGATGTCGCCAAGGGGCATCCCGGCGCGCAAATTCGTGACAATGCGCTTTCCAAGGCGCGGTTTGAGTTTCGCTGGGAAGATCAGTACAACCTCGGGCTGGATCCCGATACTGCCCGTGCTTACCACGACGAAACCCTGCCGCAGGAGTCGGCCAAAGTGGCTCATTTCTGCTCCATGTGTGGCCCCAAGTTCTGCTCGATGAAAATCACTCAGGATGTGCGCGACTATGCAGCCAGTTTAGAGAATGCAGCCAGTTTAGAGAATGCAGCCAGTTTAGAGAATGCAGCCAGTCTGGAGAATGTGGCCAGTTTAGAGAATGGCGCTCGCAGCGGTGCTGACAGCGTACAGACCCTTGAAGTGGGCGCGGCCGAAAGCTATTCAAAGGCAGAAAGCTACGCCAAAGCCGGTATGGACAAGATGTCGGCCACCTTCAAACAGACAGGCAGCGCACTCTACAGCGAGGCTCATGTGGAAGCGGCGCGCGCATCCGAGCAGGAAACTGTATAGATGGCCAAAATCAACGACATGGCGTCTAAACCTATCGTCTGGAGCATCGCCGGCTCAGACAGCGGCGGCGGCGCCGGTTTGCAGGCGGATTTGCTGACCATCCACGACCTTGGCTGTCATGGTTGTAGTGTGATCACCGCCATCACGGCACAAAACTCGGTGGCGGTGACGGCGGTCGAGGCGGTAAGCCCAGCCATGCTTGCGGCCCAGCTTGAGGCATTGAAGGCTGATTTGTACCCCAGCGCCGTGAAAATTGGCCTTATCGCCAATCAGGCGCAGCTTGATTTTCTGGCGCACTGGCTTGGCGATAATCTGCCTGGCGTGCCTGTAATCCTTGATACTGTGATGGTGGCCAGCTGTGGCGACAATCTGCAGGCATCCCCGGTGCCGGTAGCGCTTGACTTTCGCCCCCTTGCTCGTACGGCAACTCTCATTACTCCCAATTTTACCGAACTGTCTCGCCTCAGCGCGATGTTGGGGGCGCGGGCGGTGACGGACGAGGCGAGCTGGGTAGTAGCGAGTCAGACGCTTGCTCATGAGTTTGGAGTAAGTGTGCTTGCCAAGGGCGGCGATGTTGCTTGGCAACGGGATACCGCACGGGACTTACTCCTGCTGGGTGATATCGCCAACATATCACCTCTCTATCGCCAGCAGGGCTTCTTGCTCGATACGCAGCGGGTTAATACCCGTCACAATCATGGCAGCGGTTGTACCCTCGCCAGTGCCATTGCCTGCTTCTTGGCGAGGGGCATGGTGCTGCCCGATGCGGTGCTGCTGGCCAAGGCCTATGTGTTTGAGGGGCTGAACTCTGGGTATGGCGTTGGTCATGGGCCGGGGCCATTGGCTCGCACCGGCGTTCCGACGCGGTTTAGGTCGCTGCCGGGTATCAAAGCGCTGGAGAGTCCTGTGCCCTTTGATGGCCATTTCGCTTCGCTGCCCAAAAAACTCGGGGTGTATCCGGTGGTGGCGGACATTCCGATGTTGCACACCTTGCTGGAGGCCGGAGCCACGACTATTCAGCTGCGGATAAAAACCGACCTGCCAGGCGCCGAGGATGAAGCAAACATTATTCGGGCCATCGAGCTGGGCAAGCGTTATGGCGCGCGGGTGTTTATCAACGATCACTGGCAACTGGCTATCAAACACGATGCCTTTGGTGTGCATCTGGGTCAGGAAGATGTGAACACCGCAGCCCTTGAGTGTATTGCGTCAGCCGGGATGGCCCTGGGGCTTTCCAGTCATGGGTTGTTTGAGGCGCTTATGGCGTTGCGGCTTGGGCCAAGTTATCTGGCGCTTGGGCACATTTTCCCGACCACCACCAAAACCATGCCATCACCTCCCCAGGGGCTGGAGGTGCTGGCGCTGCTGAACCAGCTCTTGGGAGAACTGTGCCCGACTGTGGCGATTGGTGGTATTGATGAGACCAATCTTACTCAGGTGGCTGCGACAGGTGTGGCAAATATCGCGGTTGTTCGCGCGGTGACCGAGAAGCCAAATCCCGCTGCAGCACTCAAAATGCTCGTTGAGCGTTGGGAGGCAAGAGATGTTGTCTGATAACGATTTCCTCCGCTTTTCGCGGCAGATTTTGCTGCCCGAATGCGGTGAGGCTGGACAGCTAAAACTCAGGCAAAGCCGGGTGGCGATTATCGGCGTTGGCGGCTTGGGGTGTCAGGTGGCGCAGCTGCTTGCGGCGGCGGGCATCGGCGAGCTTTGGCTGTTTGACGATGACAGGGTGGAGCTTTCCAACCTGCCGCGTCAGCTTTTGTTTACCGATGCCGATATCGGCCACAACAAGGCGCAGGTCGCGGCAGGCTTATTATCGCGCAGATACGGCGCGGCCATTCACGCCTTTGGCAAACTTGACGATAGCAGCATCCATGTACTTGGCGATATTCACTGGGTTGTCGATTGCAGTGACAATTTTGCCACCCGTCATCGGCTTGCTGCGCATTGCTATCGACATCAGAAAACCCTGATAAGCGGCGCTATCGCCGCCTTTGAGGGATTGCTGTTTTTGCAGTCTGCCAATGCCAATGGTAAGGGCAAGGGCCGCAGCACTGTATCCGAACACCCATTGTCAGTGTCGAGGGCCGCGAGCCGCGAGCTGGCAGCCTCAGGCTGCTATCACTGCTTGTTTCCACAGGATACCGAGTCGGCAACGCGCTGCGCTACCCAAGGGGTACTTGGCAGTGCGGTGGCGGCCATTGCGGCGTTGCAGGCGCAGATGACCCAGCAACTTATTTTGGGTATGCCGCTGCCGTCAGGACGAATGCAGCGCTTTGATTTCAGGCATTTTCGTTGGCATGAAGCCCGAGTGCCTGCTGATCCGCACTGCGCCGTGTGCGCCGGTGGCGGGGAGAGCGACGGATGTTGAATATTCAATTGAATGGTGAGCCGCTGCAGTTTGATTCGACAAAGGATCTCGCCAGCCTGGTCGAAGCGCAGGGCGTGAGGCAAACCCAGGTTGCGCTGGTGCTAAACGGTGAGTTGGTGCCGCGTCATCGCTGGGCGCACATTCATATACAAGATAATGACAATCTTGAACTTTTTTCCGCAGTGGCAGGAGGCTGACATGCTGAAAATTGCGAGAACGGAATTTGGCTCAAGGCTGTTTATCGGCACCGGCAAGTTTGCTTCGGGTAAGCTGATGCAGGAGGCTATTGTTGCCAGCGGCAGTGAGCTGGTAACGCTCGCGATGAAGCGGGTGGATTTTAAAACAGGCAGCGATGATATTCTGGCGCCGCTGCTGTCGCGTGGGGTGCGGCTACTGCCGAACACCTCCGGGGCCCGCAATGCCAAAGAGGCGATATTTGCCGCCGGGCTTGCCCGCGAAATGCTCGGCACCGAGTGGCTGAAACTGGAAATTCATCCGGATCCCAAGTATTTGATGCCAGATCCCATGGAAACCTATGAGGCGGCAAAAGAGTTGGTCAGCCAGGGTTTTAAGGTGCTGCCTTACGTGCATGCCGACCCTGTGCTCTGTCGGCGCCTCGAAGAGATTGGCTGCGCGGCGGTGATGCCCCTCGGCAGCCCGATTGGCTCCAATCAGGGGCTGGTGAGCCGCGAGTTTCTGAAAATCATCATCGAGCAGGCCAGCATCCCGGTGGTGGTAGACGCTGGTATAGGCGCGCCGTCCCATGCCTGTGAGGCGATGGAACTAGGTGCCGACGCTGTGCTGGTCAATACTGCTATTGCGTCGAGCTCCGATCCGGTGCGTATGGCCAAGGCTTTTGCCAAGGCCGTGGAAATTGGCCGCGAGGCCTTCCTTGCAGGCCTTGGTGAAACCAGTCGTCATGCGGTGGAAACCAGCCCTCTGACGGGTTTTCTTGGAATAAGCCAATGACAGCAGATGCGGCGGATGCCCATAATTTTTCCAGCGTATTTGCGCACCTGGATATAGACAGCCTGCGGCTTGCCATTTACTCCGCTACGGCCACAGATGTTGAGCGGGCACTGCAAAACCCGGCGGGACGGCTGGATGCATTGCTGGCACTCTTGTCGCCGGCAGCCACGCCTTACATCGAGCAGATGGCGCAGGCGAGTGTGCGCCTCACACGTAAACGCTTTGGTGCCAATATAGGCATGTATCTGCCCTTGTATCTGTCCAACCTTTGCGCCAATGAGTGTGACTACTGCGGCTTTTCCATGGTCAATAAAATCAAGCGCAAAACCCTGAATGAGGCCGAGATTGACCGCGAAATTACCCTCATTAGCGCCATGGGGTACGACTCTGTGCTGCTGGTAGCGGGAGAGCATGAAACCAAGGTCGGCATGGAATACTTTCGCCGGGTGTTGCCCCGAGTCAAGGCGGCGTTTTCTTATCTTGCCATGGAAGTACAGCCTTTATCTGAACTGGACTATTGCGAGCTTGTGTCGCTGGGGCTTGATGCTGTGATGGTGTACCAGGAAACCTATCAGCGCCACACCTATGCGGCGCATCACGCCCGCGGCAAAAAGACCGATTTTGTCTGGCGTCTTGACACTCCGGACCGGCTTGCCCGTGCCGGAGTCGACAAGATTGGCTTGGGAGTGCTGCTGGGGCTTGATGACTGGCGTCTGGACGCACTCATTATGGGCCATCATTTGAGCTACCTTGAAAGGCGCTACTGGCGCACCCGTTACAGCATTTCGCTGCCAAGGCTGCGTCCATGCACCGGCGGTGTGCCACCGAAAATGGAAATCAGCGACCTTGGTCTGGTGCAGCTTATCTGTGCGTTCCGGTTGTTCAATGAAGCGCTGGATATCAGCCTCTCGACCCGGGAGCGTCCGGACTTTCGCGACAATCTGTTTGCTCTGGGGATCACCCAAACCAGCGCCGGCAGTGCCACATCGCCGGGAGGATACTCTGAGCCGGATACCCATTTGGATCAGTTTGAGATCAGTGATGAGCGCAGCGCGGCCGAGATAGCGACGCTGTTAAAGGCGAGAGGGCTGAATCCTGTGTGGAAAGACTGGGAATCACAGTGGTAAATTTGTCCGTAATCGGAGCCATAGCGGCCATTTTTGCTGGCATTCGCCCACATTTTGAACAATAATTAGCCCGATCACCAAAATCTGTTTAAGGAGGGTAGCATGCAAATCCCACCTGCATCTGTGTCGGGTGTAACTGGCTTTAACAGCGCCCAAAGTGACTTATCCAAGGCGACCATCGATGTGGCACGTCCTGCCCCTGCGCAGCAGTCGGCTGAATTAAAGTCGGACACCCCGGATAAGACCGAAGCCTTAATCAAGGCGACAGAGGCTGCGAATCAGGCTGAAGCATCTGCAAAAGTAATTGAAGCTGCCGATGAAACTGTCGGTAGTATTATTGATATCACAGTATAAATGTTATGGTTTTTTCGACGCTGTCAGTTCACCAAGCAGCGTCAGCTAATCAGCCCAGGAGTATTCGCACTGGGCGAGAAGAGGGCGCAGCACCTGACGGGGCATTAAATGCCACGCAGGGAACGCGTGTGCTGTCGTCTTCCCCGTCTATCCATTCACATCAGCCAAGTTCTGCAACCTCGCCAGTTGTTTTGGTAAGTTCTACCGGCACCAATGCAGCGGAAATAAATTCAGCAGAGTCTAACTCAGTAGCCAAGTTATCAGCAAACGCTGAAATGGTAGGCTCGTCTCCTTCTGCAGCAAGAAGTAGCACTGTGCCTGAAGGCATCAGCCATGACATGGAGATCGGCTCAGGCGTAAATAACGCTATACTGGCAGCATCCAAAACAGCAGGATCTGTCTCCTTTAATCTGCTCACCGGGCCGCAGTCCATAGCGGCTATGCCGAATTTATCATCCCGGCCTGGTAGTGGTTCCTCTGTAGACATTTCAGCTCAGGGTTATACGCCCAAAGCAGCTAATCCTGTACCAAGGACACTTGCCGACAGCGCAGTGATTGGCAGCATTGACCCACCGCTGGCAGCCATTACCGGAACAATCGGAACAACAGCTGTTGGCGCGCCAATGCCCGAAGCTGCCGAAATGTCGCCGTTCGTGTTTGGTGGCGTATCACCCAACAATAGTGGTGGCTTTGGGCTGGCTGCAGGGGCTCAGCCCCAATCATTGCCTCAATCATCTCGACTTGCAGGTGCGCAGGCATTAAATCCGTTGGATGGGCAAACGGTGACTGGCGAACAGGGGGCTTCGCAGCAAATCCTGACCAGGGGCGCAGCGCAAGAACCAATGGGTATGAATAATCCAGATCCTGCTGAGCGTCAGCAGGCCCAGAGGGACGCCAGAATAGAGGCGTTACATCAGCAAGAGCAGGCTCAGGAAGCGAAGGCTGCCAAACAGCAACAGCAGGCTGCGCGGCGAGAGCAGCTGAGCAAGGTTTTTGACGATCCAGATACTGCTAACAGCAGTGATACTGCCCGCCCCGGATCAGACGATGACGCACGAGCTAAGGCAAACGCTCAGCGTGAAGCGCAGGCCATGGCGAGAGAGGAGCTTGAAATCAGGCAATTGGAGGCGCGTCAGAAAGAGGTGCATGCCCACGAGCGCGCCCATGCAGCGGTCGGTGGCCAGTACGCCCGTTCACCAAGCTTTGAGTATGAAGTTGGCCCAGATGGCAAACGGTACGCCACTGGCGGTGAAGTTTCCATCGATATCGCTCCAGTTCACGGTAATGCCCGGGCGACTATCAACAAGATGCAGCAGGTGTACGCTGCCGCAATGGCGCCGGTTAACCCATCTCAGGCAGATTTAATGGTAGCGGCTGAGGCGTTGCGTACAATTAATATCGCCAAAGAATCTCTTGTTGAAGAACGTCAGGCGGCCATGCCGGACCAGGATGAACTGGCTCCACTGCTGGGCGCAGATAATGCCATCGATGAAGTGCCTGCCTTCGAAGCTGTTACACCAACCCTTGGTGGAAGCACTGTGGATGAAAGTGGCTCATTGGTAAAAGCAATCCAACAGGATGCTGTGGTTGAGCAAATCGGTGAGCGGGTAAGGGCGTCTTTGGCGCAAACCATTTCTGTTACGGACGATGAGGCTGAGCAGACAGGAGACACTTCATCGACATCAGCCACTACGGGTGACGGTATCGCTGCCAGTTCAGGCAGCACTCAAGATAACAGCACTGACAAGGCTCAGAGCGCCAAAAAGGCGGTGGATATCAGTTTGCTGGGCCCACCAAGGGCCATTTTGGCATACCTCAATGCTGAAAATGAACAGCCAGGCAACGCTAACGACAATGACAGGCGTTCCCAAAGCGTATCATTGACGGTCTGAAATACCGTGCTGTGCCAATATCAGTTGTTCCAGCGCCCGTCCGGCGGGACCTTGATCGTCTCGACTGGGGATAATCAGATTAATAGGTATCCGTCTATATTCACTGCCAAGTAAAAACAATCTTACAAGTTCACCGTTTATAAGCTCTTTTTCCACCATCTCTTTTGGCAACCAGCAGAAGCCGCTGCCTGAACTCAGTATGGCTTTAGCCTCGTGAAAATTGCTGACGGTCCAACGCTGCTCGGCTTTCAGCCAGCCCATGTCGGTTGCTGATTTATAGGCCGTATCTCGAATAACAATTTGCAAATGTTGCGCAAGCGACTTGTCGTCGTGGTTTTTCGGATCTGCCGCTAATGGGTTTGATGGGTGGCATACCAGCACCAGATCGGCAGTGCACAGGGGTTGGGACAGAAATCCCTTCGGAGGATTGCCGCCGCAAAGGGCAATGTCGACCTTCTTGTCGTGCACTAACTCATGGGTGCCTGCGAGAACCGAATCAATCACTGTCACCCGGGTTCCACGGCAGTGGGGTAAAAAGCCGTTAATGGCAGCTATCAGTTTATCCATCGGATAAATAATTTCGCGGGCAATGGTGATTGACGGCTCCCAACCTTTTTCAAGATTCGATGCCAGCTGCTCAAGCTCCATCACCGATTGAGTAATGTAACGGCTGCGTCTGAGCAGTACTTCACCGCGGTTGGTGAGATAGGCTTTGCGGCCGCGTATTTCCAATAACTCCACCCCCAGCTGGTGCTGCAATTTGGCTACAGCATGATTCAATGACGACTGGCTCTTATTCAGCGCTGCCGCAGCCTGGGCATAGCCGCCATGGTCAACCACGGCCTGCAAAATACGCCATTGCTCTAGGGTGGATTTGGCTCTGTTCATAGTCAAAGATTCGAAAGGATTTAGTTAGATACTGCACCTTTACTTCGATTTCTTGCAATAAAAAACCGCGCCCTGGCACGGTTTTTATGAAGCTTGGCCTACTTTAAACCTCAATCAGCGGACTTACCCGCCTTGGATTTAAGGTCTTTGGGCTGCTTTTTTGTATTTTCGGCAGGTGCTTTTTCACTGACCTGCATTGGCAAATACTTCTTGGTGGCTTTGAGCTCGGCCAGCATAGGACCCGCCGTGAGCTTTTGGGGCCATCGCAGCAACATCATGGCCAGCATGTTTCTGTGTTCGCCAAGGGCCAGATCCGGATTTCCCTTCGGGGAAGGAATGATGTTGTGCTGCTCGTCAAAGGCCTTGACGATATGGTCACGGGTTTTGGCTACTACAGGGTGCGATGGCTTTTGCGCCAGCAGGAAGCTGACACCAACTTCGGCGATAATATCGTCGGTTGCGTCCATAAGGATCCTGTCGATATTGGCTTCGAAGTAATCCAGTATCCAGGCAAACTCTTTTGAGTCTACTTCGGTTTGGTAATAGCCACTGGCGGCAAAAATGAAGTGGGTCATGCCATAGATTTTGTTACGAAACTGATCCTTACCCAGTTCTTTGTCACGAGAGGCTGGATACACGGCATTAAAGGCATCTTTATATTCCTGAAGATAGTCGCCCACCCCCAGCTGTTTTGCCCAATATACGTAATTGGCAAGCTGAGCTGCCCAGGCTTCAATCATCTCAGCTGAGGTCAGGCCTTTTTTCAGATTGGTGCTTTTGAGTGCTGTGATCATCTGCTGGTGGCACGGACCTTTAAGGCCAAACTCGTCAATTCTGCTGCCAAAGCGCAGCAATACGTCGGTAAAAAACAAAAACTCGGGGATGTCTTCCAATGCCTTCTTACGGGCTTTGGCGCGAGGACCTTTACCCAGTACGCTGATGGCTTCTTCAGATGCCTTTTCAATGAATCCGGGATTGTCCAGATTGCAGGCGTAATAACTCTGTGCCTCAGTAACGGCAAATAAGTCGACCAAAGCAGCGTTGGCGTATTTGTCATCGCCGGTCATACGGTACATGCGGATACCGTAATGCCCCTGAACCCTTGGGGGTAACTGGTATAGATGATTTTCCAGGTTTTGCTGTATCGCGTTGTAAACCCGGTCGATATCGGCCTGGTCGGCCGCAAAAGAAAACGGGCTTAGCAAAGTGCTTACCAGCGCTGCGCCAATGAGTGCCTTAGTGAATGTCATGGGCAATGTTCCTTATCAGTTCATCGTGGCTTTGGGGATGCCCCAGGATTTGCACCAGCAAGGCATCAAGGGAAAGCTGGTCGGGGTTTACCAGAAGCAGAGTGAACAGGTCGTTTTCGTTAAGTTGAGTGTGTTGACTGAGGTATTGTGAAAGCCGGTAGTTCCACAGCCGGCGGTAAAGCAGGGCACCTTCCTGTACCAGGGGTGAACTGCTTTGATACTGGCTTTCGGCATCATGCCATTCGCCACGAAAATGGGCTTGGAATGGGTCTTCTTTGGCTGGTGAACCACTGAAAAATGCCAGCGCCAATGAGGCGTGGTAATAGTCCTGAGCTAGGCCATGGGCGTTGGCCAGTGATTCCCGCTCGGATACCCTCGGCAACTGCTGCGATAGTTTTTCCGCCAGCACTCTGGCCAGCCACTGACTTGCAAGCTGCTGAGTTTCCTGGCTGAGGCTATCACGGCTCAGCAGATAGTAATGTTGGCTGGTGGCCATTTGGCTGATGGTGTCGCTTAGCATTTGAATCACCCGCTCAGCCTCAGCCGCGCCTCTAAGAGTGGTGGGTAAGCTCAGGATCCCCTGGGAAAACTGACGGGTGAAAACGGCGCGGCGGGTGATTTCCAGACGGGATTTGGCGCCATCGGCAATGATAAGCTCGCCCAGCATGCGACCGTCAAGCCACAGGCGCCAGTGTTTTGCATGTATGGCTTCCGCACTCAGGCCAAAATGGCGTAGGGCATTGAATACGTGAGTTAACAGGGTAGCACTGTCCAGTGTGTCAGCGTTGCCGTTTGCCTGCTTGAGTGCAAGGCCGATGTCCCAGGGTGCCAGTGATGGTGCCGGGCGGGTAAGGGTTAAAAAACGCGCTACGCTTGCAGGGGTGTTCAGGAAACTGCGACTTAGCTGCATATGGGCAAAGCTTTTAAAACCAGCCGCCTGTGCCTGCTTGGCTCGAATTTGCTGAATAAGCGCCAGACTTGCACTGCCATTGGCGTAATTGCGGCGTTGAAAGGCTTTCCAGGCAAGCTCACGGCAGTTGGGATCGGGCTGGCGCATCAAGTAGCTGGCCATCTGCCGCTCTATTGAAATAGGCACCTGGTGTGCTTCATCAAGGGCAGAGGTCAGGTCGGCAGTTGTGCTTGCCCCTTCCATGCTGCATTCGGGGCTGGTGTTTAGGGTAAAGCCGTCGCGGCGCCGATGGGACATATAGCTTGCTTCGGCGCTGTGCAGCCGTGCTTTTTCATCCTGTGGCAATTGGGTTGCTGCCATAAAGGCCATGGCATCGCCCAGTGCGTTAATCTCACGCTCCGGTGCTGCGCTAAAGGTTTGGCTTAAGCGCGAAAACGCCGGACTGTCTATCATGGTGGACACTTCGTCGGCCAGTCTGATCTTGCAGCTCAGTAATGAGTCACGAATGGACGATGGCAGAGGCTTGGCAAGGAAATAGCTGAGCTGATCGGCAAGATTATTGAGCCCAAGCGTAAGGCGGTCTAAGTCCCGAGCCTGTGTGGCGCTGTCCCGGGAGCTGCTGTCTTTGAATTTCTGCTCGAAGTTGCTCGCGAATGAGAGCTGCTGACACTGATGTGTCAGCAGCGATAAGGGCTCGGCAACGGCAGAACAGTCGTGGGCGCTAGAAATCAGCGCCAGCGCCAAAATGGATTTTCGCATAGGCGACCCTGTCTTCCACTGAAGGGGTGTGATTACCAAGTGACTCAACATGCTTGAGCCGTGGCAGGAGTCCTTTGCCGTTAGCTATTTGAATGGCAAGACCCGGACGGGCGTTCAGCTCCAGCAGCAGTGGGCCTTTTTCGCTGTCGAGCACCATGTCGGTGCCAAGATAACCCAGCTCGCACATCTCATAGGCGCTGGCTGCGGTTTCAAGCAGCACATCCCAATCGGGTACCTGAATATCCATCAGGCGGCGACCTGTGTCGGGATGAAACTCAATTGGCTCGTTAAACTGTACAGCCCGAAGCCCTTTTCCGGTGGCAATATCTATGCCCACGCCTACGGCGCCCTGGTGCAGGTTGGCTTTGCCATCGGACGCGGCGGTGGACAATCGCAGCATGCCCATCACCGGATAGCCCTTGAATACTATCAGGCGGATATCCGGCACACCCTCGTAGCTGAAGCCATCAAACACAGGGGCGAACTGAATAAGGCCTTCTACGATAGCCACATCGGGCTTGCCACCAAGGGAGAACAAGCCACTGAGGATGTTTGACACATGGCGGTCTATTTCACTCGGGGTGACCTCATTGCCACTGGGCTTGTAGTAACGGCCGTTTTCGACCTTGGTGATTACCAAAATCCCTTTGCCGCCAGAGCCCTTGGCAGGTTTTATTACAAAGCCTGAGCGATCCAGCACCATCTCAGGAATATCGGCAATTTCGTGCTGCTCTTTCACCACCCCAATCAGGTCGGGTACGGCAATGTCGTTAGCCAGCGCGAGTTGCTTGGTGGTGAGTTTATCATCCACCCGTTTATAGTATTTGCGCGGGTTATAGCGACCTATGTAGTCGATATTACGCTTATTCATATTGAGCACGCCTGCGCGGCGAAGCTCCCATGGCCAGGCAAAACGCATATTATTCTCCTGCCAGTGGCTTGAAGCGCTTAAGCTCCAGCAGGCGATAACCTGTGTACTGACCCATCAACATAACGAGTGCCAGAATAACCAGGTGAATGCCCAGGAAGTTAAATACCCAGTGTTGTACCCAGGTGGCACTCATGGCGAGATAAGCCAGTGTGGCGACCAGCAGGCTGCCGCCACCTTGCAGTACTACTTCCTTGGCGCCTTCTTCTTCCCACAGGATGGACATACGCTCGATGGTCCAGGCCAGAATGATCATCGGGAAGAAAGTAATGGTAAGGCCTTCACTTAGGCCAAACTTGTACGACAGCAGAGTGAAAATGCCGATGATGCCGATAACCACAATGATCACCGCCGATATTCGTGAAATCAGCAGCAAATTGAGGTGCGACAGATAAGAGCGGATCATCAAACCACAGGAGACAATCAGTAAAAAGCCCACCAAACCGGTAACCAGGGTGGTTTGGATAAACGCCAGGGCTATCAATACAGGCATAAAGGTACCTGAGGTTTTTATGCCAATGATCACCCTAAGGAACACTACCATCAGTACGCCAATGGGGATAAGCAGAATGCCCTTGAACAGGCTTTGTTCTTCCAGCGGTAACTGATACAGAGAGAAGTCCAGACCCTGACCCACTTCCATCATGTCGATGGAGGTGGACAGTGCAGGACGGGTCTCCATCAGCATCGAAAAGTTGACCTGGGAATTACTGCCGCCAATCACATCCAGTACAGACTTGCCCTGGCGTTCCCACAGCAGCAAATTCTCTGGGCGACCTTCCTTGCCATTGCTGGCATCGAACAGGTGCCACTCGCCCTTGTCGTATACTTCCACAAAGCTGACAAGCTGTTGGCGGCGGCGTTGATCTTCAAGTCGTAGCGCCGACACTTCACGGGCTGGCACACCTTTGGCAGCCAGCAGATTGATGAACAGCTTGGCCGGGCGATTGGCTGTCAGCAGCAGCGCCAGATTCTGGCTCTTGTCGCCGCCAACCAGGCGCACCAGTTGCCGTGCATAGGACAGGTTGGAGCCACTCTGTGCCCAAGCTTGGTCAATGATTTCTTCGGCTGCAGCTTTCTCGGTAGCGGCCCACACAGGGGCTTCGGGCGCGGCGGGCTCATCGTCATCGACCAAACGCGTCTGACCTGTGGGTACCAGGGTGACCTTATAGTAGAGGTCCTGCTGACCGCTGACCTGGCGTTTACTCCAGATGGCGCGGCGTCCAAGCTCATCATCAATAATCGACAAACCGTAGCCAGGCGAGGTGGTGTGCTCCATCAGCACTTCATAGGCGGGATCCTGGGGCAGGGCGAGGGATACTTCCCCTGCTTCTCCCTGGCCCGCAAAGCTGACCTTGGCGTCGATAGCCCAGGTTTCTACCTGCTGGCCCGGGAGAAAGGGCACCCTGTGCTCAATGCCTCGGTAAATGCTGCTGGCGAGTCCTGCAACAAATAGCAAAAATACGAGAATGTAAAAAGGCTTACGTGAGTGCATCTGCTCTCCTTGGCGTGAATTTGCCTGTTACTTGCCGTGAATGAAACGTTGGCCTACATCGACAACGGCAATGTCTTTCATAAATTTGCGGCCAAGCAGCAGCGGATAATCCAAATGGCTGCGGTCGGTCAGGTTCAAATCGGTTTCGGCACTGAATTTGCCGATTTTCAGATGGGCGTGGATCACCGGACGACGATCGTCAGTTTCAGTGTCCTGTTTGATGCGCACAAAGCGCACCACTTTGGCCTCGAAGGTGGAGGCGGGTTTGTCTTCGCCCTGAGTGAATACATCGAAGCGTACCCATTGGGTGCCGTCACGTTCAAATAACAAAATATTGCGAGCATCGAGGGATGAGCTTTCGGCGCCGGTGTCGATACGGGTTTCAAAGCTGGTTTTCAACTCGTCAACAAAGACGTTTTCCACTTCACCCAGCATGAATTTATCACCAATGGCGCTGGGAGGGCATTCCACCTGAGGTTGACTCGGCGCGGCTGTGGCCTGCTTTTGCCCTAGGGTTTTGACTTCCTGATCCAGGGCGGAAATGGCTTGATCAAGCTCAGCTATCTGAGCGCGGGAGTCATCTTTTACGGCACTGATGGCGGCCAGCAGTTCAGTTTGCTGGCTTGCCATGGCCTGCTTGAACTCGTCGGAATTAACAGGCTTGGGGCTTGATGGCTGGGGTGTTTGCGTCATGGAACAACCCGCGGTCAGGGCGATGATGGCGATGGCCAGAGTGTGTTTTAACATGTGCTTGCTTCCCTTTCGCGTTATCAATCAAAATCCTGGCTACTGCGGTTTTTTACCGCAATAAAGGTGGCCCGTTTCGGGGCGGGGTAGCCTTCTACTGTCAGGCTGACATCCTGTGGGTCGAGGTAATCGACCAGAGACTCGTTTTGCATCCAAGTGGTTGCACGCTGCTCGGCGAGGGAGGTGACATCCACGTTGACGCAACGAACATCGGTGAAGTCACACTTCTCTAGCCATAGCTTAAGTGCTTCTATGGATGGCAAAAACCATACATTATTCATCTTGCCATATCTATCTCGGGGCACCAGAACTGTGTCCTTGTCACCATCTACCACCAGGGTCTCGAGTACCAGCTCGCCCCCCATGCGCAGTTGATCCCTAAGTTGCAGTAAGTGGTCAATAGGTGAGCGTCTGTGGTACAGCACCCCCATGGAAAATACGGTATCGAAGGCATCCAGCGGCGGCAGCTCTTCAATCCCAAGTGGCAGCAAATGCACTGGGGCATCAATATCAATCAGGCGCTTAATGGCTTCGAACTGGCATAAAAACAGTGCAGACGGATCGATACCCACCACGCGTTTCGCGTCTTCGCCCAGCATGCGCCACATGTGATAGCCACTGCCACAGCCCACATCCAGTACAGTGCGGTTTGTCAGTGGACTGATGTGCGGTGATACCCGATCCCATTTCCAGTCACTGCGCCATTCGGTGTCGATGTGAATACCGTGCACATGAAAGGGGCCTTTGCGCCAGGGAGAAAGAATGCGAAGCAGGTTTTCAAGTTTTTCCTGTTGGCCTTCACTGAGCTGCGTGCCACTGCCGATAGTGACGCTGTGCAGTAAATCCAGTTCATCCGGGGCGGGGAAGTTGAGTTTGGCAAGCACCTTTTCCCATTTGGGCAGGTTGCCGTGTTTGTGGCTTCGTTGCCACTCACCCAGAACCCCGGGCAGGGTTTCCAGCCAATGCTGTAAATTGGAGTCGGCGATTTGGCGGTAAAAACTGGAAAAGTTAATCACTTGATGGCCACCATGGAAGCAAAGTTAAAACACTGAAACCAGAGGTCGGCCTGAGTAAAGCCAGCCTGACGTAAACGCGTTTTGTGATCATCAAGGGTATCCGGGATGAGCACATTTTCAATGGCACTGCGTTTTTGACTGATTTCGAGTTCGCTGTAACCATTGGCGCGCTTGAAATCCAGATGCTGGGCATCAAGCAATTGCTGAATGCCTTCGTTGTTGAATTTGAGTTTTTCTGACAGCACCAGCACGCCGCCGGGCACCATACCTTGCCAAATGCGGGTAATTAAGGCGTCGCGATCGGCAGGGGGTAAAAACTGCAGAGTGAAATTAAGTACCACCATTGAAGCGTTTTCAATGGCCACGTCGCGAATGTCCGCCAGATGGAACTCGACCCTGGTGTCGCTGACATAGGCATCGAGGTTTTCACGGCAACGGGCCAGCATGGGCTCGCTGTTGTCTATGGCGTGGATGCACACGTTTCGACCTTCCACCTGACGTCGAATCGATAAGGTGGCGGCGCCAAGCGAGCAACCAAGGTCATACACCTGAGTATTGGGGGGGACCATACGACCGGCAAAGTCGCCTATGGTCGCGATGATCTGGCTGTAGCCGGGTACGGAGCGGCGGATCATGTCGCCAAAGACACCGGCTACCCGGTTGTCGAATTGAAAATTACCCTGGTGTTCACCGGGCTGCGCGAACAAAGTGTCTTGTTGATTGGTCATTTGCTGTCGTTCTCACAATATAGCCTTGTATTTTAACGAATCGCATTTCAGCGCAGCAAGGCCACTATGGCTATTTAGGCTAATTTTATGTCTAATATGCTGCTAGACAACATTCTGTTTACGCTACGTTGACCTTTTGGGTACCGGTTTGAAGCTTATCCTTTGTTTGTTTTTCTGCCTGCTTGCAGGTTTTTCCTCCGTTGCAACTGGAGATGATAAACCTCTCACTCTTGTTATGGGTGAAGACAGCTATCCTTTTCAATTTATTGATGAGACCGGTGAGCCCCAGGGGTTGTTGGTAGAGCTCTGGAAAGAGTGGTCGAGGGTCAACAGACGCCCCGTGGTGTTTGTCAGCCGTGTTTGGCGCGATTCGATTACACAGTTGCAGGAAGGACGCGCCCAGGTTCATCTTGGAATGGCTATCAACCCGGAACGACAAGCCATCTTTGATTTTGCCGATAACATTTCTGAAGTAAACACCTATGTATATCTGCATAAACAACTTGCAGGCCGGACATCACTGGAACAATTGCGTCCTTTTAAAATAGGTATAGTTCAAGGGTCAACTTTTGAACATGAGCTTCTTGACCGTGTGCCGGAGTTGACATTCAAGCGTTTCCCGACCCGAGAAACCTTGCTTGAAGCCGCTGACCGCGGTGAGCTGGTCGCCTTTGCCGGTATGGAAGGTTACATGCGTGATCAGCAACTGCAGCAGAAATTGTCTGTTGAATTCCCGATGAATACCAGACTGCTGGTAAGGCAGACCAACCTGCATCCGGCAGTTCTTAAGGGTAATCATGCTTTGCTTCGGGAATTGAATGAAGGTTTTGCCCGTTTGTCACCGGATTTTGTGAGAAAAACCGAGAGGCGTTGGCTCGGATATCAGCGTAAGAAAAGCGGATTAGCCATAGCAATGCAACTTGGAGTGGAGCCTTATGTTGACCTGGGTATCGACGGTTTGCCTCATGGCCTCTATGTAGACATGTGGCGGCTTTGGTCTGAAAAGACAGGTGTACCCGTTAATTTTATCCCCAGTGACATGAATGGCAGTCTGGAGGATGTGCGTTCTGGTCGTGCTGATGTACATATTGGTTATCCCGAAAGTGATGACATGAACACCGGGTTGCACCGGGCATGGCATATGTATACGGTGAAAAGCCGGCTTTTTTTACACGGTCAGCAAATTGACGAACCAGAAGCGCTGAAAGGTAAGCGCATAGGTGTGTTTCCCACCGCTCCCTATGTCGCCAAGTTAAGAGCGGCATTGCCTGAAACCCAAATCCGTTTTTATAGCGGCATGGAAGACATGCTCAGAGCGGTAAATCAGGGGGACATTACAGGGTTTGTCGCTTCTGCAGCCTGGACTCAACATTACCTGTTGCTAAATAAAAGCTGGGCGGAGTTCAATCAGGCAAACTTTATTGAATATGACACGGAAATATACGCCCTGATCCGCAATGGTGATCAAGGCTTGGCCAATCGAATAGTTTCCGGATTCAATATGATCAGTTTTAAAGAGCTTACTGATCTGGAACAGAAGTGGATGCTCAACAGTCGTGATCACATATTCGTAAAAACCCGCGAACAGATAAATTTAAGCTCGTCGGAGCGGGAGTATCTTACCGGGCTTGGCACATTACGCATGGGGTACCTGGAGGACTGGGCACCAATGGAGTTTACCGATGAAAACGGCAACTTTGTCGGTGTTAATTCAGATGTGGCCAATATGTTTAAAACCATGCTGGGAATCGAGATTGAGCCCGTACCATTCCGTGCCTGGGGTGATCTGATTTCTGCCCTGCAGGAAGGTAAAATTGATTTGGCTGGCAGCGTTGCCAAAACGCCGGAACGGGAAGGGCTGATATCCTATTCTTCGCCCTATTGGCCATCGGCATGGGCATTGGTCAGCCCCATAGATGAGGTTTCGGTATTTAATCTGGACCAGCTCGACGGTCAGCGGCTTGCAGTTGTTGAAGGTTATCAAATTGCCAGCCGGTTAATGGCGGAACATCCGGGCATTAAATTAGTCTTGGTACCCGATAGCCAAACCGGATTGCAGGCAGTGTTGTCGGGTAAGGCAGACCTTTTCATCGAGAAGGTGGTTACCCTGGCGAGTACGTTAAACAGTGGTCAGTATCAATATCTCAAAATGTCACTGTTATCTGATTTTTCTGATCAGAAAAGTCATATCGGCGTCTCGCTTCGACACCAGGAGTTACTGCCCTTTCTGGATAGAGTGATAGCCAAGCTAGATAAGGCAAAAATACAGGAAATCCATTCCCGCTGGTTGGATTTTAAAATGGATACCGGGGTGGCCCGGTATCAGCGTTATTTGCGAACCGTTGTTATTGCCTTATCAATACTGGCATTGGTGACATTATTGGTTGCTATCGTTAATCGCCGACTCAAGCAGGAAATTAAGGCAAGATTGCAAGCCGAGGCCCGTATTGCTCATTTGGCCAGCCATGATCCACTGACCGGATTACCCAATCGGGTTTTACTCGATGACAGACTGGCGCAGGCTGTTTTGCTACATAGCCGGGAGCAAGCAAAATTTGCGGTTTTGTTTATCGACCTTGATGGCTTTAAGGAGGTCAATGACTCCCTGGGGCACTCTATGGGAGACCAGCTTTTGGTCTCCGTAGCCAGAATAATTGATGACACAGTTCGAAAGTCCGATACAGTCGCAAGGTTTGGTGGGGATGAGTTTATTGTGGTGCTTAACAAAATCACTGATATGGACAGCGTCTGTCAGGTAGCTGAAAACCTGATAGCCAAGCTTTCCAGACCCATGGATATCAACGGGGAAAACGTTGTTATTTCAGCGAGCATTGGTATTGCCACCTATCCCATCGATGGTGATACCGCCATTGGATTGATGCAAAAGGCCGACAAGATGATGTACTTCGCCAAACAGGCCGGTGGCCACAGTTACCGCAGCGCATAAAAACTGTAGAAAATTTGGGCATTCGTGGCAATTTCGGCGCCGTACCCTCTGGTCTTAAACAAAAACTTGCTGGATACTTCACCGACCAAAAGTGAAGTACTTTGGCTCAGGGCATTCTTTCACTATAATGCCCAGTCACTATTTTCAATCAGCTTTCCGCCAAGGTGCAGGAAAAAGGATAACTCTCGATGCGCAGTCATTATTGTGGAGACGTTAATAAGTCTCACGTCGGACAAGAAGTCACCCTCGTCGGCTGGGTAAACCGCAGCCGCGATTTGGGCGGTGTGATCTTTTTGGATCTTCGCGACCGTGAAGGTGTGGTTCAGGTGGTATATGACCCCGATCTGCCAGACGTGTTTGACGTTGCCAGCAGCCTGCGTGCCGAGTTCTGTGTTCAGGTGAAAGGTGTGGTGCGTCCACGTCCTGACAGCCAGGTAAACAGCCAGATGAAAACCGGTGAAATTGAGGTGCTGGGTAAAGCGCTCACCATCATCAACGCCGCCGACCCCTTGCCGCTGAGCCTGGACAATCACCAGAACAACAGCGAAGAAGCCCGTCTCAAGTACCGCTATCTGGATCTGCGCCGCCCCGAAATGGCCCAGCGTCTGATTTTCCGCGCCAAGGTCACCAGCTTTGTTCGCCGCTTTATGGATGGCAACGGTTTCCTTGATATCGAAACCCCAATCCTGACCAAGGCCACCCCGGAAGGTGCCCGCGACTATCTGGTGCCAAGCCGCACTTATAAGGGTCAGTTCTTCGCACTGCCTCAGTCGCCACAGCTGTTCAAACAGCTGCTGATGATGTCCGGTTTCGATCGCTACTACCAAATCGTGAAGTGTTTCCGCGACGAAGACCTGCGTGCCGACCGTCAGCCTGAATTCACTCAAATCGATATTGAAACTTCGTTCATGACCTCAGATCAGGTGATGGAAACGACCGAGCGTATGATCCGTAACCTGTTCCTCGAGTTGATGAACGTGGATCTGGGTGAATTCCCGAAAATGACCTGGGACGAAGCCATGCGCCGCTTCGGCTCAGATAAGCCTGACCTGCGTAACCCACTGGAACTGGTTGATGTAGCCGATCTGCTTAAAGCCGTTGAGTTTGCCGTATTCTCTGGCCCAGCCAATGACGAAGAAGGCCGAGTTGCTGCCCTGCGTATCCCTGGCGGCGCTGAGCTGTCACGCAAGCAAATTGACGACTACACCAAGTTTGTGGGTATCTACGGTGCCCGCGGTCTGGCCTGGATGAAGGTCAATAACCTGGCTGCTGGCGTTGAAGGTATTCAGTCACCTGTGGCTAAGTTCCTGAATGAAGACATCATCAAGGAAATCATTGCCCGTACCAACGCAGCCGATGGCGATATTATCTTCTTTGGTGCTGACAAGGCCAACGTGGTTGCCGAGTCCATGGGCGCGCTGCGTCTGAAAGCCGGCGAAGACTTCAAACTGCTCGAAGGCGAGTGGCGCCCGCTGTGGGTGGTCGACTTCCCGATGTTTGAGAAGGCCGATGGCCGTTTCTACGCAGTTCACCATCCATTCACAGCACCACGTGGTGTCACTGCTGCAGAGCTTGAAGCCAACCCTGGCAAGGCCGTGTCCGATGCCTACGACATGGTGCTCAACGGTGTTGAACTGGGCGGCGGTTCTGTGCGTATCCACAACGGCGACATGCAGTCTACCGTGTTCCGTATCCTTGGCATCGAAGACGAAGAAGCCAAAGAAAAGTTTGGTTTCCTGCTGGATGCACTGCGTTTTGGTACACCGCCACACGCGGGTCTGGCCTTTGGCCTGGACCGTCTGGTGATGTTGATGACCGGTGCCAGCTCCATCCGTGATGTGATGGCTTTCCCCAAGACCACCACGGCGGCCTGTCCGCTCACCAACGCGCCGGGACATGCAAACCCCGAGCAACTGGTGGAACTGGGCATTGCGGTTCTGCCGAAAGAGCCGAAACAAGACTGATAGAGTCACAAACAAACCGGGGCGCATGCCTCGGTCTGTTTTTACGGCCACTGAATTTTCAACGGACGCTGTTTTTCGTTAGTCTGGACACTGGTCATCTATCCGCATTTCAAGGAGATTTCTATGGCAGGTCACAGCAAGTGGGCCAACATCAGGCACCGTAAAGCCGCACAGGACGCCAAGCGCGGCAAACTCTTTACCAAACTCATTCGCGAGCTGGTTGTCTCCGCCCGTGAGGGTGGTTCAGATCCCGATGCCAACCCCCGTTTGCGTGCAGCCATCGATAAAGCCCTGTCTGCCAACATGACCCGTGACACTGTGGAGCGCGCGGTTAAACGCGGCTCGGGCGAACTTGATGGCGACAACCTGGAAACTCTCATTTATGAAGGCTATGGCCCCGGCGGCACTGCAGTGATGGTCGAGTGCATGACCGACAACCGCAACCGTGCGGTGACCGGCGTGCGTAACGCCTTCAATAAGTCCGGTGGCAACCTGGGTACCGATGGCTCGGTGGCCTATCTCTTTACCAAACGTGGGGTGATCAGTTTCGAGGCCGGCACAGATGAAGACGCCATGATGGAAGCTGCGCTCGAAGCCGGCGCCGATGATGTGGTCATCAATGATGATGGCAGCATGGATGTGTACACTACGCCTGAGGACTTTGGTGCCGTGAAAGATGCACTCGATGCAGCGGGTTTTTCCTCGGTGAATGCCGAAGTGACCATGGTGCCATCCACGCGGGCCGTGCTGGATGCCGAAACCGCTCCCAAATTCCTGCGGCTTATCGATCAGCTTGAAGATCATGATGATGTGCAGGAGGTTTACCACAATGCCGACATCCCCGATGAAGTGATGGAGACGCTGGAATAATCCATGGCCATTATATTAGGGGTAGACCCTGGCTCACGTATTACAGGTTATGGGGTTATCCAGTGTCAGGGCAGGCATCAGCTTTACCTTGGCAGTGGCTGCATTCGCACCTCATCGGATGAACTGCCTGACAGACTTAAGCAGATATTTGATGGTCTGCAGGAAATTATCCGCCAGTACCAGCCGAGCCAATTTGCCATCGAGCGGGTCTTTATGGCCAAAAATGCTGACTCAGCGCTGAAGCTTGGCCAGGCGAGGGGCGCTGCCATTGTAGCCGCTACAGTGGCTGGTTTGCCGGTGGCCGAATACAGTGCCACTCAGATTAAAAATGCCGTCGTGGGCACAGGCCGGGCGCAAAAGGCTCAGGTGCAGCATATGGTGCAGCAGCTGCTGAAACTTCCCTCGGCGCCTCAGGCCGACGCCGCAGATGCACTGGCGGTTGCCATGTGTCATTATCACACCCATCAAAGCCTGGTGGCCCTCGGAGGGCGCGCCAGTGTCAGAACATACGGAAGATACAGATGATAGGTCGTTTAAAGGGCATTCTGGTTGAGAAACACGCCCCAGAGATATTGATAGACGTGGGCGGTGTTGGCTACGAGCTGCAAATGCCGCTGACCTCCTTTTACGAGTTGCCGCTGCCGGGCAATGAGGTCATTGTTTATACCCATTTTGTAGTCCGTGAAGATGCCCAGCTTTTGTATGGTTTTATCCATAAGGAAGAGCGCTCACTGTTTCGTTTGCTGATCAAGGCCAATGGTGTTGGCCCCAAGCTCGCGCTCACCATACTGTCGGGCATGACCGCCAAGGAATTTATTGGCTGCCTCGAGCGTGACGATATCGCCACCCTGATAAAGCTGCCCGGTGTGGGTAAAAAGACCGCCGAGCGTCTGCTGGTTGAGATGCGCGATAAACTCAAGAGCCTGATGGAAGCTTCCATGGGCGCCGAGCGCGAGTTTGTGCTCAAGAGTAACTTCACTCCGGCGCCTGTGGCCGCCACTGTGGAAGAAGATGCCATCGCCGCGCTCTTGTCACTGGGTTACAAACCGCAGCAGGCCAGCAAAGCCGTATCCAGTGCCTTCCAGGAGGGCATGGATCCCGAGCAGCTTATTAAAGCTGCACTCAAGTCCATGCTCTAAGGTGAAAGGGGAATACCATGATTGAGGCCGACCGGCTTATTCAGCCCCAGGATCTGGGTCAGGAAGATGTGATTGACCGCGCCATGCGGCCAAAATTGCTCGATGAATACACGGGGCAGGATGATACCCGCGCCCAGCTTAAAGTCTTTATCGAAGCGGCCAAAAAGCGCGGCGAAGCACTGGATCATATGCTGATCTATGGACCACCAGGCCTGGGTAAAACCACCCTGGCCAATATCGTTGCCAACGAAATGGAAGTGAACATCAAATCTACCTCAGGGCCCGTACTGGAAAAGGCCGGTGATTTGGCGGCGCTGCTCACCAATCTTGAAGAAGGTGACGTACTCTTTATCGATGAAATCCACCGCTTAAGCCCTGTGGTGGAGGAAATTCTTTATCCGGCGATGGAAGACTATCAGCTGGATATCATGATAGGTGAGGGGCCGGCAGCGCGCTCCATCAAGCTGGATTTGCCGCCTTTTACTTTGGTGGGCGCGACTACCCGCGCAGGCTCGCTGACCTCACCGCTGCGGGCCCGTTTCGGCATTCCCCTGCGGCTTGAGTTTTACAATGTCCGCGACCTGTCATCCATTGTTGCCCGCTCCGCCAAGGTGATGAACGTGCCTATGGATGATGGCGGCGCCGAAGAAATTGCCCGTCGCAGCCGCGGTACTCCCCGTATCGCCAACCGGCTGCTGCGCCGGGTGCGTGACTTCGCCGAAGTGAAGCACGATGGGACAATCAGCCGTGCCGTGGCTCAGTCTGCACTGGATTTACTGGATGTGGACAGCGAAGGCTTTGATTACATGGACCGCAAGTTACTGCTGGCGATTATCGACAAGTTTATGGGCGGACCTGTGGGGCTGGATAACCTTGCCGCCGCCATAGGCGAAGAGCGTGAAACCATAGAAGATGTGCTTGAGCCATTTCTTATTCAGCAGGGCTTTGTGCAGCGCACACCAAGGGGCAGGATTGCCACGGCCCGTGCCTACAGCCATTTTGATTTGATAAAACCTGAGTAACAAGGCTTCGCAGTGCATAAGAAAGAGACCTCAGGGTCTCTTTTTTTTTAAATTACTAGGTACTGCCAAAGTGTTAAGCCGCAATGACACGGCTGTAAGCGGAAGTGGTTTTTTGTCGATTAAAGCATGGTCGAAGACAATGCGTTTAAATTTAATGTGATCTAGGTCACGTAAATGAATTTTACATTGTTAAAGGTGTCGGGTTCGCCATGGTATTAAGCTTAACCGCTTGTATCAGCATGTAACTGCATAAATGCATAACAATGCACGGCTTCACTTGGTGGTAACTTTTTGGCTTCAAGGGGCTAAACATGGCGGCTACCGGGGCGCTACATTGATAACATGAGGTTATGTCATTGAGAGTTTGACGATTTATCCCTGCTTGGACAGTATCGTGGCAACGCCAATTATCACAATTTTCAGGCGTGTTCGTAACTTCGCAGGGAGAAAGTAAATGTTTAAAGCAAAACGAATTGCATGGTTAGTCAAGTCTGCCTTAATTGCAACTGGTACAACATCGGCGTCATGGCAGGCAATTGCCGATGATACTCAGGCAAAAGAGGTAGAACGCATTGCAGTCACCGGCTCTCGTATTCAACGTCAGGATATGGAAACTGCCTCTCCTGTTACGGTAATCGATGCCTCTGCAATCCGTGCCGAAGGTTACACCTCTGTGGATCAGTTGCTTCAGGCACAGCCTGCCATGGCGGGTATGGCCGTTGGCGGCACAACCAACAACGGCGCTGATGGTGTTGCTCAGGTAGATCTGCGCGGTATGGGCGCCAACCGTACTTTAGTGCTGCTTAATGGGCGGCGTATGGTGAACTCAGGCTCTGGCGCCGATAGTGCGGTTGATCTTAATACTATCCCGGTGGCCATGATAGCGCGGGTTGAAATCCTTAAAGACGGTGCCTCAGCTGTGTATGGCTCAGATGCCATTGCCGGTGTTGTAAACATTATTACCAAAAAAGATTTCGAAGGTTTTCAGTTTGATGTCAACGGTGGTGTAGCCGGCGAAGGCGACGGCGAAAACGTCGAACTGTCAGCGCTGTACGGTTTTAACACCGACAGCGGTAATTACACCTTCGGTGTGTCTTATTCCGATCGTGGTGGTGTGATGCAAAAAGACCGCGACTGGGTTCAAAAGGGTGGCAGCTCCTTTATTCCTGAGGGCACCCTGGGTGGCAAAATGCTGGATGAAAACGGCGACTGGGTAGATCGCAGCTATGGCTACGATTACACCCAGGACAGCTGGTTACAGACACCAAGTACCAAGTACAGCCTGTTTGCCAATATGACTCAGGAGTTGGATGGCGATTTGCAGCTGACGGGCGATATCCTGTATACCAAGCGAAAGTCAGAGCAGATGATGGCTGCTCAGCCCGCCTCCGTAATGCTGAATGTGTGTGGTCAGCCGGGCGTAGACCCAACTAAGTGTATTACTCTCGATCAGGCCATGATTGATGGCGGTATTGCAGCTGATGACACGGGTCGGGTCGAGTATCGCCGCCGTACCAATGATGTGGGCAATCGAATTTACGAACAGGATACAGATACGCTTCGAGCTTCCGTGGGTCTTGCGGGAACCATGGACATCAACACCGGCTTTAACTGGGATCTGTCTTATACCTATGGCCGCAATAAGGCAAAAACCTGGGTTCATAACTCAATCAATGCCAAAAAGATGGAACAATCTATCTATGCGGATCAGGATGCCTGGTTTGGTGGCGACTCGTTAACTCCGGCCATCATTGATGACATCAGTTACCTTGAGCAAACCGATGGTGGTAACGAGCAGCATCTGGTTTCGGGGGTGATCAATGGTGAATTGTTCGATTTGTCAGCCGGAGCCGTCAGTTTTGCACTGGGTGCCGAATACCGTTATGACAGCGGTTACTACAACCCGGATCCAGTGATAGTGGCAGGCGAGGGGACAGCTGCACAGCAAGACCCCACCGAAGGTAATTATGATGTGTTCTCTATCTACCAGGAGATCAGCATTCCATTCACCGAAAAGCTCACCGGTGAGTTTGCCCTGCGATTTGATGATTACTCAACGTTCGGCCAGGCAACCACCTGGAAGGTGGGATTAACCTACGAGGCTTCCGATGATTTGATGCTTCGCAGTGTCGCGGCCACTGGTTTCCGTGCCCCCAACGTGAGCGAACTGTATGGTGGTAATACAGGCTCTTACGACTACCTGGACGACCCTTGGGGTAACGAGCAGGATCCGCAAATTCTTGTGAACTACACCTCTGATGAAAACCTTCAGGCCGAAGAATCTCAGTCATTTACAGCAGGCCTGGTGTATTCCCCAAGCTACATAGATGGTATGTCGCTAACGCTGGACTACTGGCGCTTCAAAATAGACAATGCTATATCCCGTCTTGATGTTCAGGCAGGGTTGAATGCCTGTTTTGCAGGCGATGCGAGTGCCTGTGAGACCTTTAACATCACACCACAGGGCGATTTATCCAACCTGACCAACCCATTGACCAACGTGGGTTATCAGGATACCAGCGGTATCGACTTTAACCTGGCTTATAACTTTGAAGGTTTGGGACTGGACTGGAAAGTCAGCAATGACACGACTTACCTTGTTAAGTTTGAGCAGGACGGAATCGACTACACAGGTACCATCGGCGGTATGTTCGGGGGCTATGCCAAATGGAAGAATTCTTTCTCCGTTCAGGCAGGTCAGGGCGACTGGAGTATCATGTACTCCAACCGTTTGATTGGCTCCATGGAAGATATCAATTATGGGGATAAAGCTGACGCAGTGCTCTACCACAACATTTCCGGTATGTACCATATCAACGACAGCATCAGTGCGACTTTGGGTATTAAAAACCTGACTAATGAAGATCCACAGATGATTGCCAGCGGCAACGAGGCCGGCACAGTACCTGAGGTATACGACACCATTGGCCGCCAGTTCTATGGCGGTATCACAGTGAAGTTCTGATAGGTATAAATAAAAAAGCGCCCTAAGGCGCTTTTTTATTTACTGATTAGCTCTCGATCACCCCAGCCCTTTCATGGCTGATTTCATTTGAATCAGCTCAATTTTATAGCCGTCGGGATCTTCGACGAAGGCGATTTCTGTTGTGCCACCGGCAACGGGACCGGGTGCCCGGGTGATTTTGCCACCGGCCTTGGCGATATCTTCACAGGCCTGATAGATGTCGTGTTTACCAATGGCAATATGCCCAAAACCTGTGCCCAATTCGTACTTGTCAGTGTCCCAGTTCCAGGTAAGTTCAATCACTGCGGCACCGCTGGCTTCTTCGCCATAACCCACAAAGGCGAGTGAATAACGGTACTCGGGGTTTTCGGAGGTGCGCAGCAGCTTCATGCCCAGCACTTCGGTGTAGAAGGCGATGGACTTTTCAAGATTGGCAACCCGAACCATGGTATGAAGAATTTGAGACATTTGGGGTTCCTTAAACGATATGTTCCGGCGGCCAGTATAACAAAAATGCAGGGGCTATCCGGCATACTATTAATTAGAGCAAACTCACAGTTTAGCGGTGGAATGTTGGCTAAAGCATTCTTGCCAGCAGATAATGCAGTGAAGGTTCACCAAGGGAGAACAATATGAAAACTGAACTGAAAATGGCTGTGGGGACCCTTGCTGTTATTGGGCTGTTTTTTGCCGCATTTGCAAGCTCGATGTCCTGAATTGAATATTTAAGATAACGCCGCAACTGAATACAGAGTTGCGGCGTTTTTCGTGTAAGGTTTCCCAGCTTACTCGTCAGGGTAAACTTTGTCCTTGAATTCACACAAATCTTCAATGATGCAACTGCCGCAGCGAGGCTTTCGCGCAAGGCAGGTGTAGCGACCATGAAGAATAAACCAGTGGTGGACGTCGACTTTAAACTCGGCCGGCACCACCTTCAGCATCCGCTCTTCCACTTCCACCACATTTTTACCAGGGGCGAATTTGGTGCGATTGGCCATGCGGAAAATGTGGGTGTCCACTGCGATGGTTGGCCAGCCGAAGGCAGTGTTGAGCACCACATTGGCAGTCTTGCGGCCAACGCCCGGCAGTGCCTCCAGCGCGTCTCTGTCTTCCGGCACTTCGCCGCCGTGCTTATCCAGCAGAATTTGAGACAGCTTCACCACGTTGATGGCTTTGTTGTTGAAAAGGCCGATGGTCTTGATGTACTCCTTCAGCCCATCGACACCCAAATCCACTATGGCTTTCGGGGTGTTGGCCACAGGGAACAGCTTGTCGGTTGCCTTGTTGACGCTGACATCGGTAGCCTGGGCAGACAGAGTAACCGCGACCAGCAGCTCAAACGGTGTGGAAAAGTTAAGCTCGGTTTCCGGCTTGGGGTTGTTGTTCCTAAGACGCGTCAGAATTTCAACACGCTTTTGATTATTCACGACTTATCCTTACTCTTTCACACGTTAGTTTGTCTGATTTTTATCAATGTCTTTGCGCCATCAAGGTGCTTTGCTATCAGCCAACCTTGGTAATGCGGGCGCGGGTAATAGCTTCGGGCGAACTTACCACGGGCTTTTTGGCTTCGATGCGAGCATCAATCACGTTTTTAGCGGCGATCAGCAGCCCCATGGCGATAAAGGCGCCCGGCGGCAACATAGCCAGCAGAAAGCTGTTATCGACCTGCCAAAGCTCGATTCTGAGCGACAGCGCCCAGTCGCCAAGCAGCTGATCCGCGCCATCAAACAGGGTGCCCTGACCTAGGATTTCACGCACTGCGCCAAGCACGGCCAGCACGGCGGTAAAGCCCACGCCCATCATTAAGCCATCAAAGGCACTGGCAGCCACACCATTGCGGGAGGCAAAGGCCTCGGCGCGGCCGATAATGACGCAGTTGGTGACGATAAGCGGCAGGAAGATCCCAAGCGACAGATAAAGGCCATAGGCATAGGCGTTAATCAGCAACTGTACTACGGTTACCAGCGCGGCAATGATCATCACAAATACCGGAATACGGATTTCTTTGGGTACATAGTCTCGTACCAGCGACACCAGCACGTTGGAGCCGATAAGCACGGCAACAGTGGCAAGGCCGAGGCCCAGGGCGTTGGTGAGGGTAGCGGTAACGGCAAGCAGTGGGCACAGGCCCAAAAGCTGCACCAGACCGGGGTTATTCTTCCAAAGCCCTTGCCAGGCAATTTCTTTGAAATTACTCACTGATTTCGCCTCCTGCATCGCAGCCAAGGGGTCTTTCAAACCAGGCTTGCTGCTCTTTGCTGACCAGAGTAAGGGTTCGGCTGATGGCCTTCATATAGGCCCTTGGGGTAATGGTGGCGCCGGTAAACTGATCGAACTCGCCGCCATCCTTCTTCACTTTCCAGTTGCTGTCGTTGCCACTTTCAAATACCCGGCCGTTGAAAGCCAGCACCCAGTCTGATTTACGCAGCTCAATTTTATCGCCAAGGCCCGGTGTTTCCTGATGACTGAGGGTTCGCACTCCAAGCACCTTGCCGGCGGTATCGACACCTATGATGAGTCGGATATTGCCGTTGTAACCATCGGGAGCATTGGTCTCAATGGCAACAGCCACGGGGTCGCCGCCGAGGGTGGCAAGATACACAGGCATGGCATCGCCGCTGCCAAGGGCTTCTGGCGCAGTGATCAGAATGCAACTGGCACCAAGGTCGTTATCGTGCAGCTCGTCCGGGACGATTTGATGCAGAATGCGGGTGAGTTCAAGCCGCTGCTGTTCGGCGATTTTATCTTTGGTTGCCTCATTCACCAGCGCAACTGCACCAGTGCAGGCGAGGGCAAACCCTGCCAACAGAAGACTGTTTTTGATGATGGATTTTTTCATCCTAGTCTCCTACAGGCTGCCACGATGGCCATAGGCCCGCGGCTTGATGTAATAATCGATAAGGGGCGCACACAGGTTGGCCAGCAGCACCGCAAAGGCCACGCCATCGGGGTAGCCGCCGAAAGTTCGGATAACATACACCAGCACCCCAATCACCGCGCCAAACAGCAAGCGTCCACGGGGGCTGGTTGCCGCAGTAACTGGGTCGGTTGCGATAAAGAAAGCCGCCAGCATGGTGGCACCACTGAATAATTGCATGACTGGGCTGGCGTGGGTGTCTGGCGACACACCAAAACCAAACAGGCTGCAAATAAAGAGTGCACCGAGGAAGCCGGTACTGATATGCCAGCGGATGGTTTTGGTCGCCAGCAAGAAAATGCCACCGGCAAGGTAGGCAAGATTGACCCAAAACCAGCCTTCACCTGTACTGCCGCCACCAAACAGCGGCTTCTGCAGGCTCTCGGACGCGGTCAAACCCATGGAGAGATCCGTTTTCAAGGTATCCAGTGGGGTTGCCATGGTCATGCCGTCGATGCCCATGGCGTAGTCAATGGCACCAACGCCGCTAAAGATTACGTTGAGGGCATCAATGATACTCGCGCTCTGTTGGGCAAGAGTGGCTGGTGCCGCCCACACGCTCATCAAGGCCGGGAAGGAAATCAGCAGCAGCACATAGGCCGCCATGGCTGGGTTAAACAGATTTTGCCCCAGGCCGCCGTACAATTGCTTAACGATGATGATGGCAAACAGGGTTCCAATCACCACCAGATACCAGGGGGCAAGAGGAGGAATGGCAACGCCGAGCAAAATGGCAGTGAGAATTGCACTCTGGTCTTTCAGAGTATCGGCAATCGGGCGGTTTCGCAGTTTCAGCACCATGGCTTCGCAGGCGAGTGCCGTGGTGAGTGCGAGAAGCACCTGAATAAAGCTGCCCCAGCCGAAGAAGTAGCATTGTACTGCCAGCCCTGGCAACACTGCGAGGATCACCCGCTGCATTACTGCGGAGGTTTGCAGGTCTTTGCGTACATGGGGAGATGATGCAATCTTAAACGCCATAATCAGTCTTGCTCCCGGGCAGTCTTTTTCGCTTTCGCCTTGGCAACGGCGGCGCCAATACGGGCTTTTTTCAGTTCGTCGGCCGACATGGGTTCAGATGCCTGCTCTGGTGTTGTCTGAGCGGTCGCGGTTTCTGCTTCCGGCTTTGTGTCTTTACCCTCTGGCTGTGAGGCATCACTGGGCTCAGAGTGAGAGTCAGATCCGGTCTTAACATCAGACCCGTTATCTGCACTTTGCTTTTCAGCGGCCTTTGCCTGAGCGGCCTTTTTCGCCTTGGCTTTGGCAATAGCAGCAGCCACGGCGGCTTTTTTGGGTTCTATGGCAGCTGGCTCTTGCGGCTCGACAGGGGGTGCCTCCTGAGGCTCTGCAGGCATGGCGTCTACAGTTTCAACCGCGACATCAGCAGTGTCGCCAGTGCTGGTAGCAACGCTGCTCTGTGCCTGCGCTGCCTTCTTGGCTTTGGCTCGGGCAATGGCAGCAGCCACCGCGGCCTTTTTCGGATCTGCCGCAGATGCTTCCTGAGGCTCTTGAGGTGTTGCCTTCGCAGGATCAACCACAACATCAGCAGTGTCGTCAGTGCTGGTAGCGATGCTGCCTTGTGCCTGCGCAGCCTTTTTGGCTTTGGCTCGGGCAATAGCAGCAGCCACAGCGGCCTTTTTGGGATCGGTAGCGGATGTTTCAGGGTTAGCAGCAGCTGCCGCATCAAGGTTATTTTCGCTGCTGGTTGCTAAGTTAACCTGTGTCTGTGTCTGTGCTTGGGCCGCTTTTTTCGCTTTGGCTCTGGCAATCGCCGCGGCTACGCCCGCTTTGGGATCTTTATCGGCGCTGGCGGCTGTATTGGCGCTTACCGCCGACTGGGCATCATTGACGTCAGCCGCTTGGGTTGCAGCCGCCTTTTTGGCCTGAACCCGCGCCAGCGCTGCGGCAATGGCATCTTTTTCATTGCCGGCCATGCTGGCCTTACGCTTGTCGGCCGCCTCTTTGGCCTTGGCCTCGCGGGCGGCTTTTTCTTCTTCCAGACGGGCTAAGCGGGCTTCGAAACGAACCTTGGCCTGTTCCGCTTTACGCTTTTCATCCGTCTGCTGGCGAATGGCCGCCTTGGCAACCCGGTAGTATTCCACCAAGGGAATGTCGCTTGGGCAGACATAACTGCAGCAGCCACATTCGATACAATCTTTAAGGTTATAACTCTCAGCCTTATCGTACTCTTCGGCCTTTGCATGCCAGAAGAGTTGCTGTGGCAACAACATAGCCGGACAGGCAACCGCGCATTCGCCGCAGCGAATACAGGGTTTTTCAGGCGGCATTTCGGTGATTTCAAGACCATTGGGCGCAAGAATACAGTTGCTGCCTTTAAGCAGCGGCACCTGGGTGTTGGGGAGGGTATAGCCCATCATTGGACCGCCCATAATCACTTTTTGTGCTTCAGCAGCGCGAAAATCGCAGTGTTCGAGCACATCCTGTACCTGGGTGCCAATCAGTGCCCAATAGTTGCCGGGTTTTAACACTGCATTACCGGTAACCGTGACTACACGTTCAATCAAGGGTTTACCTTCAAGCACGGCGTCGCGAATGGCAAACAGGGTGCCCACGTTGTGGACCAGAATGCCGAGCTGCGCCGGAATCGCGCCTGATGGAACTTCCTGGCCGGTAACGATTTGAATAAGCTGCTTTTCACCGCCGGACGGATATTTGGTAGGCACCACAGTTACCCGGGCTGTGCCTGCGGGCAAATGGCTGCGGCTGATTGCGGCCCGCACTGCGTCGGCAGCTTCAGGTTTGTTATCTTCAATGGCGATAATAATGCGCTTGGGACCAAGAATGCGGTGCACAATTTCGGCGCCGCCAAGAATCGCATCGGCATGTTCGCGCATGAGGCGATCATCGGCGGTGATATAAGGCTCGCACTCGACACCGTTGACGATAACCAATTCGATTTCACTGGCGGGGCTTAGCTTGATGTGGCTTGGGAAAGCCGCGCCGCCCATTCCGGCAATGCCGGCTTCCTGCACCTTTTTCACCATCTCGGCAGGGCTGAGCGCATCCACGGTTGCGGGCACAAGCTCACACCAGTTATCTTCGCCATCGCTTCCCAGCACCAGCGTCAGTACCGGCAGCCCTGAGGCGTGGTTGCTGGGGTGGGCCTCAATGGCCTTGACCAGGCCTGAGGTGGGCGCATGCACCGGCAGATACCCAAAGCCCTGACCCTTGGTCAGCGGTTGGCCTTTCAATACCTTTTCGCCCAGTTCCACGGCAAGCGTCGCTTGTTCACCCACTTGTGGCAGAGGAATTAAATACTCTTTAAACAGCGGCAACCGTTCAATGGGCGTGCCGTTGGAGAGGGTTTTTATTTCAGGGGGATGGATACCGCCGGGAGAGCGCCAAAGCGTACCTTTATCCAGTTGTTCCAAAAGCGTCAGCACGGTTTGTCCTCTTCGAGCTGCATAACCGGAATGGCACTGAGTTTCCAATTCCAGGTTTTAATGTCCTGAGCCACGGGGATCATGTCGATGCAATCTACGGGGCAGGGCTCAACGCAAAGATCGCAGCCGGTGCAGTCCTGGGTGATCACCGTGTGCATGAGTTTACCGGCGCCAACGATGGCATCCACGGGGCAAGCCTGAATGCACTTGGTGCAGCCAATACACTCATCTTCACGGATATAGGCGACTTTCTTTACCTGCTGCTCTTCGGAGGCAGACAGTGGCTCGGGTTCAACGCCCATCAGCTCGGCCAGCTTTTCCATGGTGGCAGTGCCACCGGGAGGGCATTTATTGATTTTATCGCCACCTGCAATGGCTTCGGCGTAAGGGCGACAGCCGGGGTAACCGCACTGACCGCATTGGGTTTGTGGCAGCAGGGCTTCGACCTGGTCAACCAGTGGGTCACCTTCTACTTTAAACTTGACGGCAGCAAAGCCCAAAATGGCGCCGAACACCAACGCCAGCACCCCAAGCACAACTATGGCTAACACGACTCCCGACATTATTTCACCAGCCCCGTAAAGCCCATAAAGGCCAGTGACATCAAACCTGCGGTGATCATGGCGATGGCGCCGCCTTTAAAAGGTACAGGCACATCGGCGGCGGCAAGGCGTTCACGCATGGCAGAAAAGAGCACTAATACCAGCGAAAAGCCAACAGCAGCGCCAAAGCCGTAGATAGCAGACTCGAGGAAGTCGTGTTGCTCGTTAATGTTCAAAAGGGCAACCCCGAGCACCGCACAGTTGGTAGTGATAAGCGGCAGATATATGCCCAGCGCCCGATGCAGGGTGGTACTGGTTTTTTGCACCAGCATCTCAGTAAATTGAACCACAACGGCAATTACCAGAATAAAGCTCATGGTGCGCAGATAGGTTAAATCGAAAGGTGCCAGCAGATACTGGTTCACCAGAAAACTCAATATTGAGGCCAGTGTCAGTACAAAGGTTGTCGCCATGGACATGCCAATGGCGGACTCAAGTTTGCCTGATACCCCCATAAAGGGGCAAAGCCCAAGGAATTTTACCAAAACGAAGTTGTTGACCAGCACGGTACCGATCAACAACAGAAGATATTCACTCATCGCGAAAAAACATTAGCGGTCTGTGCTCGGTATTATCGGCTTTTTGAATGGCATTAACAACATATCAAAAGCAGGGTTAACCTCAGTGGTCGCAAATTTACTCAGAGACTTGCTCACTGTCAGGAGTACGGATTAAGTCCCGGGGCTTGGCAATGTAATATCCCTGAAGTCCATCGACCAGGAGTTTTTCCAGGGTCAGTTTTTCTTCCTGGCGTTCAACACCGCAGGCTATTACCCGTACACCGATCCGGCGTGCAATATCGATAATCATGCGCACAAAGAACTTATTGTTGGCATCCTGATCAATGCCTTCACTGTAAGTGGCATCAAGCTTGATATAATCCGGTCTGATTTCCCTGAAAAATTTAAAGGAAGTAAAGCCCATACCGAATCGCTCTACAGACACTCTGGTACCTACACCATGTGCTTCACGAATAAATTTAAAGCAGCCATGCATATTGGACTGAAGGCCGCTTTCATTGATTTCCAGTACCAGGCGGCTTGCGATTGTTCTGTGCTTTATCAGTAAATCTTTAAGCCAACCGACAAAGCTTTCGTTGGTGGCTGACGCAGCGCTGATGTTAACACCAAAAGACCCAGACAGTTGCTTATGCTCTAGCAAGGTTTTAACCGCTGCAACTATCACCAATTTGTCCAAATCGACAACCATTCCGTGCCGCTCAGCCATGGCAATGACAGTGGCAGTAGGTAAGACTTTGCCTTCGTCGTTATAAAAGCGGGCGAACAGTTCGCGGTATACTTCCACTTCTGAGCGACATGGTTGGATGGGTTGTTGAAAAAAGCGCACCGCTCGACGTTGAATAATGTCGGTAATGGCAACTTGCCAGCGATTGTCGCCTACCTCCATGTCCTCGGCGAATTCTTCAAGTATATGTGCACTGTTAGGCCCAAGCGTTTGCGCTATGCTCAATGCTGCATCAGACAGGCTCAGTAAATTTACGGGATCAATACCACTGGTGTAAGGAACCAATCCGGTATAAGCCACAGAATCGACCTTGGTGCTGTTTTGATATTCATCCAATAAGGTTTTTAATGGTTCAAGAAACTTGTCTGCGTCTTTCAGTATCAGATTTGGCAGGAAAATAGCAAAATCGGAACTGCTTATTCTAAAGCATTCCGCATCAGGGAATTGCGTGCAAACCCTACGTAAACATCCTGCTACCTTAGCAAGGTAATCATCGCCAGCAGTACGTCCCTGCAGCTGATTGATAGTGCCTAATTCTGTTGCATGGACCATGGCGAGACAACCGATTAAATCCTTTTGGCTTTTGGCTATTTCATCCAATTTTCGGGTAAAACGTGTACGACTGCCAAATCCGGTGATGGGGTCGTGATATGCGGCTCGGGAAAGCTTTTCGTTTTCCAATTGCAGGCTGTCAATCTTGTTTCTAAGACCAATCCGACAGTCTTCCAATGCTTGACCAAGAGGTTTTAGTTCAGCGCGCAGCTTGGATTGATCCGGTGGCGCGAAGCTGAGTGAAGGGATGGCACGAATAAATTCGGCAGCATAGCGAATGTTGCGTAAAAACAGCGCGGATATTACCCAAAATAGTGTCAATGCGCAGGTCATCAAACCTGTGAGAATCATTAAATGCCCGCCAAAAGCTACTGCAACTTTGCTGCGCGCTTCGCTGACATCAAGTTTCAGCATTACTCTGCCCTCGGGAAGGGGCTTGGTATCGCTGATCTCAAGAGGAAAAAGAGTTATGAGCACGCTGTCAGCCGACGGTTGCAACTGACCTTTGGTAAGATTTCGGGAACCATCTGTATTATCTGTGTACTGGAAGAACTGCAGGTTAATATCAGCACTGATTGCATCGTAAAGCGCGCTGCCATCCCCCCTCCAATCGGTTAATTTGACTGAGGTTTGTTGATAACGCTCTTTGAGTCGTTTTCCTTCTTCTTGAAGTTGACTGTCGCTGATCAAGTACATCCAGGCGATTGCAGCGCCAAAAAGTAAAATCAGCACGAAGGGAAAGGTTCTGCTCAGACTCATGATGAATTCCGTTTACGCCATTTACTGAATATTAGTTAAAGAAACTGTCAGGCAAAGAAAAGTTTAACCAGTTTTCTGTGAAAACAAAATCCAAATCAACGGGATTTGCGACATCGACATAATCAAAGGAAGGAGTGTAGCACGAGCAAGGTTGGCTCCCCTGACTGGACTTGAACCAGTGACATACGGATTAACAGTCCGCCGTTCTACCGACTGAACTACAGGGGAATCGAGAAGTATTGCTGGATAGTGCGAAGTGGCTCCCCTGACTGGACTTGAACCAGTGACATACGGATTAACAGTCCGCCGTTCTACCGACTGAACTACAGGGGAACAGATTTTTCGCTTGTGAAGTTGGCTCCCCTGACTGGACTTGAACCAGTGACATACGGATTAACAGTCCGCCGTTCTACCGACTGAACTACAGGGGAACAGATTTTCGCTTTGAA
>NZ_JBFKLW010000035.1:0-39607 GCF_041630135.1 Shewanella sp.
CTCGTATCTACTCATGTTATTTGCCTCTTTTGACTTCGCTAAAAATCAAAGATGCATTTAGCATGGGTAGATATACGGGCAAAGCCCATTTGGATGATAACCACCTACTGAAGTAGGTGGTTTAGGGCTGAAAATAAAAAGGCCGCGATTGCGGCCTTTTTTATTTCAACGCAGAGCTAAACGAGTTACTTCACCCGCATGCCAGGTTGGGCGCCTTCGTGTGGTTCCAGCACAAACAGGTCTTTACCGCCGGGGCCTGCCGCCAGCACCATGCCTTCGGACATGCCGAAACGCATTTTGCGCGGCGCGAGATTCGCTACCATCACGGTGAGTTTTCCTTCCAGATCTTCCGGGTTGTAAGCAGACTTGATGCCGGCAAACACCTGACGCACTTCACCGCCAATATCCAGCTGCAATTTCAGCAGTTTATCGGCTTCTGGTACGGCTTCGGCCTTTTTAATCAGCGCTACGCGCAAATCGATTTTGGCAAAGTCTTCGTAGCTGATAGTTGGGCTGATGGGGTCATCGGCCAGCGGGCCTGCTTTAACTGGCTCTGCAGTGGCTTGCAGGTTTTCCTTGGAGGCTTCCACCATGGCCGCAACCTTGTCCAGCTCCACACGCTGCATCATGGGCTTGAACGGTGCAATTTCATGGCCGCTCAAATCGCTGCCAAGACCGTCCCAGGTCAGTTCCATTCTGAAGAAGTCTTCCACGTCTTTGGCAAGACGCGGTAGCACAGGCTTTAAGTAAGTGACCAGAATACGGAACAGGTTCAAAGCGTTGGAGCACACCTGATGGGCCTCTTCCTGCTTGTCATCCTGTTTCACCAGCTGCCATGGGGCCGCATCGGCCACAAAGCCGTTGGCCACGTCGGCCAGCGCCATGATTTCACGCATGGCTTTGCCGTATTCGCGGGTCTCAAACAGCTCGGCAATCAGGTCCTGCTTGGCAAGGAAGCTCTCGATAAGACTCTTGTCTGCCACTGCGGCAAGCTTGCCATCGAAGCGCTTGGTGATAAAACCGGCAGTACGGGAGGCGAGGTTAACCAGTTTGCCTACCAAATCCGAGTTCACCCGCTGAGCAAAGTCTTCCAGGTTCAGGTCCAGATCGTCAATACGCGAGCTGAGTTTGGCTGCGTAGTAGTAACGCAGGTACTCAGGATCCAGATGATCCAGATAAGTACGGGCCTTGATGAAGGTGCCCTTTGACTTGGACATTTTGGCACCGTTTACGGTCACATAACCGTGGGCGTACACACTGCTTGGCTGGCGGTAGCCAGCGCCGTGCAGCATGGCGGGCCAGAACAGGCTGTGGAAGTAGACGATGTCTTTGCCGATAAAGTGATACACCTCGGCGCTGGAGTCTTTGGCCCAGAACTCGTCGAAGTTGATATCGCTGCGCTTGTCGCAGAAGTTCTTGAATGAGCCCATATAGCCGATTGGGGCATCGAGCCACACGTAGAAATACTTGCCCGGTGCATCGGGGATTTCAAAGCCGAAGTAAGGTGCATCGCGGGTGATGTCCCACTGTTGCAGGCCCTGTTCGAACCATTCATCCAGCTTGTTGGCCATTTCTGACTGCAGCGCGCCTGAGCGGGTCCACTCTTTGAGCATGCCTTCGAAGGCTGGCAAGTCGAAGAAGAAGTGCTCGGTCTCTTTCATTACCGGCGTGGCACCACTTACGGCAGAGCGCGGGTTAATCAGCTCGGTTGGGCTGTAGGTTGCACCGCAGTTGTCGCAGTTGTCGCCATACTGATCTTCAGACTTACACTTGGGGCAAGTGCCTTTAACGAAGCGGTCTGGCAGGAACATCGACTTTTCCGGGTCGAACAGCTGGGAAATGGTCTTGCTCTTGATATACCCACCATCGCGCAGCTTCAGATAGATATGGCTCGCCAGCTCGCGGTTTTCGTCGCTGTGGGTGCTGTGATAGTTGTCAAAGGCCACGTTGAAGTCGGCAAAGTCCTGCTGATGCTCAACATTAACCTGGGCAATCATCGTTTCGGGAGCCATGCCCAGTTGCTGGGCCTTGAGCATGATAGGCGTGCCATGGGCATCGTCGGCGCATATATAATGGCACTCATGGCCACGCAGTTTTTGAAAACGTGACCAGATATCGGTCTGAATGTATTCCAGCATATGCCCCAGGTGGATTGGGCCGTTGGCATAGGGAAGGGCGCTGGTGACAAGGATTTTACGTTGTGAATTGGCCATCTTTACTCAAAATCGTGTTGGTCCCGAAATAATTGGCTTAGATACTAACCGATGCGCGCACTATTTTCACCAAATGCCTGTGCAATTGAGTCATTTGTGCACGCATCTTTTCGGCAATATCTGATACACTTGGGCAAATTTTTGCGCCGGAGTATGTCACAGGTGTTGTCTTCTCATAATTATCAGCTGCAAGAACCCCTCAAGGCCGCGGTACTCGCGATACTCGATACCTTCATTGAACCCAAGCTGCAACAGGGACTGGTGAGTGCTGGCATGGTGAATAAACTCGCCCTGAACGGTAAGCGCCTGGAGCTGGGATTGGTGTATTCATACCCTTGCCAAAGCAGCTATAAAGACACTGTGATGTCGATTACCCGCAAGCTCGCTGAGCTTGACGCCATCGACGAAGTGGAATGCGAAATCGACCTGCAGGTACCAACCAATACCGGCAACACCAATGCCGCGCCTATTCCCAATGTCAAAAACGTAATTGCAGTGGCCTCTGGCAAGGGCGGGGTGGGCAAGTCCACCACCGCGGTGAACCTGGCGCTGGCACTGGCGGCAGAAGGCGCCAGCGTAGGCATTCTGGATGCGGATATTTATGGGCCTTCTGTGCCCCTGATGCTGGGAGTGCCTGACTTCAAGCCAGTGTCTCCTGACGGTAAAATGATGACCGCCGCCGAGGCCCATGGTATTGCCGCTCAAAGTATAGGTTTTATTCTCGCCGACGAGCAGGCCGCTGTATGGCGCGGCCCCATGGCTGCTGGTGCTCTGGTGCAGCTGGTGAATGAAACCAGCTGGCCAGAACTGGATTATCTGGTGGTGGACATGCCGCCCGGTACCGGCGATATCCAACTGACACTGTCACAAAAGGTGCCGGTGAGTGGCGCTGTGGTGGTAACCACCCCACAGGACATAGCTACGCTGGATGCCAAAAAAGGCATTACCTTGTTTAATAAAGTGAATATCCCGGTGCTTGGCATTGTGGAGAATATGAGTTTTCACCTGTGCTCCAACTGCGGGCACAAGGAACACCCCTTTGGTACCCAGGGCGGCAGTGATATAGCCGCGCGTTACGGCGTACCGCTGCTTGGCGCGTTGCCACTCAACATCGCCATCAGGGAAGGAATGGATAAAGGCCTGCCCTCTGTGGTAGCCGACCCTTCGGGTGAAATTGCAGCTATCTACCGGGAGATAGCCCGCAGCGTGGGAGCCAGTTTGGCCAAAGCCAAACCCCAGACCGGTGTTTCCATTAGCATATCGGACGAAGAGTAAGGTTTTAAGTATATGAATTCGCAGCAATGTGTCATTATTGGGATTGCAGGGGCAAGTGCATCGGGCAAGAGCCTTATTGCCAAGACCATATATGAAGAATTGTGCCGTGATCTGGGAACGGATCAGATAGGTGTAATCGCCGAAGATTCCTACTACCGTGATCAGAGCCATCTGTCCATGGAAGAACGGGTGCAGACCAACTACGACCACCCCAAGGCCATGGATCATCAGTTGCTGGCACAGCACCTGCGAAGCCTGAAAAACGGTGAGTCGGTTGATATCCCGGTTTACAGCTACACCGAACACACCCGCATGAATGAGACCCGCCCAATGACACCGAAGAAGGTGATCATCCTGGAAGGGATTTTGCTGCTCACCGATCCGCATCTGCGTGATCTGATGGATGCCTCTGTGTTTATGGATACGCCGCTGGATATCTGTTTCCTGCGCCGTCTGACCCGCGATGTGGCAGAGCGTGGCCGTACCATGGAGTCGGTGATAAGCCAGTACCAAAAAACGGTCAGGCCGATGTTCTTGCAGTTTATCGAGCCTTCCAAGCAATATGCCGACATCATAGTACCCCGTGGCGGTAAAAACCGGATTGCCACCGATATTCTCAAGGCGCGCATACAGCACCTTCTGGCAAAATAAAACTCATAATTCAGGGAGATAAAGGCAAAATGCGATTGACTGACATTGAAATTGAACAGGCGCTCGATGCAGGCAAAATCCTCATTGAACCCCGTCCGAGCAACGATGCCATTAGCGGTGTCAGCGTGGATGTGCGTCTGGGTAACCAGTTTCGGGTGTTTCAGGATCACACCGCGCCTTTTATCGACTTAAGTGGCCCCAGTGCTGAAGTACAGGCGGCGCTCGACCGGGTGATGAGCGATAGAATCGACATCAAAGACGGCGATGCCTTCTTCCTCCATCCGGGTGAACTGGCGCTGGCCGTAACACTGGAAAGTGTGACTCTGCCTGCTGATATTGTTGGCTGGCTCGATGGCCGCTCGTCACTGGCCCGTCTGGGTTTGATGGTGCACGTGACCGCGCATCGTATCGACCCAGGCTGGCAAGGGAAGATTGTGCTTGAGTTCTATAACAGCGGTAAGCTGCCGTTGGCGTTGCGCCCGGGTATGACCATAGGTGCGCTTAATTTTGAGCGACTGAGCGGCCCTGTGGCGCGCCCTTACAACAAGCGCAAGAACGCCAAGTACAAGGATCAGCAGGAAGCGGTAGCCAGCCGCATCAGTCAGGATCGCTGAGTCCTCCATGGCCACATTGACCATGGAGGATGCCAAGGGCAAGGCAATTGCCAGGCTTCGCTGGCTCGATTTAACGGAGGCCGATGCTGGCTCTGCACATTGCCAAAGCATCTCCCCAATGGACAGGGGCCTCGCCTACGGCGATGGCCTTTTCGCCACCATGGCGCTTGCAAACGCTGGCAACATTGCTTTTCTCAATACTCATTTATCCCGTTTGCATCAGGGGGCCAGCCGCCTTGGTTTTGCCCTTGATATTGAGGATATTCAAAGCCGGCTTTTGGCGGCTGCGAAAGCCCATGGCGACAATCAAATTCCAAGGGGGTTAAAGCTTCTCATCAGCCGTGGCCCCGGAGGCCGGGGCTATCTGGCTCCAGAAGATGTACGCCCTGTGGCAATCCTCAGCGTTTTTGATATTCCGGCCCATTATGCTGACTGGCAACAACACGGCATTGCTTTGGTATCAAGCGAACTGGCACTGGCTCGTCAGCCAAAACTTGCCGGCATTAAGCATCTGAATCGGTTAGAGCAGGTGCTTATCCGTCGTCAGCCGCTGCCTGAGTGGGCGGATGATTTTCTGGTGTCGGATGGTGACGGCTACCTGGTTGAAGCCTCCATGGCGAACCTAATTTTTATCAAAGGCAAACAGTGCATTACCCCTAGTCTGGCGTATAGCGGTGTGTCTGGTGTGATGCGTCAGCAAGTCATTATGGCGCTGCTGACGTTGGGTTACTCGGTAGAAATGAAACCGCTGCCTTGCATGGAACTGGCTACCTTCGACGCGGTATTGATGACCAACAGCTTGCTTGGGGCTGTTGATGTAACCCGTATCGACGACCACCACTATAAAGCCTTCAGTGGCACGAACAAGGTGCGTAAAGCACTGGAACTGACGCGATGAAAAAGTTATTGCTGGGCATGGTGGCCACCATCATGACCTTATTGCTCCTTGGCGCCGGTGTGGGAATGTGGGGCCTAAAAAGCCTGGAGACATTCGGTAACACGCCGCTGACACTGTCTGAAGTCCAGGAGTTTGAAGTGCCCCGCGGCATGCATGCCCGCGCGCTTGGCAAAGTGCTCACCGATAAGGGATTGCTGCCACAAGGCTGGCAGTTCGATTGGTATTTGCGCTTGCACCCCGAATTTGCAGCCATTCGTCAGGGTGTGTATCAGCTTGAACCCGGCGACACGCCAGCCAGCCTGTTTGACAAGCTACTGGCCGGCAAGGTGAAAGAGTTTTCCATCACCCTGGTTGAAGGCCAAAATATACGGGAGTGGCAACAAAAGCTTGCCGAGGCTAAGCGTTTGGTGTGGCAGGATGAGGCATTTCTTACCGTGCTTAAGTCCGAAGGCGACAACTCTGGCTTGCCCGAAGGTAAGTTTTTCCCGGATACCTACAGTTATCATGCCGAACAGAGAGTGGCAGCCGTGCTGACCCAAAGCTATCGCAAAATGCAGGCAGAACTTGAGGCTGCCTGGCAGGCGCGGGAGCCGGATTTGCCGCTCAGGAGCCCCTATGAGTTGCTGGTTCTGGCCTCTATCATCGAAAAAGAGACTGGCCTTGCCGAGGAGCGACCGCTTATCGCGGCTGTGTTTATCAATCGGCTTAATAAAGGCATGCGCCTGCAAACCGACCCTACGGTAATTTATGGCATGGGGGAGCGCTTTAACGGCAATATCACCCGTAAGGATTTGCAGGAAGCGACCCCCTTTAACACTTACAAAATTAATGGTTTGCCACCCACCCCTATAGCGGCACCCGGGCGGGCAGCCCTGATGGCGGCAGCGCAGCCTGCCGATGTCGATTATTTATATTTTGTGTCCCGAAATGACGGCAGCCATGTGTTTTCACGCACCCTGACTGAGCATAACCGGGCCGTAAACCAGTATCAGAGAAGACAGAAATGACACAAGCCACAGGCAAATTTATCGTAATTGAAGGCTTGGAAGGTGCTGGCAAGTCCAGCGCAGTGGCGTTGGTGAAAGACTTTATTGCACAGCACACCGGCCAGGCTCCGCTGTGTACCCGTGAGCCAGGTGGCACGCCGCTGGCTGAGAAAATCCGTAACCTGGTGAAAAACGCTGAGCCCGGCGATCCGCTGTGTGATGAAGCCGAATGCCTGCTGTTTTATGCTGCCCGTGCACAACTGGTGGCCAATGTGATTAAACCGGCATTGGCGACAGGCCAATGGGTTCTGGGTGACAGGCATAACCTGTCATCAATTGCCTATCAGGGCGGTGGCCGAGGCCTGATGCAGCTGGTTACCCGCATCAGCGAAATCACTCTTGGTGACTTTAAGCCGGATCTCACCCTGTATTTGGATATTGACCCGCTGATTGGTCTTGAGCGTGCCGCCCGCCGCGGTGAGCTTGACCGTATCGAACAGCAGGAAATTGACTTTTTCCAGCGTGCCAGAGCCACCTTTCTCGCCGCGGCGCAGCAGGATGAGCGTATTTTGGTGATTGATGCGTCCAAACCAATGGACGTTGTGCATCAGGAGATTAAGGCGCGCCTGCAAGGGGCATTTGTGAGGGCCGACTGATGGCGAGCTTGCCCTGGCTTGAGCCCAGCATTGAGCAGTTTCAGCGCTTGCTGCAATCGAGCCGCATGCCCCATGCTGTGTTGGTTGCTGTGGATACCGGACTGGGCGCCCGTAACATGCTTGATGAGCTGGCTGCCCGTGCGCTTTGCACTTCACTCACGCCCCTTGGTGCCTGTGGACAGTGTAAGAGTTGCCAGCTTTACCGTGCTGGGAATCATCCGGATTTTTACCCCATTGAAGCCGATGGCAATCAAATTAAGGTTGATCAAATCCGGGCGCTGACAGGTAACCTTACCACCACGGCGCAGCAGGGTGGCAAGCGTTTGGCAACGATTTATGGCGCCGAGCGGATGAATCATGCCGCGGCCAATGCATTGCTTAAGACGTTGGAAGAGCCGGGAGAGAATACGCTCATATTGCTGCATACAGACATTCCCGGTCAGTTGTTGCCGACACTCAAGAGCCGTTGCCAACAGCTCAAGTTTAAAGCTCCCGATGAGCAACAAATTAACGCTTGGCTGGTAGCGCAGCAACTGACTACTGATGCTATGTGGGCTCTGCCCGTTGCTGGTGGTCCACTTAAGTTGGCAGACTACTTGCACAACAATTACATCACAGTGCTGGTGCAGTTTCGTGTAGACTGGCTTTCCAGTTTGTCCACTGGCCATCTATGTGCTAGCTTGAGAGATATCGGTGAAGAACAAATTACTGATGCACTTAAAGTTTTGTATATAGTTTTGATGGATGATGTAAAACGTTTATCTGTGATAAATGGTTTGTCGGCGGCAAAAGTGGCCAGCTTGAGTGGCGAAATTATGGCTGTGTGCCATACGTTAACTACTATGCCGAGCGTCAACTATCTGGCACTATGCCACAGAATTGTTTCAACTTATCAGAGATTGAAAGCCGAATAGCCTATGGTAGATCTGGTGGTTAATTTCGATACGCTGCATCAGCTGTATCGTGCCTATATGCCTTTTATCAAGCCGGCAGGCTTGTTTGTTTCGACCAGCGAAAGCCATTTCCTTGGTCAGGAGCTGACACTTGCCTATCGTTTGCCCGGCGCCACTACAGTGCATCAACTTAAAGGCGTGGTGGTATGGATTAATCCTGTTGGCGCCTCCGGTGGACGCCCGCCCGGTGTTGGGCTGAAGATCCTGTCCGATGCCGAAACCCACAAACACCACATTGAGAATCTGCTCTCCCGGGAACTTGCGTCAGGTGATTTGACCTGCACCATGTAGGTCGTTATCCTTGCCATCCTTAATTTGACTGGCAGGAAATTCACTTTGCTTATCGACTCTCATTGTCATCTCGACAGGCTCAAGGCTGCGCCTTGCCATGACTCATTGGCCGCTATACTCGATGGCGCCAAGGCACGTGGTGTCGACTATGTATTGTGCGTGAATGTGCGCCAGAAAGGTTTCGAGTCCATGCGCGAGCGGGTGGCGGGTTTTGACAATGTGTTCCTTTCAAGTGGTGTGCATCCTCTGGATGTAAAAGAAGGCCTGAATCTGGCCGAACTCAAGCAGTTTGCCGCCCATCCCAGGGTGGTGGCTATTGGTGAAACCGGGCTTGATTATTATTACGCAGATGACAGCCGTGAGTTGCAATTGCAGTGTTTTGAGCAGCAAATCGCCCTTGCTCGTGAAGTCAACAAGCCTTTGATAGTGCACACCCGTGATGCCCGCGAAGATACTATCCGCCTGCTTAAAGATGGCGGTGCTGATACCGTTGGTGGTGTGCTCCACTGCTTCACCGAAAACTGGGAAATGGCCAAGGCAGCATTAGAGCTGGGCTTTTACATCTCAGTATCCGGTATTGTTACTTTCAAGAATGCGGCTGAGCTTCGGGATGTTATTCGAAAGGTGCCAAAAGATCGTTTGTTGGTTGAAACCGATTCACCTTATCTTGCGCCGGTGCCTCACCGGGGGCAGGAAAACCAGCCAGCCTATGTTCGTGATGTGGCTGAATTTGTTGCCCAGCTTCGCGGCGAAAAATTCCCAGAGCTCGCTGAATACACCACTAATAACTTCTTCTCACTGTTTAAGGATGCGGCTCGCCTGGCAGGTCGCTGAGCGGCAGATAAAAAAAAGGCCCAAAACTATTCCGATTGTTTTGGGCCCAGGGGAATGGCTCATAAAGAGCCGTGCGCTATTCGGTCGCAAAAGGGGATTGAGTAAACACTGACATGATTGTAGGACAGTGTTTCAGCCTTTGCTTAAATTTTGTGCAAAAAATTTTTACCAATTTCGCACAGTGATGGCAGTTCTGACTCAGAACTGCACATTGTCCCGGCAAAGATCTCTTGGGTAATTGTTTTTAAGCTTATTTCCCAAGTGTTTGGCAACGCCAAGTGCAATACCATGCAAGGACAGAATTTTTTCACCCTGTGCCTTACCGGCGCTGCTCAGCGCAATATCCCGCCCCATCAAAAAGCTTACGGCATCTTCGGCAATCACTTCCTGCATCTTGTTGCAAGGCAGTGCCATCACCGCATCGTGGCGCACTTTAATGCCGTGCTTATGCTGTTCGGCCAGTTTCACACCAATACGCTGGAATCTCACCTTTCCAATAAAGGCATCCAGCGGCGCAGGGCTTAACCAAAATTCGTCATCCCGGCTGAAAATCAGTCCATCAGCAGGAAGTGCCAAGCCCATGGCTGACAGTGCTTCGTCAAGCTGCTGGCGCTGTTTGACACTGACCTTGGTGAAAGGGAAGTTTTTTGGCGGCGCGGGGATTTCGGTGTTACGTGGCACACTGGCGGTTTTACGAATACGAGCCACAAAGAATCCTTCGCTATCATAGATTTGTGGCCAGATATGCAGAAAGCCTTCCTCAGTCAGTGATTTTTCAGCACCTGCAAATAGGCTTTCAAGCGATTCAAAGGCTACTGCATCGCCGTATGTTTGCTTGAGAAAGTGGCACACGTCCTGATTTTCACGGCGATTCAGTGTGCAGGTGGAATATACCAGCACGCCACCGGGTTTCAGAGCCTGGAAGGCCGAGTCAATCAGTTCCCGCTGTAAGGCTGAAATAGCTTCGATTTCGGCCGGATCCCAATTTTTCAGCGCCAGCGGATCTTTCCGAACTGTGCCTTCTCCGCCACAGGGAGCGTCCAGCAGAATCGCATCGAGGGATTCATATAAATACGCGCCAAACACCCGGCCATCGAACTGTGTCAAGGCTGTATTGGCCGCGCCCATGCGCAGGGTGTTGGCGTACAACACCTTGCTGCGGCTTGCTGAATACTCATTGGCGATAAGCAGCCCCTGATTTTGCATCAGCGCGGCCAACTGGGTGGTTTTTGAGCCCGGCGCTGCCGCTACATCCATCATCACCCTTGGCGTGTCACCATCTTTAAATAAGGCGGTGGGCGGCATCATCGAGCTGGCTTCCTGAATATAAAACAGGCCCTGAATGTGTTCGGCCAGATTGCCGGGCTGGCAATCAGCGGGAAAGCTCACCCAAAAGCCATCTTCGCACCAGGGGACTTGCTCGAATTGCCAGCCGCGGGGCTCAAGAATTGCCTTTAATTCTTCGCTGCTGATTTTAAGGGTATTAACCCGAATCGATGGGCGCAGTGGCAGGCCGCAGTAATGGATAAAATCATCCATTGACAGATGAGCCGGCATTTCTTGCGCGATGCTATTGATAAAATTTTGATTTAATTGAACCATAACCGCTGAGAGCTTAACGCGAATGGCCGGAGTATATCAGAATTCACCGGTGCCTTGTTGCCTGAATTGGGGGAGTTGGCTTGCTAAACCGGGTTTGGTTGGCGTTTTTTAGCGCGAGTTTGCTGGCGATAATGCTGCGCTTGGGGCTGGGTGATACCAGTGTCCTGAGTACCGCCGTCGATGGGTTGTTTGCCAGTGCCAAGTTGGCGGCTGAAATTGCTCTTGGCCTGATTGGGGTGTTGGCGCTGTGGATGGGATTGATGCGCGTTGGTGAGAAGGCCGGGATGGTGGCTATGCTTGCCCGGGTAACAGAACCCCTGCTCGCCAGATTGATGCCTGAGGTGCCCCGGGGGCATCCTGCATTTGGCAGTGTGACCATGAACCTGACTGCCAATGTGCTTGGGCTCGACAATGCGGCTACCCCCCTTGGCCTTAAAGCCATGAACGATCTTCAAAGTATTAATCCTCTTAAAGACACCGCCAGCAACGCGCAAATCCTGTTTTTGGTGCTGAACACTTCTTCAGTCACTTTGGTGCCTGTGACCGTATTTTTATACCGGGCGCAGCAGGGCGCGGCCTCTCCGGCAGATGTGTTCTTACCGATATTACTGGCGACTTCCGCGTCGACGCTGGCGGGGCTGCTTGCGGTGGCAGTGGTGCAACGGCTGTCATTGTGGTCTGTGGTGGTTCTGGGGTATGCCGCTCTTGGAATAGGTGCTTTGAGTGCACTTGTTTTTTTCCTTGGCACCCTGGCTGCGGATGAAATTGCCAGAATGTCAGGCATCATGGGCAATGGGGTACTGCTGGCGCTGATTTTTGTGTTTGTGCTGGGAGCAAGTATTCGCAAAGTGGCAATCTATGATGAATTTATTGAAGGAGCCAAAGAGGGATTCGGTCAGGCAGTTAAGCTTATTCCGTTTTTGCTGGCCATGTTGCTGGCGATAGGTCTGCTGCGCTCATCCGGCGCACTGGACTATCTTTTGTCTGCTATTGCGTCTCTTGTCAGCCTGTTTGGGCTCGATCCCCGTTTTGTGGATGCTATGCCCACGGCGTTGATGAAGCCCTTCAGTGGCAGTGGTGCACGGGCGATGATGCTGGAAACCATGGCTCATCAGGGAGTGGATTCATTTGCCGGGCGTTTGGCTGCGGTGCTGCAAGGCTCAACTGAAACCACCTTTTACGTGCTGGCGGTGTACTTCGGCGCCGTAGGAATTAAATACAGCCGCCACGCGGTGGGTTGTGCCCTGACTGCGGATGTGGCCGGTATTCTTGCCGCCATTGGTGTTTGTTATTGGTTCTACGGTTGACTCAGCGCGATAAAAAAAACGGGCTAAGGGCCCGTTTTTCTGTGCGTTTGAGATTGCTCTTAAATTGGCTGCGCCTGTCGCTGTGAGCATTGATAGCAGCTGTTAATAAATCAGTTCACCAATGGGGTTCAGCAGCTTGGACAATCCCTTGGTGAAGTGCAGCGGTGCATCTACGACCGTGTAGCAAAGGCAGCCATCGCGGGTTTTCGGCGTGTGCTGATTGCTTGGGTCCATCAGCATAAAATCTCCCGGGCCGTAACTGCCAAATTCATCCTCAAAATGACCGTGCAGCAGCAGGGTTATTTCCTGACCCTTGTGGGTATGCTCAGGAATTTCACCGCCTGCGGCAATGTGCAACAAACTGGATCTGGCTTTGCCATCCAGGGTATCAAGTCGCATCCGGCTCACGTGGCCAATGCCGCTCCATGGGGAGGCTAACTTGGTGTTGCTCATAAACTGGCGAAAGGCGCCTGGCAGGGCAAAATCGAGCCCTTTTACCTGAGTCGCCGGCGCTGCGCTTTCACGCGCGCCAGTCTGTTGCTCTTGCGCGGTGTCATCAGCGGTTATGGCATCAAACAAACCATCCATCCCCTGCCAATCTTTGTCATCCACATCAGCTTGGAGCAAGAAGTGTTGTGCCAAACGGCTTTGCATGGTCGCGACTTTGCTCGCGCATTCACAGCACATTTCACAGTGGGCACTTAACGCAATAGCCAGCCCAAGAGTTGTTTCGCCAGCGGCGTGGGCGAGCAACATCTCGTCGCTGGGGTGGTACTTAATCATGGTGTTTCTCCAGCAGACTTTTCAGCTTTTCCAGGCCTAGTCGCAAGCGCGATTTGATGGTGCCAAGGGGTACGCCGAGTTTCTCGGCCAACTCCTGCTGGCTGAGTTCCTGCAGATAAATGCCCTGTACCACTTCCCGTTGGAGCTTTGGCAGGCTGGATAAATACTGAGTCAGCATGTTGTCGAGTTTGTGATCGCCAAACTCGCCACTGCTTTCATCTGCTTCAAACAGTGGCCAGAGGTCATCCCCAAAGGCGTCCTCGCGGTTGTGTTTGACCCGTCTTAGCATGTCAAAGCACTGGTTACGCATGATAGCGTAAACCCAGGTACTGACATTGCCTTTATCGGCATCAAACAGGTGTGCTTTGGTCCACACAGTGGTGAGGGTTTCCTGAACCAGATCCATCGCCAAGCCTTGCTGGGAAAGGCGCGCAAAACCAAAGGCTTTTACCTTGGGGCCGAAATGGTCAAAAAGCGCACGAAATGCTGCCTTGTCTCTGTGGTCAGCCACCGCGACCAGTAAAGCGCGCAGATTTTCTTCGCTGTTGTCCTGTACCGAGTTCTGCATATCCCTGATAGCCATATTTACTGTGCTTCTATCATAGCGGGACTCGGATTGATTGTGCCTGAAATTTTGCATGTTTTTGCTCAATCAAGGGGTAGATGCCAGTTTCCAATTAATGTGTTGCACAGGGATTTTGGTCAGACTTTGTTTGTCTATTCATCTGTACTTAAGTGCCAATACGCCCGTATCGCTTGTCTGGATCAGTTTTTTTCAAAAATTTGCTCGAGCAGGCTCAGGGTGAGTTCGACATTATCAGCCCGGTAACAACGCTGTTTGTGTTCAAGCCCAATTGGCAATATCTCCAGCCAGCGTTGGCACACCCAGGTGAGGTTGTTGAAGTCGTCTTGCTCAATAAATGAAGATTGGCGGGGATATGACTTAAAAAGCTCACTGAGTTTGTCGCTAAGCTCTTTATAATCCCGGGTTATGGGCTGGGATGACCAAGGGGGCAAGGTACGTACAGTGCCGAGCTTCAGCCCGTCAGATTCTGTCTGCCAAGAAAGCACTTCCAGTCGCTCTTTGCCTTGCACGGTAATGCCAAGTAAGCCGTCTTCCACTGTTTCGAAGTCGACTATCTCCACGCGTGTTGCCACTGGCAGTGGCTGATTGTCGGTACCCAGCATGCAAAGGGCAAACCCCTGCGCAGTCCTCAGGGACTCGCTCACCAGCCGCTTGTATCTGGGCTCGAAAATCCGCAGTTGGGTTGTGCCGCCGGGAAGCAGGCATACAGGTAGAGGGAACAGTGCCAGTTGCATAGCGGCTCCAGGGTAAACTTTTCTGTGGTGCTATACGTACTGGTTGCCATAGCGGATCAGAATTAACCGTTGGAGCGTGTATGAAATTGAATCAAACGGAACGGGCAGTGGTGACATCCAAAGGCCGTGCCTGGCTGCAAACCAGCCTTGAAGCCAAGCTCTTGTTATCGCTATTTAGTGAGGGGTTGCCTGATGTGGAGGATGCACTGGAGATAGGTTGCGGGGGCGGTCTCGGAGTCAGCTTTCTTAGAGAGCGTCTGGGCGCCAGCAATGTGACCGCCATGGATCTTGATGGTCAGATGCTCGCAATCAGTGCCGTGCGTTGGCAGCATGCCCCTTGGGCTCATTTCGCCGAGGCGGATGCCTGTTTTATGCCCTTTGCAGACCAGCGCTTTGATCTGGTAGCCGAGTTTGCGGTGTTTCATCATATTCCCCGCTGGCAGGATGCATTGGCAGAAGTAGCGAGGGTCTTGCGGCCTGGAGGCCAGTTCCTTTTTTGGGACCTTTACCGAGCGGCAATTTGTAACCCCATCAGCAAGCGACTCTTTGAACACCCAATGGAGAATCGATTCAACCACCGCGAATTTGTTGGTGTAACAAGGGAGCTTGGGTTGCGGCCAATTGCCTGCCGGGAGCTGCTTGGCCTGGCGGGGATGGGACTGTTTATCAAAACCTGAAGGATGTGAGCTGACAGCAATGAATCGTGTGTACAGGGCGAATTATTTCGCCCTGTAGAGTCGCTGTTTACATTGCTGGGGAATGGCTGAGCCACACCAAGCCATCTGGCTCAATGCCGAGGGAGCGGATCTTGTCTTTGAACAGGGTCAGTTCATCCTCTGCCGGTGCACGCTCTCTTGAAAGTAGCCACAGATAATCCAAATCATTGCCAGCCACCAGTGCTGTTCGGTACCTGCCATCCTCTGATTTAGTGGCAGCAAGGATTTGATAATCGCCGTAAAAAGGTCCAAAGAACGACACTTCCAGTCGGCCTTCGTTGGCACTTCCTACAAACCTGGCCTTACCTATAGCCTGCTTCCATTCGCTGCTTTGAGCTGAAAAGCCTCGGTTGATGACCTGTACACCATCGCCCTGACGCCGATACTGCGCTGTTACCTCAGTAAGCCCGCTCTCAAAGCGATTGTCGATGCGGGCAATTTCGTACCAGGTGCCCAGATAATTATCCAGATTAAAGTCCTGAATGACCGGCATGGGTTTGCCAGTGCAGCCAGCCAGAAGCCAAAGGGTTAAAAGTGCGAATATTTTTTTCATGTAGAAACCTTTGAACAGAGGTGTTGTTCAGCCTTTACGCTTAGCTTTTGAAAAAAGATCACCCGAAACTCAGCCAAAGGCCGGCAAAATTGCGCCATGCCATGGTTGCTGTGGTATTAAAGGCCTATAATTTAGGGCGTTGGCACTTTTTTGCGCAGACTCCGTAAGATTGATTAGGTTTGCGCCCGTGGCGAAGAGATCTGTTTTTATGGCCAAAATTCTGGAAACCGTCGATCAGCGTACCCAATTGGTAGGCGAAAATCGGCTGGAACTCTTGTTATTCAGAATAAATTCAACCCAGCTGTTTGCTATTAACGTGTTTAAAGTCAAAGAAGTCGTTAAGCTTCCTCCACTCAGTGCACTTCCCGGTGCGCATCCTTGTATCAGTGGTGTTGCCAATATTCGCGGGCATTCTATTCCTGTTATCAATCTTCGTCAGGCTATAGGTTTTTCAGCCATGCCAACCGATGGTGGGGATGCCAACCTTATTATCACAGAGTATAACCGCTCGGTTCAGGGCTTTTTGGTTGGTAAGGTTGAGCACATAGTCAATATGACCTGGAGCGATATCATGCCGCCCCCAAAGTCTGCGGGGCGCAACAACTATCTGACCGCCATTACCCGTCTTGAGTATCAAGGCGTCTCTCATTTGGTTTCCATCATTGATGTGGAAAAAGTGCTCGCAGAGATTATTCGTTATGACGTACGCCTCTCCGAGGGGGTGTTGGATGAATCCCTGCTGCCAAAGATGTCAGGTCACAAGTTGCTGGTCGTGGACGATTCCTCCACGGCGCGTCGTCAGGTAAAGGAAACCTTGGGGCAGCTCGGGCTTGAAATTATTGAAGTATGTGATGGTTTACAGGCTCTGGAACTACTTAAATCCTGGGCCGATGAGGGGGTGGATGTTTCCAGTGCCTTGCTAATGATGATAACCGATGCAGAAATGCCTGAGATGGACGGCTATAAACTCACCCATGAAGTCCGCAGTGATAGCCGTATGAAAGATCTCTATATCACCCTCAACACGTCGTTAAGTGGCAGTTTCAACAACGCGATGGTCGACAAAGTGGGTTGTAATCAGTTTATTTCAAAATTTCAGCCGGACAGATTGGTCGAAGTGGTTCAGGACAGATTACGCCAGGTGCTAACTTGAGGACAGGCAAAGCTCAGGCCTCGTCGTTTTTAAGCTCCTGTAAAAATTGTTCCTTTTGCTTTTTATCTGCGGCTCGGTAAAGCCCGGCGAGCCTTAATGCATAACCAAAACGGTTACGTCCGAGCAGCTTCACCAGCGCGCACAAAAAGGCTTCATCGAGCCCCTGAACCCGGCTGTAATGTTCAGCTGCGGTTGTCAGGCTCGGGAAATGCAGTCCGTCATGCTCAAACCCCAGCGCCATTGATGTGTCATCCAGCGGCACGCCATTAACTGACAGCGGCCAGCCACGGGCATTAACCCTGTCCCGGGCCACTTCATACATGAACCAGGCACTTTTTTTAAAGCCCCCCAGAATTTTGCAATCGAAGCCTGACTCCTCCAGTTCTTCTTTGGTCCAATTCACGCCGATGGCGAGATGCTTGGCATATTTTTTCAGCAACCCGTCTTTTACCCACAGGCGATATTCTGCCAGCGAATCTAGTTCACGGCCTTTGGCGAGTTGGCGACATTCTTTACAGGCGGGCAGGGTGCAGGAAGGTACTTCTGCTTCTCGCGGGCTGACAAAAGCAAAGAGCCCATCAGCGGGCTCTTCACAAAACCAGCAGAGATGTCTTTTATCGAAGGGCACCTCTGCCAGGGGGAGCGCCTGACTCACTCGGCCTCAATCTCGGCCAGCGTCTGTGCCAAATCAATAGGATCGCACTCGAGGCACTCTTCATTGGCTTGCCAATCAACGCCTACCAAGACGCCGTCGTGGTTCAGATCTTCAACCCAATACTCGAGAAATTCAACCAGCGGAATAGCGGTTGCCTTATAGCTGGACCACTCTTCGGTGCAGTGCTCGCTTGCTTTTGCCTCGCTCGACCACAATGGCATCACATCGGTTTCTTCATATTCACTGGAGTCACACACCACCCAGCCTTCACCGTCGGCATCCATCAATCCCCATAGCATTTGGGATTCTTTGACATTGTTGATGAAACTTTGCTGTGCACCTTGCATATCAGTCATAGTGGATTCTCTTTGCTAGTTAATGCCTTGATTATAAGGCATCGGATGCTAAACCCAAGGAATTTTGCGACCTGCCGGTTATTGAATAAGCCATGGCAATGACAATTTCCTTTCTGAGATTGCCTTACTGAATACCTTCATGCAGGATGGGAGTGCGCCTGTGTCCCTTTTTCAGCCACCCGGCCGACCCAGGTTAGACCGAGGAGTTAAAGCTTTGAAGTATCCATTCATCCTGGCTTCATCATTGAGTTTACTGGTGCAGTGTTCTGCTGTTGCTGAATCCCTGCCATTTGAGAGCTGTATTGCCAATCTGAAACAACAAGCGCAGGAGGCGGGGATCAGTCCCGGTCGGATTGCGTATCTTGATGCCATTAAGCCAAAAGAGAGAGTGGTTGAGCTTGACCGAAGTCAGCCCGAATTTACCCAGACGTTTGCCGATTACTTCAATAAGCGTGTCACAGACAGGCGCATTGAAGAAGGGCGCAAGCTGCTTAAGACCCATGGCAAACTGCTGGCGAAACTGAAGCAGGAATACGGGGTGCCACCACAGTACTTGCTGGCATTCTGGGGCCTTGAAACCAACTTTGGCGGATACAAAGGTAAGATGCCGGTATTTGATTCACTGGCCACCCTGGCCTGCGATGCGCGCCGCAGCACTTACTTTACCACCGAGCTTTTGCAGGCTCTGCGGCTGGCCGATAAATACGATTTGAGTGCCGATATCATGGTGGGCTCCTGGGCCGGTGCCATGGGGCACACCCAGTTTATGCCAACCACCTTCCTCGAATATGCAGTCGATGGTGATGGCAATGGCAAGGTGGATCTGTGGAACAGCACAGATGATGCCCTGACCTCGGCGGCGAATTTTCTGATGCAACTTGGTTGGCAGCGTAATGAGCGCTGGGGCCGCGAGGTTATTCTTCCAAAAGGCTATGACTTCTCAAGCATTGGCAGAAATGCCAGGCAGTCACTCAGCATCTGGCGTGAGCTTGGCTTTAAACAGGCCAATGGCGTGCTGGTTCCTGCTATGGACATGCAGGCCGCGCTCTATGTGCCGGCTGGCCACACCGGTCCTGCTTTCCTCGGCTACAGCAACTTTGACGTTATTCAGCGCTGGAATCGCTCAGAGTTTTATGCGTTGGCGGTGGGGCATCTCGCCGACCGGATCATGGGTGCATCACCACTGAATGTGCCAGCACCTATCCAGCCAAGACGCACCCGGGATGGCATCAAAACCATGCAAACCAAGCTGATAGACCTTGGTTATGACATAGGTACAGCCGATGGGGTAATTGGCGGCAAGACCCGCACTGCAATCCGTGATTTTCAGTCTAAAAATCAGCTGGTTCCCGATGGTTTTGCCGACGATGCTACCCTCAGGGCTTTGGGGATAGATGTGGCGTTAATCAGCTCAAAATGATTGCATCATCGGCAAAGGCCACGTAAGTTTGGGGCATTAACTGCACAACCACAGGGAATGCCCCATGCCATTGGATGAACTCAGCCATGGCCAGCGACAACGACTGGCCTTTATCGATTTCAGTCTGCAGTATTTTGGTGAAATCAGCCGTCAGGATCTGATAAGCCGCTTCGCCACCGGTCTGGCGGCCGCCACCCGCGACTTTGCCCTGTACCGGGAGTTGGCGCCGGACAATATGCAGCTAATCCACCAAACCAAGCGCTACCACCGCCTGCCGGGATTCAAGGCGCTGTTTCCCCACGATCCCGAATCGATTCTCCACGGTTTGGCACAGGGCTTTGGTGATGGTTTGTCCCACCCGAAAAAGCCCAGTGAAGTTTGTTTCGATGCGGTGGCGCTTATTCATCCCGAACCTGAAATTGTCGCCGGGGTGATGCGGGCGATTCAGGCCAGTGCCTCATTGAAGATACGTTACGTGTCGACATCCTCCGGCGAAACCAGCCGCGAAATCGTGCCCCATGCGCTGGTGAATAATGGCCAGCGCTGGCATGTGCGGGCATTTGATCGCCACAATGGCCAGTTTACCGACTTCGTTATCAACCGGATAAAGACCATCGGCGGCTTTGGTGAGCCAGTTGTGGAGCATGAAAGAAGTGGCGCCGATGGTTTCTGGCAGCGCCAGGTGTGCCTGCTGCTGATCCCTCATCCTTCGCTTAAATTCCCCGAAGCCATAGAGCTTGATTATGGCATGCAGGAAGGCGTGCTTGAGCTGCATTGCCGCGCGGCGCTGGCCGGTTACTTGCTGCGGCAGTGGAGCGTGGATTGCAGCAGTCGCCACCAAATCAGCTCCGGGGTGTGCCAGTTGGCACTTAAAAACCTGGAAGTGCTGGATGTGATTGAGCATCGCACCATAGTCCCGGGCGCCCGGAGCCGATAAGGCTGGAGGGCAGGGCGCTTCTTTGTTAAGCTCCAGCGGTTTTAATTAATGAACAGGACATTTCATGGAAATCAAAGACGATCTGGTGGTGCAGTTCAACTACACCCTGCGTGATGAAAAGGGCGAAGTACTGGAAACCAACGAAGGCCATGATCCGGTTGCCTACCTGCACGGTCATCAAAACATGATGCCCGGCGTGGAAAAAGCCATAGAAGGCAAAAATGTAGGTGACAAATTCAGCGTGACCCTGCCTGCCAGCGAAACCTATGGCGAACGCATAGAGAACGCCGAGCAGCGCATTCCTGCCAAGCACCTGATGGGGGCCAAGGTGTGGAAGCCCGGTATGCGTGCTATGGTGAATACCGATCAGGGCCAGCGTCAGGTCACAGTGGTAAAGGTTGGCAAGTTTATGATAACGGTTGACATTAACCATCCACTGGCTGGCCGCGAGCTGACCTTCGATATCGATATCGTCGACGCCCGTGAAGCCACAGCTGAAGAAATCGCCCATGGCCATGCCCACGGGGTAGGCGGTCATCAGCACTGATTTGTGCAGAACTGCAATGAAAAAAGCCCGGCTATTGCCGGGCTTTTTTAACTGAAACAAAGCTATGCTTTATTTACCTCTGACTATTAATCAAGGTATTGTTTCAAGAAAGACAACATTTCGTTAAACAGCTCTTTTCTGTTGCCTTCATCGTAAAAGCCGTGTGCTTCAGTTTCTTTCCACATCCACTTTGGTTCTTTGCCTGCTTTTTGCAAAGCGCTGCGCATTACGATGGCGTTTTCATAGTGAGCCTGTTCATCCCGACCACCGTGAACCAGGAACACGCCAGCTTTAATCTTATCGGCATTGTGGGCTGGGGAAGCTTTTTTCATTTCAGCTTCTGAACCACCAAATGCTTGTTCCATGTAGCGTTTGCCCCAGCCTAACCGCTCTGCTACGTTGCCTTTTTCAAACATCAATGGCAAGTCGTAAACCCCGACATAACCAATGGCACATTGGTAAAGATCTGGCTCTTTTACTACTGCCATTAAAGATGCATAACCGCCGTAACTGGCACCTGAAATACAGATTTTATCTTTGTTTGCGATGCCTTTATCTATTGCCCAAAGAGTTGCATCTGTTAAATCGTCTTGCATCTCTCTACCCCATTGGCCAAAGCCCATGTCTTCAAATTCCCGGCCATAACCGCCCGAGCCTCTGAAGTCGACTTGCAGGACGGCATAACCGGCACTTGCATAGACCTGTACTTCATCATCATAGAACCAATAATCACGAGGGCCGTGAGGACCACCGTGTGGATGAATGATCAATGGAAGGTTTTTTGCTTCTTTGCCTTTGGGAATGGTTAGGTAACCGTGAACGTTAAGCCCATCTCGAGCAGTAAACATCACAGGTTCCTTATGAGACATGACAGACTTATCGATCCACGGCTTAGAGGAAGCAACGTAAGCGATTTTTTTATTCAGACGGTCATAGGAATAGAACTCACCCGGATTAACGTCAGACGCGGTGTACAGTATCCAAGTGTTGTTATCTGCAGTTGCTGACGTAATGAATACCGCATCTTGCGGGAAGCTGGCTTCCAATGAGCGGAATTCTTTTGCAAAAGCTGAGTTTTCATCGAAAAAGGCTACTTTAGGCTTACCTTCATGAAATAATGCGCCAACAACTTCTGAAATCACGTTTCCTTTTTTATCGGTATAGCGATGATAAAAAGGTTGAGCATCAACTACATCGTTCTTATATAAAAGCTTCTGTTTACCAGTTGCAATATCAAACTCGTATAGCCCGGTTTGGCTATGCTCAACATTGCTGAGTAAATACATTTTGTCATTGGTAGCATTAAAGCCAACGATGGAGACTGACCCTTTGGCACTCTCTCTGCTCATATCCACAATAGAAATTTCTTTCCATTCTGAATTTGGAGAATCACGGTAGTAGGTTACTTTTTCACCGGACGCCTCAGCTTTTAAAAGACCTTTACGTTCGGTTTTATAAGATTGAGATACTCGCCACACATTATCATTATCTAATACTATGCTGGCGTTTTCGTGGCTGGCTTTTTCTACAAGAACCTTTCTGCCTGAATAGATATTCAGCTTATAAAGGTTAGAGTAAGACCCTTTTTCCAGTGCTGAGGAGATTAAGATGTTCTCAGGGTCAGACAGCATGAGATCTTCAATAGAAGCCGCGCCCCTGTCATTATTTCGGGCACCAAATATTTGCTCACGCTTGCTGCAGTCTGCGTTACCTGCGAACAGTTCACCTGTACCGAATGGTTGAGAGTACTGACCAAACTGTTTTGAAATGGTCATAACCACACGTTCATCATTTGCCCACCAAAACGAGGCTACAGATTCATCTGAACGAAAGAAGAATTGGCAGGTGATTTTTTTGGTTTTGGTGTCGATTATGGCCAGTCTTTTGTGATCTTCAAAAGGGTAGGTTGCAGCAAGGAAGTCACCTTTCGGTGAAGTTTTAACTGCTGAAAACATGGCATGTTTCGCAAAACCTTCAATTTGATCATTTGCCTGCACAGAACCATTGAATGCGCACAGGGTGGTGCCCAAGACAGCTAGTGCGCTGATTGAGGTGCTGAATTTCCTTTTGCTAATCAAAGTCGCTTCTCCATTGTGTTAACTGTTTGTAGTGAATTTACTACTATTTACATTCAAACTAACTATTGATAACGTAATGACGCTTTATAATCCAGATGGTAACATTTGGTCTGGCAAAAACAACATTAATTCAACTGTTTAAACAGTATGGATGACCATAAAACTATATAAGTATATTAGTCACGCTAGTTGGTCCGGGGATTAACAAAGAACAGGCTAGGTAGTGTTTGTGACAAGGAGGCTTAATGTTCAAGGCAACACAACTTTCCACGGCGGTACGTTTGGGGCTTTTTTCAGCCGCACTCGGTCTGTCATTTGGCGCTATGGCTGCTGAAGAGGTTGAAGAAACCAACAAAGAAGAGTCAGAGAAAGTCGAACGCATCGAAGTTACCGGTTCACGTATCAGCCGTACTGACATGGAGATCGCTTCTCCAGTAGTGGTAATCTCTGCTGAAGACATGAAAGATCAGGGCTTCATCACTGCGTTTGATGCTCTGCAGGGTTTGTCTCAGAATACCGGTACCGTTCAAGGTAACGAATTTGGTGCTCAGGGTGGTTTTACCCCTAACGCCGACGTAATCGACCTGCGTGGTTTCGGCCCTGGTTACACTCTGGTGTTGCTGAACGGCCGTCGTATCGCTGAAAACCCAACTCCATATAACGGTAAGAGCAACTTTGTAAACCTCAATGGTATTCCTTTTGCTGCTATCGAACGTATTGAAGTTGTAACCCAGGGCTCTTCAGCCATTTACGGTTCAGACGCGGTTGCTGGTGTGGTAAACATCATTCTGAAGAAAGGCGTTGAGTCTACTACTGTCTCTGCCATGATGGGTACCACCAAAGACGGTGGTGGCGATCAAAGCCGCTTCTCCCTGACAACCGGTGCCGTAGGTTCAAACTACTCAGTTACCGCTGCACTGGAATATTCCAAGCAGGATCCTATCTACGCTCGCGACCGCGACTTTATGGATTCGGTTGAAGATAACCCAGCCGGTGCCGGTCCTCTGTCCCGTGGTATTCTGGTACTGGATCGCGTAACTCGTGGTTACCGTGATCCAGGCGAGCAGAAGTGTATCGATTCCGGTTCTGGCTATGTTTATGCTGATCGCGAAGGCTTTGGTAAGTACTGTGGTATTGATACCACAGGTGACAACACCATCAAGAACGAGCGTGAAAACATTTCAGCCTATTTCTCAGGTACCTTGGACATTAACGATAACCTGAGTGCATTTGCCGATGTTATGTATTCGCAAATGGAATCTGGTGTTTATGGTTCACGTCACTTCTTCAGTGAAAACCTGTTCATGAACACTCCAGATGGTTCAGGCAACTACGGTACCCGTGATTACGTTCTGCACCAGCGTATTTTCTCATTCGATGAGATGGGGCAGCGTAAAACCAACTTTGATGAATCCAGTGCCAACGTGACCTTGGGTCTTAAAGGCGTTATCGCTGACAATTACGACTGGAAAGTTTACTACTCAGAGTCTCGTATGGACTATGAGAGCCGTCGTGATTGGTTCAAAGAAGAAGCTGTTGCTGAATATTTCCTTGGTGAAATTGATAACCCATACGGCCTTTACAATGGCGAAGGCAAGGTCGGCATTTACGACGTAATTACTCAGGATGTTCGTGATGGCGTTTTGGGTACTCAGGTGATTACCGCCGATTCCTACTCTCGTACTTTCTCTGCCGAAATCAGTGGCGACCTGTTTGATATGCCAGCTGGTGCTGTTGGTTTTGCAGCCATTGCAGAATTTAACACTCAGGGTTATGACCTGATCCAGGACGACCGTACCCTGAACAATGAAGGTATGGGTTGGTACGGTCTTACCGGTACTGAAGGTGGCGGTGACCGTGACCGTTACGCTGTTGGTCTGGAAGTTCTGGTACCTGTTGTTGACGGGTTGGATGTGACTCTGGCTGGCCGTTATGACGCCTACGATGATGCTACCACTGATGTAGGTGGTCGTCTGTCTCCGTCGGTTGCCGTAACTTATAAGCCAATCGATGAGTTTATGGTACGTGGTACCTGGGGTCAAAGCTTCCGTGCTCCGGACATGCACTATGTATTTGCCGGTAACAGTGGCTACTACTCAAGCACTTACGACTGGATTGATTGCCGTGTAAATGACTACGACGATGACCCATCATTCGTGCCAAGTTCAGGTAACTGTGATGCCAGCCAGTTTAAGGGTACCCGTTCCGGTAGCAAGACTCTGGAAGAAGAGCGCGGCACCAACTGGGGTGTGGGTATCGTTGCTGAGCCAATTGAAAACCTGAGTTTCACTCTTGATTACTACAGCATCAAGCTGGAAGATATCATCGGTGATGAAAGTGCCCAGGCTATCATGGATCTGGAATACGACTGTACCTATGGTCTGAATGGAAAGGATGCCAGTAGCGCTGAGTGTACTGCCAACCAGGCTAAAGTACACCGTGGAGCGGTTGGAGCGCCAAACGAAGGCGATTTGGAAGGCATCGATACTACACCTGTTAACAAGTCTCAGTATCAGCAGGACGGTCTCGACGCTTCTGTCAGCTACAAGATGTCTACCGAAATCGGTGACTTCGGTGCAAGCCTGAACTGGACTCACATCCTGCACACTAAGTATCAGGCGACTGATGAAGACTTGCTGGAAGATATCCGTGATGATAAGGATAATTCTGAGCCTCGTTCCAAGACCTCTCTGGTGCTGACTTACAGCTATCAGGATTTCAACATGGCTATCCGTGGCGATCGTATCGGTCACATCCCGGTATGGGAACAGCCAGGCGAGAACTACGATCCTGAGACTGGTGATGTAGTTAAGGTTGACCGCCTTGATGCGTATTACACGCTGAACCTGGGTATGGGCTATCACTTCAATGACAACCTGTCATTGTCTGTGAGTGCTGAAAACCTGTTCAACACCCGTCCAGAGACTGACGTAACTCACGACAGCTGGCCATTCTATAACAGCTTCGCCTATCCAGGCGCTGGTGTAGGTGCTACCTATCGTGCAGAAGTTTCTTACAAGTTCTAATTGACTTGTAAGACTGAAAAGAGCCGCTGATGCGGCTCTTTTTTTTTGCAATCTCACTTAGAGTTAATGAGGCTAAAAGTTGTCTAGTGAAGTAGTGGCGATTCAACCTCAGCGAAATCTCGAAAGTATACTGTTCCGGGATTAATGCAGGGGCATTGTTCACGGATGTGGGAATGTAGTGGGTGTTAAGTGCAGATGTGGTCGGCTTACGCGTCAGTTTAAAGATTATAAGACGCTCTAAAATTCGCTGTGGCTACCATTTTCTAGCAGTGCCATTCTCCATTGATGTGAGCACAGGTTCACAACGAAACTTAATCAAAATGTTGGGTAAGATAGTTAAGGCTGGCAGTCATGCCTTCTTTAAAGCCATATTGCTCAGCGTACCAGACGACAAAGGCCGCTTTTCTGAGTGTCTGAAAACATATGCGTTCCGTCAGGCTTTGGGGCTGAGATTTCTGCCACTGCCCAGTTGGCAGCAGGGTTCGATAATGATGGAGAATATTCTCAACAAAATGCTGGGGAGCTCGTCGCCAAAGGGGCGCAAAATCCATCGCGGGGTCACCAATACAAATATCGGAAAAATCCAGCACACCAGCCAAGGTTCCCTCAGGATTTACCAGAAGGTTGCCAAGTCCTAAATCACCGTGGCAGATGACTTTGGGTACTGTACTGTGTAATTCGAATTGGTTGCAGGCATCTTCAAAATAAGTATATGCCGCGTGTTTTCCTCTAGGGCTCAGGTATTTGAGTGTGCTGGGCAATATATCGTTAAGAAAAAACTCATCTCCATAAGGATAAGAAGACAGTTCTGATGTTGCAGAATCTGACACCGCATTCTGGGCCACTGACGCAAGGGGCAGACTGTGAAGTTTTGCCAGGAACAGCGCTACTCCATGGGCCAGTTCATTCAAAGAACTGCCGGAAAAATCCTCATTTGTCGGGTGTCGGCCTGTAATTTTCGGGTATAGCATGGCTATTGCGCGCTCTGGTATCGCTGATTGATGAGCTGTATCGGCCAATGACTGTAGAGCGGGGTTGAACAAACTGCTCTGGGGCAGGAGTGCACTGTCCATGCCTGCATCAGTCAAAGCACTAATCAATCTGTTCTCCAATTCAAATCTTGGTGGGGGGAGTTGTCTCTGCACGTCAGTAACATAACGTGATAGTCGCAGCATCCAACAGTGATTAATGTCGATAAGCAGATTGCTCCAGCCATCAGAATTGACTTTAAAACTCAGGGGCGTGAATTCACAGTGTTCTGCGGAAATTTGCTCTGTCAGCCAAGTGGCAAGTGCGATTGAGCTGAAACTCATATCATGTGTTGTATGAGTTTCGTCCTTGTTCACCACCGACTCCAGGCATTTTACGAAGCTATTAATAAAGCCAGTAGGGCGTGGGTCTGTTTTGTCGCTGTCTTCCTGATACAATCTTTCACCCTCATCTGACGGAGGAACCGCCATGGTACTGCAACTAATCAATGGAAAACTGATCCTGACTTCATCGGAGCTGGTATGCAAGCTCAATGGGGGAGCTTCGCTGCGGGCACTTTTTGAGGATGTCAGGTTACACAAGTCGCCCAGGTTGCTTATTGCCGATGCCGGGGCGGTAAGCTGGTCACTGCCTCTGGATACGGACGAACAGCTTTCATTTATTCGCGATTTTTACGGACTACCAAAGGAAGAGAATTGACAATGACTGACCAATTAGCGCCACTTGATGCGATTGTGGTTGAGCCAAAAGTAACAGCTAAAGCTGCGGTGATCTGGCTACATGGTTTGGGGGACTCAGGTGCCGGATTTGCGCCCATAGTGCCTGAGCTGGCGCTGCCCGATGATTCAGGTATTCGGTTTGTGTTTCCCCATGCTCCAGAACAACCGGTTACCATTAATGGCGGTTACATTATGCGGGCCTGGTACGATATTAAAAGCATGGATTTGCATGACAGAGCCGATATGACAGGGGTGTTGGTATCTGAGCAACAGGTACGGCACCTGATAGAAGAACAAATTGCCAAAGGTATCCCCAGTGAACGCATAGTGCTGGCCGGATTCAGCCAAGGGGGGGTAATGAGCCTCTTTAGCGGGTTAAGATTTCCAAAGCCGCTGGCAGGTATTATGGCGCTATCTTGCTACTTGCCCGGGGCAGAGCAACTGCCACAGGATGTGAGTGAGGCCAATCGAATGACGGCGATATTGCAACACCATGGTGAGCATGATGACGTAGTGCCATTAATAGCAGGTGAAATGGCTAACTCGTCACTGAAGGCTGCGGGTTATCAGACACAATGGCAAACCTATCCTATGGGCCATAGTGTTATTCCCAATCAGCTTAGGGACATTCGTCAGTGGCTGATGGCTAAACTGCTTAACTAACCGCCATGCGGTTTAAGACTTAACGTTAACGCACCTTTGGTGCGTTTTTATTTGTGAACAGTTGTGGTGTTTGAGAGTGTGCGCGCGGCCTTTGTTTTGGTACGGGTTTGCCGGTGTTTGCTGCTATTGCCTTTGTTCGTGGATAGCATTTTTTCGTTGGTGGCACTTTATCTTGTTCTGCTGGGTGAACAAGTGCGTTGATAAAATGCTGTGAAAACCCACATTTAGGTCACGAAAATTCATATTTGTGCCACAATTCTCCGTCAAAATTGCTATTATTGTGCGCGACCAAAGGCAGAATAGCCTAGATAGCAATTGATGATGGTTAAAAATATATAAAATCAAGGGGTTGATAATATGTCTCATAAACTGATGAAAGGCATGCTGGCAACAGCAGTTTTGATGGCTCTGGCGGGTTGTAATGACTCCGACGTAAAAGAGCCTGTAGCGCCAACAACCTGTGCTGAAGCTGGCGATGCCTGTCAGACTTTTACTGTGCTGCATACCAATGATAACCATGGCCGTTTTTGGGAAAGCAAAGACGGCGAGTATGGCATGGCTGCGCGTAAAACGTTGATTGATCAGATCCGCAATGAAGTTGAAAACAATGGTGGCGAAGTACTGCTGCTTTCCGGTGGTGACATCAACACAGGTGTGCCTGAGTCAGATCTGCAGGATGCGGTGCCTGATTTTATCGGTATGAGCAAAATTGGTTATGACGCCATGGCGGTAGGTAACCACGAGTTCGACAACCCTCTGAACGTGCTGGACATGCAGCGCCAGCTGGCTGACTTCCCATTCCTGTCTGCCAACATCTACAAGGCTGACGGTACCCGTTACTTTGATGCTTATAAGGTGTTTGAAGTGAATGGCGTACGTATCGCCGTTGTGGGTTTGACCACCGAAGATACTGCCAAGATCGGTAACCCTGAATTTATCAGTGAGCTGACCTTTACCGATCCAAAAGAAGAAGTGGCTAAAGTTATCAAGGAAATCAAAGACGGTAACAAGGCCGATTTGATTTTCGCTGTTACTCACATGGGTCACTATGCCGATGCCCAAAACGGCAGCAATGCCCCTGGAGATGTGGCCATGGCCCGCAGCCTGAACGCAGGCGATCTGCAGCTGGTTATCGGTGGTCACTCACAAAATCCGGTCTGTATGGAAGCAGGCACCAATAACTACGCTGACTTTAAGCCTGGTGATGAATGTACTCCTGATCAGCAAAACGGCACCTGGATCATGCAGGCTCACGAGTGGGGTAAGTATGTTGGCCGCGCTGACTTTGAATACTTCAACGGCGAACTGCACCTGGCGTCTTACAAGCTCATTCCGGTTAACCTGAAAATGTCTGCTGTGGACGAAGGTGGTAACAAGATTAAGGTTCTGGTTGCTGATGCCATTGAGCCGGATGCTGAGCTCAAAGAGCTGCTGCAATACTACCAAGACAAAGGCCAGGCCTCTCTGGATGAGGTTATCGCATCTACTGATGGGCGTTTGGAAGGTGACCGTGCTCTCGTTCGTAATGAGCAAACCAACCTCGGCCGTCTGATTGCCATGGCGCAGGCCGTAAAAGTGAAGGCGGATGTGGGTGTGATGAACTCCGGTGGCGTGCGTGCTTCTATCGATGCCGGTGACATCTCTTACCGCGACGTGCTGACCGTGCAGCCTTTTGGCAACATGGTTACCCTGAGCACCATGACTGGTACTGAGCTGGCTGAATACCTGGCGGCAGTGGCCACCATGCAGCGCGGCTCTGGTGCCTATGCTCAAATTACCGGCGTGAAGATGACCGTTGACTGTACCGCCAAAACAGTGGACATCAGCGATGTGAACGGTAAGGGCTTTGCAGCAGATGCAAGCTACACCTTCACCGTGCCAAGCTTCAACGCTGCCGGTGGTGACGGATATCCAAAACTGGCACCGGTTCAGACTGGTTATGTCGATGCCGACGTCCTGTATGAATTCTTCAAGACCAAGGGTTCTATCAAGGCTACTGACTACAACCCAGTAGGTGATATTGTATATACCAACTCTAACAGCCCACTGGGCTGCGAAGTGACCGCACAGTAATCTTGATGTTGTGAAGTAAAAAGGCCGGATTTCCGGCCTTTTTCTTTTTGTGGGTTGAAAGTCAAAAAGCTGCCCTCATATAAAACATTGAGCCGCGATAAACCGGGCTCGGGCATTGCCTTCGGGGATGCCGTTTCTGGCGCCAAACTGGCCCAATAATCTGGTGCGACAGCCGTCGGCCAACACTTATATATTGCTTTAGATGAGGATATAGCGATGCGTAACTATGATTTGACTCCCCTTTACCGCAGTGCCATTGGTTTTGACCGCCTGGCGCAGCTGGCCGAACATGCCGCTGCCAATAATGGCAATGCCGGCTATCCACCCTACAACATTGAGCTTCTGGGTGAAAACCGTTATCGGATCACCATGGCAGTGGCAGGCTTTGCCATGGAAGAACTGGATATAAGCAGCGAAGGTGACAAGCTGGTGGTGAAAGGCAACAAGCAGGACAAGAGCGCAGAGCGTAAGTATCTTTATCAGGGCATCGCAGAGCGTGGTTTTGAGCGCACTTTCCAGTTGGCGGACTATGTGACTGTCACGGGTGCCTATCTTGAAAACGGCCTGTTGAACATTGACCTGGTACGGGAAATTCCTGAAGCCTTAAAGCCGCGCAAGATTGAAATTGGCGCCCGTCCCGTACTGGAAAACGTTGAATAACCACAACTTCAGCGCCATAAAAAACGCCGGTCTATGACCGGCGTTTTGCGTTTCAGCTGCGGATAACCCTGTATAGCGCCGGGTTGTTATTGTAAACCTCTAGCTGGTAAATGTTGCGGACCTGGCTTCATCAGGCTCGCATGGATTTTTCACCGCGGGAGAGGCCAACCACACCGGAGCGGGAGACTTCCACTACCTTGGTGACTTCGGCCATGGCACTGATAAAGGCATCCAGTTTGTCACTGGTGCCGGCCAGTTGAATCGTATAGTGACTGGCAGTGACATCCACAATCTGGCCACGAAAGATATCGGCGCTGCGTTTGATTTCCTCGCGAATATCTCCATGGGCTCGTACCTTAACCAGGGCAAGCTCACGTTCTATATGGGCTGACTCGGTAATGTTGGACACCTTGAGCACATCAATCAACTTGTGAAGTTGCTTTTCGATTTGCTCAAGCACCATTTCATCGGCGGCAACGGTAATGTTCATCCGTGACAGGGTTGGGTCGTCGGTGGGTGCAACCGTCAGGCATTCTATGTTGTATGCCCGCTGAGAAAACAGGCCCACTACACGGGAGAGGGCACCAGGCTGGTTTTCCAAAAGTACAGATATGATCCGGCGCATCAGCTTTTCTCCGTTTTACTCAGCCACATTTCGTTCATCGCTCCCCCGCGGATCTGCATGGGGTACACGTGCTCGGTTTCATCGACATTGATATCCACAAACACCAGCCTGTCGGTTAATGACAGTGCTTCTGCAAGCTTACTTTCCAGCTCATCGGGGCGGGTGATTGTGATACCTACGTGGCCATAGGCTTCAGCAATTTTGGCAAAGTCGGGCACTGAATCCATATAAGAATGGGAGTGACGTCCGGCATAAATCATGTCCTGCCACTGTTTCACCATACCCAGGAAGCGGTTGTTAAGATTGATGATTTTCACCGGTACATCATATTGCATCGCAGTGGACAGCTCTTGAATATTCATCTGAATGGAGCCATCGCCGGTCACGCAGACTACGGTTTCATCGGGCATTGCCATCTTGACCCCCATAGCGGCGGGTAAGCCAAACCCCATGGTGCCTAGGCCGCCTGAGTTAATCCAGCGGCGGGGCTTGTCAAATGGATAGTAGAGCGCGGCAAACATCTGGTGCTGACCCACATCCGATGCCACATAGGCATCCCCCCTGGTGAGACGATACAGGGTTTCAATCACTTGTTGTGGCTTGATTTTCTCGCTGCTTGCCTCGTAAGACAGGCACTTGCGGGCGCGCCAGCTGTTGATGTCTTTCCACCAACAATCGATGGCCGCTTCATCTATTTTGCCGTACTGGCCTTCATCGAGCAGTGCCAGCATTTCATCCAACACCTTGTCAGCACTGCCCACAATAGGGATATGCGCCTGCACGGTTTTGGAGATGGAAGAAGGGTCAATGTCGATATGCAGCACTGTGGCGTTGGGGCAATATTTTTGCACATTATTGGTGGTGCGATCGTCAAAACGAACCCCGATACCAAAAATCAGATCGCTCTCGTGCATGGTCATATTGGCTTCGTAGGTGCCGTGCATCCCTAACATACCGATATTGTTGGGGTGTGTGCCCGGAAAAGCGCCAAGACCCATTAAGGTATTGACCACAGGTATGTTGAGCCGTTCTGACAGCGCCATAATTTGTGGCTGACAGGCTGAGATAATGGCGCCACCACCTACGTACAGCACTGGTTTTTTCGCAGCCAACAGCGTTTGCAGGCCGCGTCGTATCTGTCCCTTGTGACCTGTTACCGTGGGGTTGTATGAACGCATTTTGACTTCAGAAGGATATTCATAGTCAAATTTGAGCGCCGGATTCAGGGTGTCTTTGGGCAAATCCACCACCACAGGACCCGGGCGACCGGTGGCAGCAATGTAAAAGGCTTTTTTGATGGTGCTGGGTATATCCCGTGGATCCTTCACTAAAAAGGAGTGCTTTACGATAGGGCGGGAAATACCAATCATGTCGCATTCCTGGAAGGCATCGTTGCCAATCAGGCTTGATGGTACCTGGCCCGACAGTACTACCAGCGGCACCGAATCCATATAGGCGGTGGCAATACCGGTAATGGCGTTGGTGGCACCGGGACCCGAGGTTACCAGTACCACGCCCACATCACCGGTGGCGCGGGCATAGCCATCGGCCATATGCACGGCCGCTTGCTCGTGACGAACCAGAATATGTTCTATGTTGGAACTTTCATGCAGGGCATCGTAGATGTCCAGGACAGAGCCGCCTGGGTAACCGAAAATATGCTTTACGCCTTCATCGATAAGTGATCGGACGATCATGCTGGCGCCGGAAAGCTTTTCCATTCGTGCATCCTCAAAATAGATACCGTTACGGTAAACAGTACATTGTTACAGCGACGGTAATCGCTCTAAAACCAAGTCCCCGGGATACCAGGAGCTCGCACAATTGCCAGGACTTCGGGTAAGAAGCTCAGCACCGAACCGGTTCGGTGTGGCAACTGTCACTAATGGACAGGCCTTCATCTTTCAAAAAAGCTTGCTCAATTTCAAGCCGTATTTCAAAAAAAACAACGAACTTAAAGAAAATTCAACATTAAAGGGCTGGATATCAACCGTTTATCCGGTCTGATCCGTACGTAATTCGATTGTAACCTTCTGGATTAAAAGGGTTTTTGTTGTGTTTTTGCCCGAAATAAATACTCCGGGCGAAGGTGGGCATTTTTGCAGTATCTTCAATCCTGGGCGCGGCGGCTCAGTTGCTGACACCCTAGGGCAAGCATTACCGCGAGCAGCATCAGTGAAGAAAACGGCACCGCCGTACCCGTGTAGAGCAAAGCAAGCAGTGGGCCTGCGGTTGCGCCAATACCAAATCTCAGGGTACCAATAACCGCGGTCACAGTGCCGGTTTCCTGCTGAAACTTGAGCAGTACTATGGCATCGGCATTCACCGACATTACCCCAAGGCAGGCCATCAGCGGTATCAGTGTCGCCATGGTGGCCATCAAGCCCAGCCCCAACACATTGGCAGCAACCAACAGCAGGGCAAATATCACCCCCAGTACGCTGGAAGCCCTGAGAAGCCGGAGGGAACCATAACGGCCGACAATCCGAGAATTAACCACGTTTGCCGCCATCAGTGCACCTACGTTGGCAGCAAACACCATGGCGAAATGATGGCTGTCCAGTCCAAACACTTCCATAAACACAAACGCTGACGCTGTGAGATAACAGAAAAACGCAAAGGAAGTAAGCACGCCGCTGGCGATAAACCCTTTTACTCCCGGTCGTGAAAGTACGGTTTTGTACGCCTGAATAAAGCCCGGCTTTTGTGTATTCGCCTTTTGTGGCTCTGGTATTTTCAGGCCGAAAAATACCAGTATCAGCGCGGCAAAGGCATAGACAGCCAGAACATAAAACACCATCTGCCAATGGCTTATCTTCAAAATAAAACTGCCGATACTGGGCGCGATAAGCGGTGCCAGCATCATAATAAGGCTGACGTAAGACATGCCCTTGGCGGTGTTTTCACCATAAAGGATTTTGACATAGCCAGGCACCACTACGGTGGCGGCAGAACCTATCATGGCCTGCATAAACCGCAGCACGAAAAAGCTTTCCGGCGTAGTGGCATGGGCCAACAGTAAACTGCAAACACCAAAGCCGGTAAGACCTATGAGCACCAGCGGGCGGCGGCCGTATTTGTCCGCCAGTGGCCCAAACAGAAGCAGGCCGCAGGCGTAACCGGCAAGATAAACACTGAGGCTTTGCTGCAGCCGGGTGATGTCGGAGTTTAAGCTATCGGCAATGGCCGACATGGCGGGCAGGTACATATCAATGGCCAGCGGCGTGATAGCGACTATGGACGCAAGCAGCGGAATAAGCCAGGCTCTGCCGGCCAGCTGGCTTGAATTTGTTTGGGTGGTTTCGGGCTGTGACTGAGCTCCCACTGTTACCTCTCGTGGATGAATGCCGAAAAAATCAGGCGTTGCTTGTATGTTGGCTGGGGTCCCCACCCACAGCCGGACTTGTCATCTTAGGGCAGTGCGGCGCCTGCGGCCAGCCACCTTTTGGCGTCAATTGCAAACAATTGTTGCAGTGCTCACACCACCGCATTGGCGTGGGAAAAAAGCTCCATCAGTGTGGCATGGATCCGGGCAAAAACCTCGTCTTCCTTACCCTTGGGGATACGCCCGAGGCTTAAGCGCACGCCATTGGCCGGGCCGCCGAAATCAGAAAGGCTGCGGCCAAGGATCCCCTGGCTTGCCAATGCGCCAATAAGATGGCTGGCGCGGTAGCCCGCCGGAAGCATCAGCAAGCCATTGAGTCCACGACTTTTTGCTTCCAGGCCCAGGTCATTTGCCATGGCGAGAAAGCGTTGCTGCAGGCTGGTTATCCAGCTGTCTCTATGCTGATGTATGCCGCCGGCCCGAATAAGATCACAGCCAAGCTCAATCAGCAGCGGCGATACCATCCAGCACTGGGCGTGAATAAGCTGATTAATACGGCCAAGCAGTCTTTGCGGCGTCAGCATAAAGCCAAAGCGAATGCCCCCGGCAAAGCGTTTCGATAAGCTGCTGATGTACACCACTGAGTCAGCATCTGCCGCCAATTGCCATAATGGCGTTTGCCACTCGTCAGCGGTGCAATAGTTCACATCGTCTTCGATGATGGTGATACCGTGACGGCGGGCGAGTGCCAGTACCTGATGCCTTTGTGCCTCACTGTAACCAATGCAGCCCGGGTTTTGGCAGTTAGGGGTGAGATACATGGCTTTGGGATGATGGTGTCCGATGGCTTCCTCGAGGCAGGCTAAATCCAGTCCATCGTTTGTTAAAGGAACGCCGGCAAGATTGAGCTTAAGCTCAGCGGCGGCCTTATTCAGACCCGGATAACACCAGGCTTCGTGCAGCACCCAGTCACCTGGCTCACAGCAACTGGCCAGAGCTGCATAGAGCGCCTGCTGGGCACCCTGAGTGAATACCAGTTTGCCACCAAAGTCATCAATCCCCATGTGTTTAAGGTAATCAAATACGGTGCTGTGCTGTGCATCCAAAGGCGCGGCGTGATAATCAAGCAGGCTGGCCAGTCGATGCGGGTCGCGGCCAAGGCGATACAGCACTTCGCCAAGTACAGTGGCCTGATCGGTAATGGCCTGCTGGCAGGTGGCCAAATCGAGGGGGCCTTGCTGCACATGGCTTAGCTGACGTACATAGGTGCCGTCACCGACACGGGCTTCAACCCAGCCACGGTGAATCGCCAGAGTGTAAGCGCGGGTGACAGTGCCTAGAGTGATGCCCAAAGCATCAGCTAATCGCCGCTGGGGAGGAAGCTTGCTGCCGGGAGCCAGAATACCTTCATCGATGGCTTCGCCAATGGCAGCAGCGAGCTTTTCGTATTTGCTGCCGCTGAACCTTTCCAGCGAAGGCACCCAAATTGTACGCATGACAATATTCCCATTGATCTCATTTTGTCTCGATATAGTATGGAAATAATTCAGTGAATACCACCCATTAATGTATCGATACAATGTTTAGGATGTATATGGATCCGACCTTGACCACTCTAATAGTTTCAGCTGCATTGTTCTGCGCCACTATGACCATGACACCCGGCCCCAATAATGTTTTGTTGGCGCAATCCGGAGCCAATTTTGGGGTGCGGCGCACCTTGCGCCATGTGGTGGGTATTCGGCTCGGCACTACCTCATTGCACGTGGCGGTATTGCTGGGACTTGGCACTCTGTTTGAAGAGTTTCCGATGTTGCATCAAAGCCTTAAGTTGGTTGCGCTGGCGTACCTGCTGTGGCTTGCTTATAAAATTGCCACCGCGCCGACCGGGGATAACAACGGCGGGCGCACCGAACCCATGGGAGTGATGGAGGCCGCGGTATTTCAGTGGATTAACCCCAAAAGCTGGCTTGCGGTAATGACGCTTTGCAGCGCTTTTACCCTTGCGGGTGATGGTTACTGGTACAGCGCCCTGATGATGGTGCTGGTATTCAATCTGGTGGGATTGCCCGCTTCATTCACCTGGGTGTTCCTCGGGCAGGCTATTGGCCGTTTACTCCGTACCAGCAAGCATCGGCGCATCTTTAATCTTGCCATGGCGCTGTGTTTGTTGGCGACCTTGCCGATGGTGGTTGTCTGAACAGCGGCCAATACCGGTAGCCAATCACAGGATTGGCTAAACAGTTATGGCTGTCCTGGCAACTGTTATGGGGCATTTGTCAGCGCAATTGATGGACAAAAATTGACACAAATCTGTCATTCAATGGACTAATTTTACTGGCGGGGATAGACAAATTGCGCTAATTCAAGGATAAGGCTGGAGATTGGCAGTGTTTGCAAGGAGTTGGCATGTCGCGTGTGTTGTCCCTGATGCCGGGACTGGCATCAATAAAGAGTTATCAAAAAGAATGGTTAAAGGATGATGTCAGGGCTGCATTATCCGTCAGTGCTGTGGCGTTACCAGTGGCCATTGCGTACGCGCAGTTGACTGGTGTAAATGCACTGGTGGGCTTGTATTCCTGTATTCTGCCGATGTTGGTATATGCACTGTTTGGCACTTCCAGGCAACTTATTGTCGGACCCGATGCTGCTACCTGTGCCGTGGTTGCCGCTGTTGTCACCCCCTTGGCTGCAGGTGACACTATCAAGCACTGGCAGCTTGTTATGACCATGACCGCCATGACGGGCTTTTGGTGCCTGCTTGCGAGTCGCTTTAAATTGGGTATTTTGGCGGACTTTCTATCCAAGCCCATTCTAATGGGACTTATTAACGGTGTAGCCATCACTATCATAGTTGGCCAGGCATCCAAGATATTGGGGTTCAGTTTTGATGAGCGCTATCTGCTGGATCGCATCCTTGCTGCGCCGGGTTACCTCAGCCAAATTCATTGGGCGACGTTGGCGATGAGCCTGAGTGCCGTTCTGGTATTTTTACTGGTCAAGCGGTTGCGGCCTGGGTGGCCTGCTGCCATGGTGGTGATTGTTGCCTGTTCGTCGGTGGCCTGGGCTGCAAGTCTTGAGCGGTTTGACGTGGCGTTGGTGGGAGATTTAACCAGTAATATGCCGACGTTTCAGTTGCCGGCATTTGATATCGGGCTTGCCCGTGAACTGGTAATGCCCGCACTGAACCTGGCCATGGTGAGCTTTGTGAGCATGATGCTGACTGCTCGCAGTTTTGCCGCCAAAAATGGCTATGATATTGACCCCGATAAAGAATTCCGAGCCTTGGGTATTGCCAACATTGCATCTGCACTGTCTCAGGGATTTGCAGTCAGTGGCGCCGATTCCCGTACTGCCGTTAACGACGCCAGTGGTGGTAAAAGCCAGTTGGTGTCTGTTATTGCTGCAGCGATAATCGCGATGGTTGCCTGGTTTTTTACCGCACCTTTGTCATTTATTCCTCAGGCAGCTTTGGGGGTGGTGTTGGTGGTGGCATCCTGGTCACTGATTGATTTAAAAACCCTGTGGAAGCTTAGAAAACGAGATAACCGTGCATTTTTACTGGCGGCCACCACGTTTGTGGCTGTGCTGCTGATTGGGGTCATCCCCGGGATCACTCTGGCTGTGCTGCTTGGTCTGTTCCAGTTTTTACAGGTGGTGATGCGACCAAGCGATCAGTGTCTGGGTCTGGACAGCAAAGGGACGCTGCGAAGCCTTGATGGATCAGATAAAGCAACCCCGGTACCCGGTGTATTTATCTATCGATTCAATTCGCCACTGACTTACTTTAATGCCAGTTATTTCAAGCGCAGGCTGATTGAAAAAATTGCCGCTGAGCCGGAAACCCCGGAAGTAGTGATTATTGATGCCGTGCCTTGTTTTACGCACCCGGATATCAGTGTGATGGCTATGCTGTCTGAGCTGCATAACTTCTTCAAACGGCGTCATATACGATTGATTTTGGCGGGGCGAAAACGCCAGTTGATAACTTGGTGTGACGCACAGGGGATCCCCACCGGTGAGGGAGGTTTGCTTATTCGCTCTGATTTGTATCTTGCGCTTAAAATGAGTCAATCGTACAAACAAGCGGTCGCTGAAGGTCAGGCTCCGGTGCTGAAGAGACCACCGGATTTGGACTTGATTCTGGAACACAGCCAAATTTAAATCAGCTCGAGTCAAACAAAAAGCCCCATTCATGGGGCTTTTTGTTTAAGAAAGATTTAGTTAGCTATTCATGTTCCAACATGTCACAAGGTATGAGGCCCTGATAAAAATAATAGCCAGCAGGACCTAATCCAAGACTCAATACACACCACAGCAGCTTTTGCCTGGTGGTGATTTTGGCCGTGCTGTTAATGGCCTTATAACCAAACAGACAATGCAACATCAGCAATAACACAAGCAGCAATAAAATCGTGATTTCCATATGCAAAACCTTAAGGTTTGTTCCAGTTGGCTGCGCATCGTGCGCTCTGCCCGATGTCATCCCAGTCTGAACCCTGATTAATCCATTTAATCATACTGGTACTGACGTGCAAAAGTTTAACGGTATGGCGAACTAAGTGCCACTTTAAATTGAATATTACACCAAAAAGAGGCCGACTTTGTGAGACAGGCAGTGAGTTGTGGTGGTTAATCCATGTCTTCATCGGGGTTGGGACGCATTTCACTGTCCAGCCGCAGTAATAGCCCCAGTTGTGCCATATGCTTTCTCTCACGTTTAAGATC
>NZ_JBFKLW010000036.1:0-39136 GCF_041630135.1 Shewanella sp.
CAATCCAACCCTGAAGCCGCTATCGAAGGTCTGATCGTGCAACGAATGGCGCTTACTGCCGGAGCACAGGAGCTACGGATTGCGGTGATAAACGATCCGGTATTCGGACCGGCCATTTGTTTAGGAGAAGGTGGCTCTGAATGGCAACCCACCAAGGATGCCGCGGTTGCCCTGCCCCCGCTGAATATGGCGCTGGCGCGCTACATGGTTATTCAAGCACTGAAAACCGGCAAACTGCGCGACCGTCATCTGCCGGCAGGACTCGATATGCAGGCCTTATGTCTTATGCTGACCCAAATATCACACTTGGTCATAGACTGCCCACAAATTCAGACGCTGGATCTCAATCCGGTGCTCGCCGCCGGCGAAACCATCACCCTGCTGGATATCAACCTCAGACTCGATGCCAGCGTGACCGATAACAATAGCCGACTGGCAATTTTGCCATACCCCAAGGAGCTTGAAGAAACTGCCACCCTGAAAAACGGCATCGAAGTTATGCTGCGGCCGATTTTGCCGGAAGATGAGCCAAAGCATCTGGCATTTGATAATTCGCTTTCAGATGAAGACAGATACAAGCGTTATTTTGGTGCCCGGCAGCGGATGACCCATGAAGAAATGGCAGTTCTAACCCAAATAGATTACGCGCGGGAAATGGCTTTTATCGCCACTGCCAACGACGGTAACGGCGAAGAATATACCCTGGGTGCAGTGCGGGCTTCGATAGACCCGGACAATACTGAAGCAGAATTTGCCATGGCGGTCCGGAGCGACCATCAAGGCATGGGCCTCGGAAAATTGCTGCTTGAAAAGCTCATTCGATACTACCTGCAAAATGAAACAGCGGTACTCACCGGGTTCACCATGATTGAAAACCGTAATATGGCCAATCTGGCGAGAAACCTCGGTTTTACTGTAACCTTTGACATGGATGAGCATTTAATCAAAATGCATATGGACTTGGTTGCAAAACGCTTAAAAGACACAAACCGTGAAGAAGAACTGGCGTCACTAACTGATAAAACTTAGTCTGGGGAAATTCTGATACCGACCTAATGCCTAAACACTGCCCCGGTATCACCCATGTAAAATGTGACTGTAAATTAGTTTGCCAATGCCCGCAGGGAATATCAGTCTCTGGCCAATTTAATCAGATTCCGTCCACTCTTTTTGGCTTGAAAGAGTGCTTTATCCGCACGTTCAAACAGTGCCTCCGGCTCTTCGTGACGCCTTAATTCCGCGACACCAATGGACACTGTGATTTTGCCAAGATCAACCTGATCCTTACCTAATTTCAGTGTTTTGTGTGCAATTCTTTCCCTTAGGCTCTCAGCCACCAGACAGGCATTGGCTGCAGAAGTATCTTTTAAGAGGATTACAAATTCCTCACCACCGTAACGAGCGACAAAGTCATCCCCCTTAACGCCCATTTTCAGATTGTGGGCTACATAAACAAGCACCTTATCACCGGCGTTATGTCCCCAGGTATCGTTAAAGTGCTTGAACCAATCTATATCGATAACCAGAAGGCAGCACTTATGTTCATCCTGAGCCAATTGACGGGCAACTTCATCTTCATAGGCCCGCCTGTTATGTAAGCCAGTCAATTTGTCTGTCACCGAAATGACGGAGAGCTCGTTAATTTCGTTCTGCAAATGGTCAAGTTCTTCTCTCATGGACCTAAGGCTGTCACGTATCAGGTCATGATCACTCAGCACCTTGTCTACATCCGCCAATACCTGTTTTACCAGTCCATGCAGAGCTTCCGGGTCATTGTCTTGCTGTAACTGCTTGCCAAATGACTCAATACTTGTTTGAAAACTCTCAGAGCCCTGCGACAACTGACCTATTCGACTCAGCAGACTGTTGATCAGCATTATGGTTTCAAGTTGAACATTCTCAAGAACTTCAGGAGCCTTGTTCAACACAAAGTTGTTATAAAGTCCGAGGCAAACATCGGTATTAAATTCCACTTTATTGGAAAGCAGAGCCTCAATGGCACTCACCAGCGCCAAATCCTGCCCCAAAAAGTACTGATACCAGACAGCGTAGTTTTCAGGCGTAACCGGTATACCCAGTGCCGACATTTGCGGGACGGCCTGTCTCAAGATGCTGGCCGACAGATCCAGGAATTTATTTCGAGTTTTGTCCATATCTTATCTTTTCGTCTTTATTCAGACATGTCGAATTAAGCATAAACCAACCCTCAGTTTCACCACGCCATCACAAAAATGCCAGCATTAGAATGCTATTTGTTTCCTGCTCAGAAACGACATCCTGCAAAAATGTCCAGTTCTCTCTTATAAACAGCTGTTTGGATGTTCATCCATCCCAACAGGCTATCGAACAGATTATCATGGGACCATGGGCCGGATAACTGCCGCAGGCATTGCTCATTTATTTTGTTTTCGGTTGTAAAACTTTCTGAATGCCAGACAAACCAAGGGATACTTATCTGTTCCTTGGGGGCAAACGCATACGGAGCACCATGGAGGTACAAACCTTTCTCACCCAATGACTCGCCGTGATCGGAAATGTACATCAACGCAGTGTCGGCAACGTTTTCGAATTCTGTCAGGCGCTTAATGACTTCAGCTATGATGAAGTCGCTGTAACGAATGGTATTGTCGTAGGTGTTTACCAGAGCCTCGTTACTGCAGTTCTGAATATCACTGCGGGGGCAGTCCGGTGTGTAAGCCCGGTGTGCCTCGGGATAACGCTGGTAATAGGTTGGCCCATGGCTACCCATTATGTGCAGCACTACCAGGGTGTCTTTCTCCACGCCCTTTTCAAGCAGGGAATCGAGGCGGCGCAGTAACACTTCATCCAGGCAGGATTCGCCGTCGCAAAGCTCAGGGCTGTCATCCAGTGGAATAAGCTCATTGTCAACCCGGCTGCAAACTCCTTTACAGCCGCTGTCGTTGTCAATCCAGCTTACCTGCACCCCGGCGTGGCTAAGCACATCGATGGCACTATCCTGCGCGCGGGCTCGTCTGGCATCGTACTCTTCACGGCTCATGCGGGAAAACATGCATGGTAGCGACTGAGCGGTGGCTGTGCCGCATGATGTCACATCTGCAAATACCACAGGGTTATAGGGCTTAGTGTGGGCATTGGTGTCTTTTTGATAGCCATAATACTGATAATTCATCGAGCGGGCGGTTTCACCCACCACCAGCACAGTCAAGAGCGGCTTTTGATTGCTGTCGGTGGTTTCGTTTTTGGCATCTTCCCCCAGAGGCTGATACACCAGTGGGGTTTCAAAGTAGCGCTGATTGAGATACTTACCCGCCGCGCCCATAAAATAAGTCGGCACTATCAGCTGTTTCATATCATCGTTGTTGCGCCCGAACGCCACATAATCCTGATAATAGACGCCAAGAATGGCACCGGCGCAGGCCAACATGGCGGCCATAAACCCAAGCTTGTGCAGCACCTCTTTCCACCACACCCGGTATTCAATGGGCGCTTTGAATATCAGCACCGCAGGCAATATCCCAAGTAAGGCAAAGCCGATAATAGACTCGGCGTTCACGTACATCAGGGCTTCAGCGCTGTGGGTTTCGAAGATGTTTTCCATCATGGCACGGTCAAACACGATGCCGTACTTGTACATGCCATAAACCACTGAGGCCGACAGCAGAGTCAGCCCCATGAAAAACGGCTTGGCGAGGTATTTGAAGCTGAACAGCGAGAAGATAAATGCCAGCAGACAGGTCAGCAGAACGGGTAAACTGGCTACAAACAGCCAGTCGATGTGAGACAGCGCCTTGAGCCCTTCGGACGCCCTGATATACAAGGGAATGTTAAGAATTAGCGCGTAATACAGGGCGACAAAAAACGTAAAACGATTTAAACCGATGGACTTCAAACTGACTCTCCCCCAAATAAAGCCCGACAAAAGTGTGCCTATTGTAAACGTGACATTAAAAAATAAAACAAAAGTCTCAGCCTATGGGACAAATGCCCAATAAAAAACCACCGGGCCGTCAGCAGCCTCGGTGGTTTTGTTTAGGTGTGAGCCGATCCCCGGCTGTTACAACTTAAGCTGCTTCAATAAGTAGGCATACGCCAGGCTATTAAGTTCCGCAGTTTGTTTATTATCTGCCGCGCCGGCATGGCCGCCTTCCATGTTTTCGAAGTACAGCACTTGGTAACCCATGTCTTCCATTTTGGCCACCATCTTACGGGCATGGCCTGGGTGCACCCGGTCATCACGGGTAGAGGTGGTAAAGAACACTTTTGGATACTGGGTATCTTTGTGCAGGTTATGGTATGGCGAGAAGGTTTTAATGTAATCCCACTCAGCAGCCACATCCGGGTTGCCGTACTCGCCCATCCAGCTGGCGCCGGCAAGCAGTTTGTTATAACGCTTCATATCCAGCAGTGGCACCTGACACACGACGGCATTATACAGGTCCGGTCTGCGGGTAAAGGCGGCACCCATCAGCAGGCCGCCGTTACTGCCACCCTGAATACCCAGGTGTTTAGGCGAGGTGATTTTGCGCTTAATCAGATCTTCAGCAATCGCTTCAAAGTCTTCATAGGCCTTATGACGGTTTTGCTTAAGCGCGGCCTGGTGCCAGCCTGGACCGTATTCACCGCCGCCACGAATGTTAGCCAGCACATAAACGCCGCCCTGCTCCAGCCAGTTCTTACCTGTGGTGGCAGAGTAGAAAGGACGCAGCGACACTTCAAATCCGCCATAGCCGTACAGCAGAGTTGGGTTGGTGCCATCGAGCTTGATGTCTTTGGCCATCACGGCAAAGTAAGGCACCTTGGTGCCATCTTTACTGGTGGCAAAATACTGTTTTGCTTCAAATTTTGAGGCATCAAACTGAGCAGGCATCGCCTTGAGTGACTCACGCTTGAGACTTTCGGCGTTCACACTGTAAAGGGTGGAGGGTTCGAGGAAGCTGGTGTAGGTAACAAACAGATCGTCTCTGTCGCGGCTGCTGTCGAACACGCTGATGCTGCCGTTACTTGGGAAACCGACGTTTTCACCCTGCCACGCTCCCTTGTTATCTTTACGATAGCGCACCAGCTTGCTCTTAACGTCTTCAAGCCAGTTCACCAGCACCGCATTGCGGGTAAAGGTAACCTGACTGATGGATGAATTGGCGTCGGGTTTTACAAACAGCGCAAATTCAGGCTTACCGGCCAGCAATTTGTCGGCCTTGGTATAAACAATGGCACCCTGCGGGAAGCTCATTGCGCCAAGCTTCATTTCGCTCTTCAGCTCAACGAAGATATCACCTTTAAAGAAGCCCTTGAGATCGGCATCCTTTGGCAGCGGCAGATCCACCAGCTTGCCATCGACCAGCGCCTTATAGCTGGCTTCATAGAAGGTTTCGGCTTCAGACACCAGCTTGAGCGGCGTTTTATCGTCCCAAATCACGTAGCCAGACGAGGCAACGGAAGCCTTGTTACCGGCATAAACTTCTTTGGCGTCTTTAATGTCAGTGCCGCGGGTCCACACTTTCACTTTGCGTGGGTAGCCGGAGTCGGTCCAGGCATCGCCCTCGGCAAAATCGGTCCCCACAAACAGGGTATTTTCGTCAATCCAACTGGCGCTGGACTTGGCTTCCGGCAGGAAGAATCCCTGCTTGTCAGCGGGAACGAAACTTAAACTGGAGAGGTCAAACTCACGGATTTCAACGGCATCGGCGCCGCCTCGGGACAAAGACACCAGGCAACGCACGTTCTTCGGATACTGACAGTCCATGCCCTTGAATACCCAGTTAACCCCTTCGGCTTTGCCAAGGGCATCGATATCCAGCACGGTTTCCCACTGGGGCGCGTCTTTGACGTATTCAGTCATGGTGGTGCGGCGATAGATGCCGCGAGGATTGGCTTCATCTTTCCAGAAGTTATACAGGTGATCGCCGATACGGCCGGCATAGGGAATACGCGCCTTATCGTTAAGGATGTCCAGCGCGTTATCTACCAAGGCGTTGTAACCAGGCACGGCTTTGAGTTCCTCGAGGGAGCGGTCGTTTTGAGTCTTCACCCAGGCCAGGGCTTTTTCACCCTCGACCTCCTCGAGCCAGACAAAGGGATCGTCGCCTTCGGCGGCAACGTTGAAGGCGAGCAAAGAGGCTGCGCCAAGAAGCAGTATCCGTTGTTTCATTGTTTGTCCTTGTGATGTTGCGAACGCAATAATTGTTATAAGGACACTAAATTATCTGAATTTTCAGCAGGCGCAACCGCCTGCCGGGTTCAAGTGTAAAGGTTTGTTTCAGTCAGGGCTGATCAGGTGAGCGTATCGAACTTCTCGGTCAGAAGCCCAAGCAGTCGCTGCAGCGTGGCCTTATCATCGGCGCTCAGATCGCCGGTCAGCGTTTGAGTCATCTCAAGATGAGCCAAATCGTGTTCCTTAAAGAGCTGATGCCCATGTTTTGTCAATGAAATCAGCAGTGAACGCCTGTCCTGAGGATTGGCGATACGATCCACCAAGCCATCGCTTGCCAGTTTATCAACCCGTACCGTTAAGGTTCCTGTACTGATACAAAGCTTTTCAGCCAAATCTGTCATCCGCATCGGGCCGTAGAGCCCGAGCAGTTCAAGGGTATGCATCATTGGCAGCGGTAGACCGCTGCCTTCAACAATATGGTGTTCCCACGCAGAAAAGCGCTCATAAAATTCAACCAGCAGCTTATTGATATCCATCGCTTTAGTGTTCATGGGGTGATCCTTATGGCCTCACGCGTGCCGCTCACAGTCGCAGCGATGCACTTCCACTGTCACATGGTGAAAGCCAAGCTCTGACTTGATGCGATCGACAAAATAACTACTGTCTTTGGGCGCATGGCTTACCAATCCCAGAATACAGGCCTTGTGATCGGCGCTGATCCGCCAGATATGCAGGTCGCTTATGCCATGGTCGGGCACGCTTGCCACCAATGCCTTAATACTGTCTCGCTGGGCTTTGCTGCCGGTGGCATCCAGCAGCACAGGCGCGGTATCGCGTACCAAACCAATGGCCCAGCGACCGATAATCACTGCCCCCAGAATGCCGATAAGCGGATCGAGCCAGGTCAACCCAAGGAACTTACCCGCCAGCAAGGCGCCGATGGCCAGCACGGAAGTCAGTGCATCTGCCAGTACGTGCAGATACGCGGCCCGCAGATTGTGGTCATGGTGATGGCCGTGATGTTCATGTTCGTGTACATGATGCTCATGACCGTGTGCATCCTGGTGATGTGAGTGAGCATGGCCGTCGGCATCGGTGTGGGCATGCATATGTTGATGGTCGTGCTGGTGCTCGTGTTCATGGCCGTTGTCATCAGCATGGTCATGATGGTGACCGTGATGATGATGGTGATGATGGTGGTGATGATGGTGGTCTTTAAGTAAAAACGCACTCAGCAGATTCACCGACAGACCTATGATGGCAACCAGAATCGCTTCGTCGAAGGCAATTTCATGGGGTGAAATCAGCCGCATACCAGACTCAATCACCATAATAAGTGCCACCAGACCAAGGGCAACTGCGCTGGCAAAGCCGCCAAGCACCCCAACCTTGCCTGTACCAAACGCGAACGATGGGTTGTCTTTATGCTTCAGCGCATAACGATAAGCAAACAGGGTGATTAAAAATGCCGCCGCGTGGGTGCCCATGTGCCAGCCATCAGCCAGCAGCGCCATAGAGCCATATACGGTACCGGCGAGAATTTCGGCCACCATGGTTACAACGGTCAGGATCAGCACAATGCGGGTGCTGCGCTCACCGGCATCGTTATGCGTGAAGAAATCGTGGGAGTGCTGCCAGTTGGCAACGGAATGAAAAGGACGCGTGTTCATAAGTTCACTGCTTGTTGTAGATTTGACGGCAAAAGGTTAGCGCGGTTTTAGTGTGGATTAAATTAGTTTGAACATCAAACTATTTGAAACGTGAAATAACTCACAGGCTGCGTTAGTCAAACAAAATAAAAATTTTTTTCGTGGGCTTTAACCCTTTTTCCGATTAGCCTCGTTTACAGGAATACAGCGGGTATGAGTTCCAGCTATTTTTGGGGTCTTCCCTTATCAAGGAGTTATTATGCTAAAACCCTTTTCTGTAAAAAATCTGATGCTGACCGGCCTTTTTTCTCTGGCAACCCTGTCTGTGGCTAATGCCACTTCCCCTGCCCATCCGGATGGAGTCAATCAGAATATGATCACCGCTGAGCACTTTAATGCCGCCGATTATCAGGCCAGGGATGCCAGCAAGATGTTTCCGGCGCCCACAGCCGGGATGGTGCAGCACATCCTGACCCTGCCACAGCTTGAAAACGAACAGAACTACATGGTTGAGGTTCAGGTTGGACAAACCAAACTGGTCGACTGTAACAAGCACGGCCTGCGTGGTGAGCTCAAATCCGTCAACCTCCAGGGCTGGGGTTACACCTACTACGAAGTGACCGAAATCGCCGACGGCCCAAGCACCATGATGGCCTGTTTCGATAAGGCCAAGACCGAAGCCTTTGTGCGCATTCCCGGCGATCATAAATTTGCCTACAACAGCAAGCTGCCGATGGTGTTTTACATTCCTGAAGGCGCCGAGCTTAAATACCGCCTATGGACGGCAGAGCCGGAACTCAACAGTTCAAAAGCACATTAATTCGCTGCATGTTAAGCCGCTGTAAAGGCGGCTTATGTACGCCTCAAGCAATTAAGTCGTTATACTGCACGGCACTGAATTCTGTGGAGTATCTTTGATCATGTTGTCCATCGTACTAGTAGAACCTGCCCGTGCAGCCAATGTGGGGGCTGCAGCCCGCGCAATGAAAACCATGGGTTTCGAACATCTCATTATCGTTGGAAGCAAAGTTCATCTTGAAGATGAAGCACGGTGGGTGGCGCATGGTGCGACGGATATATTGGATAATGTTCAGTGTTACGACAGTTTTGACGAGCTAAGGCAACATTTTGATTTACTTATTGCCACGACCGCCAGAGAACGAGGCAGCCCCCGCACTTTCCTGACGCCACATGAATTGGGCGACACGCTTCTGACTAGCGGAGCAAAAACCAAAGCACTTGTTTTTGGCAGAGAAGCCAGTGGTTTATCCAATCAGGAGCTTAATACCTGCGATCTGTTCAGCTATGTACCCCTTGCTGCTGACTACCCCTCCCTTAATCTTGGACAGGCTGTCATGGTATACAGCTACGCCCTTTCAGGCTTACGTAATACCATCGGCCTTAATGCTGTCGATGCAAATCCCGGCCAAATTCAGTCTCTGAAACAAAAAGCTCAGCAACTGTCCGATTTACTGGGCCTGAATGAAAATGACAAACTGCGCCCCTGGTTGCAAAATAGTATTGGTCTGTTATCAGATCGTGATTGTAAGCTGGCTCATCAACTTATCAGTGATATCATCAAAAAAATTCCCAGCTGAGTCACCAGTATTCTAATAAAAAGGAGTTTTGATATGCAGTACACCAAGACGTACATCCTCGTCATGTCCTTTATCGCCGGACTATCAGGATGCGGAGGCGGTTCAGGAGATAGTGGTAATAACAGCAGCGGCAGTAGCAACGATATCACCTGGGTAAAGGGTTCCTTTGCCAATGAGGCGATATTCAAGAATTACTGTGCCAATCCAAGAGCAAGCAGCAGCGATAAATCCGGCAGTGAACTTCACGAAAAAATGTGGCTTCGCTCCTGGACTAATAATACTTATCTTTGGTACAGCGAAGTACCTGACAATGACCCTGACTCTTTCAGCACAGTATCAAGCTATTTTGCGCAGTTAAAAACACCGTTAAAAGCGCCAAGTGGCGCAGACAAAGACAGATTCCATGGCAGCATGTCCACCGATGAGTGGCAAGCCCTGTCCAATTCCGGAGAGTCTGTTGGCTATGGCGTGGAATTTGAACTGCTCCAGTCTCGCCCTCCCCGCAAAATTGTTGCCGCTTACACTGAACCCGGCAGCGTCGCGGTTTCTGCCGGTGTAGTTCGTGGCACTGAGTTCCTCGAGGCCAATGGCGTCCTGGTGAGAGACGGCGATGCGGACAGCCTTAATGAGGCCTTCTTTCCCAGCACCAATGGCAAAACGAGTACTTTCAAAATCCGCGAACCCGGCGGTACGGAACGCACTATTTCCATGACAGCCGGCAAAGTGGTGCAGGATCCGGTACAAAATGTCAAAGCCATTGCCACTGCCAGCGGAAACGTGGGCTATTTGCAATTCAACAGCCACATTGCCACTTCAGAAAAAGAGCTGGTAGATGCCATCACGACCTTGAAATCTCAGGGAATTAAAGATTTGGTGCTGGATGTGCGTTATAACGGCGGTGGCCTGTTGGCCATTGCCAGCCAGCTTGGCTACATGATTACCGGTCCATCGCGTACAACAAATAAAGTTTTTGAAAACACTACCTTCAATGATAAGCACACAAGTACCAATCCGGTAACAGGACAGACTTTGGTTCCAATGCCGTTCTACAACACCGGCCTTGGATTTTCCTACAGTCAGGGCGCGAGTTTGCCGCACCTGGATTTATCACGGGTGTACCTGTTAACCACATCCGGTACTTGTTCAGCTTCCGAAGCCATTATTAACGGTTTACGGGGCGTGAATGTGGACGTCATTCAAATCGGCAAACGCACCTGTGGCAAACCCTATGGTTTTTATCCGACAGACAATTGCGGTACCACTTATTTCAGCATCCAATTCCGAGGGGAAAACGACAAAGGCTTCGGTGACTATGCTGACGGCTTTGAACCCAATAACAGCCCGGTAATTGCCGGTGAGCCGGTTCCCGGATGTTATCTTGATGATGATTTTGCGCACCAACTGGGTGATCCGGCGGAGTCATTGCTGGCAGCAGCGCTGCAATACCGTCAGGACCAAACATGCCCGGCACCTGCCGCAGCCAGCATGACACCATTCAAAGTGCAGGCAATGAATAGTGGCGATGCCATTAAAGATGTGCGCAACCTTCAGTTTTTCAGAAGTAACCGTGTGCTGACTACGCCCGCAGATACCTTGGAGTAATAACTGAAATCTGTAGCTGACATGGGACAATAAGCAGCCCGGGATAAGGTGCTTTTCAATGACTCAATCCCGATAAGTCCAAACCATAAGTTGAAAAGAAAAACGCCCTGTGAATAACACAGGGCGTTTCTGTCTCAGGCGTGGAATTTACAGTGACGCAAATTCATCAACATTGATTGCTGCAACACGCAGCGAGTCGGCCTTTTTCAACGCATCCAGTTCTTCGTCGGTAATAACATCAGCCGCCAGTGCCTGTTCCAGCATGGAAGCAGACATCCCCTTCCCTTTTAGCTTCCCATCCTTCTGTGCAGCGCGGATTTTCTTATAAATACCGCGACATTCATACTGAGCGACAAAAGCCTCTTCCACCTCAGCAATACCGCCTATGTCACCATCAAATGATGGGCAAAGGAAGGTCAGACGATCCCGCGCAGGTCCGGGTTTGAGCATGGCTTGCACCACCTGGGTAGCCAGTTTGTCAGACGGCCCCTTAAAGTGGTTACCCAGCGGCAGCACCAGTGCACGCAGTAGCCAAGCCACAGGGCGCATCGGAAAGTTACGCAGTGCATCGTCAAGCGCCTTGGCAGCTTTCATCAGTCGGGTTTGCATCACATAATGCACCGTTGGCAGGTCATCATGCTGGCGGCCGTTATCTTCATAAAGCTTCAGGGTGGCGGACGCCAAATACAGCTCGGACAAAACGTCACCCAGGCGGGCTGACAACATTTCACGGCGCTTGAGTTCACCGCCGAGAATAAGCATCGCCATATCCGTCATTATCGCAAGAGCAGACGACATGCGTCCGAGGTGTTGATAGTAACGCTTGGTTTCACCACTGACCGGTGACTGGGCAAAACGACTTCCGGTAAGTGCCGAAAACAAACTGGAGAAAGCATTACGGGTTGCATAGCCCATATGCCCCATCAGCAAATTGTCGAAACGCTCAAGAGCCTCATCGACATCATCCATTCCGGCCGCTTCCATTTCCGCCAGCACATATGGATGACAACGGGTAGCACCCTGACCGAAAATCATCAGGCTGCGGGTGAGAATGTTTGCGCCTTCCACAGTGATGGAAATAGGGTTTGCCATATAAGCATGGGCAAGATAGTTCTTTGGCCCAATCTGTATGCCCTTGCCCGACTGAATATCCATGGCGTCGTTCATGACGTCACGGCCCATTTCGGTCATGTGGTACTTGGCAATAGCGGTGACAACGGATGGCTTCACCTTCAGGTCAATGCCCGTAGTTGTTAAACGGCGAGCGGCCTCCAACTGGTAGGTATTACCAATGATACGCGCCAACGCCTCCTGCACACCTTCAAAGTGGCCAATGGACATGCCAAATTGTTTACGCACGTAGCTGTAGGCAGTCGTCGTTTTGGTCGCCACATGGCCAGAAGCTGTTGCCAGTGCAGGCAGAGAGATACCACGCCCTGCAGATAAGCACTCAACCAGCATACGCCAGCCTTTACCAGCGTACTGGGGACCACCGATGATCCAGTCAAGGGGAATAAACACCTTGTCACCACGGGTGGTGCCGTTCATAAACGCCATATTCAGTGGGTTATGACGATTGCCAATTTCAACGCCCGGGTGATTGGTGGGGATCAAGGCACAGGTAATACCCAGATGCTTTTTGTCACCGAGCAATCCGTTGGGATCTTGCATCTGGAATGCCAATCCAAGCACCGTGGCAACCGGAGCCAGAGTGATGTAACGTTTGTTCCAGCTAAGCTCAAGTCCCAGCACTTCTTCGCCGTTAAATTCACCCTGCTTAACTATGCCTACATCCGGGATAGCCCCCGCATCGGAACCCGCTTCAGGCCCAGTCAGTGCAAAACAGGGGATTTCATCGCCTTTCGCCAACGCTGGCAACCAAAAATCTTTTTGCTCGGTAGTACCATAGTGAGTCAGAAGCTCGCCCGGACCCAGTGAGTTTGGCACCATCACTGTTACCGCGGCGCTGACACTGCGGCTGGCAAGCTTGGCAACGATGGTGGAATTGGCGTACGCCGAGAAACCTTTACCGCCGTACTTTTTGGGAATGATAAGCGCGAAAAAGCCTTCTTTTTTAAAATAGTCCCACAGCTCTGGCGGCAGATCTTTGCGGTTATGTACGATATCGAAGTCGTCAATCATCGACATTGCCGTCATAACCTGGTTATCGAGAAACTCCTTTTCCTCAGCAGAGAGCGAAGACTTGCCATATGCATGCAATGCTTCCCAATTGGGTTTACCGCGAAACAGCTCACCTTCCCACCAGACATCACCCGCCTCCATGGCCTCACGCTCAGTGTCTGACAAAGGCGGCAAAACTCGTTTAAAAAAAGCAAATACCGGCTGAGTAATGAATTTCATCCTCAAATCTTTTACCGCGAACAGCACAATGACGGCTGCCACCAACAATAACAACAATGTGATCATGGCAATGACTCCTGTTATGCCTGATTAACTGGCACGGCAACACCCGCAGCCATATAGGGAATAACTTTGCGGATAACAGATTCAATATCGTTCTGTTCTTTAAAGTCAGCTTCGGCGATTTCCATCAGGGCATCAGAAGACGCCATGGTGAACACCACGGTTCCCAAAGTGAAGTGTAGTCGCCAAAACATTTCCGCAGGTGGGATATGGGGGGCACTCTGGCTGACAACCTGAACAAATCTGTCAAGGTGTTCGCCGTAATGTGTTGTGATAAACCAACGCAAGTGACCCTGACTCTCTATGTAGCCACGGCCGAGCAACTGCAGGAAAATCCGGGTACCTTCAACTCGCACCTTATTCAGATCCAAAAGCGGTCTGACCAAAGCAGAAAAGATGGTTTCAAGGGATGCCTGCTTGCTTTGCGAGGATAGCTTAACCAGTTCTGCCGATGCGGCTGGCATAAATACGTCCAGATAGCGCGCAAGCACAGCACGGATCAGCTCCTTTTTGGAGCCAAAATGGTAGTTCACCGAAGCAAGATTCACTTCAGCTTTGCTGGTAATCAGCCGCAACGAAGTTTCTGAAAAGCCGCGTTCGGCAAATAACTTTTCGGCAGCATCAAGAATTCGGGTTTTGGTGTCGGATCGATTCGCCATTCCGTGACCTATGATTTATTTAAAACACTCGTTTAAATTAATCACAGCTAAACGGCTTGTCAAACAAAATATGAACAGGTGTTTGCTTTTTCAAAGCGCAATTGCATTGCAACAATGGTATTTTATTGACGCTCTCGTTAGATTTTGTCGATTCATAATAACAAGGAAGCAACGAAAATGATGTCCAGCTCGCTACGCCCCGCCAAACTGGCGCTCGGCATTGCCTTGGCGCTCAGTTTGAGTGCCTGCCAGAAAGACGCCGATACTACCAATACCGATACACATAAAAATGACATAGCCCCAGCTGTGGCCGAGGCCACCGTTGTCACAGCAGCCGATGCCATTGCCTTTATAGAAAAGGCAGAGGCTGAACTTGCAGCCTTGTCTCTGGAAGCCAATCGGGCGGAATGGATTTACAGCAATTTTATTACCGAAGATACCGCCTCTCTCTCCGCTGCGGTCAATGAAAAGGTCACAGCAACATCGGTACGCCTTGCGACCGAGGCGGCCAAGTATGCCTCTGTTGAACTGGATGCAGTCAACACCCGTAAACTCAACATGCTCAGAAGTGCCATTGTGCTGCCCTCGCCTATGGATCCGGCAAAAAATGCTGAATTGGCCGGTATCGTTGCGGAGCTAAATGGTCTTTACGGCAAGGGTAAATATTGCCTGGCTGACGGTCGCTGTCTCACCCAGCCAGAGCTGTCGGCTTTGATGGCCGAATCCCGTGACCCTGAACTGTTAAAGGAAATCTGGGCTGGTTGGCGTGATATTGCCAAGCCAATGCGTCCGCTTTTCGAGCGAGAAGTAGTACTCGCCAATGAAGGTGCCAAAGACTTAGGGTATGCGAATCTCTCTGAACTATGGCGCAGCCAGTATGATATGGCACCTGATGCTTTTTCGGCTGAACTCGACCGCCTCTGGGGACAGGTCAAGCCACTGTATGATTCTTTGCATTGCTACGTCCGCGGTGAGCTGAATGAGCAATACGGCGATGAAGTGGTACCCAAAACCGGCCCTATTCCTGCGCATGTACTGGGTAACATGTGGGCTCAGCAGTGGGGTACTGTATATCCGCTGGTTGCCCCCAAAGATGCAGATCCTGGTTATGATGTGACAGAACTGTTGGCAGCCAAGGGCTATGACGAACACAAAATGGTTGAGCAAGCAGAAGGCTTCTTTACCTCACTCGGTTTCGATAAGCTGCCTGACACTTTCTGGAGCCGCTCTTTGTTTGTGCAGCCAAAGGATCGTGACGTTGTTTGCCATGCCTCAGCCTGGGATCTGGATAACGAAGATGATATCCGCATCAAAATGTGTATCCAGAAAACCGCTGAAGACTTCACCGTCATTCACCACGAGCTGGGTCATAATTTCTACCAGCGAGCCTATAAAAATCAGCCATTTATATTTAAGAACAGTGCCAATGATGGATTCCATGAAGCCATAGGTGACACTGTTGCTTTGTCTATTACACCCAAATATTTGCAGCAAATTGGTTTGCTTGAACAAGTTCCGGATGCATCAAAAGACATAGGTCTGCTGCTGAAGCAGGCACTGGATAAAGTCGCATTTCTGCCATTTGGTTTGATGATTGACCAGTGGCGCTGGAAAGTATTTGCCGGTGAAATTACACCGCAAAATTACAATCAAGCCTGGTGGGATCTGCGGGTTAAATATCAGGGTGTGATGGCACCGGTAGAACGCACAGAAGCGGATTTCGACCCGGGCGCCAAGTACCATGTACCGGGGAACGTGCCATATACCCGATATTTCCTGGCTCATATTCTGCAGTTCCAGTTCCACCGCTCACTGTGTGATATTGCCCAGGATAAGGGGCCTGTTCATCGCTGTTCTATTTATGGCAATCAACAAGCCGGCGCCAAGCTCAATCAAATGCTTGAAATGGGTGCAAGTCAACCCTGGCCCGAGGCGCTTGCTGTTACCACCGGCAGCAAAGAGATGGACGCCAGCGCAGTGCTCGATTACTTTGCACCATTAAAAACCTGGCTTGACAAAGAAAACACCGAAGCAGGTCGTACTTGTGGATGGTAACCGTCTTTTCTGAATCCAGATGTTAGATGTTAAAAAGCCCGGCATTGCCGGGCTTTTTATCGGCTTTATCGCTGAATGACATATCGTAATTGTTCATTTTTTAGGAAATCTTCCGCGCCCCGACCTTTTAACATTGCCAGCGTCGATATCAAACCCGCTGCCGAGGCACTGGGAGCCACCACAGTAACCGAGCGCGGAGCGCCCTCAACCGGATAGCCCGTTCGGGGAGATAAAATATGACCGACCCGCCTGCCGTTCTGGATAATAAAACGTTTGGTATCACCGCTGGTGGCTATCCCTCCACCGTTAAAAGAAAGGGTTTCTACCGGTATGGAGCCATCAGCAATACTCTCAATACCTATATTCCAGTAGGCAGGGCTTGCTGCTATATCGCCTCCAAGATTTACCAACAAGCTGATTTCCGCCTCACCCACTGACAAGGCAAAACGATTCATCAGCAGTAAGGCTCTGTCCGCTGCATACTCCTTTGCAATACCGCCAAAATCGAGCGTCATATCCGCAGGCATTACCAAAACCCGGTCATCATAATTTATGCGGTGAAAGCCAACATGGCTCAGTGCTGCCATTATCGCCTCAGGTTCTGGTAACCATTGTTGATGTAATCCAAAGCCCCAAAGGCGTTGCAAAGGGGCTATGGTTACGTCAAACAGTCCACAAGACAACCGGTAGCAATCCGCTGCAAAATTCAGTAACCCAAAGGTTTCCATGTCTATGCTGACAGGCTCCCCGGCATGACGATTGATACGGGAAAGTTCGCTATTTGATTGGAAACGTGAGTATTTGGATTCAATACGTCTTACTTCCGCCAACGCCACTGCAATCAGTTGTTCACTGACAACTTGGTTGGCGCCACGAATAAGCAATTCGCAGTCACTGGCCATGGCGTTAAAACTGAATCGACAGTCGCTGTCCCGACAAGAAGAAGGCCCAGCGCTGTGTTCTTTGTGACGGGTATCGTTTGCCATGCTCTTGAATCATCCAATCCCGATACAGGATTTTAATAGTGGGTCAATTCCAGCTGTAATTGAATTGCAACAGAGCTGCATTCAATTGAGGATACAGTTCAATGCCTTGCAACCCACTCAGTGACGATGGATTGCCGTAAGGTTGCTGGCGGTAATATTCAAGCCTAACTGAAACTTCATCACCGTCCTGCATACGCCAGCCGGCTTTCAACCCCAAAGTCCAGGTGTCCATACGACCAATCCGGTAATCGGCGCTTATATACTCAGGAAGCGGCTCGGTTTGACTAATATAGGGACTGTAAAAATCCACCCCCGTCTGCTGGTAAGCGCGTAAATGAAACTGAAGAAAAGGGGCCGATTTACCACTGAAATAGTATCGATATCGTGCCTCAATCGCGTGGGAGTCCAGCCCCCAATCATCGTGGGTATAACGGTAAGAATATTCGGCAACGCCTTTTCGCAGCGCGGTTTTGCCAAGGATAAAAGCACTGTGCTTTATGCGCTTTTCAGGTCGGGATTCATAGATATAGGACTCGGCGATACCGTCACTGTTGAGTAATGAAATCAATTTATAGGGGTCAGTTAAATAGCCACTGCTGTATCCGACACCATAGTTAACCTGCAATAGAGTCTGCTTACTGATAATCTGTGTTAATCCCAATTTAAGCTCGGCGATACGTTTATCACCTACTCCCGATTGGCGACTGGCATCAAACGCCTGCCAAAAAGCGTTTTCATCGGCAAAATCTTTACGAATAGCCATGGTGCTGAGCGGCACCGGCCGACCACCGACCGCATCCAACAAGTCATATCCAATTGCAGCCTGCAGACTCAGGGTTGTGTTGTCTTTGAAATACCCTTGCTCAACCCCGCCACTCATTCCCAGTGAAAGGTAATCAAACTCTTTGGACGCATAAACGCTGGCGTTCACCTTGCTGCCGATATTCAGTGCTTTGCTCCAACCCGCGGTTAAAGACAGCCTGGTATCCTGAAACGTGTCATCCAGAGGAACTTGCCCCGCCTCAACCTTATACTGCCCCTTACCGGAAGGACGCGTGAAGGTTTGAATTGCCGGCTGTGCCACGGCACCGGAAGCTGAGGCGCCGGAAAGACTGTCTATCACCACTTTTACATTTACAGATTCACTGTCAGATAATGGTTTGTGCCCGGCGATAATCGCCTCTATTGCCTGTACACGCATATCCTCGCGATACCAAAGCACCGCAGCATCAATATCCCAGCCCGACATGAAGGGGGCCAAGGAGCCATCTTTTGATGATGACTCATCAATCGTATCTGCAGCATTTGCATCAAAACCAATCATACTGAGGCTGGATAAGCTGATGGCGGCTGCAATTCCAATCTTTCCGGTGGCAGCGGTATTACTCCGGGAGCTGGCTTTCTTCAGTTGCATCCGCAACCACCGCCACTAAAGCTGCGCCCACCACTGGCGCCTTCTTTACTGAAGTAAATATGATCATCCAGTGCCAAATCCAACTCTTCAGCGGCAAGTTGCATATCCTCCCGGGCAAATGCCGACTTCTCCCAGGGTTCAACAGAAGCGCAACCTGATAATTGGCTCAGCAGTATCAATACCAGGAAATATCCGGCCTTCAGTTTTTGCATCATTGCTGCTCCAGCAGTTTTACCAATTCTGCCTCATAATCACTGGTCTGCTCCGAGAAAAATCCGACGTGGCTGTTGATAAGGTTGCCCGCTTTATCAAATACGAAACTGGATGGCATACCCAGAAGATCAAAGCTTCTGGCCACCTTTCCCTCGGGATCATAGCCAATTACAAATTCAGGATTTAGTTCATCCAAAAAAGGACTGGCATCCTTCATGTCGGAGTCCAGGTTGATGGCAATCACTATAAGCCCCCGGTCTTTATAGCGATTATGCATTTCATTCATCCAGGGAAATGACTTTCGGCATGGTCCGCACCATGAAGCCCAAAAATCCACATAGATTACCTTGCCCCGGTAATCGGACATTGAAAAAGCATGACCATTGCTATCTATCATTTGATGTTCAAGGCCTGGCGCCGCTACAGAAAAAAATATTCCGGCCGCGTACAGTGTGACTATCATCAAACCTAACCGGAGCCTGCCTGATAAGGTACTGGTATTTATTGCCAGCAGTGGTTCTGCCCTGTATTTCATCGCCAATCTACCCACCGGATGAAGTGTTTCTTATCTATAAGCTTACGGATTTCCCTGCTAACGGGAAAGTCCGCAGTTTGTGAAGCCCATCAGCGCGATTCACGCAGTGAGACATTTTGACCCGGATCGCCGGAAAAGTTTGAAGCGTCTCATGTTACAAAGATGTCACATGTCCGATACAAGAGTAGCTCGGTAAAAGCTTGACGTGTATCAATAATATGACCGGCCAGCCTTCCTACACTTTCCCTGAAATGTCGTGCATGCAAAAGGCATGTTTACAACTTTAAAAACAAAAAAAGGTCGTCACCATGGATACACATGCAGCCCTATACGAGCAGGGAAAGCAGCGGCTTGAAACGCTGCGTTCACTGCCAAGGCGCCACGAAGAGACCATCTTTGACAAAATGGCTCAACATGGCATTACCCGTCGTGATTTTATGAAGTGGAGCGCCTCGGTTACCGCCATGCTGGCGCTGCCTTTGCCCTTCTCAACCCTAGTGGCCGAAGCGGCTGAGCTCGCCGACCGCGTACCGCTTATCTGGTTACACATGGCCGAATGTACCGGCTGCTCTGAATCCCTGGTGCGAGCCGATACGCCAAATCTGGATACCCTGATTTTTGACCACATCAGCCTCGAATACCACGAGACCCTGATGGCCGCGGCCGGTTGGCAGGCCGAAGAAAACCTCGAACACGCCCTGGAAACCTATAAGGGCAATTACCTGCTCGCAGTTGAGGGTGCCGTCCCCACCGCCAATAACGGCGCCTTTTTGACCGTGGGCTGCAAAGGCCACACCGGTCTTGAAATTATCAAGCATGCGGCAGAAGGCGCGGCAGCCATTGTGTCTGTGGGCACCTGCGCCTCCTTCGGTGGAGTGCAGGCAGCCTACCCCAACCCCACCGGCGCCAAAGGCGTACATGAAGTTATCAGTAAGCCGGTGATTAACTTAGGCGGCTGTCCGCCCAGTGAGAAAAACATCGTCGGTACCCTGATGTACTTCATCATGTTCGGCAAACTGCCGGCGCTGGATATGTTCAACCGACCCAAGTGGGCCTACGGTGCCCGGGTACACGACAACTGTGAACGCCGCGGCCGTTTTGATGCCGGTGAATTTGTTGAGGAATTCGGCGATCACGGTGCCAAAGAGGGCTACTGCCTGTACAAGGTAGGCTGTAAAGGCCCCTACACCTATAACAACTGTCCCACCGAGCGCTTTAACCATCACACCAGCTGGCCGGTACTCGCTGGCCATGGTTGTATGGGTTGCTCCGAGCCAAACTTCTGGGACGACATGGCTGACTTTGAGAAGCCACTTGGCCGGCAACTCCTGCATGGGCTTGATGCCACCGCCGACACCATAGGCGCCGTCATTCTCGGTGCAACAGTGGTCGGCATCGGCGCCCATGCCGTTGCCAGTGTATTTGCTCAGGCCAAAGAGGACTAAATCATGAGCCAACGTGTAGTTATCGACCCCATCACCCGCATCGAGGGCCACCTGCGCATCGAGGTCGAGGTAGATGAGAACAATGTCATTCAAAACGCCTGGTCCTCTTCCACCCTGTGGCGCGGTATTGAGGTTATCCTCAAGGGTCGCACCCCCATGGACGTGGGGCTTATTGTGCAACGTATTTGCGGCGTCTGTACCTATTCCCACTATCGCTGTGGTACCGAAGCGGTGGAGAACGCCCTTGGGATAAAAATCCCGCTGAATGCAAGATACCTGCGATCTCTGATGCAAACCTCGCTCTATATGCATGACCATATAGTGCACTTCTATCACCTCCATGGCCTTGACTGGGTGGATGTGGTCTCAGCCTTAAGCGCTGACCCTGCCAAGGCGGCCCAGGTAGCGCTCAAATACACCGACAAGCCGATTGCCGCCGGTGAAGGCGAACTTCGCGCGGTGCAGGAGCGGGTAAAAGGCTTTGTGGAAAAAGGCCAGCTTGGCCCCTTCGCCAATGCTTACTGGGGTAATGGCACCTATAAGTTCACCCCTGAGCAGAACCTGATTGCCCTGTCCCACTACTTAAAAGCGCTGGAAGTTCAGCGGGTCGCGGCCGAAATGCTGGCCATCTTCGGTGGTAAGCAGCCTCACCCACAGTCGTTGGTCGTAGGCGGCGTGACCTCGGTACGCGACATGTTAAGTCCGGCACGTTTGCAGGAATGGAAGCAAAAACACGCTTATGTCACCGACTTTATCAAGCGTGCCTATCAGGCCGATATCGTGATGGCGGCCGAAGCCTTTGGCACTGAGCCATCGGTGCTTGGCGGCGTGAATGTGAAAAACTTCCTTGCCACCGAGGACTTTGTGCTGGCGGACGGCGAGTACATGTTCAATGGCGGCGTGATCATGAACGGCGACCTCGCTGGCGTGACTGACATCAATCCGGATTTGATTGCCGAGGACGTTACCCACGCCTGGTACAGCGCGGACAAGGCGCAGCACCCCTACGATGGCACCACAGTGCCCAACTACACCGGTTTTGTAGAGCGCGACACTGTTTATGGCAAGCTGCCGACCCTGGATGGCGACGGCAAGTATTCCTGGGTGAAATCACCCCGCTACAACGGCGAGCCTGTGGAAGTGGGTCCACTCTCAAGCCTTTTGGTGAGCTACGCCCGCGGCAACAAGGTAGTGGTGGATGCGGTCAATGGGCTGCTGACACGCACCGGTCTGCCGGTGGAAGCGCTGTTTACCACCCTTGGCCGCACCGCGGCACGTATGCTGCAAACTGTGATTGTGGCCGATGAAGGCCTGCGTACCTTCGATGCACTGTTAACCAATATTCAGTCCGACGAAAGCACCTATGTGAAGCCTGAAATCGATGCCAGCAAAGAGTATGTTGGCCACGCCATGATTGAAGCGCCACGGGGTATGTTGAGTCACTGGATCCGCATTAAGGGCGGCAAGGTGGAGAACTATCAGGCGGTAGTGCCTACCACCTGGAACGCCGGCCCCAAGGATGCCAACGGCAAGATTGGGCCTTATGAAGCATCGCTCATCGGGCTTAAGCTTGAAGATCCCGCCAAGCCGCTGGAGGTTATTCGCATTATCCACTCCTTCGACCCTTGCATGGCCTGCTCGGTACACGTGATGGACTTCAAGGGCGCGAGCCTGTCTGAGTTCAAAGTGTCGCCAAGTGGCGCTACCGGCTACGGGAATTGAGGAGGTGCTATGAACACCCAAGTCAAGACGCCGCCCGCGGGCGGCCATAAGACAGAACACACTGGTGGCTATCAGCGGGAGTTTATATTTACCGCTGCTATCCGGATTTTCCACTGGCTAAGGGCACTGGCGATACTCGTGTTGGTTATCACAGGTTTCTACCTCGCCTGGCCGTTTTTAGTGGCGCCGGATTCCAGTGACGTACTGGTGCAGGGCTGGGTGCGTTTTGCCCATCTGATTTTCGGCTTTGTGCTCTGCGCCGTCACCCTCGCCCGTGCTTATCTGTTTTTCTTCAGTAAGCACGATATCGAGCGACGCTCAATCCGTGATGTGCTCAGCATCCAAAGTTGGATCACCCAGCTTAAGTCCTACCTCTGGATGGGTAAGCTCAACAAGGCCGGCGTATATGGTCCGCTGCAATTTGTGACCTACTTTGCGATTTCGGTTATTGCCGGCGCAATCTGCGTTACAGGGCTGATACTGTATGCCAATGTATACCATGAAGGTATGGGCGGTATGCTGTGGGGCATGGCAAGCACCCTCACCGCCTGGATGGGAGGCCTCGCAGAAGTGCGGCTGTGGCATCACTACTTTACCTGGGTATTCATCGTGTTTGTGGTTATCCACGTATACATGGCCGTGTGGACAGGTATTCGCTTCAAGCATAACTCGGTAGATTCTATCGTCTCCGGTTATGACTACCATAAACATTGATGCCTTTTGCGCCATGTCAGTTCCAGGGAGGACAAAGCATGGCGCAGTTTCCCAACCGCGCACCGTCAGAATGAGCACTCATGAGGCATGCGCGGCATTTGTAAACACCGCATTTGGTGAAGCCCACTGATGGGTTACAGGAGGAGAAAGGATGAAAGTCCTGCTACTCGGCATTGGCAACATCCTGTTCGCCGACGAAGGTGTCGGCGTGCATTTTGTCAATTATATCGCTGAAAACTACCGTTTTACCCACCCGCAACACTCACTTGATATTCTCGACGGTGGCACTCTTGCCCAGGGACTTACCCCCATCATTGCCAAATATGACCATCTTATCGTGTGTGATACCGTCAATGCCCCCGGCGTACTCCCCGGAGAAGTCTATTTCTTTGATTTTGATGCCGCTCCGGCCGAAATTGACTGGCAGGGCAGCGCCCATGAAGTAGAGATGCTGCAAACCCTGACCATGATGGAAATGCTCGGCGACAGACCCAAAACGTTTGTCCTGGGGGTTACCCCTACCGTACTGGAACCCATGCATTTGGGGTTAACTTCCGCATTACTGGCTTCGGTGCCTGTGATGGAACAAGCTTTACTGAATCATCTCCAGTCACTGGGCTTCACCACACAAAAGGTGGCCGACAAGGCAATTCAGAGCCTGTTTCAGGATGCCATTTATCAGGAGACCACCTCATGCATTCAATAACAGCGTCATCTGACCCGCATCCCGACATCAAATCTATCACATTCGAATTTGATACCTCCCGGGAGGTGCCATTCTACGGACGCACCCTGACCCAGTATGCCCAAAAACTTGAACAAACCGTGGGCGAGGCTCAGGCCTTGTGTTACCAGCTTGACCATGGCTTTCGCTACAGCTTGCAGGTAAAGGGCAGGCAACAGCAACTGGAAACCTTTGCCGACACCCTGGCAAGGGAGTTTCCGCTGTCATGTTTCCTGCTCGATGCCAGAGTGGTTCCACTGAATGCCACTCAGGATGAAGCGGAACTATTGCCTGCCTCTGCCGGGCTGGAGCCAGCGCAGACTTTAGCGTTTTGTGCTCATTGCTTCTCCATCATCGGTGACAATCAAAGTCCGTTTTTTGGCTCGGTGAAACGGGGGTGTACACATTGCGAAGGCGAGCGCTCAGTAAAAGAAGAATTGAGCCTTGAGCAGCTAAGGCTGGCAGCGAACGCCATCATCGCCGGCGAATGCGCGGAAATGGATGGACGGCAATACAGCCTTCAGGGTAACGCGCTGCGGGATACTCTTATTGTAACTAATCCCAATAATCTCAATGCCAACCTGATTGCCAACGACTCAGAGGTGCTTGCCCTCTCCAGCATAGAAAAACCCAGACTAAGGCTGTTGCCGCAGGCCGAGCATTCCAGACTTAAAGCAAACAGTTACCGGGTCAGGTTCGCCAGTACCCGATTGGAATTGGTTTTATGTGAACTATTGAGGGTAAAAGGCATTGATTATGTGTTTGGCCTTGGCGGTGACGCCCATTTACCGGATATCTGTGCCCTGGATGGGCGCTGGCACATAATAAAATCAGTTTCTGCTTTCAACGCATCTTTGCGTACTGCCGCGCACGAAGAAAACACTCAATATAATGGTTATCAGGCCATCCTGAGCAAACCAGATTGCCTCACCATAACGCCGCTGACACAGGCAGGCTCTGTAAATGCTCCCGCACTGACAGCACTGAAAGGCCTGACAGCCCAAAGTGGAAAACAGCTTGCTCATCATTGCAGCCTTTACCTTGGTGGCGCGGGTCCTCTGGAAATCGCCTCCGTTGATGGTATCGGGACTGAAGAGGTTTTCTTCCGCCAGACTCCGCTTCCTGATAATGGCTATGAAATATACCGGCTGTTAATGGAAAGCCCACAACGCACCCTGCTGGAAAAATTCAAAGCCAAGTATCCGCAAGAGTGCCTGGCTCTGCTGGACATTATTTTTAAGCCTACGTTTGAGAGAGGCAATCTGCAGGGGCTTTGGGCTATGGCAGCCTGTATTCTCGGTTTGGCACAGGGTCGGGATAAACCCTCAGTGGAATATTTAAGTGATGCGCTGCTCAGTGAAGCTCAAAAGTTTACCGGCCAGACAGCACCGCGAATTGATTATCCACTGGTCAAAGGCGAAGCAGTCAGAGCGATTAATTGGTGTAAGACTCTGGGAACACTAATGAGTTTTCGTCTTGCCGGTGATACAGACACGCCCAAACTAGCCTTTGCCATGATGGACTCCCTTGCCGATTACCTTGCCAATTGGGTTGAGCACCTTGATCTGAACGTCGGCATACAAAAGGTGTACGTCAGTGGCAGCGAACTGGCCAATCCGGTTCTAGCCAAACGGCTTTGGCTGCGCCTTGGCAAAAACTTCACCATAGAAACCAATCCACAACGAGATCTCGATGGCGCCATCTTTGCCATTGGTAAAATACTGACACCCACACCAAGGCAATTTGGATCGCTTGGCCGTGACAAGCGAACAAATCAGGATGTTAATTAACACAATCGGGTACAGATAATGCCTATCAGCATCGCGTTACACATTACGGGGATAGTTCAAGGCGTTGGTTTTCGCCCCCATGTCTTTCGGCTGGCTCACGAATTACAGCTGGGAGGCACTATCCGTAACGATGCTGATGGTGTATTTATCCGGCTTAAAGGATCGCAACATCAGGTTGACCAATTCCTGTTGCGCTTAAAAGAGTCGCCCCCGCCCCTTGCCCGTATTGATAGCTTTGACTCGTTTGCCGACGATGGCAGCAATCTTGATGAACACGCATTTATGATTGAAGAAAGCCGCTCACAAGGAGATGCTCAGGTCGTCGTCAGTCCCGATAAGAGTATGTGCCCGGACTGCCTTGCTGATATCCGTAACCCCAATGACAGACACTTTAACTATCCCTTCACCAACTGCACCAATTGTGGCCCCCGTTACACCCTGATAAAAGCACTTCCCTACGACAGAAAACACACATCAATGGCGCATTTTAAAATGTGCCCCGATTGCGAGTCCGAATATAAAAATCCCCTGGACAGGCGCTATCATGCCCAGCCGGTCAGTTGCCCGAACTGCGGTCCGGTGTTAATGCTTAAGAGTCCAAATGGTGAAATACTGAATCGCAATCCACAAGGTTGCCTGGCTGACACAGTGCGGTTACTCCGGGACGGCGCAATATTTGCCATTAAGGGCCTGGGTGGCTTTCATCTGGTGTGTGATGCCACCAATCCGGATGCTGTCGCTAAGCTGAGGGAACGTAAACATCGCCCGGCGAAACCTTTTGCGGTGATGGTTAAAGATCTCGATATGGCCCGGCGCTGCGCGGATGGATGTGAGGCAGAATGGCAGTTGCTGGAGTCGCGGGAGCGCCCCATAGTCGTGCTGAAAAAGCCAGCCTTCACCTCCCCGCTGGCTGACTCAGTCGCCCCCGGGATTGACCGTATTGGCCTGTTTTTGCCATACACGCCGTTACATGCGCTTTTGCTTGATGACCTCGACTGCCCTTTGGTCGCCACCAGTGCCAATCGAAGTGGCGAGCCCATTATTATCGACGCAGCCGAAATCCATACCAAGCTGGCTGATGTAGTGGACTATATTCTGGATCACAACCGCCCGATTGTATCTGGCTGTGACGACAGCGTTGTACAGTGGTGCGCCGGGCAATTGCAGGTTATCAGAATGGCGCGGGGCTATGCCCCCATGGCGTTGCATACCCCCACTCCCCTGAATCATCAAATGATGGCGGTGGGTCCACAACAAAAAAACACTCTGGCATTCGGATTCGGACACAACCTGTTTTTAAGCCCCCATATTGGTGATTTGTTCAGCATTGAAGCCGAAACCTATTTTACCCGCACAATAGACAGCTTCAGACGGCTCTATGATGTCATGCCACGTAAACTTATCTGCGATAAGCATCCGGATTATGCACCCAGTCGATTTGCAAGAGAGTTCGTTCAACAGCAGCTTGTATCAGGGGAAGTAAGCAAAAGCCAGGAACAAGAGGCCACAGCAGAATTAACCACTGTTCAACATCACTTTGCTCATGTCTTATCGGTAATGGCTGTAAACAATCGTACTGAGCCGGTTCTGGGTTTCAGCTTCGATGGCACGGGGCTTGGTGACGACGGTTCTCTCTGGGGTGGCGAAGTGATGCTATGCCAAGCAAATGGTTTTGAGCGCATCGGCGGCCTTGCGCCTTTCCCGCTACCCGGTGCGGATAAAGCAAGCCATGAGCCGTGGCGTGTTGTTATTGCATTACTTCGTAATCGATTGTCCATTGCCGAACTTCATGCACTTCCCTGCCTGAGTCACCTCAGTGATATGGCGCTGGCAAACCATATTAAAGTAGTTAGCCGGCCTGATTGTCTCAAAAGCTCTTCGATGGGAAGACTATTCGACGCTGCGGCATCCCTGCTTGGTCTGTGTAACCACATTCAGTTTGAAGGCCAGGCCGGTATGCTGCTCGAAGCAGCAAGTGCCCGGGCACGTAACGCCCGTCCATTAGCCGAAGTATCAGATCCCGAAATGTCAGCCTGGCAATTCGAACTCAAAGAGATAACCCACAGCCAGGAAGACAGCTACAGCCGCTGGGATGGTTCAGGGCTGCTGGAGGACCTGTATCGGAAATTTGAATCTGAAAAGTCTGAGTCTGCAACAGAAAACCAATTAACCCGTGACCGACTTGCAGCAGGGTTCATTGATGCCATATCCCGAGCCGTAGTCGCCACAGCCTGTCGCTTGCCTGATGTACCCATTGTGCTCAGCGGTGGTGTGTTTCAAAGTCGTACCCTGAGTGATTTAACCCACAAGGCGCTGACAGATCTGAACAGGCAAATACTTCCGTGGGGGCAGGTACCGGTCAATGACGGTGGCATTGCACTGGGTCAACTTTGGTATGGAGCTCACAGATTTAAATGAAAGCTATCCCATTCTGACCCCACGGTCATCAAACCCTGACACAGGTCAAACTCCGGGTTAACAGTTCGTATCAGAATTGTCAGAAATACTAAGGAAGCACACTCTCATTACATCAGAGTTTGCCCCTAAACACGGAGAACCCTACATGTGCCAGGACTGCGGCTGCTCTCTGCCTCGCTTTGGTATGCAATCGGCTCATCATGACAAGCACTCCCATGATGAGCTTAATACCAACCCTCAATTGAATGATGCAAAAACCCTTTCACTCATTCATAAAATCCTCGACAAGAATGATGTCGAAGCTGCACATAATCGCAGCCACTTCGAATCCCTGTCTATCAGTGCTTACAATCTGATGAGTAGCCCAGGTAGCGGCAAGACGACTCTGCTTGAATACCTGCGCGAATACACCGACCTGGTATACGGAGTGATTGAAGGCGACTTGGAGACGTCAAGAGACGCCGACAGGCTATTGGCCAAAGGCATTACCGCTGTTCAGATCCAAACCGGCAGTGCATGCCATCTGGACGCATTTATGGTTCACGGGGCACTCCACAAACTTAACCAACCCCAAGGCAGCATCGCCTTTGTTGAGAACGTCGGCAATTTGGTATGTCCGGCAAGCTACGATGTGGGTACCCATAAAAACATCGTTTTACTGTCAGTCCCTGAAGGCGATGACAAAATTCCAAAGTATCCGGTCATGTTCCGCCGCGCGGATTTGGTCATCATCACCAAGTGCGATCTGCTGCCCTACTTTGACTTTTCAGTCGAAGAGGCACGGTCATCATTGGCAGCATTAAACCCACAGTGCCCGGTTATCGAATTGTCAATTAAAGACGGGACGGGTATGCAGGCAGTAGCCGAGTGGTTGGCCCATGACCACACTGAACGCTTTTCTTCTAAAAATCATCACAATAAGGAGCAATGCTGATGTGTTTGTCGGTACCGTCTGAAATAGTTGCACTGCACCCCGATGAACAGGCCATAACAGTGGATACCCTGGGTGTAAGGCGTAAAGTCAGCCGTCATCTGTTACCCGATGACTTAGCTATTGGTGATTATGTGTTAATCCATATCGGTTTTGCGATGAATAAAATTGATAAGGAAGACGCAATGGAAAGCCTTAAGCTTTATCGAGAAATCGCCAGCAAGTTAAATGGTGATGAATATGTCTGATAACAAAGAAGCCAGCTATGCCCCTGCTCTACCCCTGAAATCACTCTACAGCGGCTTTCGTGATGCCAGCACCATTAAGGCATTGGCAAAACAAATCACTGAACAAGCAGCCAAGCTCAGTGAGCCTCTGTATATCATGGAAGTTTGTGGTGGTCATACCCACACCATTATGAAGTATGGCTTGCTGGGATTAATGCCCGAAAACGTTAAATTCATCCATGGCCCGGGTTGTCCGGTTTGTGTTATGCCCAAAGAGCGCATTGATCAGGCCATCACACTGGCGAATATGGACAATGTGATCCTGCTGACATTGGGTGACATGATCCGGGTACCCGGCTCAAATGGTAGCCTCGCCACTGCCCGTTCCAAAGGAGCCGATGTACGGCCCCTTTACGATCCGCTCGATGCCATTGCTATTGCCCGTGACAACCCGGATAAGAGCGTGGTGTTTTTTGCAATCGGCTTTGAAACCTCCACCCCGATGACAGCCGTGCTTATTCAACAGGCCGAGTCCTTGGGACTAAATAACCTTTTGTTTCATATCAACCACGTGCTGGTACCACCGGCGATTGATGCGGTAATGGCGGAACCTGCAACCAAGGTCAATGCCTTTATCGGTCCGGCTCATGTCAGTGTTATCAGCGGGGCCAAGATATATCGCCGCGCAGCCAAAATCCATAATACCCCTGTCGTTGTCAGCGGCTTTGAACCCGTCGATGTAATGGAATCCATTTTACGTCTGGTTGAGCTGAAAAACCGCGCCGAATCCACGGTCGAAGTGCAATACAGTCGTGCAGTTTCAGAACAGGGAAATCTCACCGCACAGGCGCTGGTGGACGAATACCTCGAGGTACGGGACAGCTTCCGCTGGCGTGGCCTTGGGCCGATTCCCGACTCGGCACTAAAGCTTAAAGATGCGTTTGCACACAGAGACGCTGAGAAAGTCTACGCCGGCAGACTGCCGGTGATTGAACTTGACGATCATAAAGCCTGCCAATGTGGCGATATTCTGCGGGGACTGGCAAATCCAGTGGACTGTAAGGTTTTCGGACGGGGCTGCACCCCACAAACACCACTGGGCAGCTGCATGGTGAGTTCTGAAGGCGCCTGTAACGCCTATTACCGTTACCAGGGTGGCAGCAATCCGGATGCAGCCTCAAATAACCGCGTTTCTTCTGGAGTCACAAATGTCGACTAAATATATCCAGCTTTCCCACGGGGGTGGCGGCCTCGAGATGAATAAGCTAATCCGCGGCCTTTTTTTTGAAGCGTTTGATAATGCCATTTTACGCAGTGAAGAAGATGCAGCACTGCTTAATTTGACCGGTCAGACGGCATTTACCACCGACTCCTTTACCGTATCACCCTTGTTTTTCGCAGGTGGAGACATCGGAAAACTCGCCATTGCCGGCACTGTAAATGACCTTGCCATGGTGGGAGCAGAGCCTCAATACCTAAGCCTGGGGGTAATTATTGAAGAGGGTTTTCCCTTCGACAGTCTGAAAACCATAGTGCAAAGCATGGCGACCGAGTTGAAGAAGAGTGGCGCCAAAATCGTTTGTGGTGATACCAAAGTCGTGCCCAAAGGTTGTGCCGATGGTTTGTTCCTCAATACCACAGGAGTTGGACGTGTTATACGTCCCGGCATTTCCGCCAAAGCGCTGCAACCAGGAGATGCCATTCTGGTATCGCGGGACATTGGCCGGCACGGCGCAGCCATTCTTATGGCGCGTGAAGGACTTGAGTTGGAGTCAGGTTTACAGAGCGACTGCGCGACTCTATGGGGCACCGTAGAGCAACTTTTGATTCATCCATTTGAGATCCGTGCCATGCGGGATGCAACCCGGGGCGGATTATCCGCAGTGCTCAATGAATGGGCTGTTGCCAGCAATGTGAATATTCAGGTAAATGAAGGTGACGTTCCGGTGGCGGATGAAGTCAGAGGGCTGTGTGAACTATATGGCTTCGAGCCTATGGATCTGGCCAATGAAGGCACCTTCGTTGTTGCCCTGCCAAAATCTCAGGCAGACGGCGCTCTGGAAGTACTTAAGCGCTTTGGCCATTGCGAGCATGCTGCAATCATTGGCGAAGTGTGTGAGGCACCTCAGGGCAAAGTCATCCTCAACACCCCGTGGGGAAGCCGTCGTTATCTGGATTTACCCGCCGGGGAGCTATTACCAAGGATTTGCTGATGCATGAGTTTTCCATTGTGCAGGCATTGGTGGAAACCTGCGAGCAACATGCTGTTGCCGCAGGAGCCAATGCCATTACTCGCATAAAAATCGCCATTGGCGCGCTGAGCGGCGTGGAACCCGCATTACTCGCCACTGCATTTGATACCTTTAAACTTGAAGGAATGTGCAGACTGGCCACACTGGAGATGGAAATTGAGCCACTGACTCTGCAATGCAATGAGTGCCACTACCAGGGAGAGGCAGCGGGCCACAGTGTACTGTGTCCTCACTGCCACAGCCCCTTCACAACCGTGACTGGCGGCGAAGAAATGCTGCTGCTGCAACTGGAGCTGGATAGTAACTGATGCCTTCCAATCCGGTTGAGTACAGTTGCCAGCACTTATGCTGGATGTGCTGAAACAGGCAGCTCTTGTAACTTTCAGCACCTGCACTGCAGGTGCTGAATATATTTTGTGCCAACAACCATGGCCGCGGCCTCAGTGTCAGTCCGCCACCGACCAATCAACATATAGCACTGTCGCGCTCATTCCAGACTCACTCAGCCATCGCAGCCATTGAGTTTGATGTGGTGCCAGGCGATCACCGGGTCCTTTCACTTCAACAAACTGAAGCTTACCGTCCTTAATCAGGGTTAAATCAGGCCATCCGGCCCGGCGTTCTTTAATTGAGCCCAGCATGTGACGAATGAGCTTTGCAAGCCACATACCATCCAAAAGCGGTTTTACCTGTTGCCACAGTTCAGGCTGCCACAATTGCCAATTGACCCAGTCATTGGCGATACCGGTTTTGCTGACCATATGCAGTTCGAGCATGCTGAAGTCATTGCGTTCCAGCATCTGCAGTCTGAGGGTCAGTGCATCCTGGCGGGCGGTCACAAATTCATGGCTGTACATATCAGCCGGAGCCGTTTGAAAGGGATGATCAAATGCCCCCTTTACCGGCATAAAAATCACATCCCATAAGGCCAATCCGAACAGCGCACAACTGAAGGTATTCTCCAAATGCCACACCTGTGCGCCGCACTCACGAAAGTGGCTGGCAACAAGCTCTTCAACGTTGAGCACTTTGGACCCTGGAAAGAACAATGTGTTGCGATAGCGGCTCACAGTAAGGTTCGGCCTGCCATTGTGCACCAACTTTTTTGGCAAGCCTTGGCAGCATTCGCAAGCAGGCCCTATGCTCTTCATCATCCTTTGGTGCTGCCAAGGTTTGTTGAGCCAGATGAAAAGCGTCATGATACCTTTGCAGCGCTTCCAGACTACGGATAGTCCGCTCCCTTGCCGGAGGCAAAGACACGCCGGCATAGAGCCTGAGCGCGGCTTCCGGCAGATTTCGCCGTTCAAACTCCCGTCCCAACCGGGTTCTCAGTTTATCAATACGCCTCAGGCTGACAGATTTAACATCACCCACAAGTGTTGCTGACAAAGCAAGAACTTGGTTTTCAAGCTCATAAAGACGGGCCACATCCAGTTTTTTCCTGTCTTCAAGCAAGACAGTGACCTCGGCGCAAAAGAGTGCAAGATCTATATCCGCGCGGCTATCAAATCTGCGATGGGCAACGTCCAGCGGATAAGATTCGTATTCTCTGTGCCCAAGTTCAGTGACAACAAATTCACTGGGCTCCTGCCAACTGTTTCCAAAATACAAAAGTTTAAGTGTGCCAAAAGACTTGTCGGCATTCACAAAAATAACGTCGTTGGCGAAGAGGTTCCAGATAGCCGGCCACAGCGAACCCTGTTCGGCAAACTCAACAAGATTTGCCTTGGTACTATTTCGGGGTAAGTTACTCGGCGAGACAATAGCAAGCGACTTATAAAGCTCATCTTTTGTCAGCAGGCGGGAAAGCTCAGTGCCACAGGTGCCGGCGTTATCAAACTGAATGGCATGGGCTGAACGGACAAAACCCGCCTGGGTTAATTCTTCAATGGCGAGCTTAAGGTCATCGATGTCGGCATAACTCAACAAACTGATTCGAAAATAACTACCCCGCCGCCCCAACAGTCTTACCAATAATCGCAAAGCGTTGATATCAAGCGTCTGCGGGCAGCCAAGCAACGCAAGTTCATCAGTGTTCAACAGATCGCGATATCTGCTGAGCGCCGAACATAGCGCTTGAAAATGTCGCAAAAAGTAGTCGGGGGCGGCAACCGATGACTGAAGCAAAATCAGTTTCGGTAAATCGTCTGGATGAGGTGAAATCCAAAGCGGGTTTTCACCGGACCATGGACTTCGAGGACTGGTTTTTTAAACACCACATCATCGAAGGCTTTGACCATTTGTCCCGGGCCGAATTCGCCAAGGTCACCGCTGCGACGTTTTGAAGGACAGAGAGAATATTGTTTGGCCAACTTGCCAAAATCTTCACCCTTATCGATACGGGCCTTAAGTTTCTCCGCTTCTTCGCGGGTTTTTACCAATATATGGCGTGCACAGGCTCGGGCCATGATGTTCTCCGTTAGATAACTGCAATGGCATTTTACCCCAATGCAATGTACTTGGCAGCTTGCAAGCGCAGCGCGCCTTTCTTACACTGCGACAACTCAACAAAGAGGTACCTATGTGGTTTCAAAAAACGCTGATCCTGCCACCCAAAAACCGGGGATTTCATCTCATTACCACTGATATTGAAGCGGCACTGCCACAATTAAAGCAACTGGAAGTAGGCTTGTTGCACCTGCTTTTGCAGCACACTTCAGCATCAATCTCCATTAATGAAAATGCAGATCCCACCGTTCGCCAGGATTTTGAAAGCTTTTTTAATCGTACCGTTAAGGAAAACGAGCCCTGGTATCGCCATGACTACGAAGGTCCGGATGATATGCCGGCGCATATCAAGTCCAGCTTGCTTGGTACCAGTCTGACGTTACCAGTCAGTCAAGGCAGATTGGCATTGGGAACCTGGCAAGGCATTTATCTTGGGGAACACCGGGATCAAGGTGGACAGCGACGGATTATGGCCACGGTTTATGGCGAACGCTCCGGAACTGACTGAGTCTATTTGTTGGCCTGCAGCAGTGCCAATAAATCGGCCTCAGCCATAGGACGATAAAAATAGTATCCCTGTATTTTGGATACTTGTTGCTGTGTAAGGAATGCCAGCTGCTTTTCGGTTTCGACCCCTTCGGCAACAATAAACAGATCCAGCGCATTCCCCATTTGAATAATCGCCTTAGTCAATGCCTGTCCTTTGTCACTGCTGTAGAGCGTATCCAGAAAAGACTTGTCCAACTTAATGCAGTCAACCGGAAAGTTGGCAAGGTACGACAACGAGGAATACCCTGTACCGAAATCATCGATAGCAATAGACACACCTTTTTTCCTTAATGCTGACAATGTGGCCAATAGCTGCTCATTTTGCTCCATTAGCAGGGATTCGGTGATTTCCAGTATCAAACAGTTCGAGGCCGCATCGCCGTCAGCCCAATGATTTGCAGAAAACTCCTTAAGAAAAGACTGCTGTAGCGTATTCGACCAAAGCTCGAAACTGGACACATTCACCGAAATCTGAATATCGATGCCGTCACTGTGCAGGCGTTTGATAAGCTGCATACACTGCTCGCGCACCCAGCGACCGATGTCGACTATCAGACCCGAGGTTTCCGCCAGCGGAATAAACTCCATGGGTGATACAGCCTCGCCTTTAAACTGCCATCTTAATAAGGCTTCAGCTGCGATTATCTTGTGACTGTTGGCATCGACTATGGGCTGAAACATCAGTGTCAGCTGCTGGTGTGATACCGCCTCCTTCAGCGCGGCGGCAAGGAGAGCTTCCCTGTTGGCTTCATGCTGCATTCTGGGGGTGAAGTCCTGCCAGGTGTTTCTTCCGGCGGCTTTGGCGGCATACATGGCCTGATCAGCACCACAAAGCAACTGCTCAAGCTGCCTGGCATCTCGTGGATAAGCAATCATGCCCAGGCTGATGCCGCTGTACAACAAACAGCCTTTTACCTCGAAAGGCTCGGCCATTGCTGCAACCAGCTCAGTTGCCAGATGATGGGTCACGTCTTCAGACCGGCCGGGTAAATACAGCGCAAATTCGTCCCCACCAAGTCTGGCCAACAATGCATCAGCAGGTATCAAGGCTTCAAGCCGGCGAGCCACAGACTCCAGCAAGGCATCACCGGTATCGTGGCCTAAACTGTCATTAACCTGCTTAAATTTATCGACATCCATCAACATCAGGGAAAAATGTTCATGGCTCAGACAAGCCTGCTCCAATCGTTCAAATAACTGGAACCGATTTGCAAGACCGGTCAGGGCATCAAAATTAGCCTGATAGCGGATAAGGTCTGCAGCACGCTTCCGCTCAGATACATCGCTCATCAACCATCCGTAAATATTACCTTCGGCCTGATGATCTGCAATGGGGGTAACCAGCACATCAAGGTGCTTAATTTCCTGGTTGAAGCGGGTTTGGATTTCAGTGCTGACACTTTCGCCACTGGCGAGTCGATGATGGAGTGATTCACGTAATTTCAGCGGGGTATCAACGAACAGATCCTGCTCCAAATGCCGGCAAAAATTGCCAAACCAGCTCCTGAAACAAGGATTGCGGTATATGATCTGGTCTCGCTCATCAGTTATGGCAAACGCCATGGGCATCTTGGAGAAAAGATGCTCAACCAATTTCAAATAGCGTTGATCACGACTGCGTTCAATAGCAAGGGCAGCGAGCTTCCCTGCCTGACTGATAAAGTTCAATTCAGTCTGAGTCGGGCTTTTTACGCTGTCATGATAAAGCGCAAAGGTGCCAATTACCTTGCCTGTAACCGATTTTATTGGTTCTGACCAACAGGATTTGAGCCCTGCAGCCAAAGGCAAGGCATTATAAGGTAACCAATATTCGTGAGAGGCTATATCACTGACAACAACACGCTCACCCAAAAAGGCCGCTGTGCCACAGGAACCGACCCCCTTGCCAATTTCGACACCATGAACCATCCGGTTAAAATCCGGCGGTAAATTGGGCGCAGCCCCTGTAAGCAGACGCTTGCCATCTTCACTGAGCAATAAAATCGAGGCAACAGTTCCCTCGGTTTGGGCTTCGATCAATGCTGTCAGCGCATAAAGCACATCGGCCAATGGACGGTGTTCGAGAACCATGGCCAAAATGCTGCCATAGCCGACAACCTCAAAACCGCGATCTTCTGCTGCCCGCCCCATAAGTCACTCCATAACCAGCCTGTACATCCTGTATACAAATGTATTACGAGAAGATCAACCCAGGGAAAAACTAAACCGAAGCTTACTCAGCAATCCGCTCGAGTCGGGCAAGATAGAAACCATCAAACCCTGAATTGGCAGGAGTGATGTTCTCATCATCCAGCAAGCGAAAATTGTTATTGGCCGCAAGAAATGCATCGACCTGACCACGGTTTTCACAGGGCATGATTGAGCAAGTGGCATATACCAGTATCCCCCCCACTTTAACCATACGGCTGTAACTGCCCAGAATGTGAGCCTGCAACTCCATCAGCACCGGCAAGCGCTCTTCAGTGTCGCGCCACTTGGCATCGGGGTTGCGCTTGAGCACCCCCAGGCCGGAGCAAGGCACATCCAGCAGCACCCTGTCAGCTGACAGCTTTAGACGTTTAATGGTTTTGGAGCCTGCAATCAAACGGGTTTCCACGTTGTGTGCAGCCGCGCGGCGTGCCCGTTCTTTCAGGTTATCAAGCTTCCACTGCTCTACGTCCATAGCAAGCAGCCGGCCTTTACCCGCCATCATGGCCGCAAGGTGCAAAGTCTTGCCTCCGGCGCCGGCACAGGCATCAATAACCCGCATGCCGGGTTTAACATCAAGTGCTGCAGCCACCTTTTGCGAACCGGCATCCTGCTGCTCAAACCAGCCATCGGCAAAGGACTGGGTCCGGAACAGCGCTGAATCCGAGGTAACCTCAAGCGCACTTTCAACACCATCTACAGGTTCTGTGCTGACCCCTTCACCCGCAAGACGATTCGCCAGTGCTTCGCGATCGCATTTGAGCAAGTTGGTGCGAAGAAAGCGTTTGGGCGCCGCTTTCAATGCTGCTCGTTCTGCAGCCCAGGCATCGCCGAGCTCCCGCTCGCCCAGTTTATCCAGCCAATCCGGGCAGCCATCCCAAAGCGCCTGCTGCGTCCTGGCATGGTTCAGCCGCTCATTAAAGCCGCTCTCATCCACCGCCAGTGAGTATTGAAGCTTGGGCGTTGGCAAATCATGAAACAGGTGCCAGGCATTGATAAGCCTCGAGCCTTCACGCTCAATGCGACCCGGCTCAACATCTGCCAAATAGCAGTAAAGGTTCAACCGACGCAGTAAGTCGCCGGTTACTGTGGCAATACGCGCCTGCTCTTCGCTGGCGAGTTTTAAGCCCGAGAAATGCCGTGAATAGGCTCTGTCCAGAGGCGAGCCGCCATTAAGCACCAAATCGAGGATCCCGAGTACCAGCTCGGTGGAAGAAGGAGACAAAGGCGATTTGAGCATAGAGGCAATTCCAGAGAAGAAAAAACCGCGAGATCATAGGAGTTATTGGCGATACAGGCAAGAAAGCACGGCCTGAATAACTAAAAAAGCCTGCCAAATTTCTTTGGAGTACGAAAAAGCGCACCTGAGTGCGCTTTTTATGCGTGATTTTAGTCCAAGGACTTATTCTCGCCTTGTTTAAGCCGTTTTCACTTCAGAGCCCTTGAAGCCGTAATAGAGGATATAAACATAACAGAGCACCGGCAGCAGGAAGGACACCGACAGTCCTGCCGCATCGGCAATCAGCCCCTGCGCCAGTGGCACTATGGCACCGCCCACAATGGCCAGACACAAAATACCGCTGCCCTGAGCCGTGGCGGCACCCAAATTTTTCAGCGCCAGACTGAAAATGGTCGGGAACATAATCGAGTTAAACAGCCCCACAGCCAGAATCGCCCACATGGCCAAAGCGCCTTCACTCATCACAGCCACCACCACCAACAGTGCCGCCATGGCCGCGTTGAAGCCCAGCACCTTGCCGGCAGCCACCTTTTGCATGACTGCCGCACCAATAAAGCGACCCACCATGGCACCGCCCCAGTAAAAGGCGATATAGTGCGCCGCTTCGGCTTCTTCCATCGCCGCAACATGGGCCTGACCGAGGAAGTTTACCAGCAGACTGCCAATGGCCACTTCGCCGCCCACGTACACAAAAATGCCGATGGCACCCAGCACCAGATGACGATGACTGAGGGCTGATACCGGCTTAATGGCATCGTCACCTGAAAGGGTGTCATCTTCCTGGCCCTGAATATGGGGCAATTTCAGCAGTGCAAACACTATCGCCAATACCACCAGCGCGCCGCACAGCATCAAATAAGGCAGTTTCACCGCTTCGGCCTCTGCCTCGGCGGATGCGCCCGCCGCCACCGACAAAATCAGCACCGAGCCAAACGCAGGCGCTATGGTGGTACCCAGCGAGTTGAAGGCCTGAGTCAGGGTCAAACGGCTTGAAGCGGTTTTCACCGGACCAAGGGCTGTCACATAGGGATTGGCCGCCACCTGCAGCACGGTAATGCCGCTGGCAAGTACAAAGAGTGCCCCCAAAAACACCCCATAAGTAGCCGACACCGCCGCGGGATAAAACAGACCACAGCCAAGGGCGGCAGTAAGCAGCCCCACCACTATGCCCTTTTGATACCCCAGACGCTTTACCAGCGCCCCCGCTGGCACAGACACCAG
>NZ_JBFKLW010000037.1:0-37421 GCF_041630135.1 Shewanella sp.
AATGTAGCCAAGCGTATCGGTGGCCTTGGGGTTGTAGAGGTTTTTCCAGTAACCGGCTCGAATGAGCATCTCGTCACTCTGGCTTTGCTTGCCAAGGCTGGCCGCCAGCTGCGACAGGGCGAAGTCGGCGCTCACCTGCTCCAGGGTTTCGCTGGCGCCTTCCCAGCTGTTGGATTGGTCGGAAATGTAGTTGAGCGACAGCCACTGATCCAGTGACGGGCGCTGACCACGGCAGAACACAGGGCAGCCGGTGTTGCCAAGGTCAAACTGGGTCGGCTCGGTGGCGGCCTTGTATAGAGACTTATAGGCGGCATCCACTGCAAAATCATCTGCGCCGAAGGCGACAAAGTTGGCGATGGCGATGGTGGAAGGGTCGCCCGACATCACCGAGGTCGCGCCCGAGTTGTGGGTCCATCTGTCCCACACGCCGCCATACTGATTGGCCTGATTCAGCATCGACTGGGCCATGTCGGAGGCGATTTTGGGCTCCATCAGGCTGATGAGCTGCAGCTGCGAGCGATACACATCCCACAGCGAATAGTTTGCGTACTGGGCGGCTTGACCGGCGCTCAGCTTATGCACCTTGCCATCGAAACCGGTGTACTCGCCGTTAACGTCACTGAACAGATTGGGGTGGTGCAGCGCGTGATACAGCGCGGTGTAGAAGGTGGTGAGCCGGTCTTTGTCGGCCTCTGGGTTGGCGGCAACCTTTACCTTAGCAAGGGTCTCATTCCAGCGGCTATTGGCTTGGATTTCGATAGCGGCAAAGTCTTTATGGGCCTGCTCGGCAATCAGGTTTTGACGGGCATTGGCTTCGCTCACGTAAGAGATGCCAACCCGCAGGGTGACTTTTTGCTGCGCTGCGGTATCAAGCTCGAGCCACAAACCAGAGCCTTTGCCGAGCTCGGGCACGCCCTTGGGGCCGTAGCCGGTGCCACCTTCGCTGTAGCTGGCGCCCGGCAGCATTTTGTCATCTTGCCAGCCGCCGCTCGCGGCCACAGGCACGTCCAGTTTGGCGACAAAGTGCAGGGTGTAATAGCTGTAGCGGTTGGCTTCGCCCAGATAGCCGCAGAAGTTGCCACTGGTGACAGAACCTGTGATTTCGCCGGTTTCGGGATTAAAGCGGGTGCTGGCCTTTTCGCTGCCTAGCTGATTGTAGGCAGTGCGGAACAGAAGCTTGGCGTCGGCATTTTTAGGGAAATCAAACTCGGCGATGCCGCTGCGCTCAGTGGCGCTTAAGTTCACACCAACGCCGTTATCAAGGGTAAGACGGTAGCTGCCGGGGCGCACACTTTCATTGGCATGGCTGTAGCCCACGCTGTAATAAGCATCCAGCAGGTCAGTGTCGGGTGAGTGTTTGATGGGCTCCAGGAATGGCAGCACAGGCACTTCGCCCGAGGCGCCAAGGCAGCCGGTGCCGGACAGGCGGGTAAAGCTGAAGCCCTTAACCCGGGTGGCGTCGTAGTTGTAGCCGCCCGGCGACACCGGAATGCGTACCTTTTCTTCCAGTACGCGCTTTTTCAGCCCTTCACTTTCGCTCAGTAGCGCCTCTGTGTAAGCATGCTCGGGGCCAAAGTTGAACATACCAAAGGGCAGGGAGGCGCCCACTGCCACGTTGGCTGCCTGGCGATGGTTGAATACGCCCTGACTGCCAATCAGCGGATTAACAAAGTCTACCGGCTGGGTAATCCAGTTCGGGCCTTTGGTCGCCTCGCTGGCGGCATTGTTGCCACCCTGGCTGCGATTTGTGTCTGAGTCGTAGCTGCCACAGCCACTGAGCGCGATGGCGCCCAGTGCGGCTGTGACGGCGAGGCCGATGAGGGTAGGGTAAGTGTGCATTGTCAGTCCTTGTGTGTGCTTTCCCGTTGTTGGCGGTGGACGCTTTTAGTTTTTGTAAGGGCTCATGGCCTTGGGGCGCGCATCAATCGCCTGGCCCCAGGCTTTGTTTGGCGTTGCTGCCATCTCAAACACCAGCTCGCCACCGGCCATGATGTCGTTATGGTGCAGGTAACTGTGGCTCAGCGGCTTGCCGTTGAGATTCACGCTGGCAACGTAAAGATTATCTTTTGACAGCCCCTTGGCGATAACCTTAAAGCGCTTGCCGTTACTGAGTTTGAGGGTGACTTCCGGCAGCTGCGGCGCGCCTATCACATAGGTCATGTCCCCCGGCGTTACCGGGTAAAAACCCATGGCAGAGAACAGATACCAGGCCGACATCTGGCCCACATCGTCGTTTCCGGCAAGGCCAGATGGGCTGTCGTTGGAGAGGGTATCCATGATCTGGCGAATACGCGCCTGGGTCATCCAGGGGGCGCCTGCGTGGTTGTACAAATAAGCGATATGGTGGCTTGGCTCGTTGCCGTGGGCGTACTGGCCAATCAGGCCGGCAATGTCTTCATGCTCTTTGATTTTGTCGGCGTGCAGCGGGCGGGTGAAAAGCTCGTCCAAACGCTCGATAAAGGCGGCATCGCCACCCTTGATGTCAATTAAACCGGCCACATCGTGGGGCACATAGAAGCTGTACTGGAAGCTGTTTCCTTCGGTGAAGGGACCCATGTACTTGGCTTCTTCTACATCAAAGTCTTTATCCCAGTTGCCTTTTCTGTCGCGGCCGCGGGCAAATTTAGTATCAGGATCAAACACATTTCGCCAGCTCTTGGCACGTTCATCGAAGCTTTTGGCGATATCGCTCTCGCCCATGCTTTCGGCCATGCGGGCGATGGCAAAGTCATCGTAGGCGTATTCCAGGGTGATGGACACAGACTCTGGCAGCACATCCATGGGCACGTAGCCGTACTTCAGGTACTCAGGGATGGCATCGTAATTGGGGTGGTTGGCGGTGGCCGTCATGGCATCCAGCGCCCGCTTGCCATCAAAACCGCGAATGCCCTTTTGCCAGGCGTCGCTGATGACCGACACGGCATGGTAGCCAATCATGGTCCAGGTTTCGTGACCGTGGAACGACCAAATCGGCAGGATGCGGTCATAGCTCTGGTCATAATGGGCCAGCATGGAGTTAATCATGTCGGGCACGCGCTCGGGCGACACCAGCGTCAGCAGCGGATGCAGGGCGCGGTAGGTGTCCCAAAGTGAAAACAGGGTGAAGTGGGTAAAGTCGGCCTTATGGATTTCACCGTCAACGCCCAGGTACTCGCCATTGACGTCCTGATAAAGGCTTGGCGCCTGCAGCGCATGATAAAGCGCTGTGTAGAACTGGCGCTTTTGCGAGCGGTCGCCCTTGGCTTCCATGCGCTCAAGCTCAGTTTGCCAGGCGGCCTTGGCATCGCTGCGGACCTTGTCAAAGTCCCAGTGGGGCAGCTCGCTGTTTAGGTTTTCCAGCGCGTTGCTTTTATCCACTGCCGATACGCCTACCTTGACCAACAGCGGCGTCTGATGGGGATTATCGAAGCGGGCCAGCACCTTAATTGCCTTGCCGGCGGTAAAAGGAATGCGGCTGTTAACTATGGTGGAGTGCTTGCCGTCTTTCTTGTCTAGGCAGCCCATGCAGCGGTAGCGGGCGTTGTCTTCGTTCATCAGTTCAATGTCGTCGAAGGGGCGGGAGAAGCGGATGGCGAAGTACATGGGGCGTTCAACGGCCCAGCCGTTGCTGCGGCGCGAGGCGATAAGGGTGCTGTCGTCCACCACCCGCACATCGCTCCAAATCACCTTGTTGGCGAAGTTGTAGATGCCGTGGGTTAAATCAATCAGTACATGGCCCTGGTCGGATTTGGGGAAACTGTACCTGTGCATGCCGGTGCGGGCCGTGGTGGTAAGCTCGGCATCAATTTGATAATCAGTGAGTTTTACTCGGTAGTAGCCGGGAGAAGCCTCTTCATCCTCGTGGCTGAAACGGGAGCGGTAGCCGCTGTCCGGATCGGCGGCCGTGCCGGGCTCAGTTTTGGGCGTGCCGGTCATCGGCATGATGAGCAGATCGCCCAGATCCGAGTGGCCGGTACCGCTGAAATGGGTATGGGAGAAACCCACTATGGTGCTGTCGTTATAGTGATAACCGGCACAGCGTTTGTAGATTTCGCTCTGAGGCGATACCCCGCGCATCGGGTTGTCTGTATCAGGGCTTAATTGCACCATGCCGAAGGGCACCACGGCGCCGGGAAAGGTATGGCCATCACCGCCTGTGCCGATGAAAGGGTCTACCCATTGAGTGAGATCTTCGGCATGCAGCTGAAAGCTACCCAGCAGCACACCGGTCAGCAGCGACCATTTTGTTAACATTCCCATCCACAGGGCTCCTTGCTGTTTTCTTTTTTAGGCAATGGGTTAGTAGGTATAAAACAAATTTGGAACGTTCCAATGTGTATTAATATAAGTTTTGACTGGTTATAATTCAATCCTTTTTCACGTTCAGGTGACTCTTCAGACCAGACTCAGGGAGCTGGCATGCAGGCGAAACAGACAAAAAGAAATGTGACAGTGATTGATGTGGCCAAGGCGGCAGGTGTCTCTAAATCCACAGTATCCCTGGTGCTACAGGGCAGCGATAAAGTGAATCCTGTTACCCGCGAAAAGGTGCAGACAGCCATGCTTGAGCTTGGCTATGTTTACAACCGTGAGGCGGCATCGCTGCGCGGAAAGCGCTCCAATCTGGTGGCGATTGTGATTAACGACCTGACTAACCCCTACTCGGCTCAGCTGGCGGTAGGGCTCGAGGCCAATATTCGCCGGATGGGGCTGTTTTCCATGTTGGTTAACTCGGGTGAAGACAAAGACATCCAGAGCCAGCTGGTGCAAAGTCTGAAAGAATACAATGTGGCGGCCTTTGTGATGTGTCCGGCGCCCGGCACAGATGCGGATTGGGTGGATAAACTTGCCGCCACAGTGCCGGTTATCCATATCATGCGGGAAGTGGCAGGGGCGAGCGTACCCACGGTGCTGCCCGATAACCACGCTGGCACTCTGGCATCGACCCGACATCTGCTCGCTCAGGGATATACCCGTATCGGCTTTTTTGGTGGCAATCAGCGTATCTCGGACTATGGCGAGCGTTTGGCGGGCTTTAACGCGGCGCTGGCAGAAGCAGGGCTTAAGCCTGCGGGCATTTGGGAGACAGCGTTCACCAACCGACATGGTGGCCGCCTTGCCATGGCGGAGCTGCTGGCGTCATCACATCGTCCTGATGCACTGGTGTGTTTTACCGATATTGTGGCCTACGGCGCCATTGAGCAGTTAAGGCAGCAGGGGCTTAAGCCCGGTGAAGATATGGCGATTGTGGGCTTTGATGACTTGGAGGACTCGAGGTTGATGACGCCTGCACTGAGCAGCATTGCCATTGACGCTGATGCTATAGGCGCTGCCGTGTGCAGCGTGCTGGATAATATCCGCCACGGCCAGCAGGTTTCCGGATTACAACGGCTGCCCGTGGTATTGAACGTACGTGGGTCAAGTCAGAAAAAGTAATTTAATTAATGTTGGCTAATTAACACTAAGGGCACCCAAGGCGCCCTTAGTGTTAATGATTTTTGTGTTCCTGATATTATCTTTTTCGCCCGGATTTATCAGCTTTGCAGAATTTGCAGCGGCAGGCCCAGCAGACCATCGCCCATACCGGCAAAGTACCAGATGATGGCAATAAAGGCGCCGAGTGTTGCCAGATACCAGACCGCAGAGAAGATTTGGCCATAGCGGTCCAGAGGAATAAGGTGGCTGTTGTGGCGGCTGCGCCATTCGAACAGGATTTCGCCGCTGCCTATCAATAGCAAAAATCCCAGCAGCGCCAGTCCCAGGCTGTAACTGAGCCACACCCCAAAGGCGGCGCCGAGCGCGCAGATAAAGAGCCCTGTCTTGCTGTTCATGGAAAAGCTGATGCTTTTAATCACATGGCCACCGTCGAGTGGCAGTATCGGCAACAGATTAAATAGGTTAAGCAGCGAGTTAAAAGTAGCGAGGCCGGCAAAAAATGGGTTCTCGGTGATCCACCATCCCACCAGACAGGCCAGCGACATAAACAGGCCAAAGGTTGGGCCCATGATGGAAATCACCACATCCTGCCAGCGGGTGTTGATCTTGTCTTCGTTGAGGGCGAGGCCTCCCATAAAGGGGATAAGGTAGAAGCCTTTGGTCTTCATGCCGAAGTACTTCATCGCCCGCACGTGGCCGTATTCATGCACCACCAGACAGGTGATAAGCGCCAGAGCAAACTGGAATGAAAACAGCCAGCTGTATGCGGCAAGGCTGGCACCTGCCAGCACGGCTTTAATGACTTTGGCACTTTTCAGCAGTTTGAAGCCCAGCGATGCCAAGCCGACCAGACTCAGCTTTTGGGTATTCTGCCGTGGCAGTTCGGGCTCCTGCCGCTCCATGTCTTTTTCGTTGCGGCTGCCTTCGGCCAGGATTTGATCTTCAACCAGCAGTCGATAATCCAGCTTAAAAGGTTGCCAAATGACGTCGGTTTCAAGCCGGATGGTGATTTTCTCCGGTTCCGGGCGTTCATTTGGCTGCGCATGCAGGAAGAACTCGTGTACTTTCAGGCCTTCGTTCTCGATACCGGCAGCCTTTTGCGACACCAGTTTATTATCCCAATAAAGCTCTTGCCAGCCAGCGAGTGAGCCTTCGAGCCTGAGTGTTTTTCCCAGACATTGAACCCTGAGCAGCTCCAAATTGCACCTCTGATGAGAAATGATACCGTAAAGAATTGTTGAGCATGATAGCGGGAAAACGCAGGTATTTCAGCTATCTTGGGCATCAATTAGCGCTATCGCAGCTGCCATTGAGTCGAGCCGTAGTTTGCTGATACAGCACTGGCCTTGGGCAGCCAAATGTGCCCCGACCATTAAACTGAGTTGTTCGGTACTGAGTGTGCTTTGGTATTGCCAGTTAAGTTCAGGGGTGAGGCTGTATTGATGCAGGGAAGAGTCCAGTAGCAGCTCTCCCTGTTGCAGAAGGTGGCTGCTCTGGTCTTGCAGTTGTTGCCAGTCGGCCGCTGACAACAATGTCTGTAACTCGTCACAGCCCTGTTGTTGCAGCAGGGCTGGCCAGAGTGGTTGTCGCGTTTCTGCCATCAGGGTTTGGCACTGTAATCGAAGCTGATTTCCTGTCCCTGATTGGTTACTACGCAGGGGCCGTGTTCACGCTGGGTGCGATTAAATGCCTGACCTATATGAATTTCGACATTCGCAAAAATATGCTTTATTACTTCAATACGGTAGTTGTTGTAGTAGTTATCGACTTCCTGCTTAACCGTATCGTGCTCCAGTTCCTCGCGGGTTCGCTCATCGCTCATGCGCTTTTTTTCATCCATCATCATCTTGACCTGCTCAAGCATGACAGGGTCATCCTGCCATTCGCTCTTGGGCGGCAATTTCCGGATGCGGGCGTCTATGTCGAGGCAGGCCACGACCATGGCTTTAACACTTTCATCCAAGGCCTTAAGTTCTGCCCTGAGATCGGAAAAATCCATGGCACAATACACTTCGGTTTTGGTGCCAGCAGTGGCACCTATTACCACTGCCCGCACGCCTTTGGCTGCATGTGCCTGTCCGCCAATGAGATCGCCGCGGCGACTGTTGTTGTCACTGACAATCAGCTTGCCACTGGTTTGACTGTGACTGTGCAGCAGCTGTTTGGTGACTTGAATATCACCCTCGGCAATCAGGTCGGAATACTGTACAAACTGCGCTGCAATTTGTCCCTTGGCTTTGAGTACTGTGGAGTGCTTACCTTCGGCGAGTTGGCGGCCAATTACACCTTTGCTGACGATGATGTCGCCTTCGGCTTCGAGCAGGGCTGAATCTACAAATCCCATTACTGTGATATCGCCGCTGGCTTTGACATGCATGCCTTCGTGCACATCACCGGTGATGAGCACTGAGCCTTTAAAGTTCACGTGGCCGTATTTCACGTCCACTTCTTTGATTTGGAGTATGTCATCTACCTGCATGCCGGTGCGGGTTTCCACCGGTTGCCCTGCCACTGTGGCTATCAGCCGGTTAGGATCTTTTGGCGATATCGCCGTGCCTTCGCCGGGAACTAAAGCAATATCTTTACCGGGCTTGGGTTGCAATGCTTCACCTTTAACGGTAAATCCGGCAATGCCTTCTGTGGCCGGGATCTTCACCATCAGTACATCGTTTGCTTTCACCGTAATAACAGAGCCCAAATTGCGCATGTCGACAGTGCCGTCTTCCCGTTCCTGTGGTTGCAGCAAACGTTCTCGAGCAAGCGCTACCTTGCGCTCAAGAATGGCATTTTCACCATTAATAGCCTGCTTGCCTATGGCAATGACCTGCTTGACGCTGGCGCCGGGTTTTAACAGGGGGATTTGTTGCAGCAGCTGTTCGATTCGGACCTTGCTAAGCCCCATGGACACGCCTTCGGCTTTCAGGGCTGGCAGTACATCTGTGATGACAATTTGTTTGCCGCCATAAGCGGCTGTAATTTCCATTTCTGCCTGCATACGGTCGGGGCTGACCAGAATTTCAACTTTGCCGTCACGTCTCTCTGCGATGGCGAAAAATTGTTCGAACTTACCATCTTCACTGGCACAGAGCTTATTGATACTGATAACGGCTTTCTGGATAACCGCATCGAGGGGACAAAAGTCGGTAAATCCCGGCAGCAATAATAGCTCCCGCAGATCGGTTTCGGTGACGGGGCCGTGCTCGGCGGGCGTTAATTTTAGTTCCGCTTTGGTACCGTCAGCACTGAGCTCTAGCAGTTCTGGAGCCAACATAGATGCTTACCTGTTTATCTGTAGTTATTTTTTTAGGTTTATTTTTACAGCCACCCCATAAAAATCATTCCTGACAGGGGCTTGGTTGAGCATAAAGCCTTTGGAGTATAACAAGATAAACTTTCGCCAAAAAAGTGTGCAGTGGCTAATTTGTGCACTGGTTTTCAGTTTAGGCTGAATTACTGGAACTGACTAACTTTCATTTGTTGGTGAAAGATATGGTTATATCGGTTCTTGATGGTGCCTTTAACTGTTCTTGTTGTGATAAATCTTGTATTTGTTGTTTTCTGCTCTGATTTGTACGCTTCCAAATGCCTGAGCTATGGTATCCGAGTAGGGCAAATGACGGTTAGCCACAATGCACCAGTCTCCGTTGGGCTTGAGTTGGGCTTTACTGTCGGCCACAAAGCGGGTAGCAATATCTGTGGTGCTGCTCAGGCCGTCATGAAATGGCGGGTTGGAAACTACTGCATCGAACAAGCCTTCTACCTGATTCATGCCATCGGAGGCATAGACATTGGCGTTCATACCGTTGGCTTTGAGTGACAGTTCACAGGAGAGCAGAGCCATCGCATTGATGTCTACACAGTCTATTTTTAGCGTGGGATAGGCTTTCAGCAGGGCAATGGCGATTACACCTGCACCGCAGCCGAAGTCCAGTACCCTTCCTGATAACACAGGCAGGTTTTCAAGCAGCAGCGCAGTTCCCTCATCGAGCCGCTTGTCGGAAAATACCCCCACCATATTGCAAACGGTGACATCTCCTCCAGGCAGGGAAAGCTGGTAGCTGCTGACAAAATGATGGATGTCTGGTTCCGGTGCCTCGCTTATCAGCACTGAAGTATAAAGCAGGCAATGGCGGGCATTGTCACGTTTAACAGGTTTGGAAAAATAACTGCCGGTCAGTTTATCTACCGATTTAATCCCGCCCTTGTTTTCACCTACTACCACCAGCAAGCCTTCTGGAGCCAGATGCCAGGCAGCCAGTGCAAACAGATACGGAGCCAGTGCTTTGGCTTTGGGGAAATACACCACGACGACATCAAATCTGTCATGTCCTGGCAGCTTATAACCAAATTGCAGGGTAAGTCTGCTACTGGCTGATTTACAGTCATTTAGGTAATGGTTGAAATCCAAGGCCAGGCCCGTCACTTCGGGGCAATGGTCCAACAGTGTTTTACAGAGCGTGTCTGATTCGAAATTGAGTACAAGGACCCGTTGTTCTTCGAGTAACTCACTGTTTCTGATTAAAAGCTGCGATGGATTGGTAAGCAAGGGCTGTAAGAGGCTGAGAATTTGCGGTGATTATACCCTATGGCCCATATCGCATCAGCCAATTTTCCCGTGCAGTGCCGGAAATACTTGCCTAAGCTTTAACAGAAGGCGTTTACCGGTACTTGTTGCAGCCCAACGGAAAGCGTCTTTAAGGCTATAGAAATTATGGAGAGTTTCGATGCGCCGTTACTTGACATGGATGTGGTTGGTGGTGGTTAGCCCTGGTATAGACGCCAGGGTAATCTTCCATGAACAGGTCAATGGAGAATCTCTGTCAGTATCAGAGTTGCGTCTGATCTTTTCGAGACAGCGTTTATTCTGGACTGATGGTACGCCCATCAAAGTCTTTGTGTTACCTCCTGACTCAGAGATGCATAAGCGTTTTTGTTTTGAATCCTTGGAAATACTTCCCTATGTACTGCAGCGGAATTGGGACCGGTTGGTTTATTCCGGTACCGCCGATCGTCCGGAAATCGTCAGCACGCTAGCTGAGATGCGGGTTAAAGTGGCAAAAACCCCGGGAAGCATCGGCTATATACCTGATGAGATGGTGGCAAGGGATGCACATGAAGACTAATAACCTGCTTATTTTTATAATTTTACTGCTTTCCTGGGGCGCCAGAGCAGAACAGTGGCAGTTAAATGGGTATATCAGTCAGGGACTGGTCTCAGTTGAGGGCAGCGAATTTTTCACGGATAAAGACAATACCAGTTTTGCCTTATCGGAAGCGACCCTGATGGCATCCTGGCGACAAGGTGATAATTGGCGATTGGCGGGCGCGATGAGTTACCGTCAGCGGGGGAATCTTATCGCGGATCATGTTCAGGCCGATTACCTCTTTTTAGAGTATTTACGCCCAGTCGAGTCGGGATTTGTGGGCGCGCGATTGGGGCGGGTCAAAAATGAAGTTGGATTTTATTCAAGCACCCGTGATGTGCCTTTTGCTCGCCCTTCGATTTTATTGCCCCAGTCTATTTATGCCGATTATTACCGGGATACACAGTTACACATCAATGGTGGTGAGGTATTGGGGCGTCACGATTTGGAATCTGGCCAGTTTGTCTGGCATCTGAGCGGTGGTGTTCTTAATGTCACAGATGACTTAACCATTAACACCATGGGTACTACGGAATATGGGACGCTGGAATCAGATTACTTTTATTCCGTCGATTTAGATTACAGCACGGAATCGTGGCGTTTCGGAGCCAATATTTATCAAACTGTGTTGGAGTACAACAGCGAATTGCGTTGGGCTCCAGCGGAAATTGAATTGAGCACCTGGGTGGTGTCAGTGCAGTACCGCAGTGCAGGACTGGAAATAACTTCAGAATTGAGTCAGGGGACCAGAAGTCTGACAGGTGCGTCTTTGCCCGGCTGGGAGCGTGAGCAGCCCTTTCGTGGCTACTATATTGACGCCCGCTATCAGATGACCGCTGACATGGATGTTTTCCTGCGCTACGACTATTCGCAGGAAAACCTGGATGACCCCGATGGAGAGCTACTCGAGTTGATGGGTGTTCCCGGCTATTTTGGTTATGGCCGCGATTGGACTGTGGGATGCCGCTGGCGCCTTGCTGCCAATTGGCAGTTGGCGGCTGAATATCATTGGGTTGAAGGTGCCGCCTGGGTTCCGCCAATCCTGAATAAGAACCCGCGGGATCAAGACCGGCAATGGTCCTTATTTGCGATTGAGCTGTCTTACCGGATGCAATGGTGATTCTATGACTGGCGTTTCCCCGGGTAGTTGGTTTTTAAGCCTCAGATGGAAGGTATTGATAACCGTTTTCTTCCTGATGACGTTATTAACTGTGGTATTGGGTAGCTTTGCGTATCGTGAACTTGGCACTCAACAGGGATTTTTGCTGGAATCTCAACAGCATGCATTACAACAAAACCTCACTCATGCCGTATCGCAGGCAGTGGATGAGGCGGTTTCCAGCGCACATCAGGTATTGCTGCTGGCCGGAGAGAGGGTATATGAGCCAGATCTCGGGCGGCGGGAGTTTGAATTGTTGTGGAACGAAGTGCAGTTGGCGTGGGGACTTGATGCTTTTGGGAGGATTGCTGCGGGTAATCACCGGGGGTTCTATCTAGGTCGGATACCAGGTGATGACGAATTTAAATGGTTTGAGCGTTGGGGGCGAGCGAGCGTGCCCATCTGGCGTATTCGATGTGTTAATCGTTGCTCGTTACAGGTTCAGGTTCCGGTGCTGAAAAACAAGGTTTCCCATCGGTTTTATCTCGAAATGGAACTCACTTCGTTGTTGACCAGTTTTCGATCTCAGGATGAATTTGAACTGGCTGTGCTTGGTGAGTTGTCAGATGCCAAACGGATCCGGGATTTTTGGGGGCGGAAGCTTTTTAACGTCAGCAATCGTCAGGTTAGTTTGCCATTGCTGGAGGAGGCCAGTGCCAACTGGAGTTGGCAGGATATTTCTGCAAAACAGCGACTCTATGAATTGCAGGGGCAGCCCTATGCCCTGTGGTACTTCCCGCTTGATGTTTCTGATAATGGTCCTGGGATCGTGGTGATATGGCAGCTTAACGAGTGGCATCAATTATTGAAAGCATTTCAGCAAAACATGCTGGGGCTATTGTTGATTGCACTGCTGCTCAGTGGTGTGTTCATGGCGATGATTGCATGGTCACCGGTTCGAAGATTGGAGATGCATACCCGCATGCTGCCTATGATAGCAGAGCGGCGATTCGATGAGGTGCGCCACGGTCTGGCCACGCGGGATACATTGTTACTCGATGAAGTGGATGTGATGGGGGGCGCCTTGCTGGAATTGACAGATCGCCAGCAGAGACTTGAGCAGGATGTTGATGCGTACACCCGCGAACTTGAACGAATGGCGATGCTGGACATTTTGACGGGCTTACCTAATAAAGCCATGTTGATTCATGAACTAAATAAAGCGATTGCCTGTGTTGACCGCGTGCAAGACCGTATTGCACTGCTGTTTTTGGATCTCGATGCTTTCAAGCGAATCAATGATGCATTGGGGCACAATGAAGGGGATGAACTGCTGAAGATTGTGGCGTCCCGGCTTAATAACTGTGTGCGCAGCATGGACACAGTATTTCGCCAGGGGGGTGATGAGTTTTTGATATTGCTGCGCGGCATTCAGGATGAACAGGATATACGTCGGGTCATTCACAAAATTTTTGCGGCCTTGCAGCAGCCCGTGATCCTTGGAAATCATAAACTGATTGTCACCACCAGTATTGGGGTGGCAATGTGTGATTCGCCCGCAGTTAATGCGGAAGAGCTGATAAAACATGCCGATCTGGCCATGTACCAGGCCAAAGATGCAGGTCGCTCCAATTTCAGGGTGTTTACAGAGGACATGCTGCACAATGCCAACAATCGTCTGATGGTTGAGCAGGACATCAATAGCGCTATCAGTGAGCGGGAGCTGACGTTGTTTCTGCAGCCCATTGTGAGCCTTAAAGATGACAGCATAAGGGGCTTTGAAGCTTTGGTGCGTTGGTTCCACCCCTCTCGTGGCTTGATAATGCCGGGTAATTTTATCCCCCACATCGAAGAGAGTGACGCCATTATTAAGCTGGGTAACTATGTGTTGGCAGAGGCTGTGGAAATGCTTAAACGCTTCAGGTTGCTGGGTTGGGATGATATCTACATGGCGGTAAACCTTTCGGCACGTCACTATCTGGCGCCCGGATTGAGTGATTACATCAAAAAATTGTTGTCCAGCAGTATGATCCCGCCTCGCAGCCTTCTACTCGAGGTGACGGAAGAAAGTGTAATTGAGCAGGTAGACAAGGCGATGGAAGTCATGCTGGAGCTTAAGCAACTTGGCGTGCGCATCGCAATTGATGACTTTGGTACCGGTTATTCGTCACTGAGCTACCTCAAACAACTTCCCTTTGATGTATTGAAAATCGACAGGTGTTTTACCGCAGGAGTACTGGAAAATGGTGTCGATACTCATATAGTTACCACGGTTATTGACCTGGCCCACAACTTAGGGCGCACCGTGGTTGCAGAGGGGATAGAAACAGATCTTCAAGCTGAGTTTTTGCAGGAAGCAGGTTGTGAATTGGCTCAGGGCTACCTTTATTCGAAGCCCATGCCGGAAGAAAAAACGTTGGAATTGCTTGAATCTATAATCCTTACCCGCCGATGGCCCAAAGGGGCTGACCAACAGGTGCTGGGGAAAAAGGCCGGCTGAATATACGCCTTCACCGACCTTATGCTTTTTACTTTGATGACTCGTTAAGTTCCGGGCTGAGCGGTGCGCCGGAAGCTTCATTCTCGTCGGCAACTGATTCTGAAGACTCTGCTTCACCCTCTGATTGCACAGTGCTTTCTGATATGGTTTCTTGGGAGGCTGGGGCAGGAGGAAGCGTCACCGATGGTGCTGTGGGAGCTATCTCCGCTTTTTTGGGTTTAGGCAGTAAGCTCATCAGTTTTTGAGCTATTTCAGTATTGTCCTGTTGGCCAATAAACAGCCCAGACGCTGGTCCCTGAGCGAACACTTGCACATCCAAAGCTGTGTGTCCGCCACTGGTCCAGCCGGTGAAGCTGCGGGTGTCGATTATCTTCTTGATGGCATCTGCCAATACACCCTGGCCCTGAGGTCTCGCTTTAGTCAAGCTATCCAGTTCATCTTCACTCAGTTCAAAACCCAGATTGGTTTGCAACTGGGCTTGCCAGTCTTCGGAGCCAATGATCCTGCTGGACATGGACTCAGGGCTCGCGGTAATGCCCCGCAGTAGTGCTGCGTTCCACTCGTATTGCCCTTCGGCACCAAGACTGAGTCCGCCAGTGTTGTGGTCAGCGGTGACCACCATCAGGGTGTCGCCGCGACTGCGGACAAACTCTTCCACGACTTCGATGGCGCGGGCGAACTCATCCATTTCGCCCATGGCCGTCACTATGTCATTGTCGTGCCCTGCCCAGTCAATCAGGCTGCCTTCAACCAACAGAACAAAGCCTTTGTCATGCTGAGACAGCAGTTCCAATGCTTTGGTGGTCAATGTGGACAGTTGATTCAGGCCGGGATTGTCAATGACCCAGGGCAATTGGACTTCGGCAAACAGCCCCAGTACTTTACCGCTTTGAACCGTACTTAAGGCTTGAATATCAGTTAGATGGGTATAACCTCTGGCTGTAAATTGTGCCAGTAAGGCTTCGTCAAAATAGCGTTGACCTCCCCCCAGTAGTACTTGTGCATCCGACTCCAGATAGGCGTGGGCTATTTCTTCGTAGTTTTTGCGGCTCTCGTTGTGGCTCAGAAACGCCGCTGGGGTAGCGTGGTTTATCTGGCTGCTTACGGCAATGCCGGTGGCTAGCCCCACGTCTCGTGCCTGTTCGAACAGTGTTGGAAGAGGTGATTTATTCACATCTACCGAAATAGCACCATTGTAGGTCTTGTGGCCCGTGGCCAATGCCGTGGCGGCCGCGGCAGAATCAGTGACATAACCTGATACCCGTGCTGGGTAAGTGCTGGCCATACCTGCCAATAAACGATCGAACACCGTTTGTTCTATTTCTTCCGTGTCAGGATTATCTTTAAAGTAACGATAGGCTGAGGTATAGGCTGGCCCCATGCCATCACCCACCATAATGACGATATTTTTGGGTTTGGCGGGTGCCTTAAGTGGGTCTGTGGTGGCTGTGACGGAAAAAGGCAGCGAAAGCAATAAAACTGCCAGGAGTTTCGATGACATGGTCTTCCCCCAATTGGGGCGCAGTGCGCCCCTGCGATGGTTATTTTTTGATGCGTGCTTCAATGGCGTTCATCAACATACCTGTGATGTCCACGTCGAAGGCGGCTTCAATTTCGCGGATACAGGTTGGACTGGTCACGTTAATCTCGGTGAGTTTGTCACCTATCACATCCAGCCCCACAAAAATAAGCCCGCGACGCTTAAGCTCTGGTCCCAGCGCCTTGGCGATGCGCCAGTCGGCTTCCGATAAGGGCTGTGCAACACCTCTGCCACCGGCGGCGAGATTGCCACGGGTTTCACCCTGTTTGGGTATGCGCGCCAGGCAGTATGGGACTGGCTCGCCATCCACAACCAGGATTCGCTTGTCACCGGCAGTGATCTCCGGAATGAATACCTGCGCCATAGCGTAACAATTACCATGGTTGGTGAGGGTTTCAATGATCACACCTAGGTTGGGGTCATCCTGCTTTACCCGGAAAATCGAAGCGCCACCCATACCATCCAATGGCTTTAAGATAATGTCACCGTGCTCGGCATGAAAAGCCCGAATGCGTGTGGCATCGCGAGTCACCATGGTCAGGGGGGTATATTCGCTGAACCAGGCAGTGAACAGCTTTTCGTTGGCATCTCTGAGGCTCTGGGGTTTGTTTACAATCAGTACCCCGGCTTCTTCTGCGCGCTCCAACATGTAGGTAGCGTAGATATACTCAGTATCGAATGGCGGGTCTTTACGCATCAGAATAACGTCGAGTTCTGCCAGTGGCGCGTCGACGGCGTCTCCCAGCTCAAACCAGCAGTCGGCGTCTTGCATTACCTTCAGCGGGTGCATGCGGGCTACCGCTTCGCCCTTAATCATGGCCAGATCCTGCATTTCCATGTAATAAAGGGCATAGCCCCGTGCCTGGGCTGCCAGTAACATGGCGAAGCTGGAGTCTTTTTTGATATTGATGTCGCTGATGGGGTCCATCACTATGCCAAGCTTAATCATTTCACATCCTCTTTGGTACGCGCGCCGGTTAACCCAGGTCGCCAAATGTCATTTGCAATGCAGTGATAGCGGTCAGTGCCGCGGTTTCTGTGCGCAGTACTCTTGGACCAAGTAAAACTTCCGCAAATTGGTGGACTTCCGTCATGGCGATTTCCTCCGCCGACAAGCCGCCCTCCGGGCCAATCAGGAGTCGGACCCTGGGGTTCTCCAGCTTGAGTCCGGCAATGCCGTGGCTGGCTCTGGGGTGCAAATTCAGTTTCAACGCTGTGGAAGGTTCGGCGCACCAGTCAGCGAGGTCCATTGCCGGGCGTACTTCAGGCACTGAAGCGCGTCCACACTGCTCGCAGGCGCTGATCACAATTTTCTGCCATTGAGCGATTTTTTTATCCAATCGTTCGCCGGTGAGCTTTACGCCGCAGCGCTCTGAAAACAGGGGCGTAATGGTGTTTACGCCCAGCTCTACCGATTTTTGCAGGGTGAAATCCATGCGATCACCACGGGATATCACCTGCCCCAAGTGCAGATTAAGCGGTGATTCGCTCAGGTTGTCAGTGGCCGATACTATTTTGACTGTCATTGATTTTTTGCCGGCAGTGGTAATCTCGGCCAGATAGTCTTTGCCATCGCCATTGAACAGGCTGACTTGTTGCCCTTCGCTCATGCGCAGCACCCGGCCTACATGGGCAAAGCCATCTTCATCCAGATCTAATTGCTGTGAAGGAGACAGAGGAAACGGCTGAAAAATTCTTGGGATTCTCATTGGGTGTCCTGCATTTGGTTAATCCGCCATGCGAGTGCGGCTATCCGGGTGGCAGCTCCTGGCAACATAGGGATTGTGATTCCCCTGAGTTTCGGCGATCAGCGCATCTCGCTGGCACTCAATAGTATCAACTGGATAGCTTTTGTCCCATGCTTCAAACAATTTTAATTGGGCTGAGGCAATTTTCAGGCCGTACTCTTGTTTCATATACAGGTAGCTGCGGGCAATGGCACCCCGGGTATGTGCCGGAGGCTGCGCCCGTCGTGCTTTGAAATCAATGGTCATATCACACTGGCCATATTGTCCGCTCTTGCTATTCCATTGGCTGAAACGAAAGTTGCTGCGATCACCATTAACCTCACCAATGGCTGGCACCAGATTGTGGAGATCCGACTCCATACGCGCAAACAGGCTGTCGTTTTTAGCGCAATTCTTTCGACCACCTTGCTGCCAGCACTGCAGCTGGTGGCCAAATTCCCAGGCCGGTACCAGATGTTCCCACTCGATGCGTTCGGCGCGGGAAATCTGTTTGCGGACCTGATAACCACAGGAGGAGAAGTCCACTTCCCAACGCTTGCCGTTCAGCCTGATATCACAACCGCAGTAGAAGCTGCGCATAGGCAACTCGCGGTAGATTTGCTGCGCCTTGCGTTTGGCGTCGGAGAAGTTGGTCGGATGGCTGGCGGCTTGAGAGAAATGGGTAAAGAAAATCAGTAATACGATGAAATAGCGCAAAATATTTTATGACTTTTGTAGTGAATAAGGCGGCTTGGACCGCTGTGAAAGAAGCCGGATGGTAAATCAATCTACTGACGCGGGCAAGGCTGGGGCGGGCTGCAAATATTGTTGGCAACGACGGCACAGGTATCGGGCGTCTCCACGCAGCACTTTATTGTGGCGACGGATACTGAGTTCAACCGATCCACATCCGCACAGGTAACTGATGCTGTTGCAAACGCTGCGGGTATCCAGGCTGTGGGTAGTGCGGGGGGGCAGGCCAAAGAGAGTTCTCATCAGTGTTTGCCACTCATGCCCATGGGGTTTGACTTTGCCGTATAGTCGATGCGCCAGCAAATGACAAAGCTCGTGGGGGATGACCTCGGTAAAAAAGATGTCAGGGTTTTCTTCGAGCAGCTTTGGGTTCAGGCGAATCAGGTTGAGTTCGCCATAAGCCATGCCAGCGGTTTTGCCGCGCACATCGAATCTGAGTTTGGGGCGGGGCAGGGCAATACCAAGGCCGGATTCAGCTCTCAGGCAGGCGCTTTCAAGATGCAGGCAGGCATCTTCTTCGGTTGCTGTGCGCGGAGCCATGCTGTCACAGTTGGCTAGCACGCCGAAAGAGGCTTTAGCTCTGCGCCTGCTTGCCGTTGTTGTTTTTGGTGGTCGTAAAAAGCTGAACATACAGATCCCTGAGCCATTGCGCTGGCATTTTACCCCTGAGGCGTAGCGGTGGGCAAATATCGGGCAGAGCTGCGATAAAGCAAATATAAAAAGCGGCACATTTGCGCCGCTATTGTTATCCGTATTATTTGGTTCAGAACGTGGATGCTGCCATTTCCACCATTGCGCGCACCTGCTCGGCAATGGCTTTGCCCGCCTCGGCATCGTAACCGGCCACTTTTGGCGTGTGGATATGGCCTACCGGGATCTTCAGTCCAAACTGATCCCGAAGCAGTACGGCGCGATATGATATTTCATTGGACAGGTAACCGCCGCCGGAACCTTCCACCGAGGTTTCGTTGTAGAGCTCAGACAGTGAGCGAGCTTCAAAACCACCCCTGGAGAGACTGATAACCTTGTGATTATCATTGATTTTGTAATTGCCTGGCGCCGCCTGCATCACAGAGGCTGGCAGTGAAAATTCCACAAACTCATCGCCGTTAAGGGTCTTGCCATTGAGCATTGGGGCGATAGGGCGGGTCTTGGTGGCGCCTGTGAGCACATTCAGGTTGTCCGGTGCTTCGGCGCTGCGGTTACGACCCGGAAAACGCTCGAGGTCGAAATCATCCCGGCCCATGCTGACGGTAAACACGGCATTGATTGCACGCTTGCGATAGAAAGGAGTCAGCAGGGATTCAATCATGCCTTGGTCGAAATCGGCAAAACGAACCGGGATCATCACAGTTTCAATTTGTGCCTGTTTACCGCCGACCTTGAATTTATAACCATCCAACATCAGTGCGGTGATGCCTGAAGGGTTGCTTTGCTGAATGTTGCGGTCTAAGAAGAAGGGGTCGAAGCCGGTGAGCAGTATCCGGATTTGCACATCGTCGCCAAACTGAATGTCGGAGAAACCACGTGAAGCAGTCTCCACGGCGCGTACCAGAATATCGCGCTGCCAGGGCACTATGTTGTAGCCGGCTTTGCCGGTTTTAAGGTGGCTTCGCATGGCCAGGCGGGCCCAGTAAAGGCTGCGATCATCGAAATGGCCTGACTGAACATCCCGTACTGCCTGTTGCCATAATCGAATACCCTGAGCTGCAATCATTTGGGTTACCAGCTTTTCTTCATTGCCAGTGGCGAGCTGTTCCTGCAGACCGGTAATCAGACCCTGATAACGGCCGGTAACCGAAGGTAACTCCGCCTTGGCCTTGTCAACGCGGAGTTCTTCCACATCGAGAGCTGCCATGACGGCCATAGGCGGGGAAGCCATAAAGAGCGCAAGGAGGATTCGCTTCAACATAGGGGCATCCTTTTCTCATTGAATTCAGTGTTTTTCAATCGACCTGATATTAACCGGTTGATTAAGCCGATTTTAGTAGAAAAACAGGGTTATCACAGCAGCCACTGAAAAGCGAGGTCGGCATAGAAATTTCGCGCGGTTTTGCGACAGGCTGACCCGTTCTGCTCGCAGTTGTTTTTTTGCGGTTGGCTTAGCCCATCAGACCAAGCAAAGATTCCTGGCTGCCAAAACGCTTGGTAAAGAAATCAAGGAAGACGCTGATGTTGGTGGCGAGCTGTTTACGGCTGGAGTAGACCCCATACACCTTAAAAGGCTCCATTGGCCACTCGGGCAAAATGGGCACCAAGGCGCCGCTTGCGAGGTCTTTTTTACACTGTGCGTGGGATAGCATGGCAATGCCAAAATCATCCAAAGCAAGTTGTCGCACCATTACAGCGCTGTTCACCCGAACCCGGCGCTTAAAGGCAACCATGGTTTTGCGACCACCTTTGCCCAGTGGCCAGATGGGGGCTGAACGGGTAGTGCCTAATAATATGCCTGCGTGCTGACCAAGCTCTTTGGGCGTAGCGGGTGTGCCGAATTGCTTGAGATAGCCGGGGCTTGCAACCAGTATCGGATGACGTTCGAACAGCAGTCTGGCGACATTATCTGATGGCTGAAGCGGACCATATTTAATGGCGATATCATAGCCTTCTCCCACAAGCCCAACATCGGAATCGGTAAACTGCACATCCAGCTCAACGCTGGGGTACAGGCGCATGAAGCCACTGCAAAGGTTTGAAATGAGTTCCTGGCTGAACGACACGGGGATGGCAATGCGTAGCGAACCGGAAACATCGGCGTGGGTGTGCTCAATAACCGCTTTGGCGGCTTCCAGTTCGTTAACGATAGTTTCGCAGTGCTGATAGAAAAGAGACCCAACCTGAGTCAGGCTCAGATTACGGGTGTCGCGTTGCAATAGCCGCACTCCAAGTTCTTCTTCAAGCTGCGCAACTTTACGACTTATGGTGGATTTTGGCATGCCGGTATCCCGGGCTGCCTGACTGAAACCCTGAGATCTGACCACTGCGGCAAAAAGCGCCATCCCATTCAAATCTGGCATATTTTTTATATCGTCTCAAAAATGGAACAAAGCGTCCAAGGCAGTTTAATGGTATTTCTAAACCGAAGGAAGGTATATTTGATGGCTAAAAATTTTCAGAGGCTTAGCAGAGGATCTCTTAATGACCGCCAACAAGCAGCCCACTCACATGACTCAAGCACAAAAGCCCGATCCCTTGTTTCTGCAAGCGGAGCATCTGGCCAAGGATTTTTCGCTGTTTCCTGAGCACAGTAAACAAAGTTTATCGGAAGAAATTAAAGGCTTGCTGGACGATGCAGCAATCCAGACAAATTTAAAGGCATTGGCAAATCTGGATGTAGATGGCTACGTCAGTAAAGTTATCCAGCCGACCCAGGATAAGGGCCGTCCGGGGGCCAAGCGCATTATTGCCGATCTTAAGGGTAAGGTCATCACCGAAACCCACATGGGTTCTTTCTACAGCGCCGAAGTGGATTTGAACTTCGGCAGCCGTGTACGCCGTGTGGGCTTCATTGCTCAGGAGCGTACTACCGCCAATGGTGCCTGGATGCCAGAGCATCATCTGGCCGCCTGCAAGGCGATTCGTCACTTTGCTGAATTGTCCATGCCGATTATTTATCTCATCGACACACCCGGTGCGGACGCAGGCGAGATTGCCAACAGCAACAACCAGGCACACTCCATTTCCAAGGCCATTGCCGAGAGTGCCAACGTTGATGTGCCAACCGTGGGTATCGTGATTGGTGCCGGTTACTCCGGCGGTGCTATTCCGCTCGCTGCAGCTAACATTCTGTTGTCGCTGCGTGATGGTATCTTCAACACTATTCAGCCCCAGGGTCTGCAGAGTATTGCCCGTAAATACAACCTGTCCTGGCAGGAATGTGCCAAGTCGGTGGGTGTGTCTCCTGAAGAACTGTACACCGCCGGTTGTATCGATGGCATCATTGACTTTTCGCCATCAGACCGCGATGAGCGTCAACACAATTTGCGCCGTGCCATCATCAGCTCCATCGAGGCAGTTGAGCGTGCCGCAGTTAATTTTGTTAAAGAATCCAAAGATCTGCGTGAGCATTACGAGCGCAGCCTGAACCGATTCCTGAACCCTTCCAAGAATCTCAAGGCGCTTGAAACGACCGCAGATTTGGCCGTGGCCAATAGCCCGACCATGCACCTCAACCTGTTTGGCAGTGCCTACCGTTATTTGCGTTACCTGACACTTCGCAGTCGCATTCACTCTATCTCTATGGAGCAGTACGGTCGCTTGTCCAAGGTGAGCGTGCCTGAAGGGGATCTGCTGGAACGTATCCAGAAGGAACAGGAAAAGGTATTCCAGGCCTGGCTCTCAAGTCCTGATAAAGTGGTTTACGACGAAGAACTGTCCAAGTTGTGGAACAACTTTGTCAATAAGCGCAGTGAAATCAGCACTGAACGTAACATGCTGACCCGTTTGATTTTGGGTGAGCCAAAAGAAAATTATAAAAAGGCCAAGAAGGCGCTGCTGTTCAACATCGGTTGGTCTTTGTATCACCGTTGGAAAGCCAATGCGGCCAACAACTTCAGCGGCCTTATCCACTATTTGGAAACCCTGCCTGCCGAGGTGACTGAGGCCAATTGGCCTGAGCTTAACAATCTCACAGTGCTGGACGTAGTGGTAAACAAAGAGCTGCGTGAAGATTTTATTTGGCAGTGCTATAACATTCTGATTTTCAACGCCCTGTACGATAACGTGGTGGGCAGCCTCGCTTCTATTGCCAAAGAAGCCATGATGAGCAAGAGCCTGTCCCGTGCCTCGGTTGATAGCCTGTTGCACAAGGCCATCGACCGTGCGCTGTCGACCCAGGATATTGCCAACGACAAGAGCAAGTTCTACAAGTGGCTGAAGTACTTCATGTCTCAGTCAAACCGTGCCGAACTGCTGACCAAGACAGAGCAGTGGAAGAGCGTAGGCTTCCCGCAGCTGAACGACTCATTGTTCGTTATTCTGACTTACTTCTTTGAGCGTCTCTTGCCAGAGTACTTCGACAGTGAAGATGACACCGGCAAATACACAGGCGCCATTAACCCGGTGCGTATCGGTCGTCGTAAGGACTTCTGGAACCGTCTGACCATGGGCTATCAGGATCTGCTGATCCAGAAAGTACTGCGAGACGAGAAGAAAGCCGGCAAAATGACCTGGGAAAATGTCATTAATAAGTTCTTCAATAACTTTGATGAACTGAATGGCGACAAGATGAGTGCAAACCTGCTCAACTTCCCAGGCTTCCGTCTGTCTATTGAAGATGCGCTGGACAAAGGAATCCGCCCTTGCGGCCTGATTACAGGTATGGCCGATTTTGTGCACAATGGTACTTCACTCAAAGTGGGTGTGGCGGTATCCAACACAGCTTTCCAGGCAGGCGCTTTCGATATGGCGTCAGCCGAGAAGTTCTCAGCGCTGCTGATTGAGTGTGCCAAGCGTCATTTGCCGGTGATCTGCTTTATCTCTTCCGGCGGTATGCAGACCAAAGAAGGTGCTGCGGCACTGTTCTCCATGGCGGTGGTTAACGACCGTATTACCCGTTTTATCCGTGACAACGAACTGCCGGTGTTGATGTTCGGTTTCGGTGACTGTACCGGTGGTGCTCAGGCATCCTTCGTTACCCACCCTCTGGTGCAGACCTATTACATGTCTGGTACCAATATGCCGTTCGCCGGTCAGATGGTGGTACCTGCTTACTTGCCTTCTACTTCAACCTTGGCCAATTATCTGTCTAAGGTGCCGGGGGCGATGAATGGTCTGGTGACAAATCCTTTCAGCGATAAACTCGATTCTCAACTGTCGAGCATAGATCCGCTGATGCCAATGCCAAATCAGAAAATTGAAGAAGTTATCAAGAGCGCACTTTCGAGCCTGGTGCCTGAAGCGCAAGTCGTTGATGATGAACTGCATCAGGACGATCCTCGTGCGCTGATGAAGCCAATCGACAAGGTGTTGGTACACGCACGTGGCTGTACTGCGGTGAAGCTCATTCGTAAGGCACACGACAATAACATTAATGTAGTCCTGGTTGCGTCCGACCCTGACATGACTGCCGTACCGGCCGACATGCTGAAGGAAAACGACAAGCTGGTGTGTCTGGGCGGTAACACCTCCGACGAATCCTACCTGAACGCATACTCGGTGCTGAAAGTAGCTGAATACGAAAACGTAGATGCGCTCCATCCAGGTATCGGCTTCTTGTCTGAGAGCCCACAGTTTGCAGCCCTGTGCGTAAATAATGGTGTGAACTTCGTTGGTCCAAGCGTGCACTCCATGACTACCATGGGTAACAAGTCCAACGCGATTAAGACCTCTCAGGCGCAAAACGTGCCTGTGGTTCCCGGTTCCCATGGCATTCTTTCCAACGCCGAACAGGCGGTGAACGTGGCCAGCGAAATTGGTTACCCGGTACTGCTTAAAGCGGTACAAGGCGGTGGTGGTAAAGGTATCCAGGTGGTCAAGCGCCAAGAGGATATGATCTCACTGTTTATGAAGACCTCTACCGAAGCCGCTGCGGCTTTTGGTAATGGTGATCTGTACCTTGAGAAGTACGTGACTTCCTTGCGTCACATTGAAGTGCAGCTGCTGCGTGACAAGTTCGGAAACTCCAAAGTATTGGGTTTGCGTGACTGCTCCGTACAGCGTAATAACCAGAAGGTGATTGAAGAATCAGGTTCAACCATGTTGCCGGCTGAACTCAAACAGCGGGTATTGGGATATACCAAAGCCCTGGGTGATGCTGTTGACTATATGGGTGCAGGTACTGTGGAGTTTATCTACAATCTGGATGCCAATGAAGTCTACTTCATGGAAATGAACACCCGTTTGCAGGTTGAACACCCGGTAACCGAGGCTACCTCCGGTATCGATATCGTATCTGCTCAGTTTGACATTGCCGCCGGCCGCTCTATCGAGAAGCTGGAACCGCAGGAAATCGGTTATGCAATGGAAGTGCGGGTAACGGCTGAAAAGGCCGCTCTGGACAGCAACGGTATTCTGCAGCTGATGCCAAACCCAGGCAAGATAACCGAATGCGTAATGCCACAGCGTGATGATGTGGAAATTATCTCCATCGCCGCCGAAGGCAAGGAAGTATCGCCATACTACGACAGCCTGATTGCCCAGATCATCATCCGTGGTGAGTCCCGTGAGGACGTTATCACCAAGATGTACGACTATCTCGACAGCGTGGTTATTAAGGGGATTGCGACCAATATTCCGCTGCTCAAGCGTATTCTCAAGGATGCCACCTTCAACGAAGGTGTTTATGACACTAACTACCTGCCACGTCTGATGGCTGAGCTGGATATCCCTGCACTGATTGCAGAGATGGAAGCTGCTGCAGAAACTCAGGGGGTAGATACTGAGTCGCTGCGCGTGGGTGATTCCAATGAGCTGAAGGTATTGGCTCAGGGCGCGGGCATCTTCTACAGCTGTCCTGCTCCCGGTGAGCCAGATTTTGTCCGTGAGGGTGACATAGTGACCACCGACACCACACTGGCGCTTACGGAAGCCATGAAGATGTTTACTCAGGTAACCCTGGCAAGCTTTAACCGTAAAGGTGCCGAACTGTATCCTGAAGACAAGAAATACCGCATCGAACGTATTTTGAACACCAATGGTCAACAGGTGTCTCAGGGCGATTTGTTGTTTGTGATATCTCCTGTAGCAGACTGATAGCGCATCATTGAAAAGCCCGCCATTTTGGCGGGCTTTTTTACAGCAGTCGCCAAAGTTTTGTACTTTGTCAAAAAACAGTGATTTTTTGCAATTATTTGCTAATAAACCGTATGGCACCACCTTTCTTCCTTAGCAGCAAGCGTTTACACTCCTGTAAAGCGTAATGAAAAGTTGTCCTTATATTTTTTAACAGTTTTGCTCCGCTGGAAGGAAAACTTCTAAGTTATATGAGAGAAAGCACAGTTACCGGGGAGAGTCATTTTGCGAAAACTTTTGGCGTTTGGCCTTATTGGCCTGATGTCAGCGGGAGTGGCAAACGCGGAACCCAATATCAGTTTCAGTGGCTTTGGCAGCATCGGTGCCTTATATAGCAACAGTGATAATTTGGGGTTTCACCGTGACTACACCATGGAGGCCGTAGGACAAGGTTGGTCCACCGCCGGCGATACCATGTTGGGACTGCAACTCAATGCCGACCTTCCGGCAGGATTTGATGCAGTTGCACAGATGGTTTTCAAAGACAGAGTCAGCAATGAAAACCGTGACAATCTGGAATGGTTGTTTTTGCGATATAAACCTAACAGAGACTGGGCTGTCAGGGCTGGGCGACTGGGTTTAGATCTTTATATGCTGACAGAATACAGGGATGTCGGTTATGCCTATCCTTGGGTGCGTCCTGTTCCTGAGTTTTACAATCTGATTTCTTCAATTTCTCGCTTTGACGGTGTTGATGTCAGTTACCGCACCCGTTTGGGCAGCAGTATATTTGAAGCGAAACTTGCTTACGGTAATACAGACGCAAACCTTCAGGGGGCAGACCAAAACATCGAAATTCAACTCGATGATATTAAGGCTGTCACTTTGTCACTTTCCGGTACCGATTGGTTAATCAGAGCTGCCATTGCCGAGGCGTGTACCACGGGCGTAAACAGTGACTCCAATCAGCTTCTACATGCGTTGCGTACCCTGCCTCAGCAGTTATGGCCGGAAGCCTCCGCCGTTGCCGATGAAATAGACTTTGTCGATAGAACATCACATTACTATACCCTTGGGGGTCAGTATGACGACGGTACTTGGCTGGCTCAGTTGGAGCTTGGTTATACTGAAACCGAATGGAAACTGCTTCAGCCTTATGTGTCGGGATATGTCAGCGTTGGGCGTCGGATTGAGAATTTTACGTTATACGGCGTAATTTCACTGATAGAAAACACCCGTAAAATGCCTGTGTTAACCCCCCCAGCGTCTTTGCCATTTTTGCCACCAGAACAGCAGAACCAGTTAATGGGGCTCTTTCAGGCCGCTCAATATAGCTATGGCATATCCCGCCTCGATCAGACCAGCTACTCTCTGGGTGTTCGTTGGGATTTTTATACAGACATGGCACTTAAGTTGCAATGGGACCACTCACGGATAGGTGAACAGGGTTCGAGCCTTTGGGTAAGGGATATGCCAATGAGTCACGATAATTCTGTTGACCTTTTTTCATTTAACTTGAGCTTTATCTTCTGACCATGAAATTATTGACTGGCATCATGATAGCTTGGTTGATAGCGGCTCCTGTCAGTGGAGAGGATACTCTTTACGTAGTCGTTAACGCTGACAATAAAATCGGGCAGCTAAGCCATCATGAATTAGTGGATATATTTATGGGCCGCTACGATACGTTTCCTAACGGAGATGATGTGACTGTATTCGACAACGGCAGTGAGTTATCGGTACGCGAAGCCTTTTATCGTCAGTTGGTTGACCGCAGTTTGGCACAGGTTGATGCCTATTGGGCGCGGCTTCAGTTTTCCGGCAGGGTGACTCAGCCACAGGAAGTGGACTCAACAGATGAATTAACGGAAAAAATGAGAAAAACGCCTTCCGGTATCACTTTTGTCCGTGGCAGTGAATTGAACGACAGCGTGAAGGTGGTATACCAATTTGATCCTGAATAATCAGAAGTTGTATATCAAAGTCGCACTCAGTATTGCTTTGGGTGCATTTACTGCTTCTGTACTTGCGTGCTTGTATTTTTTTGCGGATGCAAAACGCAGCAAATATGAAGAAGCGCGCAGTCAAATTTCACAAATAGCCCTGACTGTACAAAAGACAGCTTCAATAGCCCTTTATGTGCAGGATGAGGAACTTGCAAGAGAAATCGTTGAAGGTTTGGAAGTAAACGATTTGATTGCCGGTGCTCTCTTAGCTGCTCCCAAAGGGGAGTGGGTTCGTTCAACCGGATTTGAAAGCAATCAGCGAGAAGCCTTACTGGAATACGAGATCTCACATCCGTTTTTTGATCGTGAAGTGCTTGGACGCTTAAAGCTGATCCCTAACAGTCGTTATATTGAGGCCCGTGCGACAGAGGTTGCCGTCAAACAGGCTTGGGTGCTGGCATTACAGTCCGCGTTGATTGCAATTCTGGTCTCCATTCTGGTTCATAGGACTCTGACAGCCCCTCTAAAGAAATTGACTGGCGATTTTGAAAAAATTGCTCCGGGTCAGGACAATCCACTGCATATACCACGCAGCCATGAAAATGACGAAATCGGTAGTTTGGTGCGAGGGATTAATAATCTGGTTGGTAATCTGAACCATTCCATTGAGCAAGAGCGTAGCCTGAGAGAGAAAACGGAATCACTTGAACGTAAGTTCAGATTGATTTTTGAGCGTGCCAGCGCCGGCATCTGCCTCATTGATAAGCAAAATCAACTTTTGGTTGCCAATGAGGCATTTGAAAGACTTTGTGGTACTAAATCTATTGCGGTACGCCCTTATCTGTCCAACTGGTTTGAAGAGGAGGCTGAACTTGAAACTTTTCTTGATGAGCTTCGGGGAAATATCAATTTAAATCATGTTGAAATGGAACTTCAGTTACGGACTCATCATGCAGAATCATTAAAATGGGTACACTGCCTGTTCTCTAAGGTAGAGGACAGCGATGGAGCCGCCGAAATGCTGATTGAAGTCATGATGTACGATATTACTGAACGTACATATCGTGAGCGCATGATACGTTTCGAGGCCGAGCACGATTTACTTACCCAACTCAAAAACCGACGTGCGGGTGAGCGCATTCTGACGAAGATGATGCGTAAAGCAGATCAGGAGCGGGGATTAGTGGGGCTGTTACTGATTGATTTGGATCGTTTTAAACCCATTAACGACATTTACGGTCATGAAGCTGGTGATGCCGTGCTTAAAGCTGTGGCGGATAGGCTGCAACGTATTGCTGCTGATGGCGTTGCCATTCGCTGGGGTGGGGATGAATTCCTGATAGGGGTTGAGAATGTCGATAAAGACTATCTTCGCTTGAAAGAGCTGGCCAACGAAATACTGACTCAGGTTGCCAGACCCGTAAGGATTCGGGCCAATCTTACTTGTGATGTAGGCGCCAGTGTGGGAATTGCGGTATATCCCCATCATGGTCATACCCTTCAGGAGCTACTCGAAGCTGCAGACGTGGCCATGTATGAAGTAAAAGAGCAAGGGAGAGGGAATTTTCGATTTGGCAAGGTTTCATCCGGGGCGGCTTGAGTTGGTGTGAAACCATTGTATTCGCTACAAAGCGAGCAGAGCTGCTTAAAAAATCTGCCAAATTCAGATGGCTTCAATCGAGCCTTTGAGGTTGATTTTTAACCACTTTTATAGAGTGACTCTGTGGAGCCTCTGTTTTATCAGCTAAAAAATGCCTAAGCCGTTTGCGCCCAGCGTCCTTCCCAATTACAATATGCGCCTCGAATCCTGATGTGTGGTTTGCTGCTTTTTTGTGGCATACTCCGTCTACTTTTATAAACCAAGCAAAAAAGTTGAATCATGACCGATTTATCAAAATACAGAAACATTGGTATTTTCGCTCACGTTGACGCGGGTAAAACCACGACCACCGAGCGTATCCTTAAGCTGACCGGTAAAATCCACAAACTGGGTGAAGTACACGACGGTGCCTCTACCATGGACTTCATGGATCAGGAAGCTGAGCGTGGTATTACCATTCAGTCTGCTGCCACCACCTGTTTCTGGAAAGGTCACCGCTTTAACGTAATCGACACCCCCGGCCACGTTGACTTCACCGTTGAAGTTTATCGTTCTCTGAAGGTTCTGGATGGTGGTGTTGGTGTATTCTGCGGTAGCGGCGGTGTAGAACCACAATCAGAAACTAACTGGCGTTATGCCAACGAGTCTGAAGTAGCTCGTCTGATCTTCGTAAACAAGCTGGACCGTATCGGTGCTGACTTCCTGCGCGTTGTTGGTCAGGTTAAGCGTGTACTGGCTGCCAACCCGCTGGTAATGACTCTGCCTATCGGCCGCGAAGACGAATTCACAGGCGTTGTAGACGTACTGAACCGTCAGGCTTTCGTATGGGATGACACCGGTCTGCCAGAAAACTACACCGTGACTGACATTCCTGCTGACATGGTTGATCTGGTTGAAGAATACCGTGAAATGCTGGTTGAGACTGCCGTTGAGCAGGACGACGATCTGATGGAAGCTTACATGGAAGGTGAAGAGCCTTCTATCGAAGACCTGAAGCGTTGTATCCGTAAGGGTACCATCAACCTGTCTTTCTTCCCCACTTTCTGTGGCTCTGCGTTCAAGAACAAAGGTATGCAGCTGCTGTTGGATGCGGTAGTAGACTACCTGCCTTCTCCAACTGAAGTTGACCCACAGCCTCTGACTGACCCAGAGACTGGTGAAGAAACTGGCAAGGTTGCTACCGTTTCTGTAGACGAGCCTTTCCGCGCTCTGGCGTTCAAGATCATGGATGACCGTTTCGGCGCCCTGACCTTTATCCGCATCTACTCTGGTAAGCTGAAGAAGGGTGACACCATCCTGAACTCTGCTACCGGTAAGACCGAGCGTATCGGCCGTATGGTTGAGATGCACGCTAACGACCGTAACGAAATCGACAGCGCTCAAGCTGGTGACATCATCGCGGTTGTAGGTATGAAGAACGTTCAGACTGGTCACACCCTGTGTGATCCTAAGCACGAATGTACTCTCGAACCTATGATCTTCCCAACTCCAGTAATCTCTATTGCTGTGACTCCGAAGGACAAAGGTGCTTCTGAGAAGCTGGGTGTTGCTCTGGGTAAGATGGTTGCTGAAGATCCATCATTCCAGGTTGAAACCGACCAGGAAACCGGTGACACCATCCTGAAAGGTATGGGTGAACTGCACCTGGACATCAAGGTAGACATCCTGAAGCGTACCTTCGGTGTTGACCTGACTGTAGGCGCTCCTCAGGTGGCCTACCGTGAAACCATCACTGCCGCCATCGAAGACAGCTACACTCACAAGAAGCAGTCTGGTGGTTCTGGTCAGTACGGTAAGATTGACTACCGTATCCGTCCAGGCGAAGTAGGCAGCGGCTTCACCTTTAAGTCTGCCGTAGTTGGTGGTAACGTTCCTCGTGAATTCTGGCCTGCTGTTGAGTCTGGCTTCGAAGACATGATGAGCGAAGGTCCTCTGGCTGGCTTCCCAGTGCTGGACGTTGAAGTTGAACTGTTTGACGGTGCTTACCACGCAGTTGACTCCTCTGCCATCGCGTTCGAAATCGCCGCTAAAGGTGCATTCCGTCAGTCTATGCCTAAGGCCAAGCCACAGCTGCTCGAGCCTATCATGAAGGTTGACGTGTTCACTCCAGACGACCACGTAGGTGACGTAATCGGTGACCTGAACCGTCGTCGCGGCATGATCAAGGATCAGGAAGCTGGTCTGACTGGTGTTCGCGTTAAGGCAGACGTACCGCTGGCCGAAATGTTCGGTTACATCGGTCACCTGCGTACCATGACCTCTGGTCGTGGTCAGTTCTCCATGGAGTTCTCTCACTACAACCCATGTCCAGCCAACGTTGCTGAGACTGTGATTGCTGAGACCAAGGCCAAGAACGCTAAGAAGTAATTAATACTTCCGCGAATAAAAACCCGCCCCAGTGGCGGGTTTTTTATGAGTGGATCAGACAAAGAGTAAGCTGCGGTACTGGTGGTTGTAGCGTTCATTCGTGACGGTTGATTGGTAACCAGATGTTAGCTTATTGATTTCACATGCTGTATTGCGCTTTCATGCTGTTTTATAAGCATAGAATGAAGCGATTTATCCGCCGGCCGGGATCGCCCAATCAAAGTGCTTACCGTTGTGATTAGGCTTTCGTTTGCAGGTGCATCCGACTTAATGACAAGAATGCATTAGCAGCAGGGGTAAGGCACATGTGGCTGCGCCAGATGAGTGCCAGATCCCAAGTGTGACTTCCGGTTAACGGCCTGAAACACAGCGCTTTATCGGTTAACTTCTCGCAAATTGGGGCTGGCAGAATCGCCAATCCCATTTTGGCTTCCACCATGGTGGCCAGAAAGTCCCATTGGCCGCTGCGATAAGCAACGTTCAGCTCAACACCTGCCTTTTTCGCCAGTCTGTCCAGCAGTTTAGCCAGCGCAAAGTCCTGGTTGTACATGATGAAGGGATAAGAACCAAAGTCGCTCCAATCCAGCGAAGCTTTACTCGTCAGTGGGTGCCCGTTTGGCAGGCAAGCCAGCAGCGGATAGGCCGTCAGCGGCTGAGCGGTCAGCTCATCTTCATGGGTGGCGGGCAGGGCGGTGAAGGCGATATCGAGGCTGTTGGCCAGCAGCGCCTTTTCACAGCCGAAGCCGCCGTATTCAAACATTTCCAGTTTGATCCCGGGGTAGCGGGCGCGAAAGGCAGTGAGGTGCCCTATCACCAGGCTGCTCATCATTGGGCAGACTCCCAGGCGCAAATAGCCCCTTTGCACACCACTTAGGTGTGATAAGTCCTGATCGAGCAAATGCCAGTGGCCCAGGATCTCCCGGGAACGTGCCAGCAGCAGTTCCCCCGCCTGGGTCAGCGACAGTCCCTGAGTGGCACGGATCACCAGTTGTTGTTGCCAATGATCTTCAAGCCGCTGGATCATTTTACTGAGCGTCGGCTGGGTCAGGTGTAGTTTTCCCGCCGCCAAGGTAAAGCTACCGGTTTCTGCCAGGGTCACAAAGCAGTGTAAGTTCTTGATAGGAATGTTCATGCCGATTTGGAATGGCTGCAATGGAATAGATTCATTTTACTTATTCCAGCTCCGGCGATACCTTGAGCCACATCTCAGCTTTGGAGGATTTCGATGAAAGCCTATCGCAGTATCTGGGTCAGCAGCCTTTGGCTGGCGGCCTCGCCCAAAAAGGAAGTGCAAGTGTCGGAGGTTCAGGCCTCGGCAGTGATCAAGCCTTCCCTGTGGCGTCGATTGCTGTCGCGGCGGTCAACCCCTGGCTGCTGATGTACTGTGCATATTCACCATTGCCTCAATGGGGCCTCATGCCCTGTTGCTTTTACCCGGCTCTTGCAGCCGGGTCTTTTTTATCAGGCGGTTATTTGCGCCTCGGGCGCTGACTCCACCAGATATAGAGGCCACTTAAAGACAGAAACACAAAGCAAACAGCTGCCAAGTCCCAAAGCCAGATGGCCCAACTGCCAAACAGGCGGCCGCTGTGCAGATCCAGCAGCAGGCGCTCCCAGGTTAAGTTGGCGCTGCGGGCTTGAAGCAGCAGCGCCTCAGAAGCAGCGCTGCCCTCGAGCCAGTTCAGCGGTACAAGGCTGGTTGTCTGGTGCCACTCAATAAAGTCTTCATCAGCCAGATATTGACCCTGCTCTCCCTTCAGCCACAGCTGGTTTCCGCCTTCAACGGAAAGGCCGCTTAAGGGGGTGGGCAGGCCGGTACTGTTATTCTGGGTTTCCAGCAGCTCGCCTTCGTCGCTTAGTAAATACAGATGTTCGTTGTCGATAGCGATAATCAGTGAGTTGAAGTGTGTTGCCGCCAGCAGAGGGCGTCTTGCTTCCAGCACCAGGCGTTTATCTTGCCAGAGTAAGTTGTCGGTTACCCCTAAATCGCCGAACTGACGGCTGTGGGCTGGAGCCTGAATGCCGTAATAGTCCAGTAACCAACCTATGCGTACCTTAGAGTGGCTAAGACCCCAACCATCGGCGTGGTTAATGGCAACGCCTGTGATGGTAAGCAGCATAAGGAACAGCGCCCCGAGCAGGCCAAGACGGCGATGCCAGGGGCGAATGGATTTTCTTATTTGATGGCCGGTATTTTTACCGGCCATGAGGTGATGTCGTCGAGTCATGCTCTCAATCAAAGCTGTTTTTGAACGGCAGAATCCAAGTACAGAGCGATACGGGATAGCTTGGTCAGGGCTTTAACCGACAGGGTAGCGCCTGTAATGCCGTCGATACTGCGATCCAATTCCAATGAGGGCGTCAGTGTGGCTGATTTGAATTGATCCGTAAAGAAGTCATGCCTGACTTCATCGCCCCGACTTTCGCGATATACCAGCACCTGGGTCTTGATAATCTTGCTGCCGCTGACATGAATACCCACAGTGATGGGAGACTCCTTGCCAATTTCATCCATGATCCATACAGTTTGTGCGCCATCGCGCCAGTATCTCAGTCTGAGCTTATTAAACTTGTGGGCAAGAATAGATTCGATATCCGCTTTTTGGGTGTCATTCAGCCACAGCACCTGAGCCTTTGGCAGACTTCCCAAACTTGCCGTAATAAAGGCATCATTGCTCTGATAAACCGTTTCAGCCTGTGCCAAGGGGAATAATAATGACAGGCAAATAAAGAGCAGTTTTTTCATGGTGTTGACCTATAAAGCAAAAGGGGCCGAAGCCCCTTAAATTTTAAACTTAGAACTGGTAGCCAACACCCAGGTTGAAGCCATCAGCATCCAGCTTGCCGCTCTGCTTCTCGTAGTCGGCTTTGAAGACTACGTTTTCATGCAGCCAGTAGTTGATACCAACGCTGGTTACTTTCTTGGTGGTGTCATCGCTGTTACCGGCTTCGTTGTCCCATTCATTGTAGCGGGCAAACACGCCAAACTCCTGATTGAAGCGGTAAGAAGGCTCAATGTACCAGCCTTTCTGGCTGTCACGGCCCAGAAGCTCGGCTTCAACGCCATCGATGTCCCACTGAGCGTACAGGGCGCGCACGGTAAAGCCGCCGATGGTGTAAATACCATGTGCTTCCAGCAGGGTGGCAGAGGCTTCATCCACACCATCTTTACCCTGAGTCAAATCACTTTGGTACTGAGCTGTGGCAGCAAGTTCCAGACCGGCAATGCCGGTGTACTTCACACGGCCGGTGTAGGCCAGTGCGTCGGCATTGGCTTCAGACACTTTCTGACGGCCACCACGTACTTTGTAATCGTCTTTCACTTTCAGACCAGAGGTCACGGCAGCGTCGAAGGCGAGGCCTGGAGCGGCCTTGATGTTCAGTGCCAGACCACCTTCCCACCAGGTGGTAGGCAGAATGTCTTTTTCTACAGGGTTGCGCTCAACACCGTAGAAGGTATTGGGTTCGTGGGTTTCGTTAAGGATGCCCACTGGCATCAGGAACAGACCGGCTTTGGCGGTCAGAGCGTCGGTAAAGTCGTGCTCAATGTAAGCCTGCTCAAGCTCAACTTCACCTTTTTTGCCTTCACCGGCAAGAGAGTGTTCCAGTTCCAGTTCAGAGAAGAAACGGGTCTTTTTGGTAAACTCGTGACCGAAGAACAGTACAAAACGGTGGAAGTCGATTTCTTTCTCGTCGTCCATGTTGTTGTAGTGCAGTTCGCCATAACCGCCGATAGTGCTTGAGCTCTTGGCTTCAGCGTTGGCTTCTGCGGCATCGGCAGTTTGCTCAACACGCTTCTCGGTTTCTTCCAGACGCTTTTCCAGATCTTTCAATACCTGTTGCTGCTGCTCAATTACTTTGCGCAGTTCTGCGGTATCGTCTGCAGCAATGGCGGTTTGGCTGGCAAACAGGCCCAGCAGAGCGCTGGCAATCAGAGTCTTTTTCATCATTTCCCTTTCCCTTTTTAATCTGAGGGTTATCAATTGGTGCGGATTCTACCAATTGATTTGGCAAATGCAAACGATTCGCATTGGGATTAATGATCCAGATCAAAAAATGTAACTCGAAAGTAAAGTCATGTGAATTGAAAGGGTGGGTCTGATACTGTGATTTAACTTTATAATCATATGAATTAAATTGGTTTTTTTTCTACAAAATAAGCGGAGTTGCCCTACTCCGCTTTGTAGAACCTTTGGGTATACAGTTAGAACATATAGGTATAACCGACGGTGACTGAGCGTGGTTTACCTGAGAACACAGAGCCATGGGCACGGGTGGTCATGTAGGTTTCATCCAGCAGGTTATCGACGGTCAGGTAAACTTCCTGCTGCTTATCGATAAAGTAGCGACCGGACAGATCAACCAGAGTCTTGGCGGCAATCAGGTCATCGGCGGCAATCTCACCCTGACCCGCAGTGGCGCGCATATCCGAGGTGTAACGGCCAGCCAGGGTCAACTGCCACTGCTCGGCGCTGATGCCTGCGCTCAGATACAGCTGATGCTTGGGGGTGTAGCTGAATTCGTCACCCGCCTGTACTGAACCCCAGGTTTCAAACTCCGACTCGAAACTGTTCTGGAACTCGGTGCTGGTATAGGTGTACGCCAACTTCACCGGGAAGCTCAGAGCGCCATCGGTGTTGAATTGATGGCCTGCTGACAATTCCAGCCCTTTCACCACGACTTCGCCGGCGTTGTACTGGTTGTCCAGCTTGTCTTCATCACAACCCTGGGCGGCAGTGCAGTTGCCGTGCATGTTGCTGTAATCACCGTAGAAAGCGATGGCTTCGGCATTGAAGTTGCCATCAACAAAGCGGGCGCCCGCCTCGTAGTTCCAGCTCTCTTCCTCTTGCCCGTTGGTGTTGCCGGGAGCCGCAGGGGCAAAGCCCTTTTGCACACCGGCCAGCAGCAGGGTGTTGTCGGTCAGCTGCCAGGTGGCAGACAGCGATGGCAGCAGCGCCGAGAAGCTGTTTTCCTTGAGCTTTCCTTCGCCGTTGCGGCCCGGGTTGGTTTTGCCCCAGTCTTCACGCTCTACGGTCACATCTTCGTAGCGCACACCGGCGGTAAGGGTAAAGGCGCCCAGGGTGAATCTGTCCTGAACATAAGCAGACAGGGCTTCGGCGCTGTCGATACGGTTAGAGTCGGTACCAGGTACACCGGCCTTGCTCAGGCTCATCTGCTGACTGGCGTCGAGACTGTAGATATTGGCCCACTGGTAACGGTCCATCTCGTCCTGATGCAGGCGCAGGCCGATATCCAACTGGTGATCGCCAAGCAGCAGCGCCAGTTCGGTTTGAATACCCTGAGAAATGTAGGCACGGTTATTGGCTTTAACGCTGACGTCGATGGCACCTTCGGGGTTGGCATCGAAGGCGCTGGCGGCGTCAGTGCCACCTTTGGACAGGCTCTTGCCGTCAACCTTGTCGGCTTTGTACCAGTTGCGCTTGAAGTCGTTGTAATAGGCGGTGGTCGCCAGGCTAACTGTGCCGCTCAAGTCGATAATATGGTTCAGCTGTAGCTGCTTATGCTCTGTGGTCATCACGTCCTTTTGTGACGCTGAATAGCGGCTGAAAGGATTGGCGGCGTAGTCGGCATCGGTCAGACCCATGTAGGTCTCGTCAGAGACTTCATCGGCATACTTGAGTTTGAGTTCCAGACGCTGGGC
>NZ_JBFKLW010000038.1:0-36889 GCF_041630135.1 Shewanella sp.
CTGAGCTAATGTCGCATTTTCGTTTTAAGGCCGAAACGCCTGAAAATTTGGAGCGACATATCGGGTTCGAACCGATGACCTATACCTTGGCAAGGTATCGCTCTACCAACTGAGCTAATGTCGCGTCTCGTGCTTCATGACCCATTTACCGATTTCAAGGTATCGTCCTTTCTTACCGGCAACTGAGCTAATGTCGCATTTTCGTTTTAAGGCCGAAACGCCTGAGAATTTGGAGCGACATATCGGGTTCGAACCGATGACCTATACCTTGGCAAGGTATCGCTCTACCAACTGAGCTAATGTCGCGTCTCGTGCTCCATCACACACTTACCGTTTCAAGGTATCGCCCTTTCTTACCGGCAACTGAGTTACTGTCGCGTCTTGTGCTAACCATTACAGCAACAAGCCACTGCAAAGGTGAGGCCGCATTATATGAAAATTTCCAACCTCTGCAAGCCCCAGCAGTAGATTTATCTATCGTTTGCTCAAATTTTAAATACTTTTTCGCGATAGAACTTAAGCTCAGCGATTGATTCCTGAATATCAAGCAGTGCCTGATGGGTACCCTGCTTCTTGAAACCCTTCATCACTTCCGGATCCCAGCGCTTTACCAACTCTTTGACAGTGCTGACATCAATGTTGCGGTAGTGGAAAAAATCCTCAAGTTCGCGCATGTATTTGTTCAGAAATCGGCGATCCTGGCCAATGCTGTTACCACACATAGGGGACGCGCCTTTGGGCACATGATGAGAAAGAAATTCGATGGTTTGGGCAATGGCATCGGCCTCTGTGTGAGTGCTGGTTCTTACCCGTTCAATCAGGCCCGACTCACCGTGGTGCTTCTGGTTCCAATCATCCATGGCCGCCAAAACCTCATCACTCTGGTGAATGGCGAGTACCGGCCCCTGAGCCAGGACATTCAGCTCCTGATCGGTAACCAGAGTCGCGATTTCCAGGATCCTGTCGACCTCAGGCTCAAGCCCGGTCATCTCAAGATCAATCCAGATAAGATTATTTGCATCTGCAGCCATATACCTGCCTTTTGGTTCCAATGCCGTATTTTCAGGCTTTTTTGTCAAAGACCGTGTATCATACTGCTTTTTATCCCTAACCACATCAGATTATTGACGAAGATAGCCCTGTGAGTAAAAAGAAACCACTCAGTCATGGCCAACTGCGCCGCATGCGAGCCAATCATGAAAAAAGGCTAAAGGGCGGCAAGCCAGAAAAACAACTGCCTGAATTACAGGATAGTTCACTTGGGGCAGAAGAACCTGGCATTGTGATATCCCGTTTTGGCCAGCATGCCGATGTGGAAGTCACTACCGGTGAAATTATCCGTTGTAATATCCGTCGGACCGTGCAAAGCCTGGTAACCGGCGACAACGTCATAGTACGTCAGGCGCAGGATGATGGCAGCGCCATCGGTGGCGTTGTAGAAGCCGTTCATCCGCGCACTTCATCTTTGACCCGCCCTGACCTCTACGATGGGGTCAAGATCATTGCCGCCAATATCGACCAAATTCTGATTGTTACCTCGGTGGTGCCCGCCTTCACCACGCAAATCATTGACCGTTATTTAGTGGCCTGCGAAGACACAGGCATCACCCCGGTGATTATCCTCAATAAGATGGACTTGCTGGACGAAGAGAGCCGCAACAACATCGAGCAGGCACTGAAACGCTACGAGTCACTGGGTTACCCCGTATATCAGGTAAGCAGCAAATCCAAAGAAGGCATTACCACCTTACAAAGCCTCTTGAAAGATAAGATAAGCGTGTTTGTCGGCCAATCCGGCGTGGGTAAATCTTCAATGATTAACGCCCTGTTGCCGGATGCTGAATTGCTGACCGGTGATGTCTCCGAAACCTCGGGACTTGGCCAGCACACCACCACCACAGCCCGCTTGCTGCACTTGCCAAGCGGCGGCGATCTGATAGATTCCCCCGGCGTGCGTGAATTTGCCCTGTGGCACCTGCCGGCCGATCGTGTCAGCTGGTGCTTTGTCGAATTCCGCGACTATCTGGGCACCTGTAAATTTCGGGACTGCAAGCATCTGGACGATCCGGGTTGCAGCATCCGCGAAGCACTGGAAGACGGAAAGATCCATCAGGACAGATTCAATAACTATCACAGGATCATCGCCAGCCTCGATGAACAGCGACATGCGCGCCACTTCAGGCACAGCGACGAATGATTCGGCAACACATTGAAAGCGCAAGGATATATATAAGTGGATAAATTGAAGATAGCCCTGCAATACATAATGCCAAAGCATTTGATTTCCCGCATCGTGGGCAAATTTGCCGCCGCCGAAGCCGGCCCGGCCACCACTGCCTTTATCAAGTGGTTCATTAAGCAGTATGGCATCAATATGAATGAAGCTCTGCAGTCAGAACCCGAGGCCTACAAGACCTTCAACGACTTCTTCACCCGAGAACTCAAGCCCGGTTTACGCCCGGTGACTGCCGACAACGACATCATGGTGCACCCGGTGGATGGCGCGGTAAGCCAGCTTGGCCCAATTGAAGATGGTCGAATCTTCCAGGCCAAGGGACACCATTACTCAGCGCTGGCATTGCTTGGCGGCCAGGCTGACGATGCCGCCCGCTTTGAAGGCGGTGACTTTGCCACTATCTACTTGGCTCCCAAGGACTATCACCGCATCCACATGCCCATCAAGGGCACACTGTCGAAGATGACCTATGTGCCAGGCGAGCTGTTTTCAGTGAACCCGCTGACTGCCCGTAACGTGCCAGGTCTGTTTGCCCGCAATGAGCGTGTCGTGGCCATTTTCGAAACCGAAAAAGGCCCACTCGCCATGGTATTGGTTGGCGCGACCATAGTTGCCAGCATCGAAACCGTATGGGCCGGTACTGTGACCCCCCCTACCGGCAAGAAAGTCTTTACCTGGGTCTACCCTACTGAAGGCCCAGAGGCTCTCACGCTGGAGAAAGGCGCCGAAATGGGCCGCTTCAAGCTTGGCAGCACAGTGGTGATGCTGTTTGCCAAAGACGCGATTGATGAATTTGCAGATGGCGTAGAGCCTAAAGCCGTTACCCGCATGGGGCAGCCCTTCGCCAAACTGGAAGACTGATGTCAAAAGGTGCGCCCTCGGGCCTGTTGGAATTGCATGTAGCGGTACTGCTGTTTGGCGGTACCGCGCTGTTTTCCAAGCTGATCCCGCTCGGAGCCCTTGATATCACAGTCTTTCGCTGCGCCATCGCCGCCCTGGTGCTGGCGCTGATTGTTAAACTCAGTCATCAACCGATTCGTCTGCGGCATCTTGCCGATTACGGTATAGCCCTGATACTTGGCGTTATCGTCAGCCTGCACTGGGTCACCTACTTCGCCTCCATGCAAATGTCATCGGTCGCCATTGGCATGATAGCCTTTTTCACCTACCCGGTGATGACAGTACTGGTTGAGCCTATGGTTAACGGTACCCGGCTGCAACTGCAGGACATAATTTGTGGTATCGCGGTTCTGACTGGGGTGGCGCTGCTGATTCCCGAGGCAAGCCTTGGCAACGATGTCACCCTGGGCATTTTGATTGGTATACTGTCGGCGGCGCTGTTTACCGCCCGTAATCTGCTGCATAAACGCTACTTTGCCCAATACTCAGGCCCCCAGGCCATGTTTTACCAAACTGCGGTAGCAGCGGTGTTTTTGGGCAGCTTTGTTGAATCTAATCCCACCGAACTGGATGCCAGCGTCTGGCAGCTGTTGTTGCTGCTTGGGGTAGTATTTACCGCGATGCCCCATGCGCTGTTCACCTCAGCCTTAAGGCATCTGAGCGCCAAAACCGTGGGGCTGGTTTCCTGCCTGCAGCCCTTTTACGGCACTGTGTTGGCGCTGTTGCTGCTGGGGGAATCTCCAAGCTCCAGCACCCTGATTGGCGGCTTACTGGTGGTGGCCACCGCGGTATTTGAAACCACTCAGAGCCACAGATCACAGCGGCAAAAAAAGGCCTGAGACAGACATACCAATTCCCGTGGGCTTTGGTAACATTGTCGGGTTATTCCCATTTTCCCAAGCCCGGTGCCATGTTACGTATTCTGCTGATAGCGCTTGTTTTTTCTTCTTTTATTTGCCAAGCCAACTCTCCCCTTCAGTTGGATAAGCGCCTTGGGTTTACGCCAACCGAAACTCAGGTGCAAGCGACTCCGGCACAACAAACCCAGGATCTGCTGAGCAGCATCGAAACCCTGTCGCAAATGGCGATGGAGTATCAGGATCAACTGCTAAACTTCGACACCGAAAAAGCCACCCTCAATAAAGCCCTTGCCAATGCGCAGGCTGAGCTGCAACTGGCCCGGCGACAAGACCTGAATCAACAGGCGTCATCTGCCTACCTGCGTCTTTCTGAATTGAAGGAGGCTGAAAGCCAACTGATCCAACAGCAAAACAGTCTGTTGCAAAGACATAATCAGTTACCCGCAGCCGTATCTTCGGCCCGGCAGGCATTAATACAGCATCAAAAAGCACCACTTTCAGCACCGGATTCGTCCATGGGGTTACTACAACTAACCCAGCGGCAATATTACGAGCAAAATCTGACGACGCTGGAAGCGGAACAAACTTCCAGTCAAAAAAGAATTGAGTTACTGCAACTGCGTCTCAAGCTGATCCGGGCTCAACTGGTTCAACAAGAGCGTTTTATTGAAAAACTTAACCGGGCAATAAGTAATGAGCGTCAGGCTATTACCGATGCCACTCTCGCCGACAATCTGTTACCCACTGCCATCACCGATGACCCGCTTACTCGCCAATTGAAAGCAAACAACGAGTTGCTGGGACAAAAACTGCAAAACCTCACGCTGCAGATTGATAACGTTGTGGACAAACAGGAAGCCGCCGAAAAACGCTCACAGGCTCAGTCGCAGCAAATAACCAATGTTCAGGAGCAGATAACCTGGGTAAAAACCAACTCTGCCTTTGGCGAGCGCTTCCTGCAAATGCTGCAAAACCTGCCAAAGCCGCCGAATCAGGAAACTCTTCAAAATCAAATAGCTGACACCCGACTGGCCCGATATCAGCTGGAACAGGATTTAGCGCACAATCAGGAACGCCTGGAACAAAAAGAGCAGTTCACCGATGTCCAGTACCAGCTGCTGCAAGCTGAAAGTAAGTTGATACAACAACTATTACAGGGCTTCGAACAGTTACTGAGCGAATTGGCTAAACTCAAGGTCAGCCAAAATAACCTGACAGCCCAATATCACACCTTGAAAAATACCCTCAGCGAACATCTGTTTTGGGTACCCAATGCCGCTCCCATTGGCAAACTGTGGGTGACAGATCTGCATCGCAGCCTTATCTGGCTGGTACAGCAAGCTCCCTGGCATCAATTGTCTTTGGCACTGGATGAACAAAGCGACTACTGGTCCTGGTGGCTGATTTTGCTGGTGGTTTGCCTGGTGGTACAGGACATAGTTAAACCCCGCTTTACACGCGCTCTCGGCCGTTTTCTTACGCCGGTAGGAAACGTAACCCAGGATGACTTTATCTATACGTTCGAAACCTTATTGGCGACCTTGAGCTATGCGCTACTGCGTCCAGCCCCGGTGATCCTTGCTGGCGCGCTATTTATGCTTAGCCAGTACAACCTGGTTCAAGCCGTGGGTAGTGGCCTGCTGGTGACGGGCTGCGTCTATCTTGTATACCGGGTAATGCTTTTACTCTCGGTTGATAAAGGTGTACTAATTGGTCACTTCCGCCGCCCCAAGGAAGTCATAGAGCATGCGAAACAACGCCTGAGATCTTTGATTGTACTGACAATCCCCTTGGTGGCAGTGGTAAGTTTTACCGAGAACCTCGATCTGTCGCTGGTGCGCAACAGCCTGGGACGTGGCGCCTTCATTATATTGTGTTTACAACTCTTCTGGTTTTACCGCGATATCCTGAGTTTCACCCGCAAATATCGGGCAGAGCTGCAGACTCCAGGAAAAAACCGCCGTCTGCTGCAACGACTGTTATGGATGGTACTGTTACTGACACCTTTGCTCAGCACCCTCCTCGCCTGGCGTGGTTTTTATTTCACAGCGTTCCAATTATTGCTGCAGTTACAGCTGTCATTGCTGTTGGCGCTGGGCTTTTTGCTGCTGTACCAGCTAATTAAACGCTGGATGTTGATAGAAAGACGCCGTATTGCCTTCGATCGCGCCAAAGCAAAGCGAGCCGAGAAACTGGCCCAGCGTGAGCGGGGCGAAACAGTAGCCTCGGACAGCCAGGACGTGTACGAAGAGCCCAAAGTCGATTTGGAAACCATCTCCAGTCAGTCGCTGGGGTTGGTGCGCTCACTGCTTTTGCTGGCTTTCCTTGCCAGCTTGATTGGTCTGTGGACGCAAACCCACTCCGCCATGTTCTCTTTCCTTGATGGCATCAATTTATGGAACAGCACAGCCCTGATTGACGGCAGCGAACAGCTGGTACCGGTAACCCTGAAGTCTGTTCTGTTTGGCATTCTTATCATGGTGTTTTCACTGATGATTGCCACCAACCTACCGGGTCTTCTGGAATTGGTACTGTTACAGCGGCTCGACTTAACGCCGGGCACCGGCTTTGCCATTACCACGGTGAGCCGCTATCTGGTGGTGATGGTGGGCACCCTGGTGGGCTTTTCAACTCTGGGAATGGAATGGTCCAAGCTGCAGTGGCTTATCGCAGCACTGTCGGTGGGCCTCGGCTTTGGATTGCAGGAAATTTTTGCCAACTTTATATCGGGTCTTATCATTCTGTTTGAAAAGCCGGTACGCATTGGTGATACCGTCACTATCCGCGAGCTGACCGGTACCGTAAGCAAGATCCAGATCCGCGCCACCACCATTATCGATTGGGATCGCAAAGAAATTATCGTGCCCAACAAGGCCTTTATTACCGAGCAGTTAATCAACTGGTCGCTGTCTGATCCCATCACCCGTGTCATTATCAAGGTAGCTGTGGCGAGGGACTCAGATCCTGCCAAGGTGGAAGCCAGTCTGTATCAGGCTATTAAGGAGTGTCAGCACGCGCTGCATACCCCGGAGCCAGAAGTCTGGTTTGCCGGTTTTGGCCAACATACTCAGGACTACGAAGTACGCGCCTATGCCAAAGATATGGGGGCGCGCTGGCCACTGAGACACGATCTGCACAAACGGATCAGCGCTAAACTCAAGGAAAACAACCTTGAACTGGCGTTCCCACAGATGGAAATAACCATTAACCAAACTACCAATGTGCCGGGTCGAGAGTCGCAGCTGCAGCTGCGCTGATCCCCATGATGCTTCAGGAGCTTTTATGCTGATCTTTGCTCACCGCGGTGCCAGTGGTTACGCCCCGGAAAATACTCTCAAAGCCATGGAAATGGCATTAAGCCTCGGCGCAGAGGCCATTGAATTGGATGTGCATTGTGTCGAAGGGGAATTGATGGTGTTTCATGACCGCCATCTGGCAGGCAAAAGTAACGGTAAAGGGCTTATCCACCGACAAACCCTGGCAAACCTTGAGAAGGTTAAGGTACAGGGCGAGCCCATCCCAACCCTGTGGCAAGTGCTGGAATTGGTTCGAGGCCGCTGCATTGTCAATATTGAACTCAAGGGTATAGGTACAGCCGAGCCCCTGGCGTTACTCTATCCACGCATACTGACTGAACTGGGCTTTAACGCCGGGCAGCTGATTATTTCGTCCTTCCACCACCCGATGCTGGCTGCATTCAAAGCACAGGTTCCCGAAGCTCGAGTAGCGCCGCTGCTGGGCTCTTTGCCGTTAGATGGGGCCGAAATAGCCAGCCTTCTCAATGCCTATTCACTACACCTGGACGTGAGCTTTATCGACCAGGCCATCGTTGATGATGCCCATCGAAGAGGTGTCAAAGTCTATGTATACACTGTGGATGATAGCGACGATTTACAGGCCCTCAGGGAAATGGGAGTAGATGGTGCTTTTTCAAACTTTCCTGATCGGGCCATCGAAGCAATATCCAAGCCTTCCGGGCGCGATTATCGCCACTGGTTCGAATGATTTCAGGCCTGTCGCTGGCGTTCAGCCCAAACACCAATAAAAATAAAGCTAATGGACAACACAGCCATCAGCCAAACCGGTGACAGGCTGCTAAGGGTTGCGGCCAAGTGGGGGCTTGCCCAGACAATGAGCAACCCAAATCCAAAGGCGTTGATCAGGATAAAAATAAGGGTTCGCACCAGAAAATTCTTTGCTCCAATCATGCGTTTAACAACACGGTTGAGATCCGGCGCCAAAACAATGAGGATACAAACCAGCATTGCAGTAGCAATATCGGATATCCAAGGATAAATAAGTGCTGCAAGATCCTGTATCAGGCCTTTGATTGTGTTCATTTAATGAAAATAGTTATGATTATTCAATAACAATAAGAATAAGGGGTACAGACCTTGAAACACAAGCTACTGCTGCTCACCCGCGAAAATGATCGTTACCGATCCTTATTGGCTTGTTGTCATCTTCCCGATCTCGAATTACTCAATGACAATCCGTCCGGCATACGCCGCGCCGATATCTGGCTCGCAGAGCCGGGGCTGGCGGCGCCACTGCTGGGCCATGCGGATCGTTTGCGTTGGATGCAGTCAACCTTTGCCGGTGTAGATTTGTTGGTAAAGCCAAAACAAAGACGTGACTACCAGCTCACCAATGTAAGGGGGATTTTTGGCCCGCTGATGAGTGAATACCTATTTGGCTATCTGTTGGCACGCCAGCGTGACCATCAGCTTTACAAAAACCAGCAGCAACAAAAAGTTTGGCTGCCGGGCAGCTACAAAACCCTGCAAGGCTCTGAGCTTTTACTGCTGGGTACCGGATCCATTGCCAAGCACATAGCCCAAACGGCCAAACACTTTGGCATGCGCGTCACTGGTATTAATCGAAGCGCCAAACCTACCCCAGGCTTTGATGAGATTACCACCCTGAATGCACTGCCGGAATTGATCCAACGGGCAGATGCCATTGCCAGCATTTTACCCTCAACGGAACAAACCCGCGGAGTGCTCAATAAAGACATCCTGTCTTTGATGAAAGAAGATGCGGTACTGTTTAATCTGGGGCGTGGTGATGTGCTGGACTTGGATGCTTTGGCCATTCAAATGGCCAAACAACCGGGCCAACAAGCAGTGCTCGATGTATTCAATCAGGAGCCCTTGCCGGAAGAACATCCTGTCTGGGGGCTGGACAATGTAATCATTACCCCCCACATTGCGGCACCGAGTTTCCCTGAACAGGTCGCTGAAATTTTTACCAGTAATTATCATAAGTTTTTGATAGGCGAAGCTTTATCCCACAGAGTGAATTTTGAGCGCGGTTACTGAAACTCACTTAAAAACAGAAAGGCGCTGTTTAGCGCCTTTCTGTGATCCTCTATGATTCACTTATGCTTTAGCTCTGAAACTACGCTGTAAAAACTGTTTCACTAAAGCCTCCTGAGAACCAATTTTGACAACAAGCCCCTGATTCAACTTCACCATTTCCTGGCCCAGCTGACTACTCGACGTTGCCAACTGGGATGCGTTAACAATATTGCGACTGACTTCATTTGAAACGCTGGACTGTTCCTCAACGGCACTGGCGATATGATGGGTCATATCCGTAATAGAGGCTACCGCCGCGCGAATACTGCGCAGAGCCTCCCCAGCCTTGTCCGATTGTTCAACACAGGATTGTGCCATGTCCACACCCTGATGCATCGAAGCGACAGCCTTGCCGGTACCTTGCTGTAACAGGCTAATCATATTTTGTATCTCGGTGGTAGAATCATGAGTCCGCTTGGCCAGCGCACGAACTTCATCAGCCACCACTGCAAACCCTCTGCCCTGTTCTCCAGCCCTTGCTGCCTCAATGGCCGCATTCAGGGCCAGCAGGTTGGTTTGCTCGGCAATACTCTTAATTACATCCAGTACTGTACCTATGCTCTTGCTTTGAGCTTCCAGTTCAGCAATAACCTGCGAAGTATTCACCAATTGGGAGGACATGGATTCAATAGATTTGATCGTATTGGTAACTATGGTGTCGCCAGCCACAGACTCATCACTGGCACGCTGCGACGCATTGGCAGCATCGGCACAATTCGACGCCATATCCTGCAAGGTTGCTGTCATTTGCTGAATGGCCGTCGCCACCTGATCCATTTCGTGTTGCAAAGCAGCACTATTGCCTTGTACATCTTCCCCTTTCGCCGCCGAACTATGGGCACTGCTTTTACTTTGCTCACTGGAGTCCAGCGTTCTGCCCAGCACAGCTCTAAGTTCGGACGCCTGCATCTGCAGAGCAAGATCAATTTGAGCCACACAATCGGAATGACCTGTATAAAGGTAAGTCATCAGTGGATTGTTATAAATACCATGAGCCTTCTTGACCAATTCATGATAGCGGCGTAAACACATCAGGCCTCCGCCAAATAAGATCGCGGCACTGAGAATCCAGGCAACAATCCCAGCAGCGCCACTGTCAATCGCCAGATACAAACCTGGTAACAGTGCAAAAACGGCCACCACCCCCAGCTTTTGAGTCATGGTGGTCTTCATCTTGAGCTGGGACACACTCCCCTTTTCGTTCAGTTCTTTGTAGGCTGACTCAGCTCGGCGAACTGATTCACGGGTAGGTTTTGTTCGAACAGACTGATACTCCTTGATTTGTCCATTTTCACTGATGGGAGTGACAAAAGCGTCAACCCAATAATGATCGCCATTGGCGCAGCGGTTTTTAACCAATCCTTTCCAGGGGGTTCCTTTTTTTATGGTGCTCCAAAGATTTTCAAAGGCTGCTGGCGGCATGTCCGGATGGCGCACCATGTTGTGGGGCTGCCCTTCCATTTCAGTGAGCTGATATCCAGCAACTTTACAAAACGCAGGGTTGGCATACTTAATGATGCTTTTGGTGTCAGTGGTTGAGAGCAGTATCCAGTCATCGGGATAATCATTCTCTTTTTGAGTGATTGGCAAATTTTTACGCATACCTTAGTATTCCTCGGAGTTTTATCGCATCAACACCTAATCTTTGGCAGTGTTTCCACCATAAATAGTACCTATAAGCATTAGTAATAAGCATAACATTTCAGTAACAACGCGCCATTGTATATTACATTGTTTGCAAATAACTTTGACTTCTAACTGCAGAGATAACCGACAAGCTTGAATTCGCTCATCTATATAAGAAAGCGTTATTGATGATGAGAACTGTTTTTATTTATAATTGGCGTGTTCAATTAATATGCAGGACTCATCATGTACGTTTGTGTGTGTTACGCAGTTACCGATACCCAAATTCAACAAGCTGTGCATCAGGGAGATGTCACCCTCGCGGCGGTGAAAAAGCGTTTGGGCGTGGGCAGCCAATGTGGCAAGTGCATTCAAACGACGCTGGAAGTAATTGAACGGCAGTTGGATAAAGAACCCAATTTCTACGAAGTAGCTTAAGCTAACCACCACAGAATTCTATTCAGTTTCACTGACGGCCAATCCCGCTGGCGGCAATAAAAAAGCGCTGCCGGTGCAGCGCTTTTAAATTTTTTCTTTCGACTAGAGCACCGGGGTATCCCCTTCGCCCAACTCAACCCGGTCAACCCGCTGCAAGCCACGGGGTAACTTGGCGCCACGCCTGCCACGCTCACCGCGGTAGTGCTCGAGGTCGGCACTCTTCAACGTGAGCTTGCGCTTACCGGCCCACAGGGTAACCGGCGAATCGGCCGGCACCAGCTGTAAATGAGTGAGCAGCTCTTCCCGCAGTTTGGCTCGCTCAGACGGAATGCCAATAATCTTATTGCCCTTTCCTTTGGCAAGCTGTGGCAAGGCATCCAGGCCAAATACCAACATACGGCCTTCATTGGTGATGGCCAAAATCGATGGGTTAACCTCTTTATCCACCCGTCTTGGAGGCAATACCTTGGCTCCGGATGGCAAACTTAACAGCGCCTTACCTGCTTTATTGCGCGACACCATGTCAGCGAAACTGCAAATAAAACCGTAACCGGCATCACTGGCAAGCAAATAGTGCTGCTGATCTTCACCCAGCAATAAGTGCTCCATCGTCTCGCCGGGCGCAAGATTGAAGCGAGTCGTAATAGGTTCACCCTGGCTTCGGGCCGACGGCAAGGTATGGGTGTCAGTGGCAAACGCCCGGCCGGAGCTGTCGATAAACACGCTCTGCTGGTTGCTTCTGCCCGGCGCGGCGCACAGGAAGCCGTCACCGGCCTTATAGGACAGACCTTCGGCGTCTATGTCATGGCCTTTGGCGCAGCGCACCCAACCTTTTTCAGACAACACCACGGTAACGGGCTCAGTCGGCATCAGCTCCTGCTCAGTGAGCGCTCGGGACTCCTGACGCTGCACCAGTGGCGAACGGCGATCGTCACCATAGGTCTGGGCATCCTGCTCCAGTTCTTTCTTAATCAGGGTCTTGAGACGACGCTCAGACCCCAGGATCTGTTCAAGTTTATCGCGCTCGGCTTCGAGTTCATTCTGCTCGGCCTTGATTTTTATTTCTTCGAGCTTGGCCAGATGGCGCAGTTTCAGCTCGAGGATGGCTTCTGCCTGGCGGTCACTGAGGTCGAAACGGGCCATCAGCTCGGCCTTTGGCTCATCATGGAAGCGAATGATTTCAATCACTTCATCAATGTTGAGGAAGGCGACCATCAAGGCTTCGAGGATGTGCAGGCGAGCCAGCACCTTGTCGAGGCGGAATTGCAGGCGGCGGCGAACCGTTTCGGTTCTGAATTCCAACCACTCGCTGAGCATATCCTTCAGACCTTTGACCTTGGGACGGCCATCGAGCCCGAGTACGTTCAGGTTTACCCGGTAGCTCTTTTCAAGCTCGGTGGTGGCGAAGAGATGAGCCATCAACTGCTCAACATCGACCCGATTGGAGCGTGGCACCAACACCAGACGAACCGGGTTTTCATGGTCAGATTCGTCACGCAGATCCGATACCATCGGCAGCTTTTTCGCCTGCATCTGGGCGGCAATTTGCTCAAGAATTTTGCTGGAGCTGGCCTGATGCGGCAGCGCCGAGATTACCACTTCACCATTTTCCATGGCGTAAACAGCACGCATCTTGATAGAGCCGCGGCCGGACTCATAAATACGGGCAATCTCATCTGTGGGGGTGATGATCTCCGCCTCGGTGGGATAATCCGGGCCGGGAACCAGTTCCATCAGCCGTGGCAGTTCGGTTTTGGGATTATCCAACAGTTCGATACAGGCGCTGGCAAGCTCGCGGGCGTTGTGCGGCGGAATGTCGGTTGCCATACCCACGGCAATACCTGTCACCCCATTCAGCAAAATGTGCGGCAGACGGGCCGGCAACACCTTGGGTTCTTTCATGGTGCCGTCAAAGTTAACGCCCCAATCCACAGTGCCCTGCCCCAGTTCAGATAGCAGCACTTCGCTGAAGCGCGACAATCTGGCTTCGGTGTAACGCATGGCAGCGAAGGACTTGGGATCGTCCGGCGCACCCCAGTTACCCTGGCCATCGACCAGCGGGTAACGGTAAGAGAACGGCTGCGCCATCAACACCATAGCTTCGTAGCAGGCGCTGTCGCCATGGGGATGATACTTACCCAGCACGTCACCTACGGTACGGGCGGATTTTTTATGTTTGGACTGGGCACTCAGCCCCAGTTCACTCATGGCATACACAATACGGCGCTGAACCGGTTTGAGACCGTCGCCGATATGTGGCAAGGCCCGGTCCATGATCACGTACATGGAATAATTGAGATAAGCCTCTTCGGTGAAGCGCCTCAGCGGCATCTGCTCCACGCCATCCAGGCTTAAGTCTATGGCGTCACTCATGGTTGTTCTTCCTGTGTCGCCGCCTCTTCTTCGTGCTTGAAGAAGAACCGATAAACATTGCCTTTCAAATCATCTGAGATAAACAGCGAACCGTCGGTTCCCATCGCCATGGCATAGGGCCGGGCCACAGGAAACTCGCCATCGAGAAAACTAATCAGGGTTTCGCGGCTTACCACTTCCCCCTTGTCGATACTGAGCACCACTATCTGATACCCAATTTTACTGGAGCGATTCCAGGAGCCATTTTCGGCCACCAGCAGCTGATTATGGTATTCAGCCGGAAACTGCTCACCGCGATAAAACAGCAACCCCATGGGCGAAACATGGGCGGGCAGCTCAAATACAGGCGCTGTGACTTTAAGATTTTCCGGCTTTTCGTAAGCCGGTTCCATCACACTGGTGGCATGTACATAGGGAAAACCATAATGCACGCCCTTGGTGTCGACCCGATTTATCTCATCCGGTGGCAGGTTGTCGCCCATCCAGTCGCGGCCTATGTCGGCAAACCACATTTTGCCGTCTTTCGGGGACCAGTCAAAACCACGGACACTGCGAACACCGGTGGCTATTTGCTCGCTGGCACCTGTGCGTACATCGATGGCGAGTATTGACCCGAACGGAGCCTCTGCCTCGCACACATTACAGGGCGCACCAATGGCGATATACAGGCGACCATCCGGCCCAAATGACATGGCGCGGTCGCTCTTTTTGGTGTCGGCGGGTAGCTTGCCGTACACCTCTCTGGGGCGACCCGGGCGGCGCAGGCGCTGCTCGATATCTTCGTAACGCAGGATTTTTTCCTCCAGCGCCACGTATAAATCGCCGTTGTGAAACGCGATAGCCTCCGGGTTTTCCAGCCCTTTGCCGACTACATAACGACGATCTACCCGACCATCGTTATTGGCATCTACCAGTGCGGTAATGGTGCCACCTTTGGCTGAACCGACGAACAGGGTGCCGTTGGCCCCCACAGCCAATTGCTTGGCGTCGTCGAGATCCGAGGCGTACAGCTCAATGCCGAATCCCTTGGTTACGGTAATAGTTATCGACTGCTCGGCCAAAGCCGGCAGCGACAGCCAAGTGATCCCCGCAACCAAAAGGCGGCCAAGGTTCGTGTTACTCAACATTCTTTTTTGCCTGTTATCGTTATCATGGGCATGGATGTTCTCAGATGACAGCCAAATCGCCTTTGGTTTCAAGCCAGGTCTTTCTATCGCCGGAGCGCTTCTTCGCCAGCAGCATGTCCATCAAGGCCACGGTATCGTCGGCATCATCAATGGTCAGCTGCACCAAACGGCGGGTGTTGGGATCCATGGTGGTTTCCCGCAGTTGCAGCGGGTTCATCTCACCCAGACCTTTGAATCGGGTCACCTGTGGCTTGCCCTTCTTGCCTTCGGCCGCCAGACGGTCGAGCACGCCCTGCTTTTCCGGCTCATCAAGGGCGTAATACACCTCTTTGCCGATATCGATACGGAACAACGGTGGCATGGCGATATACACATGACCACGCTCCACCAACACCCTATAGTGCTTGAGGAACAATGCACACAGCAATGTGGCAATGTGCAGTCCGTCTGAGTCCGCATCGGCGAGGATACAAATCTTGCCGTAGCGCAGCTCGGAAATATCGTCGCTGTCAGGGTCGCAGCCGATAGCAACCGAAATATCGTGCACTTCCTGCGATGCCAGCACCTGTGAGGCTTCCACCTCCCAGGTATTCAAAATCTTACCCCGCAGCGGCATGATGGCCTGGAACTCACGATCCCGTGCCTGTTTGGCGCTACCGCCCGCCGAGTCACCCTCCACCAAAAACAGCTCTGATGTCATGGGATCCTGGCCACTGCAATCGGTCAGCTTGCCAGGCAGCGCCGGGCCTGAAGTCACCTTTTTACGGGCCACCTTCTTGGCTGCCCTCATACGCTTTTGCGCATTGGCAATACACATTTCGGCCAGCGCTTCGGCGAGATCGGTGTGGGAGTTCAGGTACAGCGAAAACGCATCACGCACTATGCCGGAGACAAATGCCGCACTCTGACGGCTGGAGAGCTTTTCCTTGGTCTGGCCGGCAAATTGCGGGTCCTGCATCTTAATAGACAAAATGAAGGCCGTTTTATCCCAGATATCCTCCGGACTCAGCTTGAGGCCGCGGGGGATCAGATTGCGGAATTCACAAAACTCACGCATGGACTCCAGCAAGCCCTGACGAAAGCCATTTACATGGGTGCCGCCAAGCGGTGTGGGGATCAGGTTAACGTAACTCTCAGCCAGATATTCACCGCCTTCCGGCAGCCAGGTGATGGCCCAGTCAGCGGCTTCATTATTGCCAGAAAAACTGCCAACAAAAGGCTCTGGCGGCAACATGGTCACGCCACCCACGGTGCTCTTGAGGTAATCGGTCAACCCGGCTTCAAAGTACCATTCCTGCACTTCGCCGGTTTGCTTGTTGGAGAATTTAATTCTAAGCCCGGGGCAGAGCACCGCCTTGGCTTTAAGCAGATGCACAAGCTTGGTGATGGAGAAATTGGGGGAATCAAAATAACTGGCATCGGGCCAGAAATGAACACTGGTACCTGTGTTACGGCGACCACAGCTGCCAGTAACACGAAGATCCTCAACCTTTTCCCCATGCTCAAAGGCCATTTCATAGACCTGAGCATCACGGCGCACGGTAATTTCAACCCGCTTGGAAAGCGCGTTTACTACCGAGATCCCCACCCCGTGGAGACCACCTGAAAACTGGTAGTTTTTATTGGAGAATTTACCGCCCGCATGGAGCTTGGTGAGGATCAGCTCAACCCCGGAAATGCCTTCCTCCGGATGCACATCCACTGGCATTCCGCGGCCATCGTCTATGACCTCAAGTGAGTTGTCTGTGTGCAGAATGACATCGATGCGACTCGCGTGGCCTGCCAGTGCTTCGTCCACACTGTTATCGATAACTTCCTGGCCCAAATGGTTGGGACGGGTGGTGTCGGTATACATACCGGGGCGGCGCTTCACAGGCTCAAGGCCATTCAGCACTTCAATCGCATCAGAATTGTATTGGTTGGTCATGGCGCACGTTATTTTTCGTTATTCAGGCCATGGTGCGGCCCTGCGGTTCGGTTTGTCAAGGTAACTCTAAAAATGCGGCGATATCCGGCAACTGCCGCTCAAAACCCACAAAACTGTGGTCTCCGCCGGGTTCAATCAGCATCCGGCAACAATGGTATTTGTCCAGCGCCAAACGGTAGTCCAGCACTTCGTCACCGGTTTGTAATAATACAAAAAAGCGGTCGGGATTGGCTATGGCTTCGACATCATAGCTTTTCAATGCTTCCCTATGTTCAGGCAGTACCTGGTAGTGCTCGTCGGTATAAGGGTTGTGCTGCGGACCGAGAAACTCTTCAAACAAATCATAGGGCGACACTGCTGGGTTGATCAGCACAGCCTTGCCCCCGAAAGTCTCCGCCAACCAGGTGGCATAAAAACCACCCAGGGATGAGCCAATGTATCTCAACACCTCTCCACGCTCGCGGGCTTCCCCGGTCAAATCAGCAAGCAGCCTGACGGCGGCATCAATATCAGATGGCAATTGCGGCTGCACCAGACGCACATCCGGATACTGACGGGCAAGAAAATTAGCTGTCAGCACGCCTTTTTCAGACAGGGGGGAGCTGTTGAATCCATGTATATAGAGCAGCATAGTTCCTCACGCTGCGGCCTGAGCCCTCAGTAACCGCTGGAGTTATGGTCGGGGGCGAACAGGTTGCCCGGCACCCGATAAACATGGGTATGAATGCTACCATCGTGCAAAAGCTCCAGCAAACGATAGCCGGGCTGCAGATGGTCCAGGGCAAAATAAGGGGATTTGGGCTTGAACTGAATACAGGTGGACGGGGTGGCCATCAGCGGCAGTGGCGCATTGTCACGGGGGTAGAATTCATCCAGCGCCTGATGCACATGGCCCCAAAGCACACCTTTCACCTGAGGGTATTGCGACACCCGCTCAAGGAAAGCGGCACCATTATCCATGCAGTGCTGATCCAGCCAGACACAGTCGACCGGAATCGGGTTGTGATGCATCACCAACAAGGTGTGACGCTCAGGCTCGGCTGCAATGGCCTCGTCAATCAGTGCAAACTGCTCTTCCCCCATGTGGCCGCCTGGCTTGTCGCGCACAGTGCTGTCGAGCATCAGAATCTGCCAGTTACCAACAAAGATACGCTGCTGACCAAATACCCTGGGGCCTTGCATATGCAGATGCATTACCCGCGGGTCGTCGTGATTACCGGGCAAATAATGACATGGCAAGCCCAGAAAGCCGATGGCATCGACAAAGTTGCGGTAAGACTCGGGGGTATAATCCTGACTGATGTCGCCGGTGGCCAGCATCAGATGGGCGGGGTAATGGGTCGCGTTGAGGGTATTGAGCACAGCCGAGAGACTATGGGCGGTATTAACACCCAGAAGTTGCCCCTCATGGCTGGCAAACAGATGCGGGTCGGTGATCTGCACCAGGCGCGCAGTTTCCCCCTCTGTTAAGTTATATTCAACAGCCTCTTTCAGCACTATGTCGACCCAATTTCTAAGACTGAACTGTCATCTGATTACGACAGCCAATCTTCAATAATTCTTCCAGGAATGCATTAACCTGGTACTTTTCATCACTTTGGTACATTCGTAAATTGGGGTAATCATACACTGCACTGAGGAGGGAAATCTGCTGACCAGTTAACACTTCTGCTAATTTAGCATCATGATAAATCCGAACCAATACCTTAGGATCTTCGATAAGCGGAGTTTTCCCCAACGGACGGGAAATTTCGACCAATTGGGTGTAACGGGTGTTTTCCAAAAGGGTAATCTTCAGCAGCCCATGCTTGCCGCAAACGCTGACCGGCGCATCAAGGGCGAGTGCCTCCGGTAGCCAGCGCAGCAGCAAGGCGTAATTGCGACCACAAAGGGCAAGAAACCCATTGAGGTCAGGTTGATATCTGGGCTTTACACTATTCAATGTTATCCCCTGCGGTACTTGGTGTAATTGAGTTCAAGCCACTGCAGCCCGATAACCGTAGAAGCATTGTCAATTTCACCGGACTCGACCATGGCATAGGCCTGAACCCGTGGCATCACCAGCACCCGAATATCTTCATGTTCATGAGCCAGACCATGCAGTCCCGCAGCGTTGCTCGCATCTACTTCGGCCAAAAACGCATAAAAGCGTTCACTGCAACCGCCGGGACTGGACAGATAACTGCCGGTTGGGATAAGGCGTTTAGCTTCGAGCCCCGCTTCTTCCATCAGTTCTCGACAAGCTACCTCTTCTGCTGATTCGCCTTCTTCAATCATGCCCGCCACCAGTTCCAGTAGCCATGGGCATTTTGTAGTCTCCAGCGCCGGAAAACGCACTTGCTCAATCAGCACTACATTGTCGGTAACAGGATCGTAAGGCAGTACCACCACGGCATGCCCCCGCTCAAAGACTTCGCGGGTGACTTCTTCACTCCAACCGCCAGCGAACAGCCTGTGCCGAAACCGATACTGCACCATCCGGAAAAAGCCCTGGTACAGCGGGCGAGAATCGAGCAATTCAATGTCTTTTCGGCTAAACAGTCTGTTAAACATCCCGTGCTCCTTCAATACATCTTTCACTTATTATCAGGGGTTTTACACAAAGATTTAAATTAAAATCTGTTACACTTCTGGTTTGACTCAAAAATGGTTGATTTTTTAGTATTTCAAGCATTAAGTTTTAGCTGTTTCGGGAAGCGTCGGGAAGCGCGAACCGCCCGGATTAAGGGCATTTGATTTTTAATCCAATTGAAACCCCGCCCTCGGGGCCATTGTCTCTATAAGGACAGCCAATGAAATTCAAGCTTAGTTCTCTGTGCGCCGCCGTGGTTTTAGCGGCAGGTACATCCAGTGCCAGTGCCGACGACCTGTTGCAAATCTATCAGCAAGCATTAACCAATGATCCGCTGGTTCTTCAGGCACAGGCTCAACGTAATGCACTTTATGCCCAAATCGAAGAAAACCGCGCTCCCCTGCTGCCGACTATCAGTGCCAACGTAGGCTACAACAAGGCATGGAACGACCCATCCAACAATAGCGATGGTTTCACCGGCGGCGTTAAACTGAATCAGGTAATATACGACCACAGTGCCTGGGTAGGTCTGTCTCTGGCCGAAAAAGCGGCAGCCCAGGCTGACGCGGCCTACGCCTCTACCTTGCAAACACTCATTACACGCGTAACAAAAGCTTACTTTGACGTGCTCAAAGCCAAGGACAACTTCGAATTCCAGGGCGCCGAAAAACGCGCTATCGAACGTCAGCTGGAGCAAACCAAGCAGCGTTTTGCCGTGGGTCTGACAGCCATCACCGACGTTCACGAGGCTCAGGCACAGTATGACCTGGCATCGGCCACAGAAATTCTGGCGGAAAACACCCTGTCAAACAGCTATGAAGCGCTGCGCGAAATCACCGGCATCGACCACAAGTCCATTAATGTGCTCGACACCGACCGTTTCAGTGCAGCCAGTCCGGCACCTTCCATGCCCAATGAATGGATTAAGATGGCTGAAACCAACAGTACTGACCTGATGAGCCAGCGTATCGGGAAAGATATTGCAGAAGAAACCATCAGCCTGTACAAAGCCGGCCATTATCCTTCATTGAGCTTGAGCGCTGGATATACCAAGGGTTTCGAGCAGAATCCGGGGCCCGACTTTGATAACAGTTCCATAGGCCTGACTCTGAGCGTACCCATTTTTGAAGGTTTCCGCGTGTCATCAAAGGTTGAGCAGGCTCAGTACAAGTATGTTGAAGCAAGTGAGAGACTGGAACAAACTCATCGACGGGTTGTAAAAGATGTGCGCAATAACTTCAACAATGTGGGTGCATCCATCAGCTCTATCCGCGCATATGAACAGTCTGTCGTATCCTCAGAAAGTGCACTGAATGCGACCCAGGCAGGCTTTGAAGTGGGTACCCGTACAATCGTTGACGTACTGAATCGTACCCGTGATCTGTACGATTCCAAGCGTAAACTGTCGGATGCACGTTACAGCTATATCAGCTCAGTAATGGCTTTGAAACAAGCCGCAGGCACTCTGACAGAAGATGATATCATTGCCATCAACAATGGCCTGAAGGCAGCACAGTAACTCTCTGTGCTTAAGCAATAAAAAACCGCCTATTCGGGCGGTTTTTTATTATCATATTTTACTGTCAGAACAGCAGTTCAACACCGGCAAAATAACCTTTGAAGTGACTGTCTGTTGTGATGCCGTCGAAACTTCTCACATCAAAATTAAACTCTCGATAACCCGCGCGGACTCGGGTGTCCAACGCCATACCATCGAATTCCCAGCCCAGTCCGACGCTGTAATCATATACCTGACTTTCGTTAACGCCAGCCATCAAATCAGCAAAACCATATAAGCCAAGGCCAGGCATACCAACAACTGCACTCGCGTAACCCATAATCACCGCGCCATCAAAATCTTTTTGATGTGACAATCCATTGCCATTACCAACCCTGAATGAGCCATGCATCTTTTTGTAAGCACCACCTACATCCAAAGACACTATATCGTTATCCAACAGCTCGTAATAAAGCACAAAATCGGTATTACTCAGATCCATGATGCTATTAACATCACCGGTAAAGCCAATACCACCAAACGAAAAGTCTGCATCTGATTTGGCACCGTGCTCTTGCATCCGATTTTCGCGGATCAGCAAATTTGGCAACAGCGGGACAGGATGCTCAACCGCGAACCAAAGGCTGGTGTGTGCGGAAGAGTCATATTCAAAGCTTTGAAGACTTCCACCATCAGCCGGCAGATTACCCGCGGCATCTGCATGCCAATAATCAGCACCTGCTTTAAACCCCAGTACTGTGGCTGCGTTGGCAGAAGAGACCGACATGGCGGTAAGCAACGCAACTGTGAGAAACGATTTCTGCATAATTAACCCTGTGAAAGCAAATTGGTTAAATCAATAAGCGCCGCATTGGCGCGGGAAACATAATTGGCCATCACCAATGAATGGTTAGCCACATAACCAAAGCCCGTGCCATTAAGCACCAGCGGACTCCATACCGATTGCTGGGTCGATTCCAGCTCACGAATGATTTGCTTAAGGCTGACTTCGGCATTTTTCTTCTTAAGCACGTCGGCAAAGTCCACCTCGACGGCCTTCATAAAGTTGAGCAAAGCCCAACAGGAACCGCGGCTCTCGTAGAATACATCATCGATCTCCCACCAGCTGGTTTTCACCTGATGAGCAGCAAGATTGGGCGTAGACTGTCGGGCAGAAGTATCTCCAGCCAAATCAGTATTCAGGCGCTCCTGCCCTACACTGGCAGACAAACGCTGCGACATGCTGCCAAGGCGTTTCTGTACCTCTTTGAGCCACTCATTAAGGTTATCAGCCCGGGCATAGAACTGGGCATCACGATTACTGCTGTCTGAGATCCGGGCACGGTAAAGCTTCAGCAACTTAATGGCATCGCTGTACTCGCTTTCAGCACTTGGCACTAACCAGGAAGTGTGGTCAATATTGAGCTTGGAGTGCGCCTCCAGCAAATCATTGTCGGCGGTGGACTGTGACTGGGAACGGCTGAATTCCTTGCGCATGATAAGTGCCAGATCCCGAGCCTGCTCCAACGCACCGAATTCAAACGCTGGCATGTTGTCCATTAAAATAGATGGAGGGGTAGTATCGTTAGAAAGCCAGCCTCCGGGCTTGTTCAGCAAGGAGTCCAGAGTGTTGATAAGTGATGAGGTGGTTGCATACCCCACCACCATCTGGCCGCTTTCAGTATTCAATACCTCTGGCTCAAGCACATCCGGCTCAATGCTCCACCACACACTTACCCCATACATAAGTACTGTAACTACGGCAGCTACCGCTGCAATCTTTTTCCATGTCACTTGCATCTTCGTTTACTCCGTTAATGATGATGGTGATGATGATCGTCTGCAGCGACGGATACCTTGCTTACAGGCAATGATATTTTGACAATTTCACCGGACTTGAAGGTCAACTCAAATGCCACCATTTCGCCTTCAACAAGGGGAGCGTGCAGCCCAAGCAGCATTATATGATCGCCCCGCTCGCCCAGCATCAGCATCCCATGGGCTTCCACGGGGAAACCGTTCACCTGACGCATCTTAACTACATCATTTTCAGTGACCAAAGTGTGCAGCTGTGCTTCACGGGCAACGGGGGTACTGACGGAAATCAGCTCATTAGCGTCGCCATGATTTATCAGCGTGAAGTAAGCCGCGGTATTAGGCGATACCGGGGGCATTGCCCTTACAAATCCGTCTTTTACTACAATTTCTGCAAGTGCCGACGTAGAGAACACACAAAGCAGAACGAGATTAAACAGATGTTTGAATATTGGTTTCAATGTCATACACTCCATGTCATGCCAAATCAGCAGAGGAAACCCCATGAGTAAGATACTGGTCAAGGACGTAGAGGGCGTACGCCACCTCAGTTTTAATCGCCCGGATAAACGTAATGCGCTCGACCTCGACATGTACCGGCAGCTCACAGAATACCTTACGCAAGGCGAGAGCGACAATGAGATTCGCGCCTTCCTGTTGAGCGGGGAAGCCAATTGTTTCACTGCGGGCAACGATGTTGCAGACTTTTTACAAAATAGTGACTTAGGGCCAAATCACCCGGCTGTTCGCTTTCTGTTTTGTCTGCTCGAACTGAAGAAACCCATGGTGGCAGCTGTCAGCGGCAGTGCCGTTGGTATTGGCACCACGCTGCTGCTCCATTGCGATCTGGTGTACGCCGACAACAGTGCCAAGTTTCAACTGCCCTTTGTCAATCTGGCGCTGGTTCCGGAGGCTGGTGCCAGCATCTTGCTACCAGAATTGGTTGGTTATCAAAAAGCGGCCGAACTGCTGCTGCTTGGCGATCCCTTCGATGCCGCTACTGCCGCTGAACTGCGACTGATCAATGGCATCGTACAGTCCGAAACCCTGTTGCAGACAGCAATGGACAAGGCTAAACGTCTTGCGGCTCAGCCACCGCAAGCACTACAGCAAACAAGACAGCTGATGCGCCCCCATAAACACCGGGTTCAACACCAGATGCACCTTGAACTGGAAGCCTTTGGCGAAAGGCTTAAAAGCGACGAAGCCAAGGCCAGATTTCAGGCATTTCTTCGCAAGGCATAACGCAAGTGCCCCAACCCCTGGCTGAAAACTCCCCCACAGGAGCGCTCAGCAAGGGGCTGGCTACATCATCCAAACACCTGCCCCATCATGCATCCCACTTTTCCATCAGCAGTGCCAGCGCAAAATAAACCAGCAGCGTCATAGCAGGATTCAGCAAGGTAAATACCATCCACGCCACCCGGGTCCACATGCAAGACCAGTCAAACTTATCGGCCATCGCTGCGGCTACGCCACACACCATACGGCGGGGATTTTTAAGGCGCATTTCAATACTGCTCATATTTGCTATTCCTCAAATTTATTCTTATCAAAACCTGTGCCAGCGCATCAGGCAAGTGAACCCGGCACAGACCACAAAGGCTGCTACAGGTAACAACAGCACCAGTGCCGTTTTCAACGAGAGTCCGACCGTCAGCCACATGGATTACTCCTTGGAGGCGACCAGTGCCTCAGCTTTAACAGGCTCATCGGCAACGACCTGCTCTTCCGTGATGGCCACCCAGCTCTTGGTCAGTTCAGCTTTCAATTCCAGCTGCAAATCCAGCGCAACGTTTTGCAACATTTCCTTGGTCTGGCTCACCATGTTTTGCTCGACAGTGCGCAAAAGATCGGTGGTCAGAGCTTCGTTTGCCTGTGCGCTGGCCATGCCCAATGAAGAAGTCAGTGCCAGAACCGCTAAAGTAGATTTCAAAGTTTGCTTAAACATGGTGTTCACTCCTGTTGTTAACCTATGTCGCAAGAGGAATTACAATTGTCGTGCCAATTTTGAAAAATAAAGGCAAGGCACTGTTTTACAAAAGGTTAAATGGCACTTAACACAAAAGAAGAACGGAAGGGAGATGGTTAGCAGGCGAAATTCACCAAGCCTTTAGTAAATTTCGCCAACAAGAAGGAGATGCAGGATTAGAGGCGACTCTCAGCCATGGCTTTCAGTGCATTTTCAATCACTTCGATACCGGCGCCAGGCTTGTGAGCGTTTTCACTCAAGTGACGGCGCCAGGCTCGTGAGCCTGGAATTCCCTGATATAAACCTATGATATGTCTACTAATGTGATTGAGCCTGCCACCTTGCTCAAGGTGTTTCCCGATATAAGGAAGTAATTTCCCGATAACTTCTTCCCGGCTGTGGACCGGTGAGGTCTTCCCGCAGAGGGCACTGTCGACTTCAGCCAGAATAAAAGGGTTCTGATAGGCTTCGCGTCCAACCATCACACCATCAAGCCGCTCAAGATGGGTTTTAGCCGCATCAATCGAGGTCACGCCACCATTGATGCTGATAGATAGCTGTGGGTAGTCCTGCTTGAGCTGATACACACGGTCGTAGTCCAGCGGCGGAATTTCGCGGTTCTCTTTCGGGCTCAGGCCCTGCAACCAGGCTTTACGGGCATGGATGATAAAGGTATCGCAGCCGGCCGCTGCAACAATGTCGATAAAGTCGGTCAGAAAGTCATAGGAGTCCTGCTCGTCAATACCAATGCGGGTCTTTACCGTCACAGGAATCGATACTTGCTGGCGCATCGCATCCACGCACTCGGCCACCAGTTTCGGCTCTGCCATCAGGCAGGCGCCGAAACGGCCATTTTGCACTCTGTCCGACGGACATCCTACGTTGAGATTAACTTCATCATAGCCACGCGCCTCAGCGAGCCTGGCACAGGCAGCCAAATCATCAGGATTGGAGCCCCCCAGTTGCAGCGCCAACGGATGTTCTTCTTCGTTGTACTCCAGATAATCACCCTTTCCATGTAAAATTGCGCCTGTCGTCACCATTTCGGTGTAGAGCAGCGCCTGAGTGGACATCAGCCGGGCAAAATAACGGTAATGTCTGTCTGTCCAGTCGAGCATAGGCGCAACCGAGAAAGTACGATTTAATGGCGATGGCATATAAGGCCCATCCTGTCAGCGGCAATAAAGGGCGGATATTTTACACAGCTGCACTTCAAAACAACACCTGTTATCCAGTGGCGCAGCGGGGTAAAACTTCCCCGTAAGTATAAAATTCATCTACCCTTATGATAATGTGACAGCTATGCATAATTGGTTTTACAAAAAAGTTGATTGAGGTGCGCCCGGAATGAACGTCGAATTTATCAACCCGTTTTTACAGTCTCTGCTGAATGTACTGTCTACCATGGCATCACTGCAGCTGACTCCGGGCAAACCAAGACTCAAGACTGACAATTTGGCCAAAGGCGATGTATCCGGGTTAATTGGTATGGTTGGCCCGCAGACCAAAGGTTCGATGTCAATTACCTTCGATGAAAGCCTGGCATTGCAAATAATGCAAAATATGCTCGGTGAAAACCCAGGAAAAATTAACGATGAAGTAACCGACATGGTGGGGGAAATCACCAACATGGTCACCGGCGGCGCAAAAAACCTGTTGGGTGAAAAGGGGTATGACTTTGAAATGGCGACCCCGGTTGTCGTGGCTGGCACTGGCCACAGGATCTCCCATAAGGCAGACGGCAATAAAATCATTATGCCGTTTACCAGCCCCTACGGCACGGCCTATATCGAAATCTGCTTCGAAAACTGACGGTTAAAAACGACACAAAAAAAGGCGCCCCGGATCTGAGCGCCTTTTTCTGTTCAAGTATCTATCCACACCAAGTGGTTAATCCAGGCAAACAGCCACCCGCGGCGTCAGCTTGGTCACCAGCTCATAGGCGATAGTACCAATCTGCTCAGCCACTTCTTCTACCGGCAGGTCTGGCCCCCACAACATGGCAGCATCACCAACCTTATCATTGGCTTCAGGCCCCAAATCAACCGTCAGCATGTCCATGGAAACCCGTCCCACTATCGGCACCCTGCGGCCATTAATCAGCACTGGCGTACCTTCAGGGGCATTGCGGGGATAACCGTCGCCATAACCGATAGCCACAACGCCGAGACGGGTATCACGACTTGAAGTCCAGTAAGCGCCATAGCCGACACTTTCACCGGCCTTATGCTCACGTACGGCAATCAGCTGCGACATCAGCGCCATGGCGGGTTGCAAACCGTGATTAACACCCAAATCGCCTGCGACCGGCGACACGCCATACAGAGCAATACCCGGCCTGATCCAATCGGCCTGGCTGGCCGGCCAATAGAGCACCCCTGCGGAATTAGCCAGCGTTTTGTCACCGGGTAGGCCGCCAACCAGTTCGTTGAAACGCGCAATCTGCGCTGACGTCACGCCTTTTTCAGGTTCATCAGCGCAACTGAAATGGGTCATCAGATGCACAGGTTTGGCCACATTGGCATTAGCCAGCAGACGCTGATACACCTGCTCGAATTCTTGTGGATGAAACCCCAGGCGATGCATACCTGAATCCACTTTCAGCCACACAGTGACGGGCTTTTTCAGCTGCGCTGACTCCAGCATATCCAGCTGTGATTCATGGTGCACCACGGTATCAATGTCGTGCTCCACCAACAAAGGCAGGTCTTCGGTACGGAAAAAACCCTCCAGCAACAACAGCCGGGCATTTACGCCACCGGCGCGCACTTCCAGGGCTTCTTCGAGGCGGGCCAGACCAAAACCGTCGGCGTCATCGACGACCCCGGTAACATTCAGCAGGCCATGACCATAACCATTGGCCTTGACCACGGCCATAACCTTGCTGCCGGGTGCGATTTGCCGCAACCTGACAAGGTTGGCCTTCAGCGCGCGACTACTGATTTCTGCGCGGGGAAAGGGTTTCAAAATAACTGCCTTGTGAGAGACATAAGGGGATCAGTCCTCCTCAAACTGAGGACCGGCATAATTGTCGAAACGGGAAAATTGGCCCTGGAAGGTCAGACGCACCCGGCCGATAGGGCCGTTACGCTGCTTACCGATAATGATTTCGGCCGTGCCCTTATCGGCAGAATCGTTATTGTATACCTCGTCACGGTAGATAAACATGATGAGGTCCGCATCCTGCTCGATAGAGCCTGATTCACGCAGATCCGAGTTCACCGGGCGCTTGTCGGCTCTTTGTTCCAGCGAGCGGTTAAGCTGCGACAGTGCAATCACAGGAATTTCCAACTCTTTGGCCAGCGCCTTGAGTGAGCGGGAAATTTCTGCAATTTCCAAAGTACGGTTATCGGACAGCGCCGGCACCTGCATCAGCTGCAGGTAGTCGACCATGATCATCGACAGACCACCCCACTCACGGGCAACCCGGCGGGCACGGCTGCGCACTTCAGTGGGGGTCAGACCCGAACTGTCATCGATGTACATCTTGCCCTGCTCGAGCATCAGCCCCATGGTGGAAGACACCCGTGCCCAATCTTCATCATCCAACTGACCGGTACGCACCTTGGTTTGATCCACGCGTCCGAGGGACGCGAGCATACGCATCATGATCTGTTCCGAGGGCATCTCGAGACTGAAAATAAGCACAGGCTTGTCTTCATTCATGGCGGCGTATTCGCACAGATTCATGGCGAAGGTGGTTTTACCCATCGACGGACGGGCTGCCACAATCACCAGATCGCCACTCTGAAAACCTGCGGTCATGCGGTCGAGATCGGAAAAGCCACTGGACACCCCGGTCACGCCATTATGGGGGTTATTGTACAGTTCTTCGATTTTATCGACGGTTTTCTCAAGAATGGATTTTATGTCCTCGGGGCCTTCATTGGCATTGGCCCGCTGCTCTGCAATCTTGAATACCTTGGTTTCGGCCAAATCCAGCAAGGCGCTGGAGTCGCGGCCCTCCGGGTTATAACCGGCATCGGCAATCTCGTGAGCGACCCGGATCATCTCCCGCACCACCGCACGCTCACGCACGATTTCGGCATAGGAGTGAATGTTACCGGCGCTGGGGGTGTTCTTGGCAATTTCGCCCAGATAAGCAAAGCCACCGGCGTCTTCCAGCTCGTTATTCAGCTCCAGCTGCTCAGACACGGTAATCAAATCGAGCGGCTGACCCTGCTCCACCAACCTTTGCATGGCAGAGAATATCAATCGGTGAGAGCGGGAATAAAAATCGTCACGCACCACGGCCTCGGCCACTTTATCCCAGGCTTCGGCATCCAGCATCAGACCACCGAGCACCGACTGTTCGGCCTCAATGGAGTGTGGCGGCATTTTTAGCGCATCAAGCTGAGCGTCTCTGGGTTTCCCCTTGGGCTTAAACGCGGCTTCCTGTGACATTCGGTCTCCCAATATCCAACGGATTTGCAAAATATGGTATAAATCTTCGCGACTTTGGTGATACCAAAGCCTTTCCCATCCACGATGGACTCACGAACAATAATTAAGGAATCAACATGCGCAACCTAGTGGCAGCGGCGCTGGTGCTCTCATCCGGGCTGGCAGTCGCCGACGAAGGCCAGTGGCAACCTTATCAGATGCCTTCCATCGCAGACAAACTCAAGGCCCGTGGAATCGATATTCCTGCAGAACAACTCGCCGACCTGACTCGCCATCCTATGAATGCCGTGGTGGGGCTGGGGTATTGTACCGCCAGTTTCGTATCCCCCCAAGGGCTGGTAGTGACAAATCATCACTGCGCTTACCGGGCCATTCAATATAACAGCAGCAAGGATAAAAACTACCTGGCCGAGGGCTTCCTCGCGACCAGCAAAGACAAGGAACCTTCTGCTGGCCCCAACGAACGCCTGTACGTGACCGAAGCGGTTACTGACGTAACCAAAACCGTCACCGACGCCCTGCCCGAAGCGCCACTGGCCCGGGTTGAAGCCATTGAAAATCGTGAAAAAGCACTGATTAAAGAGTGTGAGAGCGATGATAACTATCGCTGCTCTGTACGCAGTTTCCACAATGGTCTGGAATATTACCTCATCAAGCAACTGATGATCCGCGACGTACGCCTGGTGTACGCGCCTCCTGAAAGTGTGGGTGGCTATGGCGGAGACATCGACAATTACGAATACCCGCGCCACAGCGGCGACTTTACCTTCCTGCGTGCCTATGTAGGCAAAGATGGTAAACCCGCACCATACAGCGAAGACAACGTGCCCTATCAATCAAAGAGCTTCCTGAAAGTGAATGGCTCTGGTGTCAAAGCCGGTGATGGCGTATTTGTTGCAGGTTACCCCGGTTCGACCAGCCGCTACCGTCTGACCACCGAGCTTGAGTTTGCCAGCAACTGGCTCTACCCCACTCAGGCCAAACGTTACCAGGCACGTATCGATACCATTGAGGCTATGGGCGCCGCCGAGCAGGAACTTGCCATCAAATATGCAGGTACCCTGGCTGGTATGGCCAACCGCATGAAAAAACTCAATGGCCTGCTTGACGGCTTTAAAGCCACCGACATAGCTGCCATCAAGCAGCAGCGCGAAGATGCTTTTATGGTCTGGTTTGCCAGCCACGGCGATGCCAAACAAATGGCAGAGCTTAAAGCCCTGATCAAAGAAGGCCAGGATCAGTATCAGACCAACTATTACTTCGAGAATGCCCAGTCCAGTGACCTTCTCGGCGCAGCCAACAGCCTGTACCGCTTGGCTCAGGAAAAACAAAAGCCCGATGCTGAGCGTGAGCAAGGCTTTCAGGAGCGCGACATCAAGATGTTCGCCGATCGCCTGAAGCGCATCGACTCCAGCTTTGATGTGAAAGTAGACAAGGTGCTGTGGCAGGCCGATATTGAAGAGTATCTGGCTCAGTCTCACCGGGTTGAAGCGCTGGACAATATGCTGAATAAAGGTGGCGACAAGCCCTTGTCTGAACGACTGGATGCGCTTTACAGCGCCACCGGCCTGACTGACCAGGTCAGCCGTCTCGCCTGGATGGACAAGACACCTGCCGAGTTCGAGGCAAGTGAAGACCCTTTCATTCAGCTTGCCGTTTCGCTGTACGACACCCGCATGGCACAGGAAAAGGCCGAAAAAACCCTGGATGGTAAGCTGAGTATTGCCCGCCCGGCGATGATGCAGGCGGTAATTGCCTACTACAAAGATAAAGGCTGGCCTGTGTACCCAGATGCCAACGGCACTTTGCGCATAACCTACGGCATGGTGGATGGATATCAGTCCCGTGACGCTCTCTATAAGCAGCCTTTCACCCGTCTCGAAGGCATAGTAGCCAAGCACACAGGGGTTGAACCATACAATGCCCCGCAAAAAGTGCTGGATGCGATCAAGGCCGGTGACATGGGCAAACACAAAGTGGATGACCTCTACCCGGATGCCCGAAGCTTAATGTGCCGTCTGTTCTCATGTCTGGATAAACCCGAGGTTTTCGGCTCGGTGCCGGTGAACTTCCTCACGAGCGTAGACACCACAGGCGGCAACTCCGGCTCGCCCGTGTTTAACGGCAAAGGCGAACTGGTGGGACTCAACTTCGACTCCACCTACGAAGCTATCACCAAAGACTGGTTTTTTAACCCGGAAATCACCCGCGCTGTACACGTAGATATACGTTACATCCTGTGGATGATGGACAAAGTCGACAACGCCCACAACCTGCTTGATGAGATGAACATAGTAACCAACTAACAAGGTTATATATCGTAAAAAGGCCACCTCAGGGTGGCCTTTTTTGGGTTCATACCGTTGATAAGCGAAAAGTATGAGTAGGTTCAATCGATCAGATCCACTTACTTACTTTCTGATAAGTGTGCCATTACTTACCCAATATGAATATATTCCACATCCATCAGTGTCCTCATCCAGCACAAGCCGTTTTGAAAAGCCATAAAAAAACACCGCCATTCGGCGGTGTTTTCTTTGAAGCTTAAAAGCGATTATTCAGCAACTACAGTTACTTTAACAACGGCTTTCACTTCGGTGTGCAGCTGTACTTCAACTTCGAAGTCACCAGTAGTGCGCAGGGCACCGTGTGGCAGACGAACTTCAGCTTTGGCCAGTTCAACGCCAGCGGCGGTAACGGCGTCAGCGATGTCGCGAGTACCTACAGAACCAAACAGCTTGCCTTCGTCACCGGCTTTAGAAGCGATAACAACAGATTCCAGTGCAGAGATCTTCTCAGCACGGGCAGTGGCAGCAGTCAGGTCGGCAGCCAGTTTGGCTTCCAGCTCGGCGCGACGGGCTTCGAAAACTTTTACGTTTTCGGCGTTGGCAACAACGGCCTTGCCCTGTGGCAGCAGGAAGTTACGGGCGTAACCAGCCTTTACAGACACCTGGTCGCCCAGGTTGCCCAGGTTTGCGATTTTATCAAGCAGAATAACGTTCATTATCAAATCCTCTCTATACGATTAGGCTTCAATGCTGGAATTACTGATGCAGATCAGTGTATGGCAGCAGAGAAAGATAACGAGCGCGCTTGATGGCGCGAGCCAGTTGGCGCTGGTACTTAGCGCTGGTACCGGTGATACGGCTTGGAACGATTTTGCCGCTCTCAGTGATGTAGTTCTTCAGAGTAGCAATATCTTTGTAATCGATCTCTGCAACACCTTCAGCGGTGAAACGGCAGAACTTGCGACGACGGAAATAACGTGCCATGTGACAGTCTCCTAAGATTTCAATTCGACATTTTCGGCATGAATAACCAAGCGACTTTGTCCATTCCGACTCTGTTGAGTCGAGATAAAACCCTGTACCTGGATTTCCATGCCTGCCTGCAATTTATCTGTAATGCACTCAAAGTGCTGACCGCTCATGATTGCCTGAATTTGGCAATAGACGTTTCTGGGCAAATCGGCTTCGAAACGTTGGCTTCGGTGCTCTAGCTGAACCACACAGTGTGGGATCCCTGCTGGGCTTTTAAAGCGTCTGACCCTTAAAACAGAGCCAGTCAGCACCAAAGAGTTTGCGGTCACAAACAGAAATTACTCGGCAGATTCTTCAGCGTTTTCTTCGGCTTCATCAGCCTCAGAAGAGCGCTCACTGATGGCAGCACGACGAGCATCACGCTCATCTTTAGCTTTAGCCATTGGAGAGGCCTCGGTGATGGCACCCTTGGTGCGCATTACCATGCTACGCAGAACAGCGTCGTTGAAACGGAAAGCTGTCTCCAGCTCTTCAACAGACTCAGCAGTGGCTTCAACGTTCATCAGAACGTAGTGAGCCTTGTGCAGATCCTGGATTGGGTAAGCCAGTTGACGACGACCCCAGTCTTCCAAGCGGTGGATCTTACCGTTAGCTTCGGTGATAACACCGGTGTAACGCTCGATCATACCTGGTACCTGTTCACTCTGATCAGGGTGAACCATAAATACGATTTCGTAATGACGCATTTATTGCTCCTTACGGGTTTGTAGCCTCGTTATTGGCTCAGCCGGACCAAGTTTTGAGGCAAGGAACGAATTCAAAAGGGCTGATAAGGCGCGAAATACTACATAATGCCGACTAAAAACTCAAGCAATAACTTTGTCAGATTCTTTATCAAAGGTATGATGAGCCCTCACTTTTTTGCCCGGATATCCGGGTATGTGAGCTATCAATAGAAACCGGAAAAGAACTGGCAATTAAAATGATCAATACACGCTTGCTTTCCCTAGTAATTTTGCTTTTTACCACCAAGGTTCAAGCGCTGGTGCCGCCCCAATATCAGGAGCCGGCAACCGGCTTTACTGCTGAAGTTGAGGCCGGATTGCAACTCAACACAGGTAACACCGAATCCAGCAGCTTCAATGGCCGCACCAAACTGGTCTATGACACAGAGAAAGCCCGCCAGGAAGCCCTGCTGAAAGCCTACTTTGCCTCAGACGCGGAAAAAACCACAGCAGAGAAGTACGATGCTCAGTTTCAGTCAAACATTAAAGTCAAATCAGGTTACTTTTTTGGTCGCGGCGAAGGCACCTGGGATGAGTTCGGCTCTTATACCCGGCTGTATACAGGTTCTGTGGGTTACGGCTTTGATGCCATCAGCAGCTATGCTACCAAACTCAAGCTCGAAATCGGCCCCGGTTATCAGTACAGTCAGCCCAAGGCGACACTTTCCAAGCCAGCGCCCGAAGCCGATACCGATGTAATTTTACGTACCGCTGCCAAGTTCGAGCAGCGCATTCACGAATACAGCAGCTTTAACGCCGATCTGACTGCCGAAGTCGGCCAGAATAACACTGCTGTGACCTTGGACCTCGGTTATAAAAATATCCTGTTTCAGGACTTGGCCTTTAAGGTCGGCATGAATATCAAGTACACCGAAGTGGTGCCTGAAGGCACCGAACAAGTGGATACTGTAACCACTTTCAACCTGCTATACACCTTCCGATAAGTGATGCTGAATCAAACGTTGATTAAAAAAGGATTGCCAAGGCAATCCTTTTTTATTGATGACAAGAAGCGCTGATGCCGGATTAACCCAAACGCTGGCGTACTACTTCAAACAGGCAAATGCCGGTTGCCACCGACACGTTCAGGCTTGATACGCTGCCCGCCATCGGAATGGAAATGAGGGTGTCGCAGCCTTCGCGGCTCAGGCGTCTGAGGCCCTTACCCTCGGCACCCATGGCAATCGCCAATGGACCTTTAAGGTTGGCCTCATACAAGGTTGAATCTGCTTCACCGGCAGTACCTGCAATCCATACGCCCCGCTCTTGGATTCGCTTCATGGTGCGGGCAAGGTTGGTCACCTGAAACAGAGGCACGGTTTCAGCCGCGCCGCAGGCCACTTTGCTCACAGTAGGCGTTAAACCAGCGGAGTTATCCTTGGGCACTATCACCCCATGCACGCCAGCGGCATCGGCATTTCGAAGGCAGGCACCGAGGTTATGGGGGTCTGTCACGCCATCGAGGATCAACAGAAAGGGGGTTTCTGTGTTATCCAGCAGCGCCTCCAGATCGTTTTCGGTCAGCACCTTGGCCGGGCGCACCCGAATAATGATGCCCTGGTGCTGGGTGCTCTCGGCCTTCTCATCCAAGGTCTTACGAGCCGCCTGCTGCGACTTGATGCCCCAGTTCTGGGCGATTTCCAGCAGCGGCAGTACCCGCTCGTCCTGGCGGCCATTCATCAGCCACAGCTCCAGCACCCGCTCAGGGGCGTGTTTCAACACAGATTCAACCGCGTGGATGCCGAACACCAATTCCTGTTTCTTCATTTATTTCTTTCTCTTGACTCGCTTGGCGGCCTTTGGTTTACGCTCGGTCGCCTTTTTGGATTTGTTACCGTCTTTCGCCTTGGCATCGCGTTTCTTGCCATCAGCACCGCCGAGTTTGCCGCCAGCCAGTTGGCTGCGCACGCTACCGCCTTTGCCTGGCTTGTCTTTGCCACTGCGGCCACCTTCAAGATTGGCGCGGTCACGGGCTGTCATCGGCTTCTTGCCCGGCTTTTTGCGGCCAGGACGCTCGCCTTCCATCTGCAAATCGATTTGTCTGTCATCCAGATTGACCGCCGCCACTTTCACGGCAACCGGATCGCCAATTTGGTAGATTTGCCCGGAGTTTTCGCCAATCAGGCGCTGACGCTGGGGATCGTACTGGAAATAGTCACTGCCAAGGCTGGAGATATGTACCAGCCCATCGATAAACAGCTCATCCAGTCGCACAAACAGACCGAAGCTGGTCACAGAGGCAATCACACCGCTGAAGCTGTCACCCACGTGGTCTTGCATAAACTCACACTTAAGCCAGTCGGACACATCACGGGTCGCCTCATCGGCGCGGCGCTCGGTATTGGAGCACTCTTCACCCAGTAAATCCAGCTCTTCAATCTGATAATGATAGCCGCCGTCGGCAGTCCATTTTTCACTGGCCTGGCCCTGCTCTTTCGCAAGCAGGTAACGAATAACCCGGTGCAATACCAGATCGGGATAACGACGAATGGGCGAGGTGAAGTGACTGTAGGCCTCAAGCGCCAAACCAAAGTGGCCTTCATTATCCGGGGTGTAAATGGCCTGTCGCATTGAGCGCAGCAGCATTACCTGAATAAGCTCGGCATCGGGTCTGCCTGCCAACTGAGCCATCAGCGCCAAATAATCCGCAGGCTCCGGCTCAAGGCCGCCGGTCATGGACAAACCGCGCTCGGCAAGAAAGTCCTTAAACTGGGTCAACTTTTGCTCCGACGGCTTTTCGTGCACCCGGTACAGCACATGCCCTTTGTGTTTAATCACAAACTTGGCAGCGGCTACGTTGGCTAAAATCATGCACTCTTCAATGATTTTGTGCGCCTGGTTACGGGCACGGGGCACAATGCGGTCAATCTTACGCTGCTCATTGAAAATAAACTGGGTTTCCAGGGTTTCAAAGGCGATGGCGCCGCGCTCAGCTCGCTGCTCATCCAGGCACAGATACAGCTCCTGAAGCACCTTAAGGTGCGGGAACAGTGCTTTGTGCTCATCCTTCACTTCGCCGCCTTCCAGCATGGCCGCCACCTGGGTATAGGTGAAGCGGGCGTGGGAGTGCATTACCGCCGGATAAAACTTATAACCCGACAAGGCGCCCTTGGCAGAGATAGTCATCTCAGCCACCATACACAGGCGGTCAACGCCCGGGTTCAGCGAGCACAGGCCGTTGGAGAGCTTCTCCGGCAGCATGGGAATAACCTGCGACGGGAAGTACACCGAGTTACCCCGGGCACGGGCTTCTTTATCCAAGGCAGAGTCTGTGCGCACATAATGGCTCACGTCGGCAATCGCCACCCAAAGACGCCAGCCGCCACCGCGCTTACGCTCGGCATAAACGGCATCATCAAAATCGCGGGCATCCTCACCATCGATTGTCACCAAAGGCAGTTCGCGCAGATCGACTCTGCCTTCTTTGTCTTCGTCGGTGACGTAGTCAGGAATACGGCGCAGCTTTTTCTCAATTACCGATGACCACTGGTGCGGCAGGTCGTAGTTACGCAGAGCAATTTCGATTTCCATGCCAGGCGCCATTTCCTTGCCCAGCACTTCAGTAACCTTGCCACCGGCACGCACGTAGCGGCCCGGACGACGGGTGAGTTCAATCACCACCACGTCGCCATGGCGGGCACCATTCTTGTCTTCATTGGCAATCAGGATTTCATGGGGAATACGCTTGTCATCGGCCACCACAAAGGCCATACCTGAATCGACACAGAACCGGCCA
>NZ_JBFKLW010000039.1:0-36421 GCF_041630135.1 Shewanella sp.
GCCGAAGGAGAAGTACAGCAGGAGTGCTATCAAGCCGATGGACACAGGCACCACCAGCATCAGCTTGGCCTGGGCCCGCTGCTGGTTTTCGTACTGACCACCCACACTGACGGTATAACCCGGCGGCAAATCGGCCTCAGGCACCAGGGCGTATATGTCTTTCACCACCGAGCCCATATCGCGGCCAGACACGTTGGCCTGCACCACCACCCGGCGCTGCACATCGTCGCGGCGAATGTTAGGCGGTGCCATTTCCACCACCACATCGGCCACCTCACCCAGGCGTACCCGGGCGCCGTTGGCGCCAACCAGCAAGAGATCCGCTATGGCATCTGCGCTGGCGCGGGTATCGGCCTTGAGGCGCACATTGATGTCGTAGCGGGCGTTGCCGTCAATCACCTGCCCGGCGGCGCTGCCACCAATGCCGGTGCTGACGAGGTTCATCACCTCATCCACGCTGATGCCGTAGCGCGCCAGACGGGCACGGTCAGGGCGCACCACCAGCTGAGCTTCGCCGCTCACCTGCTCAAGCGACACATCCACGGCGCCGGGCACCTTGGAAACCAGATCCGAAAGCTGCTGACCCTTTTCGGCCAGCACATCCAAATCCGGGCCAAACAGCTTAATGGCAAGCTGAGCCTTTACGCCGGATAAGAGCTCATCCACCCGGGTGGCAATCGGCTGAGAGAAGGTAAACAGCAGACCCGGGAACACCGACAGCTTTTCTTCCATCAGTCGCTGCAGCTCGGCGCGACTGGCGGCTGACTGCCACTCATCGATGGGCTTAAGGCCGATATAGATTTCGATGTTGCTCACAGGCTCAGGGTCGCCGCCAAGCTCAGGGGCACCGATACGCGACAGCGCATAATCCACCTCGGGAAATTCCATCAGCATGGCTTCAAGCTTGGGCGCCACCATCAACGAGGTATCCAGGCTCGCGGTGGGCGCCAGGGTGACCCGCAGGTTGATGGTGCCTTCTTCAAGCTCGGGCACAAACTCGGTGCCAAGCCGTGGCAGCAGCGCCATGCTGAGACCAAACAGCACCAGCGCTGTGATACCCACGGTTTTGGGGCGCGCCATAACGGCGCCCAGCACCCGGCGATAGCCTTTATCGATGGGGGTAAGCAGCGGGCTTTGGCGCAGATGCACGCCGCGGCGAAACAGGTACACTGCCAGCGCAGGCACCACCACCAGCGCTACCATCAGTGCCGACAGCATGGCCAGAATGATGCTGACCGCCATCGGCTGAAACAGCTTGCCTTCCACCCCTTCGAGGGCAAACAGCGGCGCAAACACCACGATAATAATGAGGGTTGCAAAGAAAATCGGGCTACATACTTCCCGTGCCGCCTGCAAAATCCGCATGGCAATACCGCCATAGCCGCCTTCACGGTGGGCATCTTCTTCACTGAGGCCTGGGTCGGTTGGCAAGCCGTTATCAACCCGGCCTTCAGGCTGGGTGAGGTGGCGGAAAATGTTCTCCACCATCACCACAGAGCCATCCACCAGCATACCGATGGCCACGGCGAGGCCGCCGAGAGACATCAGGTTGGCCGACATGCCAAAGTAAGACATCACCATCAGCGCCAGCGCGATGGAAACCGGAATAGACAAGAGCACCAGCGCGGTGGCGCGCACATTCACCAAAAACAGCGCCAGCACAGCCACAATAAACACAAAGGCCAGCAACAGGGCATCGCGCACCGTGGCCACCGCCTTGGTTACCAGATCCGACTGGTCGTAGAACACCTCGAAGGTCACCCCATTCGGCAATGCCTGCTGAATAAGGGCGGTGCGGCTGTTGATGTCGTCGATGGTCGCCTTGGTGTTGGCGCCCATACGCTTGAGGATAACCCCAGCCACCACTTCACCCAGCACCTGCGGACTACCGGCTTCATCACGGCGGGTCATGGTCACGGCACCGACGCGGATTTCACTGCCAAAGGCAACCTGAGCCACATCCATAATCCGCACCGGCGTGCCCTGCCATTCGGTCAGCGGAATTTGCGCAATGGCATCGAGCCCCGCTTCACCGGCAGGCAAGAGGCCATAACCGCGCACCACCAGTTGCTCTTGGCCCTTGGCCATAAACCAGCCACCGGCGTTGCGGTTGTTGCCCTCCAGCGCCCTAGTCACATCGTCCAGTTTGAGGCCATAAGAGAGCAGCTTGGCCGGGTCGACCTGCACCTGATACTGACGCACCTCACCACCGAACGAGAGCACATCGGTCACGCCGCCCACCGGCATCATGATGAGCTTCACCAGATAGTCGTTGAGGCTGCGAAGCTCGTCAGGCGCTATGCCAGACTCGGGCGCCGCCCGCAGAATGTACTGGTACACCTGCCCAAGGCCAGAGGTGTTGGGGCCGATTTCCGGCACCCCCACGCCCTGGGGGATCATCTCCCTTGCCGCCTGCAACTGCTCAAACACCTGCTGACGGGCGAAGTAGATGTCGGTGCCCTCTTCAAACACCACGGTCACAATGGACAGCCCGGTGCGCGACAAAGAGCGCACCTCGGTGACCGAAGGCAGGGCATACATGGCCGATTCCACCGGGTAGCTGATGAGCTTTTCCACCTCTTCGGCGGCAAGTCCCTCGGCCGCGGTATTCACCTGTACCTGCACGTTGGTCACATCGGGAAAGGCATCCAGATTCAACCTCGGCAGCATCACGGCAGCAGCTGCCATGGCGGCTATCAAAAAGATGAGCACTATCAGACGGCTTCGTACCGCCTGCTCTATGAGTTTCTGTAGCATGGCTTGCCCTCTTATCAGTGGTTGTGGATATCAAAACCAGACTTGGCCAGTTCGGACGCCAGGAAGAAGGCACCGGACATCACCACGGCGCTGCCGGGCTCAATCCCCTTCACCAGATTCAGGCCGCGCGCTCGGGCCTCAATTTCCACTTCCACCGCCTCAAAGCCGTCGGCGTCTTCCACAAACACCTGCCAGTCGCCATCGCCGCTGCGACTCAGAGCCGAGTCCGGCAGCACTATTCCCTGTTGGCCGCCCTGCTGATTGGCTTGCTGGGGCAAAAACAGCTCGGCAAACTCACCGGCATGCACTTCATGGCCGGGGTTTGCCATCGACAGCAGCACCTGCTCGGTACGGGTGATGGGGTTAAGCTCGTGGGAGCGGCCAATCACCTTGGCCTCAAGCCACTTACCCGATACGCTCACCCGGGCATCACTGCCCATGGCAAGACCACGGGACTGCGCCGGCGTCAGCTCGGCCTCCACCCACAGGAAGGATTCGTCGGTCAGTTGCATCAGCGGCGAGCCGGCCGCCAATACCTGACCACGGCTGGCCACATCCTGCTGCACCCGGCCCTTGATGGGCGCGAGCAGCTTAAAGCTGCCGATACTGCCGGGGGCCGACTCCAGTGCCTTTATCTGGGCGCCCGTCATCTTGATGGACTCGAGGATGGCGCGCTTAAGCTCGTAATCCACCCGCGCCTGCAGCCTGCGGGATTGACTCACGGCACTTTCGCCCATGCGGCTGATGCGGCTCCATTCGGTGGCAGCATTGATATAGTCGGCCTGGGCCTGAGCAATGGCAGCGCCGCCGAGAGTGAGTAAAGGCTCACCCTGTTTTACCTCTTGGCCGGGCACCACATGGCGCTCAAGCACCCGCACTTCAAGCTGAGGCGCCAGGGTAATGGTACGGTCACGGTCCACCACCAGACTGGCGGTGGCCACGGCACTTAAATCAAAGCCTGTGGCAGACAGGGTTTCGACCCGAATACCAGCAAGGTCGCGTTGGCTCTGACTGAGCTTTAGCGCCTTGTCTTCGTCATGGGCGTCTGCGGCTTCTGCGGCGCCTTGTGCCGCGTCATGGTCGTGGCCATCGCCTGCCCAGGCAGGCTGTGACACAGGTAAAGCAAACGCGAGTGCAACCGCGAACGCCAGTGCCGAAAAGTAAGTGTTGGTATTCATTGCAGACATGGCGTTTGCTCCGCTGATAACTGATTTACTGAAGAAAAATGGTTTCATTGCCGCGCCTCCGCTGAGGTGTTTTCGGCGCCCGCAACCGGGGGCTGGTGCGTGCCCGGCGCAGGCACCAGGGTCGCCAACTGGCCGCTTTGCCCCATCCAGTCAAGCCAGTTCTGATACAGACGCGCCTCAAGCTCGGTACCGGCAATAAAGCTTTGGGTCAGCTGACGTTTACCCTGCAAAAAATCTGAGGTGCTGATATCACCTGCACGCCACTGACTGGCAAGGGAAGCGCCCAAAGTTGATGCCGAGCCACGCACCCTTTGCTTCCAGGCCTGCCAACTGGCCTGCAATTTGGGCTGGGCATACTGATACTGGCGCCAGGCCTGAGTCAGTGCCCGCTCACTCGCCAGGTACTGCTGCTCGGCGCCAATACCGGCTTCAGTGGCGGCGGCAATGGCATCGCTGTAGTTGTTGCGCACCTTAAGGGGAATGCTGACATTGAGCCCGAGCTTGTTGTCAGAGCCTTCTTTTTCGGCGCCCAGGGTCAGGGTGGGATCGGCGCTGATATCGGCCCTGACCTTGTCAGCGCCGAGCCTTGCCAGTTGCACATCCTGATAAGCGAGCCTGAGTGCAGGCAACTGTTGCAGCGCCGATTGCGCCAGCTCAGTGCTACCCGCAGATGCCATCAGTGAGGCCATGGAAATCTCAGGCAGCGTCAGGGTTTCGAACATTTGCAGCAGCCGGGTATCGGCATCGATGGCGGCCTGCTCGGCCATGGCAAGGTCGGCCTCAAGGGACGCCAGATCCAGCTCAATCAGCGACAATTCAACGGCACTGATAAGGCCGCCACGCTTAAGCTCGGCTGCGAGTTCCAGCTGCGCCCGGGCAAATTCGCGCTGCTCGGTTTGAAACCCGAGCACGGCGGCGGTTTGCTTCCTCGCCACCATGGCGCTTAACGCCTCAGCCCACAGCCGACTGCGCTCCAGCGCAAGCTCAGCTTCAGCGCGGCGCAGCTGTGCCAGTGCCTCATTTTGTGCCGCCTGCTGCTTATCGCCCCAATCGAGGGTTTGGCTAACCGACAGGCTGTAGCTGTCGGTATCGGCGTTTTGGTATCCAAGCCCCAGCTCGGGGTTGTAAACCGCGTTGCCGGCGGCTTTGAGATTCAGCTCGGCCACCCGTACCCTGGCACGGGCGGCGCTGAGGGCTGGCAGCGCTTCGATGGTTTGAGCAAGGCGTTGAATGTCTGTGCCATCGGCTGTGGCTTGTTGGCGGTTGCCCACGGCAGCCGTGTTGGCCGCAGACGCATCGCCAGCCACGGCCTGGCTGCTGCCAAGCACGGCCAACAAGGCGGCCGCAAGTAAAGTCTGTTTCATGCAGAGTCCTGAACATTAAGGGACAAAGTCGGTTAACGCGCCCGGGGGCGGTTACGGCTTGAGGAAAGATGCGGCTTTGGGGCAACGACAACACAGGCAGCGGGCGCGATTCCGGTCTGATGCGTCGGAATTTGGCCACAAGGCAACGTGTGAAATGTTAGTCAGCGACTGTGGTTCGGGATCGAGTCAGGGCTGCGGCGCGCAGCAGCCTGAGCCACATGGCCCGGCACAGCAAACAAGTCGTCATCTTTCCTGGGAATGTCAGGCTTAAGCGATGGGGGGGCGGTAATCGGGGCGGCCCACTACCGAAAGGTAGTCAGACTCATGACCCTGAACCTGGTTGGTAAGGGGGTGATAATCGAGATTAGCCAGGCCTGCGACCAGGCTTGGATGACCGCCATGACAATGGCAATCAAGACAAAGATCCAGCTGTTTCAGCTCGGTTTTTTCAACCTTGTCGTGTTGATGAGTGTCACTGGCCACGATTTCAGGTGGGCAGGTGCATTCAATACATTCACCTATGGATGTCACCTCGGCCATAAAGGTCAGGTGGCTGTGATTCAATTCTTCCTCACTCACATTGCCACTGTGCAACTGGTGCGCGCCCAGGTTGGCACCTGCAAATTGCAGTACCACCACGGCCAGCAGCATCAGGCTCAGTCTGTGCAGTGTGTTAAGGGAAAAACGAATCAATTCAATCCTCGGCTGATTGCTGCGCCCAACAGGGGGCGCTTTGCAAAGTAAGACCGGGGATGCTTGGTTAAGTTCCCCGGCCTGACAAACTCTTACTTGAATACGCAGTGCTTGGCGTAATCGGCCGCCTCATTGGCGCTCCAGTCGCCTTTGGGCTTTTCTTCCATCTTCTTACACCAGGCTTCGCTGCCCACTTCGGGGGCACAGGCGGCCAGACCGGCAACCAGAGTCAGGGCGGCGGCCACTTTGGCCAGAGTCAATTTTGTCATGTTAATGCTTCCTTGTAAGTTGTTGGTTTTTATACTTTGACTTGCGATCTCTTTTGGATCCATTCAATGGCTTTTGCCTTATCCTGCAAAGGGAACCAGGCCACTTCGCCCCGCACAAAGGGACCAAGTAAACGGATGGCGTTACCCACCCAATCCGGTCCACCCACAAATACCAGGGCATCGAATGGAGGTAACTGTACCTCACCGGCTCCGGACAGGGAAGCTTGCTCCCAGCCTTCCAGCAGCACGTCGGCCTCTATATACAGGCAAACCTGCCCCCAATCCTCGCGGTAGCGTTTGATGGCCGGCTGCAGGCGGGTGCGATAATCCTGGGCCGTAATGCGGCCACTGGCAAAAAGACTGATCACACCCTTAGCAATCTCGGGGATCTGGCATAACATAGAGGGGTCTCCATGGGACAGGCTCGGCCAACTGCCGAGGCTACCGATAATATCAAATTCTTTATTCAGGCAATAAGCCAAAAATCTGGCCATGATCACAATCTCACAGCGGGTTCAGCTTCAGGAACAGGAAATCGAGTGGCAATTCATCCGCTCCAGCGGCGCCGGTGGCCAGAATGTCAATAAGGTGTCCACCTGCGCCCAGCTAATTTTCGATATCAATGCATCGTCTCTGCCTGAGTTCTATAAGGAAAAACTGCTGGCCAAAAGTGACCATCGCATCACCCAGAGCGGCAAAATTATCATTAAATGTCAGGAAAGCCGCAGCCAGGAAGCCAATCGCGAGACAGCGCTGGCACAGTTTATCGAGCTGATTCGATCGGTCAATGTGGTGCAGAAAAAACGCATTCCGACCAAGGCTACCCGTGCCAGCCAAAAGCGGCGGGTGGATGCAAAAAAACAACGGGGCAGCACCAAATCGATGCGGGGTAAAGTAAGCTTTTGAGTCCGAGCAGGGTGCCATACGCATTCCACACTTATACCGCGCTGCCTTCGTCAAATTTAATTACATTGAAAATGCTGCCAACTTTGGCGATATTGAGGCTAATTTGAGTTTAACGTGTCGTTAACTGACAAAAAGGAATGACCATGTCTGCCTCTCAATCTACCCCCAAGGTATTGCTTATCAACGGCCCCAACCTCAACTTGCTGGGCACCCGGGAGCCGGGAGTGTATGGCAGCAAAACCCTGGCGCAAATTGTGGCCGAACTGGAGCAAAAAGCCGCCGAGCTGAGCGTGCAACTGGCACATATCCAGTCCAATGCCGAGCATGTATTGATTGATGCCATTCATCAAACAGATGCCGATTTTGTAATTATCAATCCTGCCGCCTTTACCCATACCAGCGTGGCGCTGCGGGATGCCCTGCTGGGTGTAGCCCTGCCCTTTATTGAAGTGCACCTGTCCAATGTACATGCCCGCGAACCCTTCCGCCATCATTCGTACTTCTCCGACAAAGCCGTGGGAGTGATCCTGGGTCTGGGGCCGAAAGGTTACGCTCTGGCACTGGAGGCCGCCGCCGAGCGGTTACATCAAGGAGGCAAGTAATGGCTATGGATCTGCGTAAAATAAAAAAGTTGATTGAGCTGGTGCAGGAGTCGGGCATCAACGAGCTGGAAGTACGTGAAGGTGAAGAGTCGGTGCGAATTATCCGCCATGGCAACCTGCCAGCCCAGGTAGCCGATGCCAGCCAGACACCAGCGCCCATTGCAGTGTCTTCTCGTTCTGCCAACCACCAGGGCCACAGAGTCCTCTCGCCCATGGTCGGCACATTCTATCGCGCCCCCAGCCCCGAGGCTCGCCCCTTTGTGGAAGTGGGCTCCGAAGTGGCCATCGGCGACACCCTGGCTGTGATTGAAGCCATGAAGATGATGAATCAGATTGCGGCCGACAAGGCCGGGGTGGTGAAAGCCATTTTGGTGGACAACACCAGTCCGGTGGAGTTTGACCAGCCATTGTTTGTGATAGGCGATGCAGACTAAAGCTTCCCCTCACAAAGTACTGTTTCGCAAGGTACTGATTGCCAATCGCGGCGAAATCGCGGTGCGTATCATCCGCGCCTGCCACCAATTGGGGCTGGCTACAGTCGCTGTGTATTCCAGCGTCGACAGGGGCGCGCTGCACACTCAGCTTGCCAACGAGTGCATTTGCATAGGTTCTGCGCCCGCCAAAGACAGCTACCTGAATATAAATGCCCTGCTTACGGCAGCGCGTATCTCGGGTGCTGATGCAGTGCATCCGGGTTATGGCTTTCTATCAGAGCGGGCCGACTTCGCCCGGGCGGTAGCCGCTGAAGGGCTGGTATTTTTAGGCCCTGATGCCGACACCATTGCCACCATGGGCGATAAGGTCAGCGCCATCACAGCCATGAAAGCCGTTGGCATTCCCACCCTGCCGGGATCAAATGGCGCGCTTGGTGATGACATCGCCCTAATCGATGCGCTCGCCGATACCATAGGCTATCCGGTACTTATCAAAGCCAGTGCCGGTGGTGGTGGCCGCGGTATGCGCAGGGTCGACTCTGCCAAGGGGCTCAAAGACGCCATTGAGCTGACCCGCAGCGAGGCCAAAGCGGCCTTCGGTGATGGCACCCTGTATCTTGAAAAATTCCTGACCCATCCAAGACACATCGAATTTCAAATACTCGCCAATGGCGACCATGCACTGTGTCTTGGCGAGCGCGACTGTTCTGCCCAGCGCCGTCATCAAAAGCTGATTGAAGAAGCGCCGGCTCCGGGTATCGACAGAGGCCTTATCGAGTCCATGATGCGCCGCTGTGAGCAGGCCTGCAGGGCGCTTGGCTATCGCGGTGTGGGCACTTTCGAGTTTTTATATCAGGATGGGGAGTTTTTCTTTATCGAGATGAATACCCGCATTCAGGTGGAGCATACGGTCACCGAGATGGTCAGCGGCATTGATTTGATTGCTGCCCAGCTGCAGCTGGCACAGGGCGCTGCGCTGCCCAAGGCACCAGAGGTACGGGGCCATGCGATTGAGTGCCGTATCAACGCCGAAAACACCCTCACCCAACTGCCAAGCCCGGGCAGAGTCAGCGCGCTCCAGATCCCCGGCGGCCCGGGCGTACGCTGGGACTCGGCGCTGTTTGCCGGTGCCGCTGTGCCGCCCCACTATGACTCCATGGTCGGTAAGCTGATTTGCCATGGCGACAGCCGCGAGCAGGCTATCGCCAGAATGCAGCAGGCACTGACCGAACTGGACATCCGCGGCATCGACACCAATCAGGCGCTGCATCTTCGACTGCTTTCAAGCCCGGACTTCAGCCCCTGGCAGAAAGATATCCACTTCGCGGCCAAGCTGGTATAGCGAAGCTCAGCGCCAGCTATCCGGCAGGCTTACCTGCTCCCATAATTCGCGGCTCAGGCGCTGAGATGAGTCGCCCTTGCTGTCCTGCCAGCCGCCGCTGCCAAGCCAATCCACCAGCGCATCACCCACGGCTGGGTAGCGCACCGGCTCGGGGCTTGAACACTTGAGCCAGCTTTTCAGGGTCTGGGGACTTAACTGCATCATGCTGTCGGCGGCGCCAAGCAGTTGCAGAGCAGCCACGTTGGAGAGCTGCTCAAACTGCCCCAGCAGGGGTTTTACCAGCAGTTTCTTACCCAGTGTCAGGGCTTCGCTGGCAAGCTCGAAACCTGCATTGGCCACCACACCGCCAGCCGCAGCAAGATGGCGGCGAAACCCCTGCCGACAAAATCCATACCACTGTATATGCGCAGGAACTTCGCTTCCGGGCGATTGGGAGTGATACACCAGAAAGCGGTAATTTTCGAAGGGTTTCAGCAAAGTCACTATGGCCTCTGGCGACTCAAAGGGCAGGTACACCAGAATATCGTGACCATGCTCTTCGCTGACATCATCCACCTCCACAAAGGGCGGCAGCAACGGAAAGCCGAAGTGATGCCAGTGGCAGCCCAGGGCCATATCCACCGGGGCGAAGTAATCCAGCAGCTTTTCATTAAACCAGGTGTTGCCCACCTTGGGCACATCAAACCGCAGCGCCGCCTGATGGCTGATACCGATACAGGGCACCTTTTGCAGTCTGGCTGCCCAGGCGCTCACCGGTTCAAAATCATTAAGCACCAGATCATAGCCGGACAAATCCAAACCCCGAATGTCCTGCCACCAACGGCAGTTGAGGTTTTCGCGCATTGTATCGACCGAGTTGATTTTGCCGGCCTGACTGACGAAGGTCAGCCCCCTGGCCACCCTGAAATCACCAAAGTCCTCCATATCAAAGAACTGCGATTTGGGTCTGCCGCTGAACAGATAATCCACCTGCACATCCCTGCGATCCAATGCCTTGGCCATCACCCTGGCTCGGCTTAAATGGCCATTCCCAGTCCCCTGCACTCCGTACAGAATTTTCATAGATTCAATGACATCCTTATCAATAGAAGCTGTTAATCCACACGACCGATACCGTGCCAAGGGCTGCACCGGCAAGAATATCCATGGGGTAATGCACCCCCAGCACCACCCGCGAGAGCCCTATCAACCCTGCCCAACCGTAGGCAACAAACAACGCCGCCGGATAGACACAGGTAATGGCGGTTGCCATCACAAAGGCCGCAGCAGTGTGTCCCGAAGGCAAGCTGAATTTGTCAGAGGGTTCTAAGCTGCATTCAAAGCCCAGGGCCGCGTGGCACGGACGGGTTCGGCGGATACTGTTTTTCAACAATAAATAAAGAGGAAGTTCCAGCGTAAACGCCAGTAATGCCAGTTTGAAGAACTGATTGCCGTAAGAGTCAAACAGCAGCAAACCAACACTCAGGTATAAATAGAAGGGACCATCACCGGTGGCAGAGACCCGCAAAGCGCTACGCTGAAATCCATGCCGGGAAGCTTTGCCGTGGATTAGCTGAAAACCGCGCCTGTCGAGCTCGGTCAGATATGTGAGCATTCGGCCTCCGGAGTTTGCGTCAGGACAGACCGAATAATAGAGAATTTACGTGACGGGGCGGTGACACCCGCCCGACACTTTTATGACATTGCAGCGCCGAAAATCAGGCAGTTACAACGTTTTGGGTTTTAGCACGGTAGATTTTGACCAGGTGATAGACGTTGATACAGGCAACGAAAGCATTCATGCCCGCCACCGGCCAGGCCGTAATGGCAACACCGTAGGCAACAAACAGGCTGCAGCCGACAAAGTTCAGCCATCTCAACCAAATAATATCTTTCATCATCAGTGAGATAGCAACCATTACCGAGGCCATGTAGCCAACGATTTCAGTCATGTTCAAAGCTTCCATAAGGCACCTCGAAATAAGGCCCTCTGCCTTCCCTGAGCTTAATGGGGGGTCCGTGCCCCTAAAGCGATTTGTTAATTAAAACTGGATTGGGACTGGGGACAATGCTAACAAAAACGCCCACAGCATTGTAATAAAAAAACGTCATATGATGACAGATGTCAAAAAAACGCGCTACAAACATTAGAAGTGATGAAATTATCCTACAAAGCCACAAATGGACTAACCCAGGGCAATACCGTGATTGATAACACTTTTCTTTTCAAGATTCCCTTATATACTGGCCTTAGTTCACCCGGGAACGACCTATCTGCCTGATATAAGGCGAAACAGGAGATGACTATGGAATACAACACCTCAGAATTATGTGACATGTTTCTGGACGTCGTGGACGTGGTTGAACCCATGTTCAGTAATTACGGTGGTGTTAGCTCATTCGGTGGCGCCATCAGCACAGTCAAATGTTTCGAAGACAACGGCCTAATCGCCGATGTGCTGGCGGAAGAAGGTGAAGGCCGGGTGTTGCTGGTTGACGGTGGCGGCTCGCTGCGCCGTGCGCTGGTGGATGCAACCATTGCCGAGATTGGCGTAAACAATGGCTGGGAAGGCATTATCGTTTACGGCAGTGTGCGCGATGTTGATGCCCTCGAAGAACTGGATATAGGTATTCAGGCCATCGCCTCCATCCCTGTGGGTGCAGACAACAACAGCACCGGCGAGGTGGATGTGCCGGTAAATTTTGGTGGTGTATCCTTCCTGCCCGGCGACCATGTTTATGCCGACAGCACCGGAGTGATCCTGTCACCAGATCCGCTGGACATCGAATAAGTCTGGACGGATGCTTATCTTAAAGCCGGCCTTCGCCGGCTTTTTTAATGGCGATTTTTGCCGCTGACGTTGCCTTTTCAGCCTCCTTTGCCACAATATCGGCAAAGACACCCCTACCCCTACAAGTTATGCAGCACTTAATCACATTCACACCACAAGACATGACCGGCATCCTTGGCCAGCGGACCGGCGAAACCCGCCTTGGCAATCACTTCCTTCTGCCCCAGGGGCACAACCTTGAAGAGTGTCTCGCCAACGCCAAAGCGCTCGGGGCCCGCTTCGTATTACTGGGGGCTGGCGAAGATGCAGGCCCCCGGGCCAACCTGGGTCGTGGCGGTGCCACCAATGCCTTTGAAGCCTGCCTTAAGTGGCTGGTTAACCTGCAATCAAACCGCTTTTATCGCGGCGATGATTGTTTGCTGTTGGGTCAGCTCGATTTTGGCGATCTCTTGCCCGGGGAGGATGCCGAATTAGACGCCCTGCGGGATGCCGTATCCAGGATGGATGACAGGGTAATTGAAGTGGTCAGTGCCATTATGGCTGCCGGACTTGAACCTGTGGTCATCGGCGGCGGCCATAATAATGCCTTCGGGCTGTTGATGTCGGTGAAAAATGCGTTCGGCCGCCCCGCCGCCGCGGTCAATCTGGACCCTCACTCCGATTTTCGTTTGCGGGAAGGACGTCACAGCGGTAATGGCTTCAGCTACGCAGCCGCCAACGGCGCGCTCGACTATTACCATGTGCTTGGTCTGCACGAGCTGAAAAACAGCGAAGCCAACCTGGAGCAGCTCGAAGCCTTCGGCGGCAGCTGGCATAGTCTGCAACAAATATGGGTTCGGGGTGAGCTTACCTTGGACGACGCACTCAAATCCATCAGTAAAAATATCAGAGCTACTGGCCTGCCCGTGGCACTTGAGCTGGACGTGGACGCCATCGCCAATATGCCATCCAGCGCCATGACCGCCGCCGGTATTCCACTGCTGGATGCCACTCGCTATGTGAGTCATATGGCTCGTCATTGCGACTGTACCTATCTGCATCTGGCTGAAGCCGCCCCCTCATGCCACGAAGCCGGTGAAAATGCCGGGCTCAGGGAAGTAGGCCAGAGCCTGACCGAGCTGGTTTACGCTTACCTGCAGGGGCGCCGACTGGCAGCCGGAGCCTGATAAGCATCTGTCTGTAAGATGATTCTTGCAGACAGTTCACCCGGGCTCAGTCGAGCTTCATTAAATTCGCATATTGTGGTCTAATGCGCAGTCACCATAAAACCCTACCGGGCTCACAAGCTTGATATGCTGTTGGGAGCGGGACAGGGACTGGATCACAAAGCTGATTGCTTAAGGATTCAGCAAGAAGCCGGATAGGCATACACTGGCGCGTAACAGTTTGGGAAACAATAGGAAAGAACAGATGTCCGAGGGCACCTCAAATAGTACCCACTTTGGTTTCAAAACCGTAGAATCCGACCAGAAGGCCGATCTGGTTGCCGGAGTGTTCCACTCAGTTGCTGCCAAGTACGACATCATGAATGATGTTATGTCCTTCGGCATTCATCGTCTGTGGAAGCGTTTCACCATTGAAACCGCCGGTGCCCGTCCGGGAATGAAGGTATTGGATCTGGCCGGTGGTACCGGCGATCTCACTGCCAAGTTCTCCCGCCTGGTGGGTGAACGTGGTCAGGTAGTACTGGCTGATATCAACGACTCCATGCTGAAAGTAGGCCGCACCAAGCTCAGAGATTTGGGCGTGGTAGGCAATGTGAACTATGTTCAGGCCAATGCCGAAGCACTGCCGTTTCCCGATAACCACTTCGATATCATCACCATTGCATTCGGCTTGCGTAATGTCACCGATAAAGATGCCGCCCTGCGCTCCATGCAGCGGGTACTCAAGCCCGGCGGAAAGTTGCTGGTACTGGAATTTTCCAAACCACAGCACGAAGCGATGCGCAAACTGTATGACCTTTACAGCTTTAAAATCCTGCCGAAAATGGGCGAGTTTATTGCCCAGGATGCTGGCAGCTATGAGTATCTGGCGGAATCCATTCGCATGCATCCCGATCAGGATACCCTTAAAGGCATGATGCAAAATGCAGGTTTGGAGCAGGTCGATTACATCAACATGACCGATGGTATTGTGGCCCTGCACCGGGGTTACAAATTCTGATGCTGCCAAGGGAGCTGTCACTGATTGTCTGTGGCGCGGTGGAACTGGGCTTTGAGAAGCTACTTGCCCAAACCGGCGCCAGCCCAAGACACTATGGACTTTACGGTAAACGTATTGCCATAGCACTGGCTGAGCTCCCGTTCCCACTGTATTTGATTTTCGATAACAGCATTACTGTACTGAGCCAGTATGAAGCCGACACAGATGTCGGAGTCAAGGCTTCTGTCTCTGCACTCTATGCATTGAGCAAGGGTGACAGCCTCAGTGCGCTGATCAAGGCCGATCGCCTGGATATCGATGGCGATCTCAATGTGTTACAGGGCTTCAGCCGATTACTCAAAGAACAGCAGTTCGATATGGGTGAACCACTGTCCCGTTACCTCGGAGATGGTCCCGCCCACAAACTTCAGTCCGGTGGCCGTTGGCTCGGCGTCGAGCTGAAGCGCATTGGCGACAAGACCTTAAGCCACCTCGCGCAACTTTCCACCGAGGAATACCGACTCGCGCCACACCGCATTGAGTTTATCCATCTCAAGGACAACATTGACTCGCTGGTGCAGGACACTGACACTATCGAGAAAAGAATCAATCAATTAATGGACCGTCTCACACCATGACCCTCGCCAGTCTTCGCCGTGGATATCAGGTCATTCGCACCCTGCTCCACTATGGCCTGGATGATGTACTGCCACCCGCACTCACCCCTTGGTATTTTAAGCTGGCTCGCATAAGCCTTTTTTGGATCCGCAATCGCCATAAGCACACATGCGGCGGTGAGCGTCTGAAATTGGCCATGCAGGAACTGGGACCTGTGTACATTAAATTTGGCCAGATGCTTTCGACCCGTCGCGATCTCCTCAGCGACGAATGGGCCGAACAACTGGCCATGCTGCAGGACAGGGTACCGCCCTTTGATTCAGCACAGGCACGCACGGCCATCGAAGCAGAGCTGGGCTGCGCCATAGACAGCCTGTTTGATGACTTCAACGACACACCGCTGGCATCGGCTTCTATTTCTCAGGTGCATACCGCCACCCTCAAGTCCAACGGTCAACCCGTGGTGCTAAAGGTGCTGCGCCCCAATGTGGAAGCCGGGATCAATGCCGATTTGGAGCTGATGCTGCAAGTGGCTGGCTGGGCTGAACGTTTGCTTGGCAGTGGCAACCGGCTGCGGCCGCTGGAAGTAGTGCAGGACTACCAGAACACTATTTTGGGCGAGCTGAATCTGAAACTCGAAGCCCTCAATGCCACCAAGCTGCGAAACAATTTCCAGGGTTCTGATGCGCTGTATATTCCTTACGTGTACGAAGAGCTGTGCCATCGCCGCCTGATGGTGATGGAGCGCATCGATGGTATTCCTATTGCCGATATTGAGGCGCTGAACGCCCAGGGCACCAATCTTAAGTTACTGGCTGAACGTGGGGTAGAACTGTTTTTTACCCAGGTTTTCCGGGACAACTTTTTCCATGCAGATATGCATCCCGGTAACATTTTTGTCAGCCGTGAGCATCCGGAGAATCCATTTTATATCGGGCTGGACTGCGGCATCATGGGCACGCTCACCGAAGAAGACAAGCGTTACCTTGCCGAAAATTTCCTCGCCTTCTTCAACCGTGACTACCACAGAATTGCCCAACTCTATGTCGAATCAGGCTGGGTATCCTCCAACACTGACATCCTTGCGTTTGAGCAGGCTATCAAGCAAGTATGCGAGCCCATGTTCAATAAGCCGCTGAACGAGATATCCTTCGGTCATGTACTGCTGGAACTGTTCCGCACCGCCAGACGCTTCGATATTGTGGTGCAGCCCCAGTTGGTATTGCTGGAGAAAACCTTGCTGTACATCGAGGGACTGGGCAGACAGTTGTATCCTCAACTGGATCTGTGGCAAACCGCCAAACCATTCCTTGAACGCTGGATGGCCGACCAGGTCGGCCCCAAAGCCATGTTCAAAAAAGTGCAAACCAATTTGCCTTTCTGGTCTGATAAACTTCCTGAATTTCCTGAGCTTATCTACGATAACCTCAAGCTTGGCCGCAAGCTTTTGGGTACACAGCAGCAAATGCTCGATCGCTACCTGAAATATCAGCAAAAGGCACACAAGAGTAACTTTCTGCTCATCAGCTCCGCTGTTTTGTTGATCTGTGGCACTATTTTGTTTGCTCAAACAGATACACTGTGGGTCTCGTCGGTCTGTCTCGGTAGCGGTGCACTAACGTGGATTGCCGGATGGAGATCCAGGCCAAAGAATCGCAAATTTTAGCTAGCACTAAATAACCATAGGTTCATAATAGAACCACTTAATTTTTAGAGAGGAATCCTTCATGGGTGGTATCAGTATTTGGCAATTGCTCATCATCGCACTAATCGTGGTTCTGTTGTTTGGTACTAAAAAACTGCGTTCACTGGGCGGCGATCTTGGCGGTGCCATCAAGGGCTTCAAGAACGCCATGTCCGATGAGGAAAAAAAGGCTCTCGAAAGCAAAGAAGCTCAAGAAACTCAAGCCCAAACCTCACAGCAGGCTGCTGAAAAGAAGCCTGAAGCCGAAAAGAAAGAACAGGCGTAATTCCCTATGTTTGACGGTATCGGCTTTATGGAGCTTTTGCTCATCGCCATCATTGGTTTGGTGGTGCTTGGGCCGGAGCGATTACCTGTGGCAGTACGTACCGTATCGGGGTGGATCCGCGCAATGAAGCGGATGGCCAACTCGGTCAAGGACGAACTGGAGCAGGAACTGAAGATCGAGCAGTTACATGCCGATCTGAAAAAGGCCGAAAGCAAGGGGCTTTCCAACCTCTCGCCAGAGCTGCAAGAGTCAATCGACCAGCTCAAACAAGCTGCGCAGGAGGTTAACCGCCCCTATCAGGTGTCTGAACCAGAAGCTGCCAAGCCCGCTGCAGGCGAGAGCGAAGCGGCCACTGCTTCACAAGCCGAGTCGCCTAAAGCCAACGGATAATTCATGTCGTCACATCAACAACCTCTGATCAGCCACTTGCTTGAGCTGCGCACCATACTGCTCAAGTGTATTGCCGGTGTCATGCTGGTGTTTATCGGTTTGGTTTACTGGGCCAACGATATTTACCACTACATGGCCATCCCCTTGATGCAGGCGCTGCCCGAAAGCTCAAGCATGATTGCCACAGACGTGGCCGCGCCCTTCTTCGCGCCCTTCAAGCTGACGCTGGTGCTGTCATTTTTTATTGCTGTGCCCTATGTGCTGTATCAGATCTGGTCGTTTGTAGCGCCCGGACTGTACAAGCATGAGAAGCGCCTGGTAATTCCCTTACTGGTCAGCAGTACCTTGCTGTTTTACCTTGGTATTGCCTTTGCTTACTTCGTGGTGTTCCCGGTGGTGTTTGGCTTCTTTACCAGCGTTGCGCCGGAAGGGGTGACAGTTGCCACAGACATCAGCAGCTACCTGAACTTTATTCTCAAGCTATTTTTCGCCTTTGGTCTGTCATTTGAAATTCCCATTGCAGTCGTGCTGCTGTGCTGGGCAGGAGTGACCAGTGTGGAAGACCTGAAGCAAAAGCGGCCTTACATTATAGTTTCCGCCTTTATTATCGGTATGCTGCTGACACCACCTGACGTGATTTCTCAGACCATGTTGGCCATCCCCATGCTGTTGCTGTTTGAAGGTGGTTTGCTTGCAGCACGCTTTTACAGTAAAAAGGGCGAAGACGAACAAGAAGAGCAATCGCCAACGGATTAATGTCCTGTCAGCCATTGCCTGCTATCGGCCTGTCCCGTCCGGGTCAGGCCGATGATGTATTTATCGCCAAAGTAGCAATACAAGGAACTCTATAATGCGAAGTTTATGGCTTCTTACCTTAGCTCTGAGCACCCTTCCCGCAATGGCCTCCGTCGAACAACAACTGGCCAACTGTGCCACTATCAGCGACAAACTGGATCGACTGATTTGTTACGATAAACTCGCCGAAACCGCTGCCCGTGCGCCTGTGCTGGTTCCTGCCGCCGCAGTAGCTGCTGCGCCCACAACATCCGCGGCCACTATCTCCAAGCCAGCACCCACTATGGAAGAAAGTTTCGGTAAAACCCAAAAGGCCGAAGAAGAGCCAGATCGAATCGAGCTTGAAATTGCCGATGTGGATAAAGACCAATACGGCAACCTGAAAATCAGCTTCACCAATGGTCAGGTCTGGAAACAAACAGACAGTCGCCGTTATAAGCTCACCACTGGTGAGAAGATATTTATTGAAAAAGGCGCCTTGAGTTCTTTTTATCTGGGCAGCGACAGCCGAAACTCCACCATTCGGGTCAAACGCATCAACTAAGCCATGCCCAAGTATCTGGACATTGCCGTCAACCTGATTGGCAGTGCACTCGAATCCAACCTTGATGACGTTATTTCAGGGGCAGATGCCGCAGGTGTCTCGCCTTTGATTGTCATTGGCAGCAGTCTCGACGAGAGCCGTGCTGCCATGGCTTTGTGCAAAACGTATCCAGACAAACTCTATACCACCGCAGGTGTACACCCACACCATGCCAGTGAATGGCATGAAGGCAGTGCTGCCATTCAAGCCGAATTGTGCCAGGACACATCCGTGGTAGCAGTGGGCGAATGCGGTCTCGATTACAACCGCGACTTTTCACCACGCCCCAAGCAGCGGGAAGCCTTCGCCGCTCAGCTGACGCTGGCGGCCAAACTTGGCAAACCTGTGCTGATGCACGAGCGCGACGCCCATGAGGACTTTGTAGCCATTGTCAGCGAATACAGGGCTGAGTTAAAAGGTGCTTTACTGCACTGTTTTACCGGCACCCGCAAACAGATGGAAAGTTACATTGAGCTTGGGCTGCATCTGGGAATAACCGGCTGGGTATGCGACGAGCGTCGCGGCCAGGAATTAGCTGATTTGGTGAAATTTATTCCCGGCGACAGACTGCTGATTGAAACCGACAGCCCATATCTTTTGCCACGATCTATGCGGCCAAAACCGAAGTCAGGTAAAAACCTGCCCCAATACCTGCCTTACATTGCAGCGGAAATTGCGCGATTGCGGCAAGAAGACGAACGGGCTTTTATCGAACGTACCTACCAAAACAGCCTCAGATTTTTTCAGCTGGGATCCCGCCATGATTAGAGTGCTTATACTCCTTTGTCTATGCGGTGTTATCAACCCCATGGCGCTGGCGGCCAAAACATTAATCCTGACAGAAAGCAGTGCCGATGAGCTGGATCTCACCCCTTGGACGAGTCTTTATCAGGCGAGCGAGGCACTTGATTTAAATGCGTTGCCCCCCAAGGGCGATCCTCGCTGGCAACCGCTTGCAGCCAGCATCAAACGCCGCATAGGTGCAAATAATCTGTGGCTCCGGATTGATATAGACGTCAGGGGCAGCGCCGAAAGCCGGATTCTGACCATCAACAACCCGCTGTTGGACAATGTGAAGCTATACCATCTGGTGAATGACAGCGTCGTCAGTCAACTGCACCTCGGTGATAGTCTGCCATTCAACAGCAGGCCACTGCGCTCTACCCATTACCTTTACCCTTTTCAGTTGTCCCCCTGGCAGCAACACAGTTTTTTACTGGAAATAAATACTGAAGGCAGCGCCCATACCCCCATAAGCCTGATCAGCCCGGGACGCCTCAGCCAACTGTCGGAAAGCCGCAGCCTGGCCCATGGGTTTCAACTGGGGATCCTTACCGCTATTGGCCTGTTCAGCCTGTTTGTGGCCCTCACATCCGGCTCCTTCAGCTACAGCTATTACTCCGCCTATGTGCTCAGCATGACACTGCTGGTTGCCACCGTGCAGGGCGTCGCCTTTCGTTATCTGTGGCCCAATTGGCCAGGCATGCAGGCCTGGGTGATTCCCTTCCTATTGCCGCTGGTAATGTGTTTTGCGTTGATGTTTGCCGAAAAGGTGCTGCAGCTTAAATACTACAATATCCGTATGCTACGGATTTGTCGCTTTAGCGCAGCATTCAGCTTGTTGCTGGCACTGCTGTCCCCCTTCATAAGCTACAGTCTCGCCGTCTTCTGCGACATAGTGGCACTGTTGGTGATCTCCCTGGTACTGCTTACTTTCGCTATCATTCAAGCCTTCAGAGGGCAGAAGCTGGCAAGATTATATTTTCTCGGCTGGATAGTGCTGCTCACCGGCGCAGCCATAAGCAGCCTTATTTATCTCGGCGTCATCAATACCCGGGTAGACCCATTAAGCCCGGCTATGCTCGGAGTCACCTTCGAGATTGTGTTTATGGCGGCTGTTCTGGCCATTCGCTACAGCGACGAGCGCAAATCCAAGTTGCTTATTCAACGTGAAGCACTGGAGCAGGCGCAAAATATCCGCCAAGCCCGCGAAGAGGCTCTTAAGTCAGAGGCAGAAGCCAACGAACGCCTTGAAGATATGGTGCAGGAACGCACGCTGGAGCTGGAAATCGCGCTGCGGGAGCTGAACGAAGTAAACCAAAAGCTGACCGAACAGACCACCATCGATAGCCTGACCGGCGTAAAAAACCGTGCAGCCTTCGATAAACGGTTGCAGGCCGAAGGCCGGATAAGTCGACGCCAGCAAACTCCCATGGCTTTGTTAATGTTGGATATTGACCACTTCAAACGAATCAATGACCAATACGGTCATCTGGCCGGCGATCAGACCTTACGGGTAATAGCCGCTACCCTGAGTGCACATATCAAACGCCCAACCGATCTCGTATCACGTTTCGGTGGGGAAGAGTTTGCTATCATACTGCCGTCAACCGATGAAGAAGGCGCACTGGCGGTAGCCGAGAATATTCGCCGTGCCATCGAAGAACTCGCTATTCATTGGGAAAATCAAAGTATTCCGCTGACACTGAGCATCGGGGTCAGCTGCAGCATTATAGAGAGCGATGAGCATCCACTTGAGCTGCTGGAACAGGCAGACAAGGCGCTCTATCAGGCCAAAGATCTGGGCCGAAACCGGGTATATCTGTTTAGTGACAGTCCCGCCCCCCATTCTTAATCGAGGAGACGATCGTGAACATCATCACCAGTGCCTTCCCACAACGCAGAATGCGCCGTATGCGCAAACATGATTTCAGCCGTCGTCTGATGGCCGAAAACACGCTGACAGTTAACGATTTGATTTATCCGATGTTTGTGCTTGAGGGTAACCACCGAACTGAGCAGGTGGCTTCCATGCCAGGCATAGAACGCTACAGTATTGATCTGCTCCTTAAAGAAGCTGAAGAGCTGGTCGCATTGGGTGTCCCGCTGGTTGCCCTGTTTCCAGTGACACCAATGGAAAAAAAATCACTGCTCGCAGAAGAAGCCTACAACCCGGATGGCCTGGCTCAGCGTGCCGTACGCGCGCTCAAGCGTGAATTCCCACAGCTGGGTGTGATGACCGACGTGGCACTGGATCCCTTCACCACCCATGGTCAGGACGGCATCATCGATGACACCGGCTATATCGTCAATGACATCACCACCGAAATTCTGGTAAAGCAGGCTCTGTCCCATGCCGAGGCCGGTGCCGACATCGTTGCCCCCTCAGACATGATGGATGGCCGCATTGGCGCGATTCGTCAGGCTCTGGAGCAAGCAGGCCATGTGAACACCCAAATCATGGCTTATTCTGCCAAATACTCATCCAGTTACTATGGTCCCTTCCGTGATGCTGTGGGTTCTGCAGGCAATCTCAAAGGTGGCAATAAGCACAGTTATCAGATGGATCCGGCCAATACCGACGAAGCCCTGCACGAAGTAGCCCTGGATATTCAGGAAGGTGCCGACATGGTGATGGTCAAGCCGGGCATGCCATATTTAGACGTGGTTCGCCGAGTCAAGAGCGAACTGGCTGTACCCACTTTCGCTTATCAGGTAAGCGGCGAGTACGCCATGCACATGGCAGCGATTCAAAACGGCTGGCTGGCGGAAAAAGCCATAGTGATGGAATCTCTGCTGTGCTTTAAACGTGCAGGAGCCGATGGCATTCTCACCTACTTTGCCAAGCGTGCAGCCCAGTGGCTTAAAGAACAGAAGTAACAGCTGCACCTGACCAAAACGTCACCCGAATGGGTGGCGTTTTCATTTACAGACAAAAAAGTGATCCAGCCCAAAGCCTTGGGTATTTCCCCTTCTCATCGTATCTGAGCCGTGATTGGATCAGAGCAGGGCGCATTGAACAAGCTCTATGCAGAGAGCTCACTGCGCTTTCCTATTGCTACAGACTTCCCTTCGCTTGTGAGGAAACATGATGCACAATAACGTCAAAGCTTTATTGGCCACCACAGCACTCTTTTTTACAGCGCCATTGCTGGCAGACTCAGGCTGTGGTTTCGAGAACAAGTCCGGTGGCCTGTTTGCCACCTGCAGCGAGGAGAAACAGGAAGTGATCCTGACCGGTATCGTTGAAGCTCAGCGCCTCGTCACTGAGTTACCTGAATTTACTGACGGCTATAAAACCTACGAAGTGGACATTACAGCACTCGACCCAATCAAGGCTGTAACAGAGGCAACTGAAATTGTGGTGATCATCGGCACCTGGTGCCCGGACTGCCACCGCGAAACCCCGCGCTTTATCCGTATTATGGAAGAGGTGGGCAACCCCAATATCAAGGTCACTTACATTGGTGTGGACCGAGCCAAGTCAGATCCTGAAGGGCTGGCTGCCAACTATGAGTTCAAGCGCATCCCCACCTTTATCGTGCGGCAAAAAGGTGAGGAAATCGGCCGTATCGTCGAGCGCCCAACCGAGTCGCTGGAAAAAGATTTAGCGAACATTCTGAAGTAAGCTTCAAGCACAAAAAGGCCGGCAATGGCCGGCCTTTTTCATGTCCCGAAATCAAAACTCGTAGCGGGTTATCAGAACTCGTAGCGGGCAATCAGCGACATATAACGCGCTTCCTGACGACCGGTCACCATGCCGTAGTCCGGGTTCAGCTCCAGACCCGAGGCGGTATCGGCATAGCGGGTACGCTCTTCCCACACCGAAGTGGCGCTGTCGGCATTGAGCAGATTGTACACAGTGCCCTTTAGCATCAGATCGCCACCAAACAGCTCGGTGTTGTAGGTCAGCGACAGATCCACATTGGTCACCCAGGGCAGATTACCGGCGCTGCCGCGGGGTGATGGATTGCCGTTTTCATCGTAGTGCGACACATGGTCGTAGTAACGGCTGATACAGTCTTCCCATGGGCTGCCTGCGGCGCAGCTGTCAACGCCCTGCGGGTGCTGGGAGAAGTAGCTCTGCGGACGACCCGAGGTAGTGCGGGCCACCAGACCCAGCACCAGATTATCGGTGATGTTGTAGGCGCCACTTACCTTAAACGCATGGCGGTGATCATTTGGCAGGTCACCGTAGCCGTGGTCCATCAGGTCAGCATAGTCGTAGGAAGTCGTCCAACCCGGATCGGCCTGATCGTTGTCGGTCTTCACCAGGCCTTCGGTATTACCGTAGCTGTGTGACCAGGTGTAAGAGCTGTTGATGGTCAGGTCGTCATTCACACGGCCATCCAGAGTCAGCTCCACCGCCAGATACTTACGCTTGGCTTCGGGCAGTTGTAGCTCATCCTGAGTAAGAGTGACATTATCCACCTGTCCATCACCATCGAAGTCGTAGGACATGGTGATATCTTCACCCGGGTTATTCAGCACGTAGTAAGAGCCCTGACCCACGTTGTCGGCAATGCCGAGCTCCGCCAGCTTCTTCGCCAGCACTGGGCCCACGTCTGTGTCTTCTACGCTGCGGCCAAGGTCGCGGTAGATAAAGCGCACGCCGCCGCTCATGGTATCGAACAGCTCCTGCTGATAGCCCACAGTAAACTCATCGCTGTACATTGGTTTAAGACTGCTTGAGGCAATCAAACCCGGCTCAGTAATACCGCGCTGACGCCAGTAGCGGTCACGCAGCATATCGCCGCGGCTTGGGGAACCATCAGGCAAGAGCACGGGCGCACCTGAGCCATCCACCTGATCGAGCGCAAAGTACTCAAACCACTCGATAGAGGACGAGCCCTGGGTGATGTTCATATTGGCCGACACCGGCTGGAAGTAACGGCCATAAGTGGCGTACACCTTGGCGCTGCCGTCGCCGTGCAGATCGTAGATGGCCTGCAGACGCGGGGCGATTTGGTTGTCGATGGACACATAGGCGCGACCATCGGAAACCGTGTTTTCAAAGCCGCTGTAACGAAGGCCAAGGTTCAGCACCAGTTGGTCGGTCACCTGCCAGGAATCGTTGGCATAAAACGCCAGCGAAGTGATTTCTGAGTCGGTATAGCGGGTGCGTACGCGGCGCTCAATATAGTCTTCACCGGCGGCAGCGCCAGAGACACTGTTGTTACCGGCGGTCTTCACGCCCCACCAGCCCTGGGCATCGCCAATGCCGTTCTGGGCCGAGGTGTAGTCCACCAGCACCCGGGTGTAATCCACACCGAATTGCAGTGAGTGATTGTCCAGATCCCAGTTAAAGTCGATACGCGCCTGATCGCGGATAAACTCCTGCTCAGACACTGACGAGTTGGTGTGCTGGCTTAGGGTGGTGCTGGTGCGATAGTCGTATACCGATGGATTGGTGGATGCCACCACGTTATCGATATTTTCAGAAGTACGACCCACCACAGCCGACACCGAGAAGCTGTCGGTGAAGTAACCGTTGTAGTTCAGGCTGTAAACCTTACCGCCATCACGGCCGGGAGCGTTTTCACCAATCTGGTCGCCCACCTCGTTGGTTTCCCAGTCGTAGGCGAAGGTGCCTGTATCCCAGGTGCGCTCGTTGCTCATGGCCGACAGGCCAATGGAGTGATCTTCCGAGATGTACCAGTCAAGCTTGGCAAACCAGCGGTCTTCTTCACGCTCTCTGTGACCTGCTGTGGTTTGTCCGGCCCAGTCGCTGTCATCGCGGCGGGGGTTGAACAAACCGTAGTAGAATAACTTGTCCTGAATGATGGCGCCGCTGGCCCACAATTGCAGCTCACGGAAATCGTAGCCGTCCTGCATGGTGTTGGAGGAAATATTGCCGGCACTGTCGAAAATCGAGTCGTGATTGGCGCGCAGGCTGTCCGGCTCCCAACGTATCTGGGTTCCGAACTTGAATTCATTGTCACCGGACTTGGACACCGCGTTGACGATACCGCCCATGGCGCCACCAAACTCGGGGCTGACCCCACCGGTCATGACCTGGGTTTGACTGATGGCTTCCCACGGCAGGTTAATGGAACCCAGACCGGTGCGGATGCTGGTAACGTTCATCCCGTTGAAGTAATAGCCGTTTTCGGCAGATGATGCACCGCCAAAGCTGGAAGCACCACGGAACGACGAGCCACCTGGCGCGGCCGTACCCGGAGCCAGCAGGGCAATGCTTTCAAAGCCCGAGTTTACCGGCATCTGGTTTAAGTCTTCCTGGGTGAAGGTGACACCCGACGTGGAAGATGCCATATCGACCCTACGGATCATGCTGCCGGTGACCGCCAGACGCTCCATTGAAGTCTCACCTGCCCCATACAGCTGACCGTCGAGGATCAGCGCCTGACCCACTTCCACCCGGACGCCGGATTCACGCGAATCATTAAAGCCATCCTTATGGATTTCAATGTCGTACTCGCCCACAGGCACGTTACGCAGCAGGTACTCGCCCTTCTCGTTGGTCGATACTGTGTACACCAAGCCTTTGGTCTTGTGTCTTAAAGTGATGGTTGCGCCGCCAAGGCCAGTACCTTCGGCGCTGATAACCTGACCCTTAACGATACTGGAGCCATCTACCGCCATCGCGGGAGATGACAGCATCAAGGCCGCGCCTACGGCCGCAGCGGCCAGGGTCTTGCGGGCAGAAAAGACACTCTTTGGCGTCTGATATCTTGTTTGGTACATGAGGTTTTCCTTCTTCCCTTGCCTGAAATGATTCTCGGCCCCTGTCCTTCTGGTGGGCAGTTTGCGGTCGAAAACGCAAAAAACCTTAACATCTTTTACATACTGTATACAATCTATTTTATTTGATCTATTTCATACACTTGTAAGCTCAAGTAACAGGAGTCATGTTTTCAATGGATGAAAGAAACCTGGCCCCAATCAGCCTTGCAGGCGAACCGAGGCGGCTAATCTGCCCCCGAAATCATGTCGCAAGTCGATGTAAGTAAAAGACTATTTTAAAGTAGTGTTAATGAAGGAAAGGCGATGGCGAATACCATCAGCGGTTAACTGCCGGATTTCCGGCCTTGACGGCGGATATAGGTAACGCGGGAAACGAAGGGATGGGATTGCTCCAAATTGGGGCGCATAGTATCGAGGGTGATACATAAGACTCAGTGCAGCGCATTCTATAGATACAAAAAACGCCGCTATGCGGCGTGTTGGATTAGTGGTCGATGCCAGGCATCAGCACATGGCCGGCAACAGTGCAAATTGGTGCATGCTGCAAACGATCTTGTTGCGCCGGTTACTGAGCTGAGCCCAGTCGGCGGGAGAGCTCCAACAGCACCCCTTCACGCAGGGCACCACCGGATAGCGAAAGGCTTTCGAGTCCCAGCAGGCGGAACAACGACAGCAGCACAGCAATGCCGGCAGCGAAGGTGGGAGCCCGCTCAGGGCATAGACCATTGATACCATCAAGACTGGCGTCTTCATGCAGCAAGATTTCCTGCTTCAGGCGCTCCAGTACTTCAAGGGTAATCAGCTGCGACTCGCCGCGGTGTGCCAATAATTCCACCACTGACTGCACAGTGCCGGAGGCCCCCACCACTGTGTGCCAGCCAAGGCGCTTAAGCTCAGCTTCTGCAGGTCCCAGAATGCGGTGCACTTCGGCTTCGGCGTCATCAAAGTCGAGCTCTTGCAGTGGTAAATCAGCAAAAAATTGCTTTTTAAAGGTCACACAGCCCATCGGCAGGCTGGTTTTGAACAGCAGCTTATCGCCGTCACCGACAATAAACTCGGTGCTGGCACCGCCGATGTCGATGACCAGGCGGCGCCCTTCACCTGCGGTGGTGGCAACCATGCCGCAATAGATAAGCTCAGCCTCACGCATGCCACAGATAACGTCGATTGGCACCCCCAGAATGGGCAGGGCGCGGGACTTGAACTCCTCGGCATTGGCGATGGCGCGCAGGGTGGCCGTAGCGACTACGGCCACGTTCTCAATGGCGATATGGTGTTTGGCCAGCATCTCGGCAAACATGGCAAGACAATCCAGACCGCGCTGCATCACCCCTTCACTGAGCATGCCATCACAGCCGATCCCTTCGGCAAGACGCACCTTGCGTTTGTATTTGGCCTCGACCCTGGGCTTTCCGGCCACTGTGGTGGCCACCAGCATGTTAAAGCTGTTGGAGCCCAGGGTGATTGCGGCGTATGCGGCTGTCTGCATCTACGACTGTCTTATGAGTGTCTGCGGGTCCTGTCGTGGCGGGGAGGACGACCGCCACCGCTGCGATGGGCACCGGATGGTCGTGGCGAACCGTTGCGATCCCGCAGGTTGCGACCACCTGTGTGGGGCTTACGATGGATTTTCACCGGAGGAGGAATATCAATCAAAGCATCACGATCGTATGACGTCACCGGAATACTGTGCTTAATGTAATCTTCGATGGCTGGCAGGTTGAGGGCGTATTCCTCACAGGCAAAGCTCACCGACACCCCTTTCTGACCTGCGCGGCCGGTACGGCCAATGCGATGCACATAGTCTTCGCAGTCATCAGGCAGATCGTAGTTGTACACGTGGGACACATCGGAAATGTGCAAACCACGTGCAGCAACGTCAGTGGCCACCAGAATATCCAGCTCGCTCTGGGTGAACTGCTCCAGAATTTTCAAACGTCTCTTCTGCGGCACATCACCGGTCAGCAGGCCCACGCGGTGACCATCGGCCTCAAGGCTGGCCCACAGGTTCTCACACTGATGTTTGGTATTGGCAAACACAATGGCCTTTTCCGGCCAGTCTTCTTCAATCAGTGAATGCAGCAGCTTAAGTTTGTCTTCCATGGAAGGATAGAAGATTTCTTCTTTGATATTGCGGGAAGTCTTTTCTTCCGGCGCAATTTCCACCTTCACAGGGTCGTTCATATGATCGTATGCCAGCTCCTGCACCTTCATAGACAGAGTCGCAGAAAACAGCATATTCAGACGGTCTTTCGCGTCTGGCATACGGCGGAACAAAAAGCGGATGTCCTTGATAAAACCAAGATCGAACATACGATCGGCTTCGTCCAATACCACCGCCTGGATAGCGCTTAAATTGATAACGCCCTGACGCACGTAGTCGATAATACGGCCTGTGGTACCAATGAGAACATCCACGCCTTTATCCAGCACCTTGCGCTGAGTCTCGTAGCCTTCGCCGCCGTAAACAATACCTACCTTGAGGCCGCTGTGTTTTGACAGCAAGGTCGCATCCTTGGCAATCTGAATTGCCAGCTCACGGGTCGGAGCCATCACAATGGCACGGGGTTGATTCAGCTGACGATTGTCTGGAATGGGAGTGGTCAGCAGGTGGTTAAAAGTGGCGACCAAAAAGGCAAGAGTCTTGCCAGTGCCCGTTTGAGCCTGACCAGCGATATCTTTTTTCTCAAGCAATACCGGGAGGGAAAGCGCCTGAATAGGCGTACAATGCTCGAAGCCGTTTTCGTTAAGTGCCTGTTTGACCTCGTCACACAAGGGCAGGTCGGCAAACCTTTGTTCGGTTAAGTGTGTTTCGCTCATAGCGGCAGCATACCAGTTGGGGTTGCAATAAGATACTCGATCGTTTGAAATAGCGACAACAGATCGGTGGACACTTGAAATAGTCTAAAACCGCCTCAATATACATGCTAAGCCATTCACAGACCAGCGATGGCATTAATTGGAGAACATCATGAGCGACAAAATTGTAACCCTGAGTGACGACAGCTTTGAAAACGACGTACTGAAGTCTGAACTGCCAGTTCTGGTAGACTTCTGGGCAGAATGGTGCGGCCCCTGCAAAATGATCGCCCCGATTCTGGACGACGTTGCTGCCGAGTACGAAGGCAAGGTTACAGTTGCCAAGCTGAACGTAGACCACAACAACAGCTCCCCAGCCAAGTACGGCGTGCGTGGCATTCCTACTCTGCTGATGTTCAAAAACGGCGAACTGGTTGCTACCAAAGTGGGTGCCCTGTCCAAGACTCAACTGAAAGAGTTCATCGACGCCCAGCTCTAATCTTCGCCCTCAGGCGTGATGCCCGGCACAGCTTTTAGCCAAAAAGTGCCGGGCAGCAGTAAAAATCTGGACGCACCGCGCCATCGATGCTACTTTAATAACCAGATTCTTATCGTTTAAACCACTTCCTCGCAGTTCAATCTTTTCAATACCTTCTAAAAGCATTGCAGATTGAGTGCGGCAAACTTTTTCTCGCGTAAAAAAAAGACCCATCACATGAACCTAAACGAACTGAAAAATATGTCCATCGCCGACCTGGTGGCCTTGGCGGAGAGCATGAATCTCGAAAATATGGCCCGTGCCCGCAAGCAGGACATCATTTTCTCCATCCTCAAAGCCCACGCCAAAAGCGGTGAAGACATCTTCGGTGGCGGTGTATTGGAAATCCTCCAGGACGGTTTCGGCTTCCTGCGCAGTGCCGATGGTTCTTACCTCGCCGGACCGGATGATATCTATGTATCCCCCAGCCAGGTGCGTCGCTTCAACCTGCGAACGGGCGATACCATTGCCGGTAAAATCCGCCCTCCAAAGGAAGGTGAGCGTTACTTTGCGCTGCTGAAAGTGAACGAAGTTAACTTCGATAAGCCGGAAATTTCCCGCAACAAGATCCTGTTTGAAAACTTAACGCCCCTGCACGCCGAAGAGCGTCTGCGCATGGAGCGTGGTAATGGTTCTACTGAAGACATTACCGCCCGTATCCTGGATTTGTGCTCCCCCATCGGTAAAGGTCAGCGTGGTCTGATTGTGGCCCCGCCCAAAGCCGGTAAAACCATGCTGCTGCAAAACATTGCCCAGTCCATCAGCTACAACAACCCTGAAGTGGTGTTGATGGTGCTGCTGATTGACGAGCGTCCTGAAGAAGTGACCGAGATGCAGCGTCTGGTTCACGGCGAAGTGATTGCCTCAACCTTCGACGAGCCAGCCAGCCGTCACGTGCAGGTTGCTGAAATGGTAATCGAAAAAGCCAAGCGTCTGGTTGAACACAAGAAAGACGTAGTGATTCTGCTCGACTCCATCACCCGTCTGGCCCGCGCCTACAACACAGTGGTGCCGTCTTCAGGTAAGGTACTCACCGGTGGTGTGGATGCCAACGCCCTGCACCGTCCAAAGCGTTTCTTCGGTGCAGCCCGTAACATCGAAAACGGCGGCTCGCTGACCATTATCGCCACTGCCCTTATCGACACCGGCTCCAAGATGGACGAAGTGATTTACGAAGAATTCAAGGGCACAGGTAACCAGGAACTGCACCTGTCTCGCAAGGCCGCCGAGAAGCGCGTGTTCCCTGCGATTGACTTCAACCGCTCCGGTACCCGCCGCGAAGAGAAGCTGACCACCAGCGATGAGCTGCAGAAGATGTGGATCCTGCGTAAGATTTTGAACCCAATGGACGAAGTGTCGGCCATGGAGTTCCTTATCGACAAGCTGGCCATGACCAAGACCAACGACGAGTTCTTCACCGCCATGAAGCGCGCTAAGTCGTAAGCTGGTTTGCCATCAAAAAACGCCGCTAACTGCGGCGTTTTTGTTTTGTGATAAGAGTGCTTATTCCAGCGCCAGTTCCAACGCCCTTATCCGCGCGGCAACTTTTTCTTTGAGCATGTCGCGCAAAGCCTGAACCGCCGGAGTGACCTGTGAACGTCCCGGGCACAACAAATACAGCTCCAGCGGTTCACCTTGCCAATCGGTCAGCAGCGGCTTAAGCCGCCCCTCAATCAGGTCCGTAGCCAAATCCAGCTGCGACTTGTACACCACCCCCTTGCCGGCCAAGGCCCAGCGGCGGGCAACATCAGCATCATCACAGCTGCGCCTGCCGCTGACCCGCACCCGGTGCTCAATACCATTCCGAAAAAAGCGCCACTGATCATTGGTACGCTGGGCAAGCTTGAACAAAAGACACTGATGCCCTGTGAGTGCTTCAGGGCTCGCTGGTACTCCGAAGTTGGTCAAATACGCATCTGAAGCTGCGAGCTGGCGCGTCATACGACCAATGAGAAAAGCCACAGCGTCGGGGGCGCTGGGCTTGCCATAGCGCAGTGCCACATCAATATTATCGCGAAACAGGCTGCTAACCCGATCGCCCAGCTCCAGCTGCACTTCAAGCGCAGTATGTTGCTCCATCAGTTCATCAAGCCAGGGCAGGAATATATTGCGGCCAAAATCCGAAGATACGGAGATGCGTAAACAGCCCTCAACAGTGCCCCTGGCGCTTGCCAGAGCCATTCTGCCCTGCTCAAGGGCAGCCAGTGCGTTGCGACAATGAAGCAGGTAATGCTCACCCGCACCGGAAAGCCGCAAGCTGCGGGTGGTACGGATAAACAGCGCCCCTCCGAGCTGTTTTTCAAGCCGTTTAATGGCGGCACTGGCGCTGGCAGGGGTCATATCCAGCGCCAGCGCAGCAGCGCTGATACTGCCGGCCTCAGCCACCTGTACAAACAGTTCCAAATCAGAAGTGAGCATATCCCTTCCCCAGCCAGCGGTTATTGGCTAACACTAAACTGAAACTTCTGGAAAAACAAAGCCCGAGGCGGCATTTCCGCTTCGGGCTTGGGTTTGTATGGCGGCCAGTTTGGATTAAAGCAGCGTCGAGGCCATCTTGCGGCGCAGATAGGCAATTTGCTGCATATGCGGCAAATCTTTGGGGCAGTTATCCTGACAGCCAAGCAGGGTCATACAGCCAAACACCCCGTCCTGATTGCCAATCACATGATAGAAATCATCGGCGCTGCGGCCATCACGGCTGTCGAGCTCAAAGCGGGCAATTTTCATCATACCTACCGCGCCGACGAAGGTATCGCGCATCTGTTTGGTGGCACAGGCCGATACACACACACCGCACTCAACACAGCGCTCAAGCTCATAAAGTTTGGCGGCCTCTTCCGGATCCATAGGGTCTTCCAGACGGTGAATATCCATGTCACCGCCTTTGGGATGCAACCACAATTTCAGCCGCTCAGCCAACTCCCGCATAAACTTGCCGGTATTCACCGATAAGTCACCAATCAGTTCAAATCCCGGCAGTGGCATCAGGGTGATGTCACCCTTGGGATACTTGGCCGTCAGGGTCCGACAGGCCAAGGTAGGGAAACCATTAATAACCATGGCACAGCTGCCGCAAATACCGGCACGGCAGACAAAGTCAAACTGCAGAGAGGGATCCTGCTCCTGACGCAGCTTATTCAGCGCAATAAACACTGTCATACCACTGGTTTCTTCAAGTTGGTATTTGACCATCTTGGGTTGGTCGCCCGGCTCCTGAGGGTCATAGCGGAAAATATTAAATGTCAGAATGCGGCCGCTCATGAATTGTCGTCTCCGGCAGTATTGGGGGATTGGGATGGGTCAGTTACACCGGTCAGCGGACACGACCCTTTCAGACGATCGGCCAACCGCTCATTGGCCGGTTGCAGACTTTGCGGCAGCTCAAATGGCATCAGTGCCCGCTGGCGCACTTCGCGGCTGGCATCGGGGCCAAGAGCCGCAAGAATGTCAGCTATTTCAGCTTCACGCCTGGCGGTATCCGGGTGGGCAATGGCATTATCAGCGCCATAACCACGATAACCCGGGGGCAGTTCCATCGTCATAACATCCAGGGGTTCATAGGCTAACTCCGGCTCCAAGGCGTTGGCATCGGGCCAGCTTGCAAGCGTGCGGCACAGCCAGTCTTTATCGTTACGCTGTGGGAAGTCTTCGCGGGCGTGGGCTCCGCGGCTTTCGGTACGTGCGGCTGCGCCGCAGGCAACCGTCAGCGCCACTTTCAGCATTCTTCGCACCCGCAGCGCTTCCACCAGCTCAGGGTTGGCATGGCGCTTTTTACATTTCACGCCCAGATCCACTGAGCGTGCCAGTAACGCCTTAAGCTGTTTTACCGCTTCATCGAGTTCAGGGCCATTACGGAAAATACCCACGTAGTCCATCATCACCCGCTGCATGGCCGACTTGAGTTCCCAGGCGCTCTCTGTGCCAGAACCTTCAATCAGGCCATCAATTTCGGCTCGCACCTTGTCCACATAACGTTTGGCCAGACCGGTATCCAGTACCAGATCATTGTTATCGCAAAAATCGGCCACATATTTACCGACTATCATCCCACCCACCACGGTTTCGGCCAGCGAATTGCCACCCAAGCGGTTAAAACCATGCATATCCCAGCAGGCCGCCTCGCCGACTGAAAATAACCCCTTAAGCTGGGGGCTTTCACCGGTTGCCGTGGTACGAATGCCGCCCATGGAGTAATGCTGGGTCGGGCGAACCGGGATCCAGTCTACCGCTGGGTCGATACCGAGGAAGTTTTCACAGATTTCTTTCACTTCCCGCAGGTTGGTTTCGATATGCTTGCGCCCAAGCAGGGTGATATCCAACCACAGATGTGGCCCGTAGGGGCTGTCAACGCCTTTGCCCTTGCGCATATGCTCGGTCATGCGCCGCGATACTACGTCGCGAGAGGCGAGTTCTTTTTTCTCCGACTCATAATCCGGCATAAAGCGATAGCCGTCTTTATCGCGCAGCAGGCCACCGTCACCCCGGCAACCTTCAGTGGTCAGAATGCCCACCGGCACAATGGCGGTTGGGTGAAACTGTACTGCTTCCATATTACCAAGAGTGGCCACGCCGGTTTCCAGCGCCAGTGCCTGACCTATGCCTTCACAGATAATAGCGTTGGTAGACACCTCATAAATCCGGCCATAACCGCCGGTGGCTATGGTGGTGGACTTGGCAATATAGGCACGCAGCTCACCTGTGATAAGACAACGGGCCACCACACCGTGGCAGCGCTCACCGTCATGAATAATCGCCAGCGCCTCTACCCGTTCATGCACAGAAACACCAAGGGAAATGGCTTTATTGTCCACCGCATACAAGAGCGAGTGGCCGGTGCCGTCGGCTGTGTAACAGGTACGCCATTTTTTGGTGCCGCCAAAGTCACGGGCATTAATTAGCCCATGGGCAGCTTCGGCTTCTTCAATGGTAATGCGCTCGGCATTCACCACTACCTCACGTGGTCCCTTGGTTACCCGGGTCCAGGGCACGCCCCAGTGGGTCAGTTCCCGCACCGCCTTGGGGGCACAGTGGGCAAACATCCGCGCCACAGTTTGGTCACAGCCCCAGTCCGACCCCTTTACCGTGTCCTGAAAGTGCACATCTTCGTTATCACCAAGGCCCTTGACCGTGTTGCCAAGGCTTGCCTGCATCCCCCCCTGGGCCGCCGCTGAGTGCGACCTCTTGGCCGGAATGAGGGACAACACCAGGGTGTCGTGACCGCGCTCTTTCGCGGCAATGGCGACCCTGAGCCCCGCCAGGCCAGCGCCAACCACCAGACAGTCTGTGTAGATGAGTTTCACATTTGCTCCTTGGCACACTGTTGCAAAGTACGTCGTTGGCAGTTACCTGCCTTATCGTTAATTTGTTTGGCCTCAGGCCGGAGTATGGGGAATAAAGGCCAGCAATGCCGCCAGCCCTATGCCCACAAACAGCACGCTGAGTACTGTCTTGATGGTTCTTAATCTTGCCCGGGTGTTCAAATCCCGCGCCGCCCCCCACTTGAGCGCCACCCGATACAAACCAATGGCAGCATGTAACTCCACTGTGAGCAGCAGCGGCAGGTAAATCAGGTAGCCGTATTCCCCCCAAATCCGCTGGGCACTGCCAACAGGGCCAATGGTTTCCGGGGCGCTGCCCACCAGCCACAAGTGCACCGGCAGCAACATTAAAATCACAATGCCGGTACCGGCCTGCCAGCTCCACAGGCGGGTATCGCTGTGGTTGATGACCTGCATCTGCTGTTTAAGCGCCCTTTGCTGGCGCAAACTCAAGGGCAGTTTATGGATCGCCACCAGCACGTGGAATGCCGCCAGCAACCCCACACCAATGGCAATAAGACTCACCACCCAGGGATAGCCGTGACCATCTTGCGATAAGAAGGCCAGCTCCATGGCACTGGCTACCCAGCTCATGGCCTCCGGCCCAAGCAATATAGATGACACCAGCAGCAGGTGAGTCCATAAAAACAGTGCCAGTATCACGCCGGTCAGGCTTTGCCCCAAATCCAGCACGCCACTCCAACGTCTTGTGTCCAGTTTGCCTGCCATGCTCATCCCTCTTTACCTGTTATTCTTGTGTTGGTTATGAATGCCAATGTCGCTCACAAAACCAAGCTAAACCCTGAGACAGATCAACACAATGCGCATTAAATCAACAATGGCTGAATCAGGATCTGCGTCACTGTTTGGCAAACAGGTCGTGCCAGTTCAGAGCCCTGGAACGAAGGGGGTAACGGGTATCGGCAGGCTTTGACCTATCAGCATATACGCGGTAAGGCTTGCCAGCCCCAGACACAGCAAATACACAATCAGCCCTTTTATCACCCTGCGTACGCGCTTACGGTTTTGCACCCAGCCCCATTTCACCGACACCCGATAAAGACCAATCATGGCATGCACGACCACCGCCGGCAGCAGCAGGCCATAAAGTACCCAGGCGTTATCCTGATATACCCGCTCAGCTGACATATGGGGGCCAATCTCAGGATTTAAGATCATGGTAAACAGGTGCACAGGCACCAGAAAAAACAAGACAAAACCAGTGATAAGCTGCCAGAACCAGGCGTGAGTATCTTTGTGGGCAATAGAGCCCAAATGCGACCTCAACAGCCGCCACTGCCCCAACTGCGTAGGGAAACGGCGCAGCGCCAGGGCAGCATGCAGGCACACCACTACCAGCATCAGCACCGAGAACATCTTGGTCACCCAGGGAAAACCATGGCCGGAGCTGGAAAACATACCGCCTTCGAGCAGTTGTACTACCTGATAAAACAC
>NZ_JBFKLW010000040.1:0-36128 GCF_041630135.1 Shewanella sp.
GGGTCGTGAAGGATTCGAACCTTCGACCAATTGGTTAAAAGCCAACTGCTCTACCGACTGAGCTAACGACCCGCTCGACACTGCTTTGATCTCATCACCACCGGAAGTGGTGGGTCGTGAAGGATTCGAACCTTCGACCAATTGGTTAAAAGCCAACTGCTCTACCGACTGAGCTAACGACCCGGAGATCCGGCGTTCTGGAGGTTTGGTGGGTCGTGAAGGATTCGAACCTTCGACCAATTGGTTAAAAGCCAACTGCTCTACCGACTGAGCTAACGACCCATTCCAGATTGCCCTCAACACCGCCTTGGCTGCGCTGAGGGCGCCTATAATACCTTTTTCAGTTATCCATGCAAGCGCAAATTCCCGAAACTTTTGCCGTTTGCATGAAAAACAGCCCAAGAGACTGTTTTATGGATTAAAACCGTTTAAAGGGCATTCAATTGCTGCTGTGCAATGCGTGCAGCAGCACTGTTTGCATACTCTTTTACCACTTTGCGATAGAGGTTTTTAGCGCCAACGGTATCGCCTTTTTTCTCGGCGATTAACCCCAGCTTCACCAGGCTGTCACCGCGTTTGCTGGAGTCAGGATACTTCTCCACTACCACGGTAAACGCGCCTCGGGCTTCATCCAGCTCGTTCTTATTATAGAGCAGCTGACCTAGCCAATAGTTGGCGTTATCTGTGTAGTTAGAGCCGGGAAATTGCTTGATGAAACTGCGAAACGCACTGATAGCCTCATCATATTTGCGCTCTTTGAGCACCAGATTGATGGCATTTTCGTAGGTGGCAGTTTCGTTAAGAGACGCTTCGACCACCTCTCCACCTGGCTGAGCAACCGCAGACGGTGTTGTAGAAACCACAGTGTCAGTCCCAGCAGCCACAACGTTAGGTTTTGCCACAGGCGCAGCCTGCAGGTTAGCTATCTCTTCATAGAGCTTGCGTTGACGCTCAAGCATCTGATTTATCTGATAGTTTTGCTGCTCAGTCAAGCCGCGCAAATCAAGAACTTCCTGCTGCAACGAATCAAGACGTCGTTGCATGTCAAAGTCAGTTTGCTGCTTGGCTTTTAATATGCGCTCAAGCTTGGCAATGCGCTCATCGGCACTGCCACCACCCAAGTCTTCAACGGGCGCAGCAGCCATTGCCTGCCCCGCCAGTAAAAGTGCTGTCAGTAATACGCTCTTTTTCATCAATCCTCCCTGCTATTTACCTCAGTACACCAACACCGCACGGCGGTTACGTGAGAAGCTGTCGTCACTGCGAGACAGATCCTGAGGTTTTTCTTCACCGTAGCTGACAATGCTCATCTGAGCTGGCTGAACCCCCATAGACTGCAGATACTTGGCCACAGCCTTGGCACGACGCTCGCCCAACGCAATGTTGTACTCAGGGGTACCACGCTCGTCCGAGTGACCTTCAATCAGAATACGTACTGATGGGTTTTCCAGCAGGTAGTTACCGTGGGCCATCAGGATATCTGCGGCCAGAGGAGACACTTCACTGCGGTCAAAATCGAAGTAGATGATGTTCTCGCGGCGCAGTTCTTCCTGCTTTTGGCGCATTTGCTCTTCTGGCGTCAACATACCACCAACGCTACCGGTTTCAATGCCGCCCACACCGGCACCGCTTCCGCCGATGCTGCTGGATGAGCCTGTAGCATCAGTCGCAGAATCGGTTGAGCTACAAGCAGACAGAGCCATAACAGGCGCCACTACCAGCAGAGCTTTAAGCAGTTTGTTCAATTCCATTTTTAAATCCTTTAAACGATCAATATGATAATTTGGTTACTGGAAGGGTGACCAGGCAGGTGACTTCACCTCACCCTGACCAACCGGCAATCTTGCCTTAAAGCGTCCATCCGTGGACACGGCAGCGAGCACCTGCCGGCCCTGATGCGTGGTACCATAAATCACCATAGTGCCATTGGGCGCCACGCTGGGGGATTCGTCCAGACGGGTCGAAGTCAACACTTGCATGAAACGGGTTTCCAAATCCATGCGGGCAATGTTAAACCGGCCGTTGGTACGATTCACAAAAATCAGATTACGACCATCGGGAGTGATGGAGCCACCAAGATTCCACTCACCATCGAAAGTCAAACGGGTCAGCTTACTCGAGTCCAGTTCCACCTTATATAGCTGTGGACGACCGCCACGCTCAGAGGTGATCAACAGTGATTTACCATCAGGGAACCAGCTGGGTTCAGTATCAATGGCATAGTGATTGGTAACACGACGAATAGCCTTGGTCGCAATATCAATGGTGTAGATTTCACTCTGACCATCTTTGGACAGGGTCACCGCCAAGGTTTTGCCATCAGGCGAGAAGCTGGGCGCACCATTAATACCGGGGAAACTCGACACCTTGATCCGTTCCTGGGTAAATAAATCCTGAACAAAAATCTCGGCCTTACGATTTTCGAAGCTTACATAAGCCAGACGACGGCCATCTGGCGACCAGGCCGGTGACATCAATGGCTCCGGTGACCGCAGCAGCATTTTTTCGTTATAGCCATCATAATCGGCAACAGTAAGCTGATAAGGCGTTTTGTCACCGTGGTTAACCACCACATAAGCGATGCGGGTTAAGAAAGCGCCGCGGATACCGGTCAGCTTCTCATAGACGATATCGCTGATACGATGGCCGTACTGACGAAACTGAGCGGCGGTGATGACAGTTTGACGGCTGTCGAGCACCAGATCCTGCTTGTTCAGCGGCGCCTGACCTGCCAATTGCGCCTTGAGCAAGTCAATTAAATCGAAAGTGACCAAATACTGATCCGGACCATAAGGCTTGATAGCACCCATCACTGCCGCTTCGGCATTTACACCACTCCATTTCTGGGGCGAAAACTCAGCCAGGGTTGCAATACCATTTTGTGGTAAGCCCAGATTGTCGAGCACTTTGAAAGTGCCACTGCGGGTTAGGTCTGACTCAACCACATCAGATATTTGTGACGGTATCGGGCCTGAGCCCTGCCATACAAAGGGAACCACCACGATAGGACGGGCAGCATCCACCCCTTCGGTGATAACAATATCCAGTGCGGCCTTTACGGGCAAAGACAAGGCTGCCAGCACCAGCAGCGCCCACTTTGGGATGATCTTCATGAAACTCCTTTAGAATTCCGGTTGCACAGTTAAATTGATTTCTTTCATCAGCTGATATACCTCAGGCTCCGGCGACACCGGCAGGCGGCCTGCCTTGGTAATAGCAGCTTTGGCGGCGCGGCATACCACGCCATCCCCTTCTCTTGCTTCAGCCGTGGTGACAAAACCATCGCTGGCGAGACGGATAAACATCTTACAGCTCTTGCCACGCATGGACTCGTCCACCACCAGATGGCGTTGAATTGTCGCTTTAATCATGGCGGTGTATCTGTCACGCTCAGACACCATCTGGCGATTGCGGGCCGCATTGATGGTGGACTGCTCTGCAGCCATCATATCAGCCAGTTCCTGCTCGCGTCGTGCAGCTTCTTCAGCGGCCTTGCGTTTACGCTCTTCTTCCGCTTTACGCTTGGCCTCTTCCTCAGCCTTACGCTTGGCTTCCGCTTCTTTGCGCTTACGTTCTTCTTCTGCCTTACGCTTGCGATCTTCTTCTGCTTTTTTGGCTGCCGCTTCTTCGGCCTTGCGTTTCTCTTCGGCTTTCTTAGCCGCTTCTTCGGCTACCTTACGCTCAGATTCCTTGCGAGCCCGCTCTTCTTCCGCTTTTTTCGCGTCAGCCTTGGCTTGCTGTTCTTTACGCTTGGCGTCTTCAATGGCCTTTTGGGTTTCGATTTCTTGTTGCTTACGCTCAACTTCGAGCTGCCTCAACCTGGCCTGCTCCTGCTCACGGGCTTTTTTGGCTTCTTCAGCCTTACGTTCAAGCTCCGCTTGCCGCGCTTGCTCGCGACGCTCAGCGTCGCGCTTTTCCTGCTTAATTTTTTCTGCCGCAGCGGCCACCTTTTGCTGATCCACGAGTACGGCCTGCACCGGGGCTGCGGCAGCGGGTTCAGGGGTTTCAAGCTTCTTGGTGAAAAAATCCAGCGCACCCAGTGCCAGAACCAGAATAAGGCCAATGTGCACTGCCAGTGAAATAGCCACTGGCAGGGTTAAGCTGGAATGTGACTTCTTAGCGGACACCCTGTTACTTCTCCTGTGGCGAATCCGTCATTAACCCTACCGAAGGCACTCCTGCCTTTTGCAAGGTCACCATCAATTGAATGACTTCTTCATAGGGAATGGTGCGATCGGCCTTCACAACAACTGGTCGCTCAGGTTCCAGCAATATCACGGCGGCAACCTGAGTTGCAACGTCTTCCAGCGTCAGTATGTCCTTGTCACTGCTGCCACTGCCGATATCCAGGTAATAGTCACCATTGGCATCGATAGAGGCAACTACCGGTGGTTTACTGTCGGTGGACAAGGCCTCGGCCTCACCGGTTGGCAGGTCTACCTTTACGCCCTGAGTCACAATTGGCGCCGTCGCCATAAAAATAATCAGCAGCACCAGCATCACGTCGATATAAGGCACGACGTTGATTTCCGCCACGGGCCGGCGCCGCTTGCGCTGGTATCCGTGCATCAGGCGGTCTCCTTCTCGGCATAGGCCTGACGGTGCAGAATACTGGAGAACTCTTCCATAAAGTTCACATAAGCGCCTTCCAGTTTTTCCACGTCGGTGGAGAAACGGTTATAGAAAATCACCGCCGGAATCGCCGCCGCCAGACCCATGGCAGTGGCAATCAGTGCTTCGGCAATGGCTGGCGCCACAATGCCCAGCGTTGGGTTTTGCACTGCGCCCAATGCGATAAAGGCGTTCATGATGCCCCACACAGTACCGAAGAGGCCGATATAAGGGCTGGTTGAACCAATGGTAGCCAGCAGTGGCAAATGGTTTTCCAGTTTTTCAAGCTCACGGGACAGGGTCACCCGCATAGCGCGGTAAGTACCGTCCATCACGGCACCAGGCACCCGGGCAGACAGACGCGACAGGCGTGAGTACTCTTTAAAGCCGGTGACAAACATAGCTTCCAGGCCGGTATTGGCGTCACCTCGGGCCGAGAGTTCCTGATACAGGCGGTTAAGATCAACCCCTGACCAGAACTTATCTTCAAATTTAACCGAGCGGGCTCTGGCAGCTTGCAGCAAATTACGGCGCTGTAAAATCACTGCCCATGAGAGCACAGACAGCCCCATCAGGATCAGCATAACCAGCTTTACCAGTAAGCTCGCCTGTAAAAACAGTCCCAAAAACGAAATATCAGCGTGCACCTTGTGTTAACTCCTGCGCTATATGGGGTGGGATGGCATGGGGCCGCATCTTCGACAATGCCACGCAGGCAACCACTATGTGTCCCTCGCAGTAACAGGTGCCGGCCTCATCCATAAGTCGTTGTTCAAAAACCATCGAGGCTTTCTTCATTTCTATGACAGCGGAATGCACAAAAAGATTCTGTTCGAAGCGTGCCGCTTTGCGAAATTCAATCTCAGCCCGTTTAACCACAAATGCGATATCGTCGCCAAGCAATGCCGTTTGACTAATGCCAAGTGAACGCAACCATTCACTGCGGGCACGCTCGAAAAAATTCAAGTAGTTAGAGTGATATACCACCCCACCGGCATCGGTATCTTCGTAGTATATGGAAATCGGCCAAACAAACATCGAAAATGCGCACAAACTCTGTGGTAAAAGTGAGGCTTACTATACCTAGCCAAGCACAGATTGTGAATGGTCTGACTAGCGGCAACTGTAAAGAAAAATAAATGATAAAAGGGGCCGAAGCCCCTTGTATCAAAGTGGTTTTTGTGCGTTTTGCACTCAGAGCTTCTCGGGCAAAGTCAAACCGAAGTTTTGCCACAGAAACGCATAGATATCGGCAAACTCGGCAATCTGCATTGAGGTCGGTTTACCGGCACCATGACCCGCCTTGGATTCGATTCGCATGATAACCGGCGCATCCCCCTGCTGCTTTGCCTGCAGCATGGCACCAAACTTAAAGCTGTGCAGTGGCACCACCCGATCGTCATGGTCAGCTGTCATTACCATAGTGGCAGGATAAGCCTGTTCCTTAACATTGTGATAAGGCGAGTAAGCCAGCAGATATGGGAAGTCTGCGGCATTGTCAGCACTACCGTATTCCGCGGTCCAGGCCCAGCCAATGGTGAACTTTTGGAAGCGCAGCATATCCAGTACGCCCACGGCCGGCAGGATGGCGGCGAACAGATCGGGACGTTGAGTCACAGCGGCGCCCATCAACAGGCCTCCGTTACTGCGACCATAAGCGCCAAGTTTGCCGCTGTTGGTATAGTTTTCGCTGATAAGGTATTCGGCGGCGGCAAAGTAGTCGTCAAACACGTTCTGCTTTTTACCGAACATACCGGCCTTATGCCACTCTTCACCATATTCGCTGCCACCACGAAGCGCAGGGACGGCATAGATACCGCCCATATCCAGCCAGGCAATGGTCGCGGGGCTGAAGCGCGGGGTCATGGAAATAGAAAAACCGCCGTAGGCATACAGGAGTGTTGGGTTGTTGCCGTCTTTTTTCAGCCCCTTCCTGTAGCTCACCAGCATCGGAATGCGGGTGCCATCTTTGCTGGTGTAAAACACCTGCTCAGACACATAGTCATCCGGGTTGAACGACACCTTGGGCGCGCTGAACAGCTCGTTGGTGCCCTTGTTCAAGTCATACTTGTAGATGGTTTGCGGCTGTACGTAGCTGTTGAACACATAATAGAAGTAAGGCTTGCTGGCCTTGCCATAAGGTCCGGCAATTTTACCCTTGCCTGGCAGCACCACATCTTCACGCTTAACACCATCCAGATTGTAGATAGACAGCTGACCCAATACGTCATGCAGGTAGCTCACTACCAGATGCTCACTGATGATGCTGACGGCAGCAATAGGGTCCTGACTTTCCGGCACTATGGTACGCCAGCTGTCTTTACCGGGCTTGCGGGTATCCACGGCAATGATACGGCCTTTAGGGGCATCAAGGTCGGTCTTGAAGTAGAACACAGGGCCTTCGTTGCCAAGGAACTGATACTCGGCTTCAAGCTCACTCATCAGTTCAACCACTTTCAGGCTGCGATCTTTGAGCGGCTTGTAAAAGAAGCGGTTGCGGCTGTCGGTGCCCACAGAAATGCTGATGAGCAAAAAGTTGCCATCGTCAGACTCGGATGCGGAGAAGCCCCAATCCGGGTTATCCGGGCGCTCATAAACCAGGGTATCCTTGGCCTGGTCGTCACCGAGGCGGTGGAAATACACTTTCTGGTTGTAGTTCACATCCGAGAGGATATCGCCACCAGCGGGCGCGTCATAACGGGAGTAGTACACGCCGGTATTGTCATGGTTCCACTCGGCACTTGAAAATTTAATCCACTTCAAGCTATCGCCGAGTTTGCGGCCGCTGGCCACATCGATAAAGGCCCACTCCTGCCAGTCAGAACCGGACTTGGATACACCGTAGGCAAGTGTTTTGCCATCGCCGCTCACTGACACGCCGGACAAGGCCACTGTGCCATCGGCAGACAGTTTATTGGGGTCCAGCAGCACACGCTCGGCGGTGCCCTTTTCACTCACATAAAGTACGTTTTGCGATTGCAGTCCGTCGTTACGAAAAATGAAGCGATTTTCACCATGTTCGAACGGCGCGCCGACTTTTTCGAAGTTCCACAGTTCGGTAATGCGGTCAACCACCACCTGCTTGTTGGGGATCTGTGCCAAATAGTCATCGCCGAACGCCTGCTGGCGTTTTACCCAGTCTTCGGTGGCTGGGCTGTTTTCTTCAAGCCAGCGATAAGGGTCAGCCACATTGACACCGTGGATTTCTTCAACCACGGCACTGGCTTGTGATGCAGGATAGGCCATGGCGCGGCTATCGGACGCGACGGCCGTGTCTTTTGAATGGCAGCCGCCGAGTCCCAGGGCAAGGCCCAGGGTCAGCAGGCTGAGAGTGCTGATTCTGCTTGTCATTTTTATAAATCCTTTGGATTGCGTTGCATTGCCGCTGCCAACTATACCCCCAAATAAAGCGCTGACAACGGCAAACGGTTGGTCGGGTGAAACTTTGTACAAAGGCACTTGTTAATGCTCTCGTAACATATTGAATCGAAGCAATACGCTTTTTTATGCTCAGCACCTGCTTAAATAACCATTTTAAGGGGGTTTACGGCAATTTATTGACGGAGATCACTAAATTATGAATTAGTTTTTCTAATCTCAAATTCCAATTTTTCTCGTTTGTTGTTCTCATCCGACCTGACTAAAATGGCCACGTTTTCCGGAAGTGTCTGCTGCGTCAGATTGTGAAAACAAAGAACATTTTATCGCTGTGTCCGACACATCGATATCATCCCTGGTTCTTATGCTTGACTTCCTTCCTTCCTTCAATTTGTTGATTGCAATGCTTATTCTTTTGCGGCCCGCTTGGTTTCAAGCGGGCTTTTTTTATCCGTCATTTTTATCAGTTCGGTAACAAAAAGGCCGCTTGCAGCGGCCTTGGGGCATCAACAGCCGACAGGCAATTAAATCGATTTAGTGATTTGCACTACCACCCGACGGTTACGTGCTCGTTCATCAGCACCGAGATTGGACGCAACATGGCGGGTCTCACCATGGCCTTCGGTTTGAATGCGGTTGGCGGGAATGCCTTTGCTGACGAAAAAGTCTTTCACCGAGGCGGCGCGCTTATCCGACACCTTTTGGTTAATGCTGCGTCCACCGTAGCTGTCGGTGTAAGCATTGATAACGATCAGCTCCACCTCTGGATCCTGACTTAAATACTCCTGCACCCGGGCAAGCTGGGCCTTGGAAAAGCGGGTCAGCTCAGTGCCACCGGCCTCATAATTAAGCACAGTAAAGGCAATGTCATCGAAGCTGTAAGGCAACAGCGCTGACAAACACTGACGAAATTCACTGTATTGACGGCGAAAATTGGCGGCGGATAAACCCACGGCAACCTTGTTGTCGCTGTTATACCAATCGGCGTAGTAAAAGGTGGGCTCTCGGCCACGCTCAAGCTCGGTGAGCATCGACCAGGCTGCCTTTTTAGGCACTTCTCCGTTGAAGTCTTTCATGTAACTAAGGCGGGTGATGTTTTTTTGCTGCTCACCGGGGCGCCAGGCAGGCGCCTTACTGACCAAGGTTGCCTGAGTCGCCGCATCCGGCTTGGTCCACATATCCAGGGTAAACAACAGGTTTTGCTCTTTACCCGCGGCACTGGAAAACACCGCCTTGCCGTATGCAGGAATATCATGCTCAAGGGAGCAGCGAATGCGGGAATTCTCCGACAGTCGCCAATGCGAGTCGTCTATGGATGCCACATAATGACGCATGTCCGCCGCCGCCCCTAAAGGCAACAGTAACACGGGAACCACAAGGCATTTACGCCACCAATTACACCACATAAGAAATCTCACCTGAGTGTGCCTACCTTGAGGGTATCGACCAAAACAAGGGTTTCTTTAGCCTGGATTTTGTACAATCAAACATGACAGCCCGTTTTGCTTTTAGCATAATAGCGCCCTTTGAAATTGCCAGAGAGTTCTGATGTCCGACGCCTTCAACCCCAACAAGCTCAAATACAGGTTCCGTGGCTATTATCCCGTGGTTATCGATGTGGAGACCGCCGGTTTCAATGCCCAGACCGATGCCTTGCTGGAAATTGCCGTCACCTTGCTGAAAATGGATGATGAGGGTGTACTGGGTCTGGACAAGACACTGCATTTCCATATCGAACCCTTCGAGGGAGCCAATCTGGAACCGGCCGCGCTGGCTTTTAATGGCATTGATCCCAATAATCCGCTGCGCGGCGCTGTCAGCGAAAAAGAAGCCTTTTTGGAAATATTCAAAGCAGTGCGTAAAGGCATGAAGGCCAGCGATTGCCACCGCGCCGTGGTGGTCGCCCACAACGCCGCCTTTGACCATGGATTTGTCACCAAAGCCATAGATCGCAGCGGCGTGAAGCGCACTCCGTTCCACCCCTTTGCCACCTTCGATACCGCCTGTCTGTCTGGCTTAGCCCTTGGCCACACTGTACTCGCCCAGGCCTGTAAAATCGCCGGCATTCCTTTTGACAATAAAGAAGCCCACAGCGCCCTTTATGATACCGAGCGCACTGCCGAGCTGTTTTGTCATATAGTTAACCGCTGGAAAGCCCTTGGTGGCTGGCCTCTGGCTGCAAGCCTGGACGAAGACGAAAGTGCAGTAGCAGAGGCTGATGGAGAAGCTGGGACAGATGAATAACCGTCACAGTTCCCGGAGTTAGTACATCAATTGCCACCAGCAAGATGCAAAAAAGCCGCCCTTGGGCGGCTTTTTAAATTCAGGCATTTACGCCACAAGCATTACAGGTCGTCAGCGTTTTCGCTCAGGTAAGCAGCAACGCCGTCAGGGTTGGCGTTCATACCTTTCTTACCTTTTACCCAACCGGCTGGGCACACTTCACCGTGTTCTTCGTGGAATTGCAGCGCATCAATCATACGCAGCATTTCGTCAACGTTACGGCCCAGTGGCAGATCGTTCACAACCTGGTGACGAACCATGCCTTCTTTATCGATCAGGAAAGAACCACGGAAAGCCACACCGGCTTCTGGATGCTCAACGTCATACGCTTGGCAGATTTCGTGCTTAACGTCAGCAACCAGAGTGTACTTAACAGGGCCGATACCACCCTTTTCCACCGGGGTGTTACGCCATGCGTTGTGGCTGAACTGAGAGTCGATAGACACACCAATCACTTCAACGCCACGCTTGGTGAACTCTTCCATGCGGTGATCAAAAGCGATCAGCTCAGAAGGGCAAACGAAGGTAAAGTCGAGTGGGTAGAAGAAAACCACGGCTGGCTTGCCCTTGATGGCAGCAGTCAGGTTGAAGTTGTCAACGATTTCGCCTGAACCCAGAACGGCAGCAGCAGTAAAATCGGGGGCCTTGCGACCTACTAATACGCTCATTGGTAACCTCCATCTATGGATTGAGCTATGGATAATACGAACTTTCCTGTTTGATATTCAGCATTATAAGAGGTGCCCGTACGCTTACAACCCAAATCGGCGTAATATCACACAATTGCCATACAGAAGGAGCCGGAAGCGTATTTTATCGCCGCAATGCCCTTATACAGATCACGGTCTTTGCATCTTTGGAACGCCTCGGGATCACAATTGCCAAATTTCAGCGTCATTTCAGGCACGCTGCTGGACAAGCGTGGAAAAGACTGTCAAAAATAACCCTTTTGACTAAATGAAGACTTTTTCATGATGAACTCCGTGGTTATTGCGGTTTGCCTGATGCTGGGCCTGAGCCTTGCTCGGGTAAACGTGGTTATTGCGCTGACGATCAGCGCCCTGGCTGCTGGGCTGTGGGGCGGGATGGAATTATCGGCCACCATAGATGCCTTTAATACAGGCCTTGGGGGAGGCGCTCAAATCGCCCTGAGTTATGCGCTGCTTGGCGCCTTTGCGGTTGCCCTGTCCCATTCCGGGCTCACCACTGTAATTTCACAGTCGGTAATCAAAAAACTGGGGCGCGAAGATGATGCCAAAGCCCTGAGCACTGTGCGCATGTTATTGTTGCTGGCTCTGCTGGCCATGGCCATGGCCTCCCAGAACATATTGCCAATCCACATTGCCTTTATTCCCATTCTGGTGCCGCCGCTGCTGCACCTGATGTCAAAGCTTAAGCTCGACCGCCGCCTGGTGGCCTGTGTGCTGACCTTTGGTCTTGTGACCACTTATATGGTGCTGCCTGTGGGTTTTGGTGGCATTTTCCTTAACGATATTCTGCTCGCCAATTTGACTGGCAATGGACTTGAAGCCAGCCGCGAGCAGATTCCCGGTGCCATGCTCATTCCCGCTATTGGCATGATTTTGGGACTTTTGGTGGCGGTATTCATCAGCTACCGCAAACCCAGAGACTATGTGGAAGAAACCATTCTTACCGCCGAGCCCGAAAGCAAAATCAATGCTCGAAGCCTGATAGTGGCTGTTATCGCTGTGATTGCGACCCTGGCGGTACAGCTGTACACGGATTCGATGATTTTCGGTGCCCTGATTGGCTTTATGGTGTTCAGCCTCTCCGGCGCCCTCAAGCATGTGGCGGATCAGGATATATTCACCCAAGGCGTGCGCATGATGGCCAATATTGGCTTTATCATGATTGCCGCGGCTGGCTTTGCCGCTGTGGTGAAAGCCACCGGTGATGTGGCTACTCTGGTGTCGTCATTGAGTGACCTGATTGGCAATAACAAGGCGCTGGCGGCTTTTTTGATGCTGTTGGTTGGTCTGCTTATCACCATGGGCATAGGCTCATCTTTCTCCACTATTCCCATTATTGCTACCATCTATGTGCCGCTGGCGCTGTCGTTTGGCTTCTCCGTGCCCGCCACCATTGCTTTGGTGGGCACCGCAGCAGCGCTGGGAGATGCTGGCTCACCGGCGTCCGACTCTACGCTCGGCCCTACTGCGGGACTCAATGCCGATGGTCAGCACGATCATATGCGCGACAGCGTGATCCCAACCTTTATCCACTACAACATCCCACTGCTGGTGTTTGGCTGGATAGCGGCCATGGTGCTGTAACGCTTATTCAGGTAACAAATAAAGCGCCCTTGGGCGCTTTTTTTGTTACTGCTATGTATTACTTGGTGCCGAAAATCTTGTCACCGGCATCACCAAGACCAGGCAGGATATAGCCTTTTTCATTCAGGCACTTATCAACGGCAGCAGTGTACAATTCCACATCAGGGTGCGCCTTTTCAAGTGCGGCAATACCTTCCGGAGCCGCCACCAACACCAGGGCTTTTATCTGCTTGCAACCACGGCTTTTCAGCAAATCGATGGTGGCAATCATAGAGCCGCCGGTTGCCAGCATGGGGTCAACCACCAGGGCGATACGCTCATCTACATTGCTGCACAGCTTTTCAAAATATGGCACAGGCTCGAGGGTTTCTTCGTCACGGTAAATACCCACCACAGAGATACGGGCGCTGGGGATGTGTTCAAGCACACCATCCATCATGCCGAGCCCTGCGCGCAAAATAGGTACCACAGTGACTTTTTTGCCTTTAATCTGATCCACTTCCACCGGGCCATTCCAGCCTTCGATGGTGACGGTTTCGGTTTCAAAGTCAGCGGTGGCTTCGTAGGTGAGCAGACTGCCCACTTCGGCGGCGAGTTCACGGAAACGTTTGGTGCTGATATCACCTTCTCTCATCAGACCAATTTTGTGGCGAACCAGAGGATGCTTAACTTCGACAACTTTCATGTCTCACTCCTGTGCATTTGGCATTTTTTGGGCAAATTTTTTCGATTTTAGTGCATTTGTTCTTTAGATAAAACAGAAAGTTTTACGAAAGCGTTGAATCGTGAACTAAGTCGCTTCCCTGCTGGCGAAAACCGCCGCTTAAAACCAAAACTGCCCTTTCGACACCCCACACAAACTGGTAGAATACGCCCCCAATAAAAACCACTCGATGTACCCTATCTAGAGGACCCTCTGTGAGCACTCCTACTCCACTGAGCTACAAAGACGCCGGTGTCGATATCGACGCAGGCAATGCACTGGTTCAAAACATCAAGTCTGCCGTTAAGCGTACCCGCCGCCCTGAGGTGATGGGTAACCTGGGTGGTTTTGGTGCCCTGTGTGAACTGCCTTCCAAATACAAGCATCCTGTTCTGGTGTCAGGTACTGACGGTGTGGGAACCAAACTGCGTCTGGCTATCGACTTCAAGAGCCACGACACTGTTGGCGTGGATCTGGTTGCCATGTGTGTGAACGACCTGATAGTTCAGGGCGCAGAGCCGCTGTTCTTCCTCGACTACTACGCCACCGGCAAGCTGGACGTGGAAACTGCCACCTCCGTGGTAAACGGTATCGGTGAAGGTTGCTTCCAGTCTGGTTGTGCCCTTATCGGTGGTGAAACCGCCGAGATGCCCGGCATGTACGAAGGCGAAGACTACGATCTGGCCGGTTTCTGCGTTGGCGTGGTTGAGAAAGCCGACATCATCGACGGTACCAAGGTGAAAGCCGGTGATGCCCTGATTGCCCTGGCCTCAAGCGGTCCTCACTCAAACGGTTACTCGCTGATCCGTAAGGTACTGGAAGTGAGCCAGGCCGATCCCCAGATGGATCTGAACGGCAAGCCGCTTATCAAGCACCTGCTGGAGCCGACCAAGATTTATGTGAAATCACTGCTGAAACTGATTGCCGAAAACGATGTTCACGCCATGGCGCACATCACTGGCGGCGGTTTCTGGGAAAACATCCCCCGCGTTCTGCCTGAAAACTGCAAGGCCGTGGTAAAAGGTGACTCCTGGCAGTGGCCCGTGGTGTTTAACTGGCTGCAAAGCGCCGGCAACATCGAAACCTATGAAATGTATCGCACCTTCAACTGCGGCGTGGGCATGATTGTTGCCCTGCCGGCAGACAAGGTGGATGCCGCACTTGAACTGCTCAAGGCCGAAGGCGAGAACGCCTGGCACATTGGTCATATCGCCGAGCGTAACGGCGATGAAGAGCAGGTGGAGATCCTGTAATGAGTTGTCGCGTCGTCGTCCTTATCTCTGGCAGTGGCAGTAACCTGCAAGCCATTATCGACCAGTGCCATGGCCAACATGGTGTGGAGCTGGTTGGCGTTATCAGCAACAAACCCGATGCCTATGGCCTGGTACGTGCCCATCACGCCGAGATAGACACCAGTTGCGTGATCGCCCGCAAGGGTGAGAAGCGTGCGGACTATGACGCGCGTCTGACCGAGGTAATTGAAGCCTACCAGCCCGATTTAATTGTGCTGGCCGGCTTCATGCGCATCCTTTCCGATGGATTCGTTACCCGCTACCTGGGTCGTATGCTCAATATTCATCCGTCCCTGCTGCCCAAGTACACCGGCCTCGACACTCATCAGCGCGCCATTGATGCCGGTGACAGCGAGCACGGTGCCAGCGTACACTTCGTTACCCCCGAGCTGGATGCCGGCCCTGTGGTGTTGCAGGCCAAGGTGCCCATTTATGAGGGTGATGACGCTGCCCTGCTGGCCGAGCGGGTTCATGAGCAGGAGCATGCCATTTACCCTCTGGTAGTGAAATGGTTTGCCCAGGGTCGTTTGTCCATGGAAGACGACACCGCCTTCCTCGATAATGATGCCATCGGCCCGGGCGGTTATGCGCCGGATTGACATCCGCTTTCACTGATTTTCATCCACAAAAGAGGCCAGCGGCCTCTTTTGTTTTTTTACACTTCCATCACCATTCCATCCCGCCCCTTGCCCACATAGCTGCAGGCTTCAATTTATGAAGAAACTCAGCCCGATGAACAAAACAGCGAAAGTATCCGGCTGATTTTCAATCCGCCATTGAAAATGTGCACTAATTGGCATTAGATAGGCAAGCCGTCCATTATTCTCTCCTGGGACGGGGGATTAAGGATTTTTCAATGAAAAACATCATCTGTGATATCGACGGAGTTTTGCTTCACGACAACAAGCTGGTACCGGGCAGCGACAAGTTTATTCACCGGGTATTGGAGCAAGGCAATCCGCTGGTGATCCTCACCAACTATCCGGTGCAAACCGGTAAAGACCTGCAAAATCGCCTCGAAGCGGCAGGCATTAATGTGCCCGAAGAATGTTTTTACACCGCCGCCATGGCCACTGCAGACTTTTTAAAACATCAGCAAGGCAGCAAGGCGTTTGTAATTGGCGAAGGCGCCCTCACCCACGAACTTTATAAAGCCGGTTTTACCATCACCGACATCAACCCCGACTTTGTAATTGTGGGCGAAACCCGCTCCTACAACTGGGACATGATCCATAAAGCTGCCCGCTTCGTCGCAGCCGGCGCCCGCTTTATTGCCACCAATCCCGATACCCATGGCCCGGCCTATTCACCGGCCTGCGGTGCCCTGTGTGCCCCTATTGAACGTATTACCGGCCGTAAACCCTTCTATGTGGGCAAACCCAGCAGCTGGATAGTGCGCTCGGCACTCAACCATATTAACGGCCACTCAGACAATACGGTGATCATCGGCGACAATATGCGCACCGACATTCTGGCGGGCTTCCAGGCTGGGCTTGAGACCATTCTGGTGCTTTCGGGCGTCAGCCGCCTTGAAGACATCGAAAAAGAGCCATTTCGTCCCAACCATGTGTTCAACTGTGCCGGCGATATTGACGTGGTGTAAAGGTTTAACGCTGGCAGCAGCACTGCCACAGTCACAAATTGACACTAAAATTTGGCCGTTTGCCTTGTCACAGGTAAGCGGCCTTTGTCATTATGGGCGCCGCAATCAAATTCAAACAAAAACAACACAAAAATAACAAGGTACCCTATGAAACCTTTGCTCCCGCTGGGGCTTTTGCTGCTTGCGTCCTGCTCTCAGGGCGGCACGGTCAGCCAGAAAGTGCCAGAGCCGGACTTCAATGAAGCCCGTTTTCGTAATGATATCAAAGTTCTGTCATCCGACGCCTTTGAAGGCAGGGCCCCCACTACAAAGGGCGAAACCCTCACTCTCGAATACCTGACTACGGCTTTCAAAGCCGCCGGACTCAAGGGTGCCAACAATGGCAGCTTCCTGCAAAGTGTGCCCATGGTGACCTATACCGCATCAGAGCAGCAGAGCATTCGCCTCGGCAACCTGCATCCAGCCTATCGCAAAGACATAGTGCTTGGCAGCCGCCACGACAGCAGTGTTGAGATCAAGGACGCACCTTTGGTGTTTGTCGGCTACGGCATCAAGGCTCCCGAATATGACTGGGACGACTACGCCGGGCTGGATATGAATGGCAAGATTGCCGTTATTCTGGTGAACGATCCGGGGTTTGTGCTGCCTGAAGGTGGTAAATTTAAAGGTAAGGCCATGACTTATTACGGCCGCTGGGATTACAAATTTGCCGAAGCGGGCCGCCAGGGGGCACTGGGCGCTATTATCATCCACGACACGGCGCCGGCGTCTTATCCCTGGTCTGTGGTGGAAAACAGCTGGACCGGACCGCAGCAGGATCTGGTTGCAAGTCCAGACGCCTCACCCCGGGTTAAGGTAGAAGGTTGGATGCAGCTTGAGACTGCCAAGGCACTGTTCGCCGATGCCAATCTGTCCTTTGAAGCGCTCAGCCAAAAAGCCGCCGAGCACTCACTTAATCAACCCTTAGGCAAAAGCGCTGACATCGCCTTTGCCAACAGTGCCAGTTTCTCCGACAGCCACAATCTGGTGGCTACCCTGCCCGGCACCGACAAGGCCAACGAGCATATCCTCTTCACCGCCCATTGGGACCATATCGGTAAGAATGACAGCCGAGAAGGCGACAAAATCTATAACGGCGCCCTGGACAATGCCTCCGGCGTGGCAGGCATAACTGAAATAGCCCGCCAGTTCGCGGCGCTTGATGCTATGGGCTTTAAAAACCGTCGCTCCCTGACCTTTATCGCCACCACAGGCGAAGAGCAGGGGCTGCTTGGCTCACGCTATTACGCCGCACACCCGCTGTTCCCCATCGACAACAGCATTGCCGTGCTGAACCTCGACTCCACCAATGTGTATGGCCGCACCAAAGACTTCACCATAGTCGGTAAAGGCCAGTCTCAACTTGAAGACTACCTCAGCGCCGCCGCCAAGCGTCAGGGCCGAGAAGCCGTGCCGGAAAAGAACCCGGCCTCTGGCGGCTTTTTCCGCTCTGACCACTTCAGTTTTGCCAAGCTTGGCGTGCCAGCGGTATTTGCCGGTGGCGGCAGCATCCCTGCTGATGAGCCCACCGCCGCCTACAAGCTGGAGATGCAGGCCAAGATGAAAGGCTGCTATCACAATGTCTGTGATGAATACCGTGCCGAGTGGGATTTATCCGGTGCGCTGGAGGATATGGCGGTATTTTATGAAGTGGCTCGCGAGCTTGCCAACAATGATCACAGGCCCGGTTATTACCCGCTCAGCGAGTTCCATTCGCTGCGTCCGGCAAACTGACCCAACACTTTTGCCAGAATAAACTCGTGGCACCCAGGGCATCTTCGGATGCCCTGTTTATTTTGTGCGCAAACAACTTAAAGCCGCAAAAAGTTACAGTACAGCCAAGCGGTTGCCGATCTGCCAATCCCTGGCGGCATCACCGGAGTAATAATCCAGTTTCGCCAAAATACCACGCCGTATATTGACGTTTTCTCAATTCAACAGCCAATAGACATTCATTTCAATCACGCAAAACCCACTTTCAATAATGATTATTCAATATTTATATTTGCTTGTTGAGAAATTCACTGGCAAAGTGTCAAAACATTGATGCCTTAGAAGTACAGCGCGGAGTTTGTTATGTGTTCAATTTTTGCCATTCTCGATATCCAGTCCGATGCCAAAGCCATGCGTCAGGTAGCATTGGAAATGTCCAAATTGCTGCGTCACCGGGGTCCCGACTGGTCAGGCATCTATGCCGATGACCACGCCGTACTGGCCCACGAACGCCTTGCCATTGTCGACATTGAACACGGCGCCCAACCACTGCTGAGCGAAGACGGCAGCCTGGTGCTGGCGGTGAACGGTGAAATCTACAACCACAAAGAACTCAAGGCCGAGCTTGGCGACAAGTACAGCTACCAGACCAACAGTGACTGTGAAGTCATTCTGTCGCTGTATCAGGAGTACGGCTGTGATTTCCTCGACAAACTCAACGGCATCTTCGCCTTTGTGCTCTATGACAAGGCCAAGGGTACCTACCTGATTGGTCGCGACCATATAGGCATCATTCCGCTTTACACTGGCCACGACGCCCAGGGCAACTTCTACGTGGCCTCTGAAATGAAGGCGCTAGTGCCCGTGTGTAAAACCGTGGAGACATTCGCCCCCGGTCACTACCAGTCGAGCACTGACGCTGAAGCCGTGCACTACTATCAGCGCGACTGGAAATCCTATGAAGCCGTGGCCCAGAACGAGGCCAGCGTAGATGATCTGCGCGCTGCGCTGGAAGCCGCGGTCAAGCGTCAGCTGATGTCCGACGTACCCTATGGCGTACTGCTCTCAGGCGGTCTGGACTCGTCCATCGTGTCGGCCATCACCCAAACCTTTGCCAAGCGCCGCATCGAAGATGACGATGAAAGCGAAGCCTGGTGGCCACAGCTGCACTCTTTTGCGGTGGGTCTTAAAGGATCGCCGGATCTGGCCGCATCCCGCAAAGTGGCGGACGCCATTGGCACCATTCATCATGAAATCCATTTCACCTTCCAGGAAGGGCTCGATGCCATCAAGGATGTGATTTATCACCTGGAAACCTACGATGTCACCACCATTCGCGCAGCCACCCCTATGTATCTGATGGCACGTAAAATCAAGGCGATGGGCATTAAGATGGTGCTATCAGGTGAAGGTGCGGATGAATTGTTTGGTGGCTACCTGTATTTCCACAAGGCACCAAACCCGCAGGCATTCCACGAGGAGCTGGTACGTAAACTCGACAAGTTGCATCTGTTCGACTGCCTGCGCGCCAACAAGGCCATGGCAGCCTGGGGACTGGAAGCGCGGGTGCCTTTCCTCGACAAAGAATTTATGGACGTGGCCATGCGCTTAAACCCCGCCGCCAAGATGTCCGGTAAGGGCAAAATCGAGAAGCACATTCTGCGTGAAGCCTTTGAGCATAAGCTGCCCGCCGAAATTGCCTGGCGCCAGAAGGAGCAGTTCAGTGATGGCGTAGGCTACAGCTGGATTGATGGCCTCAAGGAGGTGGCGGCTGCCCAGGTGGATGATTTGCAGCTTGCCAATGCCCGCTTCCGCTTCCCGCACAACACGCCGGAAACCAAGGAAGCTTATTTCTACCGCTGTTTTTTTGAAGAATTGTTCCCGCTCGAATCTGCCGCGCTCACAGTACCCGGTGGCAAGAGTGTCGCCTGCTCTACTCCGGAGGCGCTGGCCTGGGATGCAAGCCTGCAGGGCGTTATCGACCCTTCAGGCCGTGCGGTAAGGGAAGTACACGTACAAAGTTACTGAACCTAAAAACACCAAAGCCCCGTTCAATGCGGGGCTTTGGCATATTATTTCAAGGGTTCATGCCTGCTGTATCTGCGCCAACTATTAATGGACAACAACCGGCCTTTGGCGTTATCAAGAATCATATGCTTTTGTGCCTCGCTCGCCTGATGCCAATCGAGAATTTCCTGATAACTTCTGCCGCAGCCCAAACATATGTCTTCATCGTTCAGGCAACAATTTCTGACACATGGTGTGTCCATTTTGTGTCCCTCAGGCTAATTTTTTAACGTAATTTGCTTTATCCAATTCTCTGACTTCGAGTGTCAGACTGGAAGCTGAAATGCCCGCCTTTGCTATTGCGTACACCATAGCCTCCATCAAAGCGTGTTTCTTCTCACTGCTGCGCCCGGGCATTATCGCGATGGTGACATGAATAAAACTGTCGTTCCCCTCACCTGTTAACGCCGATTGTGCCAGATGGGCTCTGGTCTTCACTGAGGCTGGTTCAAACAATCCGCTGCTCAACATGGCACCATGACAGGCCTGAGTTAAGCGGCTTGCAATATCCGCGCCCACAACATTGGCGGAAAAATCAATAACGCAATGAGGCACATTCACTCCTGCTCTGACCAAACAGCAAACTCATTGCCGCTTGGACAGGTAAAGTGGAAACGACGTCCACCGGGAAAACTGAACACCGAACGGACTATCTGCCCTCCGTGATGGATAATCTGTTCCTGTTTTAGCGCCAAATTATCGCTGTACAGCACTATCAGTGGAGCAGATTGCCACAAAACCGGCATTAGCCTGATAAAAACCCCCGTCAATGCCCACATCAATAAAACAACTGTACTGTGGACCGTAATCCATAAACGACCAACCAAACGCAGTGGCAAAAAATGCCTTGGTTGCATTTAGGTTTCGACAGGGGATCTCCAGATAATTAATGGTATCAATTCGGTTCATTTATTCACCATCGCATCCTGCATGGTCTAAACACAGTAGCTTATTCCCATCAATAGTGGACATTTTAAACATATCAGTAACCAGTTTAGCCCTGCAACACCCCAGCCACAAGACCAATAAGCCCGCCAAATACCCCCCCCCAAACAACCAACCAGCCCAGGTGTTCACAGATCATTTCCTGCACCAGGCTCTTGACCAGCTCCGGCGTCAACTCATCGAGACGACTTTGCACAATTTGCGCAATCTGGCTTTTGAAATCACTTAGGATCTGTGGACTTTCCAACGCTTGTAGCAGGTTTTCGTGGAATCCATCAGAGCTGGCAATGTCAGCCAGTGAGGCTTTCATCTTTTCTTCAAAGGGGGCCTTCATCGGCTCAAGGGCATCCACCCCGCCAAACATCGACAACATACCACCAAAGGAAGACTGTGCCACTGTGGCCACCAGGGCATCAAACGCAGGACTTAAATCCAGTTTATCGATAACAGGCGTCAGATCCAGTATCTTGCTGCCGGTCTGACCGCTCAGAAAACGGTCGATGTTTTCATCGGTAAAAAACTGACTCATCATCAGGTTATGAATAGCCGCCTTAAAGGATTCGAACTTGGCTGGAATAACCCCTGATCCATAAAGTCCCGGCACCTTTTCGAACAGCATATGAATAGCCAGCTCGTTTGTTACCGCACCCGATAATGAAAAAAGACCAACTGATGTAACCAGCGGCTGACTGCTGGCAACACCAACCGCCGTCACTGCAGCAGCCACCCCATTGGTTATCAGACCCTTATTCATCTAATTCCTCGATTGTCCAATGCAAAAAACAGCGCATTCTAACAAGTACTCCAACCGAGGCCAATGCGCTTACCGAGACGCGATTAGCTGATAAATATTCTGCTGACCTGTATCAGGGTCGAGCATCACCGAGGTGTTATCGTCGACTAACGTCCGACGGACACAGAGAACGTCCGTATCTTTGGTAAGCTCCAATGCTTTATCGGCAAGACGTTGGGCGACGCCATGCTCCCGATACGCCGGGATGACATAGCTGTCGTCAAAGTACCAAACCGGTTTTAAGTGCAGCGAAGAAAAAGAAGGATACAGTTGAATAAAACCAATGGCGTTGTGCTCATCCATGGCCACAAAAATGACTGAGTCATTCTCACTTAAACGAGCAGCAAGAAACTCTCTTGCCCCGATGGCATCCGTCTCTTTACCAAGATTTTGTCTGTAAGCGTTAAACAGGGGGAGTAATGTATCGAGATCGTATTCGGAGGCTAAACGTATGTGCATGCTTCTTCCTTGAATTTACCGACGCTCCAGGCAAGCGGAACGACCCGACAGAACTTAACATAATGAAATTAAAAAAGACACTGTGAGACTCGACCGCTGATTAACAAAGAATGCCCCACTAGATTCTGGGGTGTTTGCGTAAATCCCGATACTCAAATGACTGGCTGTGAAGACGCTCAATATCCAGGGCATTCAAAAAAGCATATTCGGTAACTTGAGCCACCATCTCAGGCTCACCAAATATAAACAGGCGCTTGTCACGGGTAAGCACGTGACGCTCCTTGAGGATCTCCGGGACAGCGGTGAGTCGGACACGGTTATTGTCGATTCGCTCTTTATCATTGCGGGAACCAATCAGTCCCTGATAAAAGAAATTGCGATGCTCCAACATCAGCTTCAGCAGCGGCCGATGAAGGTAAAGATCATCAAGAGTTCTGCCCCAATGGTACAGATGGACAGATTTGTTATGTCCTGCCTGCAGTGCCGTGTGCACCACACCAAGTGCGGGACCAATGCCGGTACCAAACGCCACGACAATAAGCTCATCATTCAGATATTCATGACGATAATCGCAGCGCCCCCAGGGACGGGTAAGCATCAGTGTATCGCCCACCTTAGTCTCATCACAAAGCCACTGACTGAATTTGCCATTACGTTTTCGCCGCACATGAAACGCGATAGTGCCCTCTCCAAGCCCGGGTGCAATGCCATAAGTTCGGCCCATTTCATGCCCCTCGCCATCCCCATTGAGCACACGCAGCCCCACGCAAAGGCCACAGTGAAAGCCCTCACTGCTTTCGGGTTTGAGCACCAATCTGAGTACATGGTCACCGATAAATTGCTTATCAAGCAAGCGGGCCGGTATATTCAGCGCTTCGGCAGGCATCGACAGCTGCATACCCTCATTTGGCACACACTGACAGGCAAACAACAATCCCTGCGCCTTAAGTTCCGGCTCAAGCCCTTTTTGCGCCCTGGCTGGTGCATCACCTTTAACAAGTTTCAGTAAACAGGAGCGACACACCCCTTTGGTACAAGAGTAATTATGAGAATATCCAGCCCGTTTAAGGCTGGATAAAACGGTTTCGCCGGACTCGGCATGAAAGCGCTGGTTATCCAAAAAAAACAGCGTCATGACGTATCAGTCGCTCCAGGTCGGAAATCTACAAGAACAGCTTAAGGTGCTGACAATCAAAGGTAAAGTCAAGTTATTGCCTTGCCAACAAATGCACACTAATGGTGTAGGACAGCCCAGAAAAATGTCATTTACCTGCGGTTCAGCGAGGCCAGAGATAATGCCAATCGGAGTAATCCGTCAGCCATTGCGGTCGATACACAACCAGCATTGAAATGGCCATACCGTTTAATAGTGCCTCCGGAAACATCATTAATACCGAAAGCGAAAAATAGTCCCGCCACAGCACAGACCACTCAACACGACCCGATAAGCCTAACCACAACGACCAAAAGCCTTCATGAGTCAGTTGCGATAAACCCGCGTTGGCAAAACCACTGATAAAAATCAGCACAAACAGATTTTTCGGCAGCAGGTAAAAACTGCGGTTATGAATGACAAACGCCACAAACATCGGCAGGCACACGCCCATCAGGGCATAAGCGCCAAAATAACCGGGTGCCTTGAGTACAAACACACAGTAAAAAGCACTCGGCAGCATCGCCAGTACGGTTGCCAATCGCCAGGAAAACATCAGCATAAGTGTGACCAGCCCAAGAAAATGCAGCTGTAACAAACCGTGGATACTGGCATTAAACAACCAAAGACCCATCATGACACTGAGCGCCAGCAGCATCCTGCCCTGAAGTTGCCGGTTAGCAGTAAGCTCGGTCAATTCTCGTCCGGGATAAATCAGCCAGAGCCAAAACGCGAGCAACACCAACCCCAGCGCATCGGCGCCGCTTAACTGCCAATGGATGTTGGCCACCTGGTTGTGCCAGAACTCGAGCATGAAAATGAATTGATTCCCGATTGGATATGGGTACTCTGTGAGTATTAGTGATTTTTGTGGAAAGAGATCAGTGTTAATCAGAAATATCCTGCTTACCCTCGCCGTTTTCGGCCTTGGCGCCTGTTCAAGCTACGCCCCCGAAACCACACAACCCGATGTCAGCTATGCCGGCAAAATCCGCGATCGCCTAACGACCAGCATCGAAGACAATGGATTGAAACTCTTCACTTATAACGTCAACACAGCGGCTTCAGCACTGCCCGAAACCTTGTCGCCTTTGCCAAGCAGAAACCTGTCTTCAAACCTGCGCAGCCGCCCTTCGGTAGATTTGACTGACTGGACCGAACAAATCGAAATAGGCCTTGCACGTACACTGGCCATGTCAGGCTTCTGCCGTGAGGGAAGCACTGAAATCAGCCGTCTCATTCAGGCTGACCGCGCCGAAATTCGCGGAGAATGCAATGAAAGTGCATCCGACGCTGACAGGCAGCGTTTTGGTAACAAAGGTTAGATAAGCCCAAAACGAGCAGTTTCGAGTCTTATCAGTGCCCTTTTAAGTGGTAAAGTCGCCCCCATTTAGGTAGTATTCGCCGCTCGATTGTGGAGCTCATTATGAACAGACGACAGGCACTCATCAAAAAAATGGCCAAGCGCACCAAGGCCCGGGAAAACAAAAAAGAAAAGCCCAATGCAGGTGCCGCCAAAGACAGATACATCTCCAAGGCTGAGCGTGCCAAGATGGAGGCCGAAGCGAATGCTGTGGAAGAGGCCGAAGCTGACACTCAGGGAGCTGAAGATGCACCGCCAGCCGTGGCTGACGAGCAAAATGGCCTGCCACGTCAATAAGCAAAGCTCAGGCAAGTTCTCCCCCAAAGCAGCGTCATCAGGCACATAAAAAAGGCTCCCATGGAGCCTTTTTTATTGGTAAAACCCTGCTGGCCGCACCGAATTAACGGGATGAATGCCCTTTATCAGACACTGAATCAGCTTGTGGAGTGACCAAAAACTCGGTTGCTTCCTGGGCGCCCAGGCAGTCTTTCTCCTCTGTGTGGGTTGCCATTTGGGTAAACGAGGATGACAGCGGGCTGCTGCTGGCGGGCATCACTTCATCATCCACATCAGCTCTGACTCGGGAGTTATTACCCTCTATCGTCCCAACCAAACGATAGGCCGTGTACACCCCTGCCACGCCAAAGAGTACCGAGCCAATCACCTGGCCGATAAGGACGCCGTAAACACCACCATATTCAGCGCCAAGCCAAATAAAGGGCAAGGTGCCCAACGTGGCCTTGCCCACGTTAAACACGGTAGAATATTTGGCTTTGCCGAGGTTGTTAAACGTAGCATTGGCAACGAACAGGGCACCTGAGAACACAAAAAATACCGCAATATAGGTTAAGAAGAATCCGATAAACTCAGCGGCATCCCCTTTCATATCAAACATATGGACAATATAGTCCCGGACAATAAACAGCAGCAGCGACATCCCCAGTACATAAGCAGTACAGAACAGCAATGACTGAGTTAAGCACTCCCGCAGCCTGTCAAAACGCCGGGCACCGAAGTTTTGCCCCACAATGGGACCTATGGCTCCCGAGAGTGCAAAGATCATCCCGAACGCCACCGGCGTTAAGCGGCCAAGCACGGCCCAACCGGCCACATAACCATCACCAAAGCCCGCAATAGCACGGGTCATAAAGCCATTCCCTATGGGGGTGGCAATATTGGTCAGCATGGCCGGTCCGGCGATGGCGAAAATGGGCGATAAGTCTCCCATCACCCCAGCTACCGTGGGCTTTGTCCCCAACTGATGTTTGATAAAGACGCCACGCCCGGCCACCAGCAGCACCGATAACCTTGCCAGCACAGATGCCACTGCCGCCCCTTCAATGCCCATGGCCAACAGAAAGATAAAAATCGGGTCCAGTACCAGATTCACGCCGCCGCCCACCAGGGTCGACACCATGGACAGCTTTGCATCGCCAACGGCTCTGAGTGCGGCGCCCAGCGCCATCGCAAGACAAATCAGCGGCAGCGAAGGCACCAGAATATAGAGATAACTCGCCGCCAGCTCTGCTGTGCGGCCACTGGCACCAACCAAGGCTATCAGCGACGGAATGTTAAGGGTGACAATAATGGACACCAGAGTCGACACAGCCAATGTTACCAGCAGCGAACTCATCATCAGCCGCTTGGCATTTTCAGGCTCTCTGGCGCCAATGGCGCGGGACACCTGCGCCCCCAGCGCGATCGAGAGTCCAATGCCTATCGAGGTAGTAAAAAATGAGATAGTGCCCGCATAGCCAACCGCGGCGGCAAGCTCTGCTTCCCCAAGCAGACTCAGAAAGAAGATATCAATCAAATCCACCACAAACAGGGCCGAAATGCCCACAGCAGCGGTGGAACTCATCACCAGAATGTGACGAAGAATGGAGCCTTCAACAAATTTGGCATCGGTCATGGTAGTGGCTTAAACCTCCCGCTGCAGTTCGCTGCCACAGCGATTACAGTATTCGGCGTCCTGATCGTGTCCGGTTTTCAGGCAGTTGCTGCAACGGCGCAGGTCGCGATTGCGGCCCATTTCCTGGGAAATCTCGGCGGTAAGTATCCCGGTAGGGATGGCAATAATTGAGTAACCTATCAACATAGTCAGCGCCGCAATTGCCTGACCCAACACAGTTTTTGGAGTTATGTCACCATAACCTACCGTGGTAATGGTCACTATGGTCCAGTAGATGGATTTGGGGATGGAGGAAAAGCCATTCTCCGGACCTTCCACCATGTACATAATGGCGCTGAGCACCATGATGATAAGGCTCACTGAGAAGAAAAACAGAAATACCTTACGACTGGACTGCATCATGGCCTTGAGCAGCAAATTGCCTTCACTCAAATAGCGCAGCAGCTTAAGCACCCGAAAAATCCGAAACAACCGCAGTACCCGAATGATGAGGGTAAAATTCGCACCGGGGAAAAACAGCGCCAGATAACTTGGCAGCACCGACAACAAATCCACAATACCGTAAAAGCTGCGGGCATATTGCCAGCGATTGGCACTGCAGTAGATACGCAGCAGATATTCGAGGGTAAATATCACAGTGAACACCCACTCGAGCACGTGGATAAGGTCGCCCCAGCGCTCGTTAATGCTTGACACTGTATCCAGTAGCACCAGGGTCACACTGGTAATAATGCACAGGATCAAGACCAAATCGAACCAGCGCCCGGCAGGAGTATCTGTGCCAAAAATAATGATCCTGAGTTTTTTCTGTAGCTCGCTCTCTGACGCAGAAGGCGCTTGAGTCATCTTTACCTGTCCCTGAAATTCCTGATATGGCGGCAAAACACCAAGAAAGATGCCACCAGTTTGCCACGCACTGGAGTCTTGCTCAAAAACAATTCTCAATCAGGACTCTGCTGACTTTTCAGCGCAAGCCTGCTTGGGTAGAATCGGGATGCGTGAGGCGCTTTATCATATTGTTTGGGGAAATCATGTTCCGTTTGTTTTGTGTTGTGTGTTTGCTGGCCACCTTCAGTGCCAGCTCTGCGGCCATAAAGCCAGGTCAAAAAGTGGATTTGGTGGTAGTCAACAAGTCCGATGCCCAAATGGAGGTGTATTACCGCGGCGAGCTCATAAAAAGCTACCGCATTGCCATGGGCGACAATCCCAAAGGCCACAAACTTAAAGAAGGGGATCAGCGCACACCCCAGGGTCGTTATATCCTCGACTTTAAAAAGGCCAATAGCGCCTATTATCGCTCCATTCATATCTCCTACCCCAACGAAGAAGATCTGCTGCGCGCAAGCGCATTGGGCATAAGTCCCGGTGGTGCCATCATGATCCACGGCCAGGATCCCAAATCGCCCCTCAGCGCCGAAGAAGCCCAGCAGTATAACTGGACCAATGGTTGTATCGCCGTAACCAACAGAGAAATGGACGAGCTGTGGCAACTCATTGACCCCGGCACCCCGATCGAAATCTGGCCATAAGGGGTAATGCCTGTGCACGCAAGTGAGCTTTACGCCAACTGGGGCGAGTTTGAAACCCATATCCTGTCTCTGCTCGACAAACTCGCCCTTGCAGACTTGCAGCTTGAGTGCGACCACGCCTCACTTCGGGTCAACAGTGTGGCGGCCGCAGAGCAATTGCAAACCGATTTCGGCCAACTTGGGGAAATCATCAGCAACAACATCATTAATGGCAGGCCGATTCTGATTATTCGTCTGCATCAGCCGCTTACACTTGGCAGCATGTCGGTGCCCTGCATCGAATTGCCCTTCCCCTCGGATAAACACTATCCGGTGGAGGGTTGGGAACATATAGAGCTGGTGCTGACCGGCGAGCATCCTGCACAAACCTGTGAGGAACTCGCCACCCAACTGATCACCAAAGTGCCCTCTATTGCGTCTGTGATTAATGGCAATACCGAAGTAAAAGTTAAAATGAGTTCTCCCAGGGGCGAGGCCGAGCGTCTTGCCAACCCCACTATCGCCTTTGGTTATCAGGGACTGACGGTGAAAGTGCATCCCCACGGCATTGAGGCAATTGTCGCCAGCGAGCAAGCCTGAACACCCACAACAGCGTCAGCCACGGGGGAATTTACGCCTGAAGCAGTTAACCCGGTCTTAATGTCTCGCGGTTAGGCTAAGCGTTTCACCAAGCGAACAGACAAAATCCGGAATTGCACTTTTTACCGCTTATTTCGGCGGCAATTCTTGGGTAAAGTAGCCTGAGCATTCAGCGGGCCTGGCCCGTAACACCTTGATGGAGGAAGTCATCCATGACGTCGGTGACCACCAAAAAACACCCCAATGGTCTCGATTATGTCGAAATCGATACCCGTTTTTGTAAGGCGCGGATTTTTTTACAGGGCGCTCAGATAGACTTTTTCCAACCCGCAGGCAAGGCGCCGCTGTTATGGGTGTCAGACGCAGACGATTATAAACCCGGCAGTGGTATTCGTGGCGGTATTCCCGTTTGCTGGCCCTGGTTTGGTACGCACAGTAACCCTGACTTCCCACAGCATGGATTTGCCCGCACCCGTTTATGGCATCTTTCAGATACCAGGATAGTGGATGAGGCTGTTGAACTCACCTTCTCCCTGGCGTTGAGCGAAGACGATAAATGTTTCTGGCCACATGACACCCAGGTACAAATACACTTTCATCTGACCGACACCCTTAAAGTCACCCTGGTGAATCGCAATCTGGGCACAAAAACCGTTACCCTCACCCAGGCGCTGCATACCTACTTCCCTATCCAGGACGTCCATGCGCTGGTGGCCAAGGGCTTCAGTGGTGCCAAATACATAGAGTTCGGTGAAGGGCCTTACGCTCAGGATGGTGATGAGGTGACCTTTAACAGGGAAACCGATCGGGTCTACACCGACCTGGGGCCAGTGCAGACGCTGCATACCCCGGAAGGCGTAATTGAAGTGAAGCGGGAAAACAGCCAGTCAGCTGTGCTGTGGAATCCCTGGATTGATAAGTCCAAGTGGCTCGCTCGCTTTAACGATGAAGACTACCTCACCATGGTATGCCTTGAAGCAGCCAATGTGCTGGAGGACAAACTGGTGCTGGAGCCCGGCCAAACACATGAGCTCACCACAGTGATCCGCTGGAAATAAATATTCGTTACTTCTAAAAAAACGCGCCCTATGGCGCGTTTTTTTATTGCAATGATTTATCTTCAGCACAAAACGCCGCTTTACCCTTTACAAACCGCCCCACGTCAATAGCAGCGTTTGATTTCACTCAGGCGTGACATTAAAACCATGCCGCCAACTGCTCCAAATAACGACTTAATCAGCAGCCCAAACATAAGCAAATCAGCTCAGCGTTTGAATTACCAACTATAAAAGTCCGGATAAAAACTAAGCCGCCAACATTGGCTTGCCAGCATCCGCTCCAGTTTGGCCGGATTTCTCATTGCCTAAACTGCACGTTCGTGCAAGTTTCCTTAACAGCATTATAACAATAATGAGGAGAACTCATGCACATCAAGACTCGAAAGCACTGGCTACCAACAACAGTAGCTTTGGCTGTTGCCCTCAATCTGGGCGGCTGTTTTTCAGATAGCGACGATACTGCCCCAACACCTGAGGCGCCAGTGGTAACGCCACCGGCCACCGGCGGCCCAACCTTCCCTGAAGGTGCCATCATGGTGGAGGCTGGCGAAAATCTCACTACCCGCATTCAGGAAGCGCTGATCAACGCCCAAAGCGGCGATGTGATTGTGCTGCCCAAAGGCCGCTTCGAAATCCAGTCGACCCTGCTATTTGATGGCGACGTGGATGGCGATGGCGCTTTTGCCAAAAACGTGACCCTGATGGGCTACGGCAAAGACGACACCATTCTGGACTTTGCCAACGCCAACTCCGGCGACGGTATTTTCGTGCAAAACGCGATGAACATTACCATCCAGGACCTGTCGGTATACGAAGCCAAAAACAACGGCATCAAGCTGAAAAACACCAATGGCATCATACTGCGCCGTCTTGGCGCCGTATGGGAAGGCGCACTGGACAAAGACAACGGCGCCTACGGCCTGTATCCGGTGGAATGTGAAAACATCCTCATTGAAGACACCTACGTCCGAGGCAGCGCCGATGCGGGCATCTATGTCGGTCAATCCGAGTACATAGTAGTGCGCAACAACATCGCCAAGGAAAACGTGGCAGGTATTGAGATTGAAAACAGCCGCTACGCCGATGTTTACAACAACGAAGCCATGGGCAACACCGGCGGTATTCTGGTGTTCGATTTGCCCATCAACAACCACAGATACGGCTCCAGCGTGCGGATCTTCGACAACAAGGTGTACGATAACAACACTCAAAACTTCGCCAACGCCTCGGCCAACCCTGCCGGTGTGCACATTGTGCCTCCCGGCACAGGCGTGATTGTGCTGTCCACCAACGATGTGGAAATCTTCAATAACCAAATCACCAACCACGATACCCTGGGCCTGACTGTCTCAAGCTTCTTTATTGCCGAGCCTGAGATCAGCGACTTTGTCGCCAACTATGGTCAGCCGGGACAGTCCATTGAAGATGGCTGGCGTCCAGTGCCGCGCAATATCTATGTCCACGACAACGAGATAAGCGGCTACGGCCAAAAGCCCAACGGCTACCTTATCACAGATATCATTAATGCCTTTATGCTCACCCACGGCGCCATGCCGGGGATCCTTTACGATGGTCTGGGAGAGCTTTTGGCCAATAACGGCACCGCCGCCTACCTTGGCCTGAAGGAAATGCCTTTTGCTGAGGATGGCAGTGACAACGTCTGTATGCAAAACAATGGCGATGTCAGCCTGGGTCAGCTCTATGGCAACAGCAATACTGATTTGAGTATTGCCGATGTAATGTATGAAAAAACCCAAACCAACCTGATGAAATGTGCCCAGGTCAGTTTGCCGGTGCATACCGTCACCTTCGGCGAAGAAATCTTCGGCTGCGGCGTGGATGACGACACCGCCGGTTGCGATGGCGGCAACCTGATTGGTGGCGGTGGCACCATTGGCGATGGCGATGGCGGCATCATAGGTGATGGGGATGTGAGTCTGTGCGGCACCAGCGGCAGCGGCGTCAACTGGAATGCCCTTGCCAAGGCCAATTGCCCCAAACTGTCAGACTATAACCTGTTTGTCGATGCCAAAGACCCGACCCAAAACGCCAATGGTGGTATGCCTTACGATTTGAATACTCAGCTGTTTACTGACTATGCCAGTAAGTATCGCTTCGTGTTCCTGCCGGATGGCACCAAGGCGCAGTACTCCGAAAACGAGGCCTTTGACTTCCCGGTAGGTTCGGTAATCACCAAGACCTTCGCCCTGCCCGCCGATACCACCAAGCGTGGCATTGAGAACGAAGATCTGATTGAAACGCGGCTGCTTATTCACCGTGCCAGCGGCTGGACAGCGCTGCCCTACGTGTGGAATGCCCAAAAGGATGAAGCCGTACTGACCAAGCCTGGAGCGGTACAGGCCAAAACTGTCATGCACAAGGGCGAGTCCCTGACCTTCGATTACATAGTGCCTTCCATAAATCAATGTAAACAGTGCCATCAGTTCAAGGCAGAGGGTGATGACTACCCACGCTTTGTGCCAATCGGTCCCAAGGCGCGCTTCCTCAACGGTGACTTTGCCTATCAGGACGCCACCGTAAATCAGCTCAGCCGCTGGCAGAGTGCAGGTATTTTGCAGGGCCTGCCTGAACTTGCCTCTGTGCCTAAGGTGCCGGCTTACCATGATGGCGACGAAGCCAAGGTAACCAGCATGGATAGCGACACCCTGATGAACACTGCCAAGGGGTATCTCGATATCAACTGTGCCCATTGTCACCGCCCGGAAGGCAACGCGTCCAACACAGGCCTCAAACTTGAGTACTGGCGCGCCTACGCCGATGACAACGGCTTCTCCCACGGAACCTGCAAGCAGCCGGTTGCCTACGGCGGTGGCAGCCTGGGTTACGATGTGGTGCCCACCAAGCCCGAAAGCTCCATTCTGCACTTCAGGATGGCCAGCACCGAGCCTGGCGATCGTATGCCGGAAATCGGTCGCAGCCTGGCTCATACCGAAGGCGTCGCCCTTATCCACGAATGGATAAAGCGTCTGCCCGCAGCCGCCTGCTCCAACTGATGACCATTGAGCATCTCTGATAAATAGGCCGGTCATTCCGGCCTTTTATTTGGATATCAACAGAAGGAGGGCACAAGATGCCGAAAGCGAGTTACGGTAAGACTGCAACGATTGTGCTGCTGACTGCACTGCTCTGCCTGACAGCCTGCGGCGGCTCAGATGATAGCAGTGCTCCCCCACCCAGTGCTGGCAATGGAGGAACAGGCGGTGGTGGCACAGGAAACGCAGGAGCTGGCTCTGACACCGGCCTTTGCAGTTCAACCGACGGCGACATTAACTATCAGGCGTTGATGCAGGAAAACTGCGCCAGGCTGAGTGATTTTCGCCTGTTTTCCGACCCTGCCGATCCGGGCAGCAAACCAAACGGTCGCGGTGAGCCCTACATGCTTGCCAGCGAGCTTTTTACCGATTATGCCATCAAACGCCGGGTGCTGTTTTTACCGGAAGGCAAACACATGTCACTCAATGGCAATCAGTTTGAATTTCCCATTGGTACTGTACTGGTAAAAAGTTTTTATCTGCCGGCTGATAGCGCACAAACCGATCCTCTTAGTGCGAAACTCATCGAGACCCGCCTGCTTATCCACCGAGAATCAGGCTGGACTGCTCTGCCTTATGTCTGGGGCGAAGGCGCCAGCGGAGCTGTCGAAGCTAAGCTCACCGAAACGGGCACAGATATCCCCCACAGCCTCAACCGCGGTGCTGAGGCTTTGAGCTTCAACTATCACGTGCCAAGCCGGGCGGAATGCAAACTCTGTCACCAGGAGTTGCAAAACAACCTGGCGGTAATAAAGCCGATTGGCCCCAAACCACTGTTGCTGAATCGGGACATAAACATTATTGGCAGCGACGAGGCTGTTAATCAGCTGGGCTATTTTAAAGATAAGGGCCTGATAACCGGTAGTGTGGAGCTGAATGCACTGCCGCGCACCTATGCCATTACCGATGAGGCCAGCGACCTTACCGCCCGCGCCAAAGGCTATTTGGATGTGAACTGTGCCCATTGCCACAAAGCCACTGGCTTTGCGAGCGTATCGGGGCTAAGGCTTGGATTTGAGGTTGACCATCAAAGCGTGCAATACGGCATCTGTAAACAGCCACCGGGTTGGGATGGCGGCGAGCGTGGGCTGTCATACGATATAGTGCCGGGCAATGGTGACCACTCGATACTGGTGTACCGCCAAACCCTGTCAGCCCCCAAAGACAGAATGCCACCGCTGGGGCGCAATCTGGTTCATCAGGAAGCTGTAGAACAAATCAGTCACTGGATTGATTTGATGTCCCCAGCCCTTGGGAACTGCCAATAAGGCGTTGAAACTTACCGGGCGGCGCGCCAAGCCAATGCTTGAAGCTCGCCCGAAAATGACTCACGTCGGTAAATCCCAGTCGCTCGGCAATGTCCTCTGCACTGAGGTTTGCCTGTAAAATCAAACTGATGGCAGCCTGACTTCTCACCTGATCCAACAGGCGCTGATAACTGCAGTCATTATCAGCCAACTTACGCCTCAAGGTTCGTTCACTCATACCAAGGGCTTGGGCCATTTCCGCCTGAGTCGGCAGCAGCGGCATCTGTGACTTGAGTTGATACAGCACCACATCAATAAAACTGGGCTGAGGCAAACAGGGCTCCTTACGCTCTTCATCGCTGAACGGGTAACGCACAGGTAAGGACAAGGTAGCCAGAGACACACGCCACTCGTAAAAAGGGGCGTTAAATTGCGGGCTGACGCCACAGAGGGCCGTTATAAAGTCGCAAGCCTGATCCGGACCGCCCAACGCAATGGATTCAAGGGCAAACGCTTTATGACATAAGGCTCTTCCCAGCACGACCAGGGCACCGACACTGTATAAAAAATGGCACTGAAATTGAGCTGGAGTTAGCCGCAACGTATTAATCCAGCGCACGCTAAGCCCTGTGTCATCCAGGGTAACCAGGCTGTCGTTAACCGAACCTGCCCATTCCGGATTATCATTCAGCAGTCGAAAGCAATCACCCAAGGTCTCACAACGGGCAAGGTAGCCTTTTAAAAAACCCAATTCGGCAACAGTGTAACTGGCCGAGGCACGCATACCAATCTGGCCATCATCACTGAGGCTGCAAAGAGCCTCCATGGCAGCCGCAACCTGCCAGACCGGCACCAGCGTCATATGCGCCAATACCTCAGGCGCAACACCTAGGCGCTCACAAATGGCCCGATAACTGGCCTCACCAAAAAGCCGTTTGATGGCACCCAACACTTGAGCCAACTCCCACGCTGGGTACCCTTGATCCCCAACCATGGCGCCGGCGCGATAATCTGACATGTTTACAACCGTTTGTGATCCCCGTACTCAATGTTGTATACCATTTATGGGATTAAGAAAACCCCGGCAAACTCGTCAGTACGGCTGGGTATGACGCAAATAAAAGATACAAAAAAGCCTGCAAAAGCAGGCTCTTGAAATATTGCGTTTGTCATTCTGCTCAAGGCAGCGGTTTATTCTTTTCCGCCAGCTTGCCAAAGAAAGTGTTCACCGACAGCGCAGCGCTGTGGGCGAGTTTATCGGCGAGCTTTTTCTTGGGTTGGAAGCGTACTTTAATCAAAGTTCTGTCCTTTGCGGCCAAGAGCATCAAATCGTCACTGGTGGCGATTTCGTCCACCAGCCCCAACTCCAGCGCCTGCTGTCCGTACCAGTGTTCACCGGTGGCAACCTTGGATAAATCCAGTTCCGGACGATACTTGCCCACAAAAGCTTTGAACAGCTGATGGGTTTCTTCCAGCTCTTCACGGAACTTCTGCCGGCCTTCTTCGGTGTTCTCACCAAAGAGTGTCAGGGTACGTTTGAACTCGCCGGCGGTGTGCTGCTCGTAATCGATATCGTGTTTTTTCAGCAAGCGATTGAAATTGGGCAACTGAGCCACTACACCTATCGAGCCGACAATGGCAAAAGGTGCGGCATAAATACGCTCAGCAACACAGGCCATCATGTAACCACCACTGGCGGCCACTTTATCGATACAGATGCTAAGAGGGATGTTGGCCTGACGCAGACGATCAAGCTGGCTTGCTGCCAGACCATAGCCATGCACCATGCCACCACCACTTTCAACATTTACCAACACTTCATCACCGGCTTCCGCCACAGTGAGAATGGCACTGATTTCTTCGCGAAGTGACGCAACCTCATGGGCATCAATACTGCCTTTGAAGTCGAGAACGAAGGTGCGAGGTTTGGAGTTCTCATCCTTCTCAGCAGCTTTGCTTTCTGCTTTTTTCGCTTTTTCGTAGGCTTTCCAAGCCTTTTTATCCAAAAGCTCATGTTTCAGATGATCTTTCAGATGCTCAAGCTCTTCTGAAAC
>NZ_JBFKLW010000041.1:0-34991 GCF_041630135.1 Shewanella sp.
GAGTTCTTGATGTTTTCAGCGGCTTTGCCGGAGAACACCGGGTGAGTGGCGTAAGCGAATACGCGGTTGGCGCCATGTTGTTTCAGTGCTTCAGCAGCTTTACACAGGGTGCCACCGGTATCAATCATGTCGTCAACTATGATGCAGTCACGGCCTTCAACGTCACCAATAATGTGCATTACCTGAGCTACGTTGGCCTGTGGACGACGCTTGTCGATGATAGCGAGATCTGAATCATTCAGCAGTTTGGCCACCGCACGGGCGCGTACAACGCCACCGATGTCAGGCGACACAACCACAGGGTTATCCAGCTTCTTGGCAACCATATCTTCCAGTAGCACAGGGCTTCCGAACACGTTGTCTACCGGTACATCGAAGAAGCCCTGGATCTGCTCGGCGTGCAGGTCACAGGTGAGTACACGGTCAACACCTACGCTGGACAGAAAGTCGGCAACTACTTTGGCGGTGATTGGCACACGGGCAGAACGCACGCGGCGGTCCTGACGGGCGTAACCGAAGTAAGGGATTACGGCAGTGATACGACCTGCAGAGGCACGGCGCAGGGCGTCTACCATCACAATGAGTTCCATCAGGTTGTCATTGGTGGGGGCGCAGGTGGATTGAATGATGAAAACATCAGCACCACGTACATTTTCGTTGATCTGGACACTGATTTCACCGTCACTGAAACGGCCTACCTCAGCCTCTCCAAGTTTGCAAAATAAACGGTCGGCAATCTTTTTCGCGAGACTGGGGGTAGCATTCCCAGCAAAGAGCTTGATGTCGGGCACTGTATGAACCTCAGGCGTTTGCTTGATATTTTAGTGTAGCTGCTGCATTACATTCCCTGACGTGCAGCGCATAAGTCGGTTAAAGCTGAGTGAGCCTCAGCTCCAACGGCGAACGATTCAGTCCTTTAGCAACAAAGCCCTGCATATCAGATGGCTTTTGGGCCAACGCCTCCAGCGCGGCCTGCTGCGAGTCGAACTCCCCGAACACGCATGCACCGGTTCCGGTCATTCTGGACGGCGCATATTCTACCAGCCAGCTTAACGCATTGGCAACTTGGGGGTATTTGGCGGTAACTAACGCCTGACAGTCATTTGTCCAGTTTTCAGGTTTGAGTGAACCCATATCCAACTTGGGAGTATTCCTCGGTAAATCAGGATGCTGGAACACTTCTGCTGTGGAAACATGGGCGTCAGGCACCAGTACCAGATACCAGGGCTCCGCCACATTTACCGGCAGCAATTTTTCACCTACTCCCTCAGCAAAGGCGCTGACACCGTTAATAAAAACAGGCACATCTGCACCTAAAGTCAAACCAATTTCCATCAGGGATTTTTTATCTAAACCGAGCTGCCACAGGGCATTAAGGGCAACAAGCGTGGTGGCTGCGTCGGATGAACCGCCTCCCAAACCGCCGCCCATTGGCAGGCGTTTATCGAGCCAGATCTCTGCGCCCAGACGGCAACCTGTGACCGACTGCAAAGATTTTGCGGCTTTCAGAATTAAGTTATCGCTGTCGGGGACAAGCTGGCCGAGATTAGAGTGCAGGGTCAGTTCATCTGTGGCGGTCACTTTGAAATCCAGCCAGTCGCAGTGATCAATAAATTGAAACAGGGTTTGCAGTTCGTGGTAACCATTGGGCAAGCGGCCGTTAATGTGCAAAAACAAATTCAGCTTCGCTGGCGCTGGCCAGGCAAGGGATACGGACATCATTGGGCTCCTGTCAAAGCTTGTGCACTGGCTAAAGCCTGCCACTCATTGGTTTGTAATTTAATACTGGCGCTGGCGTGGTCAAGTTCCAATGTCCGTGGCACTGTGGCGCCGCTCTGGGTTTGCCAGCTGGCAATACGGATGGTCCACAGACCATCGGCGCTGATGATGGTTTTGGGGCGATTAGCGGCGTCTAATTCAACGGTGTCGCCGGGCATCGCCTGGCCGGTTATCCAGAAGGGCAGAGCATTCACAGGCAGGGGAAAGCCACTGAGGTTGTCCAGCAGCCGTTGAGGGCTGGGGTCGGTATAGCTTTTGCCATCCACTTCCAGGGTGGCGCCATCAAGGCTTTGGGTGAGCAGCAGCAATGTGGTGCCCAGCATGCTGGTGAGCCGCAGTTCCGAATTATCCGGGGTGTTCAGCCAATAAAGGTTGGCCGACAGTTTGTCGCCATTGGTGCGAATAAGCAGTTTGCCCTTAAGCTCCCAAGCGTCAGCATCACTGCTGCTGGTAACGGCTACCGGTACCAGTGTTTTGGGGGGCGTCAAGCTGCAGCCACCGAGCAGGGAGATAGCAATCAGGCCTGCAAGAGTAAATTTTGTGAGTCGGCGCAAGTTAATCATCTATGACTGAATTAAATAAGTCCTTATGATACGAGGGCTTTAAAAATTATACCAATGGCCTTACCCGCTTTTTCCCAGTCCATGCTGAAATGCTCAGTATTGATGGAAAAAGTGGATAACAACAAAGAACTTTATTCGGTTTTGTTAAGCCAATTCTGTTTTTAATGGCCCCAATTCAGTAGAATGGCGTAATTCACACAAGCGCCGCACAGGATCCAGAAACAGTCAGATGAGCCTTGTAGCAATCGGGATAAATCACAAAACGGCCACGGTCGACCTTCGAGAAAAAGTCGCCTTCTCCCCGGACAAGATCCATGATGCGATGCGAAGCCTTGCCTGCACTACGTCGTCCAATGAGGCGGTGATTGTCTCTACCTGTAACCGTACCGAGCTGTACTGCAATAACGCCAAAGCCGACGATATTATTCATTGGCTTGAGTCTTACCATGGCCTGAGTCACGAAGAGTTGATGCCCTGTGTGTATCATCATCAGGGCCAGGAAGCGGTGCGGCATTTGATGCGGGTAGCCTCAGGGCTGGATTCGCTGGTGCTGGGCGAACCGCAGATTTTAGGTCAGGTAAAGCAGGCTTTTGCCAAGGCCAAAGAGGCTGGCACTGTGGCTGTGACTCTGGACAGGTTGTTCCAGAGCACCTTCTCGGTGGCTAAAAAGGTGCGCACCGAGACCGAAATCGGTAGTGCAGCGGTTTCTGTGGCGTTTGCTGCAGTCTCCATGGCCAAACATATCTTCTCGTCACTGGCTGCAACCAAGGTGCTGCTTATCGGTGCCGGGGAAACCATAGAGCTGGTGGCCAGGCACCTGAAAGAAAATGGTGTCACCTCCATGGTGGTGGCAAACCGCACTGTGGAGCGCGCCGAAGCCATGTGCGAAGAGTTTGGTGCCACAGCCATTACCCTTTCACAAATACCAGAGTATCTCCCCAAGGCCGATATCGTGATATCCTCTACCGCCAGCCCGCTGCCAATCCTTGGCAAGGGCATGGTAGAAAAGGCACTCAAGCAGCGGCGTCATCAACCTATGTTATTGGTTGATATCGCTGTTCCCCGTGATATTGAAGCTGAAGTCGGCGAGCTCGACGATGCATTTTTGTACACGGTGGACGACCTGCAAAGCATTGTCGAACAAAACATGGCCTCCCGTAAGGAGGCGGCTGAGCAAGCTGAGGTGATAGCTCAGGAGCAATCTTTCCTGTTTATGGATTGGATCCGCTCACTGGAGTCGGTGGACAGTATTCGTGAATACCGTACCGCCAGCATGGCGATTAAAGATGAAATGGTAGAGCGAGCTCTTAACAAGCTGGCGCAGGGCGCCGACGGCGAACAGGTGATTCTGGAACTCGCCAACAAGCTCACCAATCGTTTGATCCATGCACCTACTCAGGCTCTCACCGCGGCGAGCCGTCAGGGTGACCTCAACTCTCTGGGGCAACTCAGAACCGCGCTCGGCCTGGATAAACACTGAGACTTTTTGAGAGTTAAATGAAGGATTCCGTTATTCGCAAGCTGGAAGGCTTGCTTGAGCGCAACGAAGAAGTGCTGGCGCTGCTCAGCGATGCCAGCATTATTTCCGATCAGGACCGTTTTCGCGCCCTGTCCAAAGAATATGCCCAGCTCGAAGCCGTAGTTAAGGGCTTTAAGGCCTATCAGCAGGCAGTAGCCGATTTGGATACCGCCAAAGAAATGCTCGAGGAAGACGACCCAGAGCTGCGCGAGATGGCCCAGGAAGAGATGAAATCCGCCAAGATAGCTCTTGAGCAGCTGGAAGGCGAACTGCAAATCCTGCTGTTGCCAAAAGATCCCAACGATGAAACCAACGCCTTTGTGGAAATCCGCGCCGGAGCCGGTGGTGACGAAGCCGCGATTTTTGCCGGCGATCTGTTCCGAATGTACAGCCGTTATGCCGAAACTCAGCGTTGGCAGGTGGAAATCGTCAGCGCCAACGAGGGCGAGCACGGCGGTTATAAAGAAGTGATTGCCAAATTCAGCGGTGATGGTGTTTACGGCAAGCTTAAGTTTGAATCCGGTGGTCACCGGGTGCAACGCGTGCCGGAAACTGAGTCTCAGGGGCGGGTGCATACCTCGGCCTGTACCGTGGCGGTACTGCACGAAGTGCCCGAAGCCGAGGCGGTTGAAATCAATCCCTCTGAACTGCGCATTGATACCTTCCGCGCCTCCGGCGCTGGTGGTCAGCACGTAAACAAAACCGATTCCGCAATCCGTATTACTCACCTGCCAACAGGTCTGGTGGTGGAATGTCAGGACGAGCGCTCACAGCACAAAAACAAGGCCCGCGCCATGTCGGTGCTGGTTGCCCGTTTGCAGGCAGCGGAAGATGAGAAACGTCGCAGTGCTGAAGCTACCACCCGTCGTAATCTGGTGGGCAGCGGCGATCGCTCCGAGCGCATTCGCACCTATAACTTCCCTCAGGGCCGGGTGAGCGACCATCGCATCAACCTGACCCTGTATCGCCTCAACGAGGTGATCGAAGGGGAACTCGACGCGCTGATAGAGCCTATTGTGCAGGAATATCAGGCTGATCTCCTGGCGGCACTTGCCGACGAGCAGGGGTAAGACTTGGCTTCTCAATCCAGCATAGGTGAGGCTCTGCAATGGGCCTTTCGCACATTGGCCAGTACTTCTGAGTCGGCCAATATCGATGCTGAGGTGTTACTGCAGCACTGTCTAGGTAAAAACCGCACCTTTCTTTACACCTGGCCTGAACGGCAGTTGTCAGCCGAGCAGTGGAAACGCTTTGAGCAGATGATTGCCCGGCGTGCCAAGGGGATCCCGGTGGCCCACATTGTGGGTGAACGGGAGTTCTGGTCGCTGCGTTTTATGGTGAATGCCACTACCCTTATTCCACGGCCAGATACTGAAATTCTGGTGGAAACCGCGCTGAATCTGCCATTGCCAGCCAATGCAAGAGTGCTGGATTTGGGCACTGGCACGGGGGCGATTGCGTTGGCGCTGGCCAGTGAGCGGCCAAACTGGCGTATCACTGCGCTGGATAAAGTCGATGATGCTGTAGCGCTGGCCACGGCAAACCGCGATAACCTCGGCTTCAGTCAGGTGGAAGTATTGCAAAGTGACTGGTTCAGTGCGGTAAAGGATGCAGACTTTGACCTGATTGTCTCCAACCCGCCCTATATCGATGAGCTGGATGAGCACCTGGCTTTGGGGGATGTGCGCTTTGAACCCTTAAGTGCTCTGACCGCTGCCGATGAAGGTTACGCCGACCTCAACCATATCGCCATGCATGCCCGTGAGCATTTGACCGTCGGTGGTTATCTGCTGCTTGAGCACGGCTTTGCTCAGGCGCTGCGCCTGCGGGACACCCTTTCTGGCCTTGGTTATCGCCAGGTTGCCACCGTACGTGACTTTGGCTCCAACGAGCGTTGTACTTTGGGTTGTTGGCCGGGGGATTAATAGTCTGACGCGCTGCAGCCAATGGCAAGGACGGTGCGATTCAGATACACTAGCGCCTTTCGTTTACGGGGAACTACCAGAGTCATGGAAACCATTTACAGCCTGTATCCTTTTGTGAAACATCTGCATCTGACCCTGATTGCCGTCAGTGTATTGCTTTTTTGTGTACGTTTCGTGCTTAAGCTGAAAGGGTCAGCCTTGCTGGAAAAAAAGTTGGTCAAAATAGGACCACATATCGTGGACACCTTTTTATTGCTTTCCGGCCTGTCGCTGTGTTTCCTGATCAAGCAGTATCCCTTTGTCGACCCCTGGCTGACTGAAAAAATCATGGCTGTGGTGGCTTACATACTGCTGGCCTTTATGGCAATGAAGTCTAATCGCAACATATTTTTCCGGATTTTTGCCTTCCTTGGTGCAATTGCCTGGGTGGTATACGCGGCCAAGATGGCTGTAATCAAACAGGCCATAATGCTGGCATCATGAATGATTTTTCGTTAGATAGCGGTATCTCTTTGCCGGAGACGCCGCTGGCACTTATTGAACATTTGGGACTGGCTTCCCGTGAAAAAGCCGAATGGGCCTGGTATGAAATTGCCGGCGGCGTGCTGAGCCACTATCTGGTGGATCAGGAGGCACGCTTAAAGGCGATGCTGAACTGGTTTTATCGTGACTTGGGTTTCTGCGCCCGTGACGATTATTTCAGCCTGGAGGCGGCAAGCCTCGCCCATGGTTTTTTATCCCGCAGCGGTAACAGCACTGTGCTGGCCACCATTATTATGTTGCTGGCCAAACAGCTGGATATAAAGCTTGAGCCGATTTTGCTGCCGGGCAACACTTTGCTGTGTTGGCAGCGGGGCAAGTCGCGACTTATCCTTGACCCCTTAAGCGGTGATTTCATCGACCGCAGCCGGGTGCATGCGTTGGTTCGAGGCGAGCTGGGGAACTGGGCTCGGATGAAGCCTGCTTATGTAAAGCCTTCCAGTGTCAAAGAGCTGATTGCCCGAATGCTGCATGAACTTAAAGCAGGTGCCATTGTAGCTCAGCGTTTCGAGGTAGCACTTGAGTGCAGTAATCTGCTGATGGGGTGGTATCCGGACGAAACCATGCTTATTCGGGAACGGGCATTTATTGCTCAGCAGCTTGGCGCCAACCGACAGGCTGAAGCGGATTTGCGCCAGTTTATCGAACTAAGCCCCCACGACCCTGTGGTGGAACTGGTGCGAATGCAGCTGAGGGAGCTGGGTGAGCATCAGGATATACTTCATTAAACATTATTCCTACATATAATAACGACTTAGGGAGAAGGGAAGATGACAACGGCACCTTTGGTCACCAATGACGCAACCGTGCTTGGCTTTTTGGCTATCATTCTGGGATTTGTGTTTTACACCCACAGCCATCCAAGCTGGCAAAAGTTCTATAAATTTGTGCCGGCACTGCTGCTGTGTTACTTCCTGCCCTCGTTGCTCAATACCTTTGGCATTGTCGATGGTCATGCCTCTAAGCTCTACTTCGTCGCAACCCGTTACCTGTTACCCGCCTGTCTGGTGCTGCTGATTTTGTCAGTGGATCTCAAGGCCATCATGGGTCTGGGGCCTAAAGCTGTGGTGATGTTCCTCTGCGGTACCCTGGGGATTGTGATTGGTGGCCCTGTAGCCCTGCTGCTGGTCTCTGCCATCGACCCATCCCTCACTGCAGACATGGGGCCTGACTCGGTTTGGCGCGGCATGACCACCCTGGCCGGCAGCTGGATTGGCGGCGGAGCCAATCAGGCCGCCATGAAGGAAATCTATGAAGTTGGCGGTAACGTGTTTTCGGTGATGATCACCGTGGATGTGATTGTGGCGAATGTGTGGATGGCGGTGCTGCTGTTTATGGCCTCCCGTGCCAAAGAAATCGACGCCAAAACCGGTGCTGACACCCGAGCCATTGAAGTGTTGAAAGCCAAGGTGGAAAAATACAAGGCCGAAAATGAGCGCAATCCCAGCCTGACCGACTTGATGCTGATGTTGGCGGTGGGTTTTGGTATCACCGGCTTTGCCCATATCGCCGCCGATTTCCTGGCGCCTTTCTTCCTGGAAAACTTCCCCTGGACCAAGCAGTACAGTCTGACGTCGGGCTTCTTCTGGCTGGTGGTGATTGTGACCACTGCGGGCCTGGCCTTGTCCTTTACCCCGGTGCGCCATCTCGAAGCGGCCGGTGCCTCCAAGGTGGCATCGGCGTTCCTTTATGTGCTGGTGGCCACCATTGGTCTGCACATGGATGTGAGTGAGATTTTCAACACCCCGATTTACTTCCTGCTGGGGATCACCTGGATGCTGGTACACGCAGGCTTTATGTTACTGGTGGCCAAGCTCATCAAGGCGCCGCTGTTTTATATGGCGGTTGGCAGTCAGGCCAACGTGGGCGGCGCTGCGTCCGCACCTGTGGTGGCAGCAGCTTTCCACCCGTCGCTCGCTCCTGTAGGTGTGCTTTTAGCTGTGTTCGGTTATGCTTTGGGCACTTATATGGCTTGGTTATGCGGTCAGTTTTTGCAGTTAGTTGGCTGATTTATCCACCGGCAAGTGTGCCGGTTTACTCTTTGAGAGGCTAAGATGAATATCAAGACAATCCAGCTTGGCGATATCGCCATTGGTAATGACAAGCCTTTTGTGCTGTTTGGCGGTATGAACGTGCTTGAATCACGCGATCTGGCCATGAGCATAGCTGAGCGCTATGTGGAAGTGACGCAGAAGCTTGGGATCCCCTATGTATTCAAGGCCTCTTTTGACAAGGCCAACCGCTCGTCCATCAACTCCTATCGCGGTCCGGGGATGGAAGAAGGCCTGAAGATTTTCCAGGAAATCAAAGACACCTTCAATGTGCCGCTCATCACTGATGTGCATGAAACCTATCAGTGCGCCCCTGTGGCCGAGGTAGTCGACATCATCCAGCTGCCGGCGTTTCTGGCTCGTCAGACCGACTTGGTGATAGCCATGGCCAAGACCGGCGCCATCATCAACGTGAAAAAGCCACAGTTTCTGGCCCCCCACGAAATGCGCCACATCGTGAAGAAATTCAACGAAGCCGGTAATGACGAAATCATCCTGTGCGAGCGTGGCAGCTGCTTTGGTTACAACAACCTGGTGGTGGACATGTTGGGCATGGATGAGATGAAGCAGAGCGGTTATCCGGTGATTTTCGATGCCACCCACGCGCTGCAGCGCCCTGGTGGCCGTGAAGATTCTGCCGGTGGTCGCCGCGCCCAGGCAACCGAGCTTGCCCGCAGTGGTATGGCGCTGGGTCTGGCCGGTCTCTTTATCGAAGCGCATCCGGATCCGGACAATGCCAAGTGCGATGGCCCTTGCGCCCTGCCACTGCATCAGCTGGAAGGCTACCTCAGTCAGATGAAAGCGGTGGACGACCTGGTGAAATCTTTTCCTGCACTGGACACCAGCAAGTAAGCCATTTGGCATTCTGCCTGTGTTATGCTCAAACGCCCGGCTTTGCCGGGCGTTTTTGTCTGCGTTTTCGGGAGCATACAGACATGTGGGTTTTCTTCACCCTGATGGCGGCCTTTATGCAGGCCTGGCGCAACGCTTTTCAAAGTGAGCTTAGCCGTGACGTGGGCGTGCTTGGGGTGACCCTGGCGCGTTTTCTGTATGCGGGCCCGCTGGCGGCGCTGTATCTGGTTGGGCTTTACCTGTGGCAGGATGCACCCATTCCCACCTTCGGCGGGGATGCGATGGGATTTATTCTCGGGGCGGCGTTGATGCAGATTCTGGCTACTGCCTTAATGGTGAAGCTGTTCCAGCTTAAAAACTTCGCCATAGGTGCGGGGCTTGCCAAGAGCGAGGCCTTGGTGGCGGCCATTCTCGGGGTCGCCTTTTTTGGCACCAGCCTGTCACTCTTTGGCTGGCTTGGGGTGATTGTGGGCACTGTGGCGGTGTTTATGCTCTCAAGCAAGGGCGGCCTGAGTACGCTTTCGCCCAAAACCTTGCTGCTGGGGCTTGCCAGTGGCAGCGCCTTTGCGCTCACCTCGCTATGGGTTCGTGAAGCCAGCCTGTGTCTCGATGTGCCTTTTCCCCACCGTGCCGCCTGGGTGCTGTTGCTGGTTATCGTTATTCAAACGGTGATTTTGCTGCTGTGGCTGCTGCTAAGAAAGCCTGACGAGCTTAAGGCCATGATGGCAAGAAACCGGCTGATGCTGGCTATCAGTGTCAGCAGTTGTCTTGGCTCCATCGGCTGGTTTTCGGCCATGTCGCTTACCGCTGTCCCCTATGTGAAAACCCTGGGGCAGGTGGAAATTTTCTTTATGATGCTGGTGTCGAGCTGGTATCTGAAGCAAAAAGTGCAGGTAAAGGATGTGGCCGCGCTGGTGCTGATTGCGGTAGCCGCCATCATGGTGATGTGGCCTCACTGATGTGGACGCAATAAGAGGCGGCACAGCTTAAACGCGTTGCTCCAGCGCGTGAATGGCATCGACGAGCGCCTTGTTGGCGGGTGTCGCTATACTATGGCGATTGCCAATACTCACCAGATAGCCATTGATGGCATCAATCTCGGTTTTGCGCTTATGGTCCACATCCTGGCGCATTGAGGAGCGATTGGCGGCGGTAAGACGGATAACCTCATACACCCGCGCGGACAGGCTGTCTTCCTGTAACTCAATGCCCTGAGTCTTGGCTACCTCAACCAGTTCACTCAACACCGCCGCTATGGTGCTTTGGAATTCATCGTCTGCCAGCTCGCCATTACAGACGCCATGAATCGCCGTGAGCGGGTTGATGCAGGCATTGACCGCCAGCTTTTGCCACAGAGCGGGCAGTATCGCCTCGACCCACCCGCTTCCGGGAATGGCGCTGAGCAGCGCCGCTTTAAGCCCGGGCGCTATGGCCGGGCCTGAACAGTGGCCAAATTGCGTCAGGCCACTGCCGGTTTGCTTGAGTTGGTGTTTGCCAAGACGCAGCGCCCCCTGACTGGTGGTGCCGAGAGTCAGGCAGCGGCCATCGAGATGGGGAATAAGGGCTTCATGGGGGCCAAGGCCGTTATGCAGCAGCAGTAAATGGCAGTCGCGACTCAACGTTGGAAGCAGCGGCTGCAGAGCATCCATCACCTGATAGGCTTTCACGGTAACAATAAGCAGGTCGATATTGCCGCTATCAGCGCTGCCAAACTCTTGCTGTGTTTCTTCGCCATTGAGGGATACAAAACGAAAAGGCGCTTTCAGCGGGCGATAATCCCGTCCGAGCAGTGTTGGTATTATGCCACTGCGAGCCAATTGGTGGCCTATCAGCTGGCCGACGGCGCCGGCGCCGAGAATCGCGATCCCCTTTGGCGCCTCAGTGTTCATGACTGCTCGAACCTTGCCGCCATCAGGTATCGGCGATACAGCCAGTGGGTAAAAAAGAAGGCGGCTACGCCGGCCAGATCGGCCGCAATGTCGCCCCAGGAGGCACTGCGATAAGGCAGGCGTGACTGCACAACCTCAATCAGCCCGGCATAGGCTGCCAGAGCGCCGAGCATCACATACCAGCGGGGGCCGAACGCCAGCTGGGTCAGCCAGGCCAGACCAAAAAAGGTAGTGAAATGGCCGACCTTATCCAGATGAGGAATGGACTGAGGATAGCTGGGCTTGGAGAAAACCAGATAACTGGTGATACACAGCGCGATCACCAGCACGATTTTAAACAGGAACTGCCGATTCTTCACACGAGACTTTTTGTTGCCGGGTTAAGGCGCTCATCATAGGGAAATGTGGCCCCAAAGTCATCAATCCGGCTGTAATTCTCTGTGTCAGAGGCGCTACTGCTGCTAATGCTTCACCTCGATAAGACGGCCAGTTAAACTAGGGGCTGTTTTACTTTTTCAGTATTTAGGGGTTATTTGAACATGCCTTCATTCGATATTGTTTCCGAAGTGGATGCGGTAGAGCTTAAAAATGCCGTGGAAAACACCCGTCGTGAAATGGACGGTCGTTTCGACTTTCGTGGTGTTGAGTACAGTGTGGATTTCAAGGACATGGTGGTTACCCTGCGTTCCGAGTCTGATTTCCAGTGCCGTCAGATGGTAGATATTTTGCGTGGTCAGCTGGCCAAGCGGAATGTGGATGCCAAAGCCATGGAAGTGGACGACAAGATAGTGCACACCGGCAAAACCTTCGCACAAAACGTGAAATTCAAACAGGGTATTGAGCAGGATGTGGCCAAAAAGCTCATCAAGCTGATTAAAGACAGCAAGGTCAAGGTACAGGCGCAAATTCAGGGTGAGTCGATTCGGGTCACCGGCAAGAAGCGTGATGACTTGCAGGCTATTATGCAACTTGCCCGCACATCGGAGCTGGGTCAGCCGTTCCAGTTCAATAACTTCCGCGATTAAGTGGTCGCTGATTCAATGAAAAAGGCAGTCACCAAGTGACTGCCTTTTTGCTTTCAGCACTTGGTACTGAACTCATGTGGTTTTTATGACTCAGCGCACTTGCTCGTCGGTTGACGCTTCAGTCGGTTGCGCCTGCTTGTGGGGCACAGTTTTATCGACCAGCCATACCAGCAGCAGCACCGGCAGGCCAATAAGACTCGCAGTGATGAAAAAGTTTACATAGCCAAAGGCATCAACCCAGGCGCCAGAGAAACCGGCAATAAACTTGGGAAACAGCAGCATGATGGACGACAGCAGCGCGTACTGGGTGGCACTGTAACCAGCGCTTGTCAGACTGGACAGATAGGCAATAAAGGCAGCCGTTGCTATACCACCGCTGAAATTGTCTATGGAGATGGCGATGGTCAGCAGCTGCATGTCGTAGCCCACCACTGCCTGCCAGGCAAACAGCAGGTTGGTGGTAGCCACCAGCAGTGCGCCCAAAAACAGGATTTTCATGGTGCCGTAGCGCGCCAGCAGAATGCCGCCAAAGGCCGCCCCGACCAAGGTCATGATAAGGCCATAGACCTTGCTTAAAAATGCAATCTCTTCTTTGGAAAAGCCCATATCAACGTAAAACACGTTGGCCATAATGCCCATTACGATATCGGAAATCCGGTAGCAGGATATCAGCGCCAAAATCAGGATGGCGCTTTTGCCATAGCGCTTGAAAAAGTCGATAAAGGGTGCAGCCACGGCGCTGTATACCCAAGAGAGTGCCGCTGCCATTTTTGGGGAGTGGCGGCTGCTGAGTTTTTGCCGCATTTCGGCCTCATCGGCATTGGCTTGCCCTGCATCCACTTGTGGCTCTTTGGCAAACAGGGTGGTGATAATACCAATCAGCATGAGTCCCGCCATGGCCATGTAGGCGGTTTGCCACGACGCCAGGCGATAGCCGGTTTCCTCCGGCGCTACCCAGGCGGCAATGGTCAGGGCGCCCGCTGTCGAGACTATCATGGCGCTGCGATAACCGATTTGATAGGCCGCTGCCATTGCGGCCTGCATCTCTTCCGGCGCCGAGTCGATACGAAAGGCGTCAATCACTATGTCTTGTGTGGCGGAGGCGAAGGCCACCATCAATGCACAGACTGCCATGTAGGTGAGGCTGTCTTTGGGGTCGCTCATTGCCATGCCCATGATGGCGGCAACCAGAGTGAGCTGGGCAAACAGCATCCAGCCGCGACGCCGGCCAAACAGCTTTGAGAAAATCGGCAGCGGCATGCGGTCAACCAGTGGTGACCAAAGCCACTTAAAGGCATACAGAATGGCAATCCAGCTGAAATAGCCGATGGCGGTGCGATCGACTCCAGCTTCCCGCAGCCAGAACGACAGGGTTGAAAACACCAGCATCAATGGCAGACCGGCGGAAAATCCCAAAAACAGCATTACCAGCACCCGGCGGTGACGGTAAACGGCAAGCAGATCCCAGAGTTTGGTTAAACTATTGGCAATGAAAGACATAAAGGCCAACATAAAGAAAAGATGCCCTAGGATAACTTACCTGGACGCGTTCCGGTCAAGGTAAATCCCATATTGGTGTAGTTGCGGGCTTGTGGGGGCACAGGGGTGAGGTCAGTACATCCGGATAAAAAAAGACCCGCCGTGGCGGGTACTTTAACTGTGATGACTGGGTTAAGTTGCTGGACGAACTCCGATGCATCCTCCCGGCAGTTCACCCCCTAAACTCAGGAACTCACAGCAGTCCTGTAATTGCTTTCGCAAAAACAAGTTGCCGCGCAATACCCAATCGGGCCAACGGTCGAAACAGTGCATCAGGTGCCAGAATACTTTTTCCGTGTCAGTTTGCGCTTCACCCTGTGGACTGAGTTGTTGCCACTCTTCCAGGGTATCCCATAAATACAGTTGGATTTCACGGTAATCGAGCTGATCACTCAAAAACGCTGTTCCATACTGAGCTAATTGGGGCGCTTTGCTATCGATGAAGTCCGTAGGGGTCATCGGATCGCCTCCATGTTGTTGCTCAAAAAGTATAGCCAAGCCTTGAGCATTAGCTCAAAAACACAGTTTATTTTCTTGGCAACAATTTTGCCGATTTCAGCAAAACCTGCGTCACTGGCACGTCGGGCCAATTGAGTTTACTGTTGTGCTCGGTGGGTACAACGGCCATGGCCTCCAATATCTCGCGACCTTCCACTACCTCGCCGAATACTGCGTATCCCCAGCGACGCTTCGATGGGTCAAGCTTTTTGTTATCGGCGACATTGAAGTAAAACTGGCGAGTGGCGGTATGCGGATCGTTCTCCCGTGCCATGGCGATGGTGCCAAAGCTGTTGGACAGGCCGTTGCCGGATTCGTTGAAGATAGGCTTATCCTCGGCTTTCTCTTCAAGCTTGGGATTCAGCCCCCCGCCCTGGACAACAAACTCCGGAATAATGCGGTGAAAAATAGTGTTGTCGTACTCCCCTTTGACAACATAGGTCAGGAAGTTATCGACAGTGATGGGAGCACGGGTGCGATCCAGTTCCACCACAATTTTGCCCATGCTGGTGTCCATTTCCACCTGGGGATAGAGATTGTCGGGCTGAATATCCACCTTGGCTGCTTGCGCTAAGGCAGAGACAGTCAGCATCAGAGAGGCGATGATCCATTTCATGGTGTTTTCCTTGTTGTTATTGCATCAAAAACCGGTTTAGCTCAGGGTCGTTGACTATATCCCCGGCCAGTTGGGTGATGAGTTTATTCATTTCCAGCTCCAGGGTGGCCAAATCCAGACTGAATGGCCCTTTCATCGAGCCTTTGGCGCTGTAGCGTTTGGTGAAAATCTGTTGGCTGTTGCGTGCATATGCGCTGATAACAATTTCGTTTTCCGCTTCATAACCAATCATGGATTCACTGATGTCGGATTGGATCCGCTCAAGCTTAAGTTCAAGAAGGTTGCTTGCAGCCGGATCCAGGTCAAAGCCAATCTGGCGATAGGCACTTCGAAACAGCTCACCCAGCTGCCTGGCAGGAGGCTCGCCCGTGCCCATCAGTGTTGGGGGCTCATCTCCTTTGGTAATACGAACCGCATTCATGTTGGTGCGTGCATCTTCAGTAGTCAGTGCGATGCGTCCGTGGGCACTGGACTCCACAGCTGGAACATCCGGGCTCAATACCAAATAATTGGAAGGGCTTCCCGCACAGCCACCCAAAAGCAGTAGGGCGGTCAATAAACTCAGTGATTTTTTCATCATCTTTCCTGCCAGAGACAAAAGTCGCATCAGAATACCAGATTTGGCCTGTATCGCCAGCAGCCGCCTGATTCAGTAGGCATACAGTTCCCCGATGGCAAGCTATCGGCCAGGTATATTGACTTTTAGGTGAAAAATGAAAAGAGCAGTAGTGGCGGCATTGGTTACAGGTCTGATGTTTGGCAAGGCAGCAGCGGTTGACAGCTCACAATTGATTGGGGGCAGCCTGGGTTATGGCACCAGGGAGTTTGAGAGCCCGGATGCCCAGCTTTACGATGGCGGTGATGGCGTTAATTGGGATATTTGGTATCGCTTTATGTTCAGTGAACACTGGGGGGCAGAGCTTGGTTATGCACGGGGAGAGGGGGGAATTTTCAGCGCATTGATTGACCCGGTGAGTCAACTGCGTGACTTGAAATATGATGGTGGCCGGTTTTTTTTGGTGGGGCAGTTTCCGTTGTATGAGGGCGGCGGCCTGTACGCTAAAGCAGGTTATGGTATGTATCAAATTGATTACGAATACCAAAAGGCCAGGCATTACACCCATGATCAGGGTTTTAGCGGTGTGTTTGGGTTTCAACACAGATTCAAAAGCGGATTTGGTCTTCATGCTGAATATCAGTGGACGCCGATGGAGAAGTTGGCGGTATCCAGTGTAAACCTGGGGCTGTCATGGCAATTCTGACCACGCCATTTGTCAGCTTGGTTTCCCGGTCCTCTTGATGAACGGGCAATTCAAACAGCTGTTATAAAAATGTAGCTTAAAGGCTTTAATCACTCTGCAATTGGCGCTAGAGTAAAAAACCAAAAAATAACAACAAGACCATTATGAACAAGCAAAATGATGGCACCAGAGTGGGGCAGAGCCAGACCATGCTAACGCTGGGGCAGCAGGACTGTCTGATGGCAGCGGGACGCCCCTGTTTCGGTCATTTCGATGGGCCTGTCGCTGATTTGGGGTTGGATAAGTTTTTGCTGACCAATGAAATGGATGCCGCGGCAGGCCTGCTGCGTCGCCACTTTGGCTTCAAGCAATTTGAATTCGTCGCCATTCATACACCGCACTATCAAATAGGTGTGGCGCTGGCGGATATCCGCTATCTGGGCAGCGGTTTCTGTTATGTTTTTGATATAAAAAAAGGGCGTTTATATGAACGGCATTGGCTGAGGCCGCCAGGCAGTTATACGCTGGTACCATCGCCGGTGACGGGGCAAAGCCAGATGGCTGGTGTCACTATGTCGCGCAGTGATGGACTTTGGCGGTTAAGGCTGAGTCTGGATCTCGATGGCCTGGAACTTGATGCTGACGTCACTCTTCATCCCAAACCTCTGTCTCTGCCCATGGCGATGTGCTCTCCCACCGGTTACAGCGGCTGGACTTACACTCAAAAGCACAATGCACTCTCTTTGACTGGCAATCTTAAGATTAATCATGAACCACAACCACTGTCGCGGGCGTTGGCTGGTTACGATTTTTCTGCCGGTTATATGCGCCGTGAGACCAGTTGGCGCTGGGCGTCCATCAATGCCATGGCGGGCGATGTACGCTTGGGGCTGAATCTGGCTGCTGGCGTTAATGAAACCGGCAGCAGTGAAAATGTACTTTGGATTGATGGGGTAAGGCGTCATCTCAGTGGCGTGCATTTTGAGTTCAACAGGGGGACGGAACCCGTGGGAGGCTGGCGGATTTGGTCCGAGCGAGATGAGCTTGAACTGCAGTTTACACCGCAAGGTTGTCGTTCTGAAAAACTGGATCTCTGGCTGCTGAAAAGCAACTTTCGGCAGTATCTCGGCCGGTTCAGCGGCTGGGTGAAAGATGAAAAGGGTGACAAGTTACACCTTGATGGCGTATTTGGGCTGACTGAGGATCACTTTGCCAAGTGGTAGATAGCCTGCATTTATAATAATAACAAGGATTTAAGTTAATGATGGATACACTTACCCAACACCCGGAGTTGCTGCTGCTTGCTTTGGCACCGATTTTTTTGCTTTGTATGGCGCTTGAGTGGCTGGTGGCCAATGTGCGTGGCAAACTGCCTCAAACCGCCCGATATCGGTTACCTGAGCTTGCTTGCAATCTGAGCCTTGCGGGTATGCATCAACTGGCAGATTTGTTGGCAGGATTTGCTATAGCCAAGTTGTATTTATGGCTGTTCGGCTGGCGCCTTTTTGATATTGAGATGAACCTGAAGAGTTTTTTACTGCTGTTGCTGGCTCAGGACTTTTGTTATTACTGGTTTCATCGCGCCAGCCACCGTTGCCGCTGGATGTGGGCTGCCCATGTGGCGCATCACAGCTCGGAAAATATGAATTTCTCCACAGCGTTTCGTCAAAGCCTGATGTACCCGCTGGCAGGCATGTGGCTTTTTTGGATCCCGCTGGTAATAATTGGTTTTGATCCTGCCTGGGTAGTCTTCTCAGTGCTCGCGAGTCTTGGGTTTCAGTTTTTTGTGCATACTCAGCTGGTGGACAAGCTCGGCCCGCTGGAGTGGCTGTTCAATACTCCCAGTCACCACAGGGTTCACCATGGATCCAACCCGCAATATATAGATAAAAATTACGCTGGGGTGCTGATTATCTGGGACCGATTGTTTGGCACCTTTGTTAAAGAAGAAGAAACCGTGCGCTATGGCATTACCAAGCCGGTAAACAGTTTTAATCCGCTGGTGGTGACGTTCAGTGAATGGCGCGACATGTTTCGTGACGCCTGTGCGCCCGGACTCTCTGTTAATGCACGCTTGCGGCAACTGTTTGCTCCGCCGTCCAACAGTAAAGAGTGATAACCCGGGAGTGAGCTGGTAACTGCAAGAGTTTGCCAGCTCCCTATGCCTTTACCGTTAGAATCGAGTCCGATTGCTATCCTGTCCCGCGGGTTTTTGTTGCACGGCTCGCCTGATGGTTCTCGATGAAACTGATTATTTTTGCCGCAACATCAATCCCGGTTGCTTCCTCGATGCCTTTCAGTCCCGGAGATGAGTTGACTTCCATCACCAGTGGCCCATGCATCGACCGAAGAATGTCAACACCAGCCACGTTCAATCCAATGGTTTTGGCGGCTCTTACGGCAGTAGAACGTTCTTCCGGGGTTAATTTTACCAGGGTTGCCGTGCCTCCCCTGTGTAAATTGGAGCGGAATTCACCCGCCATGGCCTGACGTTTCATCGCTGCTATCACCTTGTCGCCGATAACAAAACAGCGAATATCGGCACCGCCTGCCTCTGAAATATATTCCTGAACCATAATGTTGGCTTTCAGCCCCATAAAGGCTTCGATAACACTTTCGGCGGCTTTGCGGGTTTCGGCCAGCACCACACCAATGCCCTGTGTTCCCTCCAGCAATTTAATTACGCACGGGGCTCCACCTACCATTCTCAGCAGATCCGGTACATCAGCCGGCTTGTTGGCAAATCCGGTAACCGGAAGACCAATGTTTTTCCGCGACAGCAACTGCAAGGAACGTAATTTATCCCGGGAGCGGGTGATGGCCACTGATTCATTGAGTGGTTGAACCCCCATCATCTCAAACTGCCTCAATACAGCAGTACCGTAAAAAGTGACAGAGGCGCCGATACGCGGAATTACGGCGTCAAATGCGGGCAGGATCTCGCCTTTGGCGTGTATGCTGGGCGATGTCATATTGATATTCATATAACAGGTCAGTGGATCTATCACCATGGCCTCATGGCCTCGATTGGAAATAGCTTCAACGAGCCTGCTGGTGGAATACAGATTTTTATTGCGGGATAGAATGGCAATTCTCATTGGGTCCCTCCGATTAAATAGGATGCCGCCGGGTCGACCAGAAAACGGCCTGTCATGGCACGTCGTCCAAGCAGCATACGAAAACGCATGTTGTCACGATTGCTGAGTGTTAATTCCAATTCAAATTCATGCTCACCCAGTATTAAACTTGTTTTGATGACAAATCGTAATTGCCGGTGGCCGCCGGAATCTGTTACCAGGCGCCTATCATGTACCGGAAACTCGCAGCGGACACTGCGGTTTGAGCCTTGCTCCGGATGCAGCCAGATTTCTACCCATTTCACCTTGTTCCGTTGAAATGGCCTGATTTTGTGAGCGTGCAGGCAGGAGGTCTTGGCACCGGTATCGATTTTGATTTTGATTTTTTCTGCGCCTATCTCTGGGAGCACGCCCCATTCGCGCCATCCAATCACCGGCAGAGGGGGTGATATCATGCTTAATTCCATTGCTTTTTTATCTTAAGCCTAAGCATAGAACTTCAGCGGCGGACTTGCTTAACCAAGACTGGGATTGTCTGTTCGATGTATAGAAAAACGGGTAAGCTTGATGGCAAATATATCGGGTAAGCCAAGGGAAGTTAATGAAACTGTTTGTATTTGAGCATTGTCCTTATTGTGTACGGGCTTCGATGCTGGCGGGGTATAAGCAGCTGGAGATCGAAATAGAAGTCCTGGCCAATGACGATGTAGACAGTCGCATCCGTATGGTCGGTGCCAACATGGTGCCGATTCTGCAAAAGGATGATGGCAGTTTTATGGGAGAGAGCCTGGATATTGTGGCTTATCTCGATGCATGGGATAACAGTCCATTGTTGCAACCTGCCCGCCATGAGGCCGCAATTCTGTCATGGCTCAAAGAGGCAGGGGGGTACAGTGCGCCGCTACTGCATCCGCGAAATGTGAGATTGGGGCTAAAGGAATACAATTCGGCCGCCGCTATTGCCTGGTACACTCAAAATAAAAGTGCCGCCATGGGGATGAGCTTTGAAACAGCGCTGGCGCGTTCGTCTGAGTTTATTGCCGGACTGAATCTGATGTTCAGCGGTCTTTCCTTTATTTCTCTTCCTTCAGAACGGGCAAACAGGCTGTCTTACGATGATATTTTGCTCTATCCCACGCTCAGAAATTTGACAGCGGTAAAGGGGCTTGAATTTGGTGAGCATGTACGTCGTTACATCGATGAAGTTACCGCGTTGACCAAAGTCAGTTTATTTGATGAAAAAGCTCTCTAAACCGGGTGGTGTAACGGGGTGAATGAGCGGATTATCAGAATGGCGAAATGGCACAGCCCGGTTTGAAGCACGCCTGCCATAGCAAAAAAAAGAGCGCTGAGCGCTCTTTTTTTATGCAACCGATTGCAGGATAACAAATTTGCCATTGCTGGCGATGGTTTTGCAATTGCCGAATAATCGCTTGAGTTTGACGTGATAGCCCAGATGACGATTGCCAACGATATGCAGCAGTCCACCGGGTTTGAGGCTGCGTTTGGCGTCATTGAACATCTGCCAGGCGATATGGTCTGTGATGGCTTCGCCCTGGTGGAAGGGCGGGTTACACAGCACCAGGTCGGCACTGATACCGGCATCAAGATGACTGAGGCAATCGTCCCAGTGGAACTTACCCAGGTCAGGGTTAAGTTTGTTTAAGGCCCAGTTGGCCATGGCACTGGCCACTGCCATGGCGGATTCATCCACAAAATGGACATTGGCATTGGGGTATAGCCTGGCGGTCTGCAATCCGAGCACGCCATTGCCACAGCCCAAATCAATCACCTGGCTGAAATCTCCAACGGGCAGATTATCCAGCATTAATCTGGCACCAATGTCGAGCTTATTGGCGGCGAACACATTGCTGTGGTTTTCCAGTATCAATCCAAGCTCAGGAACTGGCCAGCGGTTTGGTTTGGACAGTGGCCGCGGCTTACCATCGGCGGTGACAACAATCACGCGGGTCTTTTTCCAGGCGAGGCTGGCATTGGCTTCACCCAGATTTTTACCTATCAGTGTCAACAGCGATTGATTAATGTGTTTGGCCTTGGCGCCAATCAATACCTGCTGTCCGGCCCGTAGAGTCTGGCTTAGCTGACTTAAGGTATCTGCGAAAAAATTAAGGTTTTTCGGCAGTTTCATCAAAATAGCGGCGTCATTGCCCAGTGACTGCAATTGGCTGCAATCGTGAAAATGAATCTCTTGTTGGCAAAGAGAATTCGACTGCAGATTTTCAAGGGCTCCCAGGTGGGCAGTGCGGCCATCGGCGGCAAAATCGATAGGTGTATCACCGTGGCGGGCGCGCAGCGCACAGGTGAGGGCGCCAAAGCTGTCGTTAATCACCAGCCAGCGGCGGGGCAACATACCTGACTCATCAAGGTGTTTCAGCAGATGTTCGTCGGCGGCATCCCAGGCTTGCAGGTTGGCATCGCTGCTGTCGGGGTAGCGCTTGAGGATAAGCGGGTTATCCAAGCCGGGAAAGAGGGCTGAAAATTGGGTCGTCATATGTCACAGTATCCTTGAGCGGGGGCGGGATTATCGCAAATTACGACGCCGATTGGTATTGAGGGATATGAATAAAAGGACTGCAGATCTGGCAGAGCAGTTTACTCTTGGCTTATCAGGCGGTGTGAGCTCTTCAGATGAAGTGGCTGATGACGCGCGGCCGCCTGTTACCCACGTAGCTGGCTATCTCTCGGTGGTGCAGCAGCAGGCGCTGCTCGCCGAGACCAGACTCTATGCCTTCAGCTCGCCCGAGGTGAGGGTGTTTGGCAAGTGGCACAAAATTCCCCGAGAGCAAATTTGGTTTGCTGACCCCGGATGTGAGTACCGTTATTCCCAACTCCTGATTGAGCCAAGCCCCTGGCCAAAATATGCGCTGAAATTAAGAGAGAAACTAAACCGTGACTTTGGCGCAGACTTCAATGGTTGCCTCGTCAACCACTACCGCAATGGCCGCGATGCCATGGGGTTTCACGCTGATGATGAGCCGGAGCTGATTGCATCGGCTCCGGTGGCTATTGTGAGTTTGGGACAGCCCAGGCCGTTTGTGATTCGAAGGCGGTCCGATGGTCATAAGGTCAGGTTACTGCTGCAAAGTGGTGATTTACTGCTGATGCACGCTCCGATGCAGACACTGTGGGAGCATGCTGTTCCCCGCTCTGAGCGATCTATGGATGCACGGGTTAGCTTTACTTTCAGAGCCTTGAAGGTCGGTTATCATTCCACGAATTAATCGTAATGGGTTCTGTGCACTTGGCCACAGAACAGGTTAAGTCTGGGCGCTACAGTGGAGGCAGTATTGGCGCCGAAGCACCATAATTTGTCTGTGGGTTCAACGGCTGTTGCAGGAGGCTTAAGATGAAAATTCAGTTTGTTTCCACCGTGGTTGGTCCTCTGGGGCCTGATGTGCTTAAGTCTCTGGCGACGCTGAGCCGCGAATGCGGCGCCGAGTGGTTGTCGAGTAAGCTCATCATGCTCGATGGTCAATTTGCAGCCATGATGCGGGTCAGCATCGATGATGATAAAGATGCGCAGTTACGTACCCGCCTTGAACAGGCTTTTCCCAATTTAAGCTTTGTTTACGCGCCCGTGGTGGCTGCCCCTGATGAGACCGAAGAGCTCAGCATTGAGCTTGATTGCAGTGACAGACCCGGCCTGACCCGGGATATCAACGATATTCTTGCCAATCTCGGGGTTGGTGTAAGCCAGATGGAGAGCCACAGGTTGCAGGTTACCAGTTTGGGGCGCACCGTTTTTAATGCCAATATGCAGCTTAAATTGCCCGCAGGTGTTGATACGACCACCCTGGTGACGGCGCTTGAGGCGGTTGAACCCAATGCCCGGGTTTATCCCAAATCCGCAGCTGTTTGACCTTTTGCGGCGGCAGCGCTAACCTGCCGCCATCTGTTTCTTAAATGAATGTCTTATGTCTGTTGCCGATATTATCCATGCCAAATTGACCGAAGCGCTTGCCCCTGTGCATCTTGAGGTTATTAACGAAAGCCATATGCACCATGTTCCCAAGAACTCTGAGACGCATTTTAAAGTGGTGATTGCCAGTGCTGCCTTTGAAGGGCTGCGATTGATTGGCCGACACCGTGCTGTCAACGCAGCCTTGGCCGATGAATTGGTCGCAGGCGTGCATGCGCTGTCAATGCATACCTACACTCCGGATGAATGGCAGGCGCTGGAGGCGGTACCGTCCTCGCCCAAGTGCAGAGGATAAGTCTGTCACTCGTTTAAGGTGCCCGCAGATGCGGGCATTTTTGTTTTTAGCCAGTCTATCTGCGTATCCACTCAGACCATTTGCCGGTTTCTTCTGTGTGCATTTTCTGTTATCAATGTGTTGCATTAATAACGATAAAAAGCATCAGTAAAAACAGTATTATGGGAAAAATAATTCAATTACTTGAAGGGCTTGGCGAGTTCGTTGGTCGGCTGGTGGGGTGGTTTACCCTGGCCATGGTGATCCTGACTCTTGCTGTGGTGTTGCTGCGCTATGGTTTTTCAACCGGTGCCACGGCAATGCAGGAAACAGCCCTTTATCTTCATGGTGCCGTGTTTACCCTTGCGGCAGGCTTTACTTTAAAGCGCGAGGCCCATGTACGGGTCGATGTTTTTTATCGCCAGTTTTCCGAGCGCAGCCGCCATTGGGTCGACTTTATCGGCACCTTGGTGTTCCTGCTGCCATTGTGTATCGCGATCTTTTACTTTTGTCTCGACTATGTGCTGCGTTCCTGGCGTATTCAGGAAGCCTCCATTGAGGCGGGAGGCTTACCGTTTGTTTATCTGCAAAAAACGTTGCTGCTTGGTCTTTGTATCAGTTTGATTATCCAGGGCCTGTGTGAGTTGTATCGCCATGGAAAGGCACTCTTTTACAAGGGGGCTTGCTGATGGCGCTGCTGCTGTTTGCGATTATCTGTCTGGTATTAATGCTGGGCTATCCGGTGGCGCTTACCCTGGGAGGCGTGGCCTTTTTATTTGCAGTGGTGGCGAGCTTTTTTGGCGCCTTTGACATGGGGTTGTTTGGCCTGCTGCCGAACCGAATTTACGGCATTATTAATAATGACATTTTGATGGCAGTGCCGCTGTTTGTGTTTATGGGGGTTGTGCTTGAAAAGTCCCGCATTGCAGAGCAGTTGCTCACCACCATGAGTGACCTGTTTGGTCGCTTGCGGGGTGGCTTGATTTTCAGTGTGTTTTTGGTGGGCATGTTGCTTGCGGCAAGTACCGGGATTGTCGGCGCAACCGTGGTCACCATGGGACTGATGAGCTTGCCAACGTTGCTCAAGCGTGGTTACAGCCCTGAGTTCAGCGCGGGTGCCATTTGTGCCACCGGTACTCTGGGGCAAATAATTCCGCCTTCCATAGCGTTGGTGTTGCTTGGGGATGTACTCTCTAATGCTTATCAACAGGCGCAGCTGAAAATGGGGATTTTTAACCCCAAGTCGGTGTCGGTGGGCGATTTGTTTGCCGGTGCGCTTATCCCCGGACTCCTGTTGGTTCTGTTATATGTGCTCTACACCCTGTTTCGGCTGTGGCGCCATCCTGAGGATTTTGGGGATGAGGTTGCTGAAGACCGCGAGCCTATTTCCATTTCGCGGGTTATATCAGCGCTTTTGCCTCCGCTGCTGCTCATTCTGTTGGTTCTGGGCTCCATCCTTACAGGCATTGCTACCCCCACGGAAGCGGCTTCGGTTGGCGCTGCCGGGGCGCTATTTATTGCCATCGGTAAACGTCAGCTCAGCATGCTGGCACTGAAAGAAGTGATGCAAAGCACGGTGAAAATCACCTCCATGGTGTTCCTGATCCTGATTGGTGCATCGGTGTTTTCGTTGGTGTTTCGCGGCCTTGGCGGCGAAGAGCTGATCCATGAGCTCTTTATGTCCATGCCCGGCGGTGTGGTGGGTGCCATGCTGTTGGTCATGGCGGTTATCTTCCTGCTGGGCTTTATTCTGGATTTTATCGAAATCACCTTTGTGGTGGTGCCCTTGGTGGCGCCTATTTTGTTGGCGATGGGCTTGGACCCAGTCTGGCTTGGGATCATGATTGCCATGAACCTGCAGACCTCTTTCTTAACGCCGCCCTTTGGTTTTGCGCTTTTCTATCTGCGCGGAGTGACCGGCGATACCGTGTCCAGCGGGCAGATTTACCGGGGAGTCATTCCCTTTGTGGTACTGCAGCTGGTGATGTTGCTGCTGCTGAGCCTTTGGCCGGGACTGGCCACCTGGTTACCGTCAGTGCTTTATGGCAACTGATGGTCAAAACTGATGACAGGAGTTATTCAAGATGATGCGTAAAGTAGGCTTTTCGGTGCTGGCAACGGCACTTTTATTGATGGGCTGCAATGATGACAAAGCCCCGGCTGATCAGTCTCAGGTGGCTGAGGCAAAAACCATTGAGTGGAAACTGGCAACCTCATGGCCAAAAAATTTTCCGGGCCTGGGTACTGCACCAGAACATTTTGCCACAATGGTTGAGGAAATGTCTGCTGGCCGTCTGAAAATCAAGGTTTATGGTGCCGGAGAATTGTTACCCGCATTGGAAGTATTTGATGCGGTCAGTGAAGGTTCGGTGCAGATGGGACACAGCGCCGCTTACTATTGGAAGGGCAAAGCCCCGGCAGCACAGTTTTTTACTTCTATTCCCTTTGGTCTCAACGCTCAGGAGATGAATGGCTGGCTTACCTATGGTGGTGGTCAGGAGCTTTGGGAGGAAGTGTATGCTCCCTTCGGTATATTGCCTATGCCCGGTGGTAACAGCGGCGTGCAGATGGGGGGCTGGTTTAATAAAGAAATCAATGGGCTTGATGATTTGAATGGGCTGAAGATGCGTCTGCCAGGTCTTGGTGGTGAGGTGCTCAAACGCCTCGGAGGCGTGCCTGTGGTGCTGCCGGGGCGCGAGCTCTATACCGCCATGCAGACAGGCGCAATTGATGCCACTGAATGGGTGGGCCCATATAACGATTTAGCGTTCGGTCTGCACAAGGTCGCCAGGTACTACTATTATCCGGGTTGGCATGAGCCAGGCACCACGCTTGAGTTTCTGATTAATAAAGAGGCCTTTAACAAGCTGCCAAAGGATTTGCAGGCTATAGTGCGGGTGGCGGCCAAGGCCACGAATCAGGATATGCTTGATGAGTACACCACCCGCCATGTGGGCGCGTTGGATTCTCTTATCAATGAGCATGGTGTGCAGCTGCGTCAGTTCCCTGAGGAGGTAATGGACGGGCTTCGCAAAACCTCGGCCGAGGTGATTGCCGAGCAGTCGGCTCAGGACCCCATGATGCAAAAGGTGTTTGATGCCTACCGTAACTATGAGCGTGGCGTGCGCGAGTATCACCTTATATCAGAGGACGCGTATAGCCGACTCAGACAATGAGTTTTTGCCAGCGGGCTTTAATGCTATGCTTGGCCAACATTGCAACACCACTTTTTGCCCCGGATTAAGGGGCTGGAGAGCACCATGCCTTTATTGGACAGTTTCACCGTTGACCATACCCGTATGAATGCCCCTGCAGTGCGGGTGGCCAAGACCATGAGTACCCCCAAGGGTGACACCATTACTGTGTTTGATCTGCGTTTTTGTGCCCCCAACAAGGACATCCTCAGTGAGCGGGGTATTCACACGCTGGAGCACCTGTTTGCCGGCTTTATGCGCGATCATTTAAACGGCAACGGCGTTGAAATTATCGATATTTCGCCCATGGGGTGTCGCACCGGTTTTTACATGAGTCTGATTGGTGAGCCGAGTGAAAAGCGTGTTGCTGACGCTTGGCTTGCCGCTATGGAGGATGTGCTCAAGGTTGCCGATCAGAAGGCTATTCCCGAGCTAAACGAATACCAGTGCGGTACTTATGAGATGCATTCTCTGGAGCAGGCGCAGGATATCGCCCGCAACATTATTGCCGCAGGTGTCAGCGTAAACCGTAACGATGAGCTCAAGTTGGCTGATGAAATTCTGAACCAGCTCTAATTTATTGAACGTCATATTGAAAAAGCGGCACGAGCCGCTTTTTTTTCGTCTAAAATCATTCATGTCACAAAGAAATAACAATAATCTGGCCATCGGGAGAGGCCTTTTGGGATAACTGGATGAAACGTACCCCAGCGCTAATTACCTGTTTTTTGGCCGCAGCCACCCCTGCCTTCAGTATGGCCAATACGTCACCCTCCACAGACATCAGCCAGATGTTGGTTGAGAATCTTGGCCTTAATACCCCCTCAACTCTGGTCGTGCAACCTGCAGGCCTGATGTATGGCAGAAATACCGTTATGGGGCTGAGTCGCTATTATCAGGCCAGTAGTCGGCATACCTCGCCCGGATTCTCGGGAATTGACCTGGCGCTTGCCGAAAACGTAGCACCGGGGGTATGGATGGATGTGGGACGTTTTGGCGTGGATTCTCTGTCATTTTGCGATTCGCTGAGCCGTAATTGTGATGGGGGCGTTAAGAGCGACTACCTGCTCAGAGACGTCGGTCAAGGTGGCCGCAGGTTTGGATTGGAAGCGAGTTCAGACAGCAGTGGCGCGATAAATGCCGCTTACGCCGCCAGCAATGAGGCGCTGGATTTTGATATCCGCGGTAGTCACCTGCGCAAGCCTGGTAGCAGTGGTGTATATGATACCGAAGATACTGAGCTGATGTTTTCTCTGGGCGCTTCCAGTTTGCCTGGTGCGAAAATGAAACAGCGCACTGAGCTGAGCTGGTTATTTCAGGAAAGCAGCTTGCCCCTGGAAGGGGACCATCAGTTGGTCAATCGCGAGCGACAGCGTATTCATCTCAACCACCATTCCGGTCAAGTGGGTCAAAGCCACAGCCGTACCGACTTATTTTGGCAGGAGAGCACCATTGGATTTGAAATCCATGGGGGGGCAGAGCCTGCCGAAACTAATCTTGTTGAGTATTTTGAGGCAGGGGGCATTCCGGGAATGGGGGCGGGAGCATCTTACGGAGAAACTCGCTACCAGAGTTATGGGCTGCAAAGTCAGAACAGCGCATTTTATGGAAAGCACCTGTTCAGTTATCTGCTTGGCTACCAACGTGACAGTGCTGATTACACCCATGCCGGTCGTCCGGCGTTGCAAGGCATCACGGATACGGCGAGCGTGTTGACCGTCGGTCTTGAAGCCAGATTCAATTTATCCTGGATGGAGCTGGTCTTGGATAGCGGTTGGCAAAGAGCCGATGTTGAAAGGGATAGCAGCGAAGCGGGCACTGACTCATTGGTTAATGCCAATGTGGAAGGATGGCGTTATGGACTGGGGTTGTTGATGCTGGATAGGCATTTTAGTATCTGGGGGCGCCATGGATTCACACCTCCGGCGCCATCGAACGATTCGGCCTCAATGGAATTATTTGATGGCTTTAGCATTGATGGCGTTTGGCCTGCGGGCAGTTTTACCCTGAAAGGACAGATGTGGACTCGCCAGTATGAAAATATGCATCTCGATTGCACTGAGCTTGACTACTGTAATGGGCTTAAAGGGGCACAGCAGTTCAATTTGGCGGATGTGGATGCAATAGGTGCAGGACTTTCAGCAACCTGGTTGGGAGAGTTTGGTTCCTTTTCGATTCCCCTGTCTGTGGGGATCGAGGAAAGCCGCAGTGAAATCACCACCCCCCAGTGTCTTTCGGTGGTAAGCCGTTGTTTCAGAGCTGACGATGAGATCCCCTGGCTGCCAGAGCGCCAGTTATCAATGGCGCTTGGGATCAGGACTGGCGAATGGTCAATGACGGTGTCCGGAAGGCAAACAACATATCCGGAGGGAGATAACACCAGGGTGGATGCTGTCTTTGCCTGGACACACAGGCAACATAGCGCCTACCTCAGGGCGGAAAATCTGACACAAGAGGATGCCCCCTTCGCTGACTCGGAATTTGGGCTTCGGGAAGGCGAAGTTTTATTCAGTTTAGGCTACAGTTGGCACGGTTGATTCGACACAAAGTTTGCAATTAAACGCCATTGGCTCAGCTATCAAAGTAGTTGGGCTTTTTTTTTGCGAGGTTGTCGATTAACCAATTGAATATTAGTAATTAAAATAATAGTTTGTGTACATAACGGTTTTATGCAAGTGCAGGGTTTTGCCTTGGTGTAAAACCTGAATTTTCACGGTGAAAAACGGCCTGTTAAGTTTGAAAACACGTATAATTTTCGTGGCGATAGCAGGGCGTTTGGGGTAAAATGCGCGCGACCAGCGTGATTGCGATCGCATTTCTGTGATAAATCTGCGCCAGCTCAACGCTAACGATTTGTTTTAAATCGGGTGTCTAGCAGGAACGCGGCGCGTTGTCTTTCCTTCAAACGTAGTGCATGTGGATATGATTACAATTAAGAAAGGATTGGATCTGCCCTTGGCGGGTGGTCCAGAGCAAGTTATCCATGATGGCCCAGCCATTAAACACGTAGCTACATTGGGTGAAGAGTATATTGGCATGCGTCCTACCATGAAAGTTAAGGTAGGCGATAAGGTAGCCAAGGGGCAGGTGATCTTCGAAGATAAGAAGAATCCCGGCGTTAAATATACGGCTTTAGCCAGTGGTACTATTTCTGAAATCAACCGGGGTGCGAAGCGAGTTCTCCAGTCTGTGGTGATTGAACTTGAGGGCAACGAAGCTGTTGCATTTGCCAAGTACGATGCGACGCAGTTGGATTCTCTGAGCGATGAGCAAGTCAGAAGCAATCTGATTGAATCAGGTTTGTGGACTGCTATTCGTACCCGTCCTTTCAGCAAAGTTCCTGCAGTTGATGCTTCTCCTGCCGGCATCTTTGTTACTGCAACTGATACTAACCCTCATGCTGCCGATCCTGCTTTGGTGATCGCCGAGCATAAAGAAGACTTTGCCAATGGCCTTAAGGTACTGGCAAGACTGACCGAGGGTAAGGTTTACCTGTGTAAAGCGCCTGGCGCTGACATTCCTGCTGCCAATGCCGAAGTCCATGAGTTCGGTGGCAAGCATCCTGCCGGTCTGGCGGGTACCCATATCCACTTTATTCTGCCTGCGTCTGCCCATCGCTCGGTGTGGCATGTCGGTTACCAGGACGTGATAGCCTTTGGTCAGCTATTCACAACTGGTGAATTGAACGCAAACCGTGTGATTTCCATTGCCGGTCCTAAAGCTGTTAAGCCTCGTTTGGTTCGCACTTTGGTTGGAGCCAGCATTGAGACTCTTACAGCGGGTGAGGCTGAGTCAGGTGTTGTGCGTAAAGTGTCAGGTTCTGTGCTTAATGGCCGAATTGCAACGGGTGCTCACGCCTATCTGGGGCGTTACCATCTGCAGGTGAGTCTCCTGGAAGAGGGTACCGAGAAGGAATTTATCGGCTGGATGTTGCCAGGTGCTGATAAGTTTTCTATTACCCGTGCCTTCCTGTCGCACCTTTCGCCAAGCCGTTTGTTCAAGATGACAACCAGCACCGGTGGTTCAGACCGCGCCATGGTACCTATTGGGAACTACGAGCGTGTAATGCCGTTGGACATATTGCCAACCATGCTGCTGCGTGATCTTGTTTCCGGCGATATCGACGGTGCGATCACTCTGGGTGCATTGGAGCTGGATGAAGAAGATTTGGCACTGTGTACCTTTGTGTGCCCGGGCAAGTATGACTACGGTTCCTATCTGCGCAGCTGCCTGGATACGGTAGAGAGGGAAGGCTGATGAGCTTGAAAGATTTTCTTGAGCGTATTGAACCGCAATTTGAAAAAGGCGGTAAATACGAGAAGTGGTACGCCCTGTATGAAGCGGCCGCCACTATTTTCTATACCCCAGGTTTGGTGAGCAAGGGCAAGACCCACGTTCGCGACAACCTTGACCTCAAGCGTATGATGATCACCGTGTGGGCATGTGCTTTCCCGGCGATGTTTGTTGGTATGTACAACGTAGGTTTACAGGCTCAGTTGGCTCTGGCTGCTGGCTTTGGTACTCCTGATGTTTGGCAGGTCAGCCTGTTTGGGATCCTCGGCACTGAAATGACTGCCGATGCCGGTTGGGCCACTCTGATGTGGTATGGCGCCTGTTTCTTCCTGCCTATTTATGCCGTGACTTTCGCCGTCGGCGGTATCTGGGAAGTGTTGTTCGCCATGGTACGCGGTCATGAAGTAAACGAAGGATTCTTCGTAACTTCTATTCTGTTCGCCCTGACTTTGCCTGCCACTATCCCACTGTGGATGGTTGCTCTGGGTATCACTTTTGGTGTTGTGGTTGCCAAAGAAGTGTTCGGTGGTACCGGACGCAACTTCTTAAACCCAGCGCTGGCTGGTCGTGCCTTCCTGTTCTTTGCCTATCCGCTGAACATGTCAGGTGATACCAGCTGGGTTGTGGCCGATGGCTTCTCAGGTGCAACTCATCTGAGCCAGGCTGCTACCGGTACTCTGGAATATGGTCTGAACCAGGATTGGTGGAATGCCTTCTTCGGCTTTATCCCGGGTTCTGTGGGTGAAGTATCGACTCTCGCTATTCTGCTCGGTGGTTTGGTTATCGTTTATACCCGCATCGCCTCCTGGCGCATTGTTGGTGGTGTAATGCTGGGTATGATGGCTGTTTCAACCCTGCTGAACCTTATTGGTTCCGATACCAACCCGATGTTTGCCATGCCATGGTACTGGCATCTGGTTCTGGGTGGGTTTGCCTTCGGTATGATGTTCATGGCGACTGACCCAGTGTCAGCCTCTTTCACCAACCAGGCCAAGTGGGCTTACGGTATCCTGATCGGTGCCATGGCGGTGTTCATTCGTGTGATCAACCCTGCGTTCCCTGAAGGTATGATGTTGGCTATTCTGTTTGCCAACCTGTTTGCGCCACTGTTCGACCATTTCGTGGTACAGGCAAATATCAAGCGGAGGATTGCCCGTGGCTAATACTAAAGATTCGTTCGGCAGAACGCTGTTTATCGTTGTTGGCCTGTGCTTGGTTTGCTCGATTTTTGTATCGACCGCAGCCGTGGTTCTGCGCCCGACTCAGCAGGAAAACAAGCTGCTGGATAAGCAAAAGTACATTCTGGAAGCTGCAAGCCTGATGGATACCAAGGCTGCAAACGTGACCAAGGCTGATATCCTGGCTACCTACAATAAATATGTGGAAGCCCGTGTTATTAACCTGAAGTCTGGTGAGTTTGTGGAAGGTGTTGATGGCAATACCTTTGATCAGGAAAAAGCCAGCCGCGATCCCAAGACCTCTTCCAAGCCTGTGAATGACGTTGCTTCTATCAAGCGCGTACCAGATCAGGCGGTGGTGTATCTGGTGCGTGACGATGCCGGCGTGCTCAAGACTGTGATCCTGCCTGTTAAAGGTTATGGTCTGTGGTCTACCATGTTTGCCTTCCTGGCGCTTGAGCCTGATCTGAATACCATTCAGGGTCTGGTTTATTACGACTTCACCGGTTCTGGTGAGACTCCAGGTCTGGGTGGCGAAGTGCAGAATCCCAAGTGGAAAGCGCTGTGGCAAGGCAAGAAACTGTTCGATGAACAGGGCAAGCTGGCCATCAGTGTAACCAAGAACCCGGCAGTAGCCGCTTCTGTGCATGGCGTTGATGCTCTGTCTGGTGCAACTCTGACCAGCAACGGTGTTCAGCACTCGCTGACGTTCTGGCTGGGTAAAGAAGGTTTTGCGAGTTTCATTGAAAAAGCACGCAACGGAGGGCTGAGCTAATGGCCAACGAACTGAAAAAGGTTCTTACCGGACCGCTGATTAGCAACAACCCCATTGCCCTGCAGGTTCTGGGTGTATGTAGCGCACTGGCTGTAACCAGTAAACTGGAAACGGCACTGGTGATGACCCTGGCTCTGACCGCGGTGACCGCGTTCTCTAACCTGTTCATCTCCATGATCCGTAATCATATCCCTAACAGCGTGCGTATTATCGTGCAGATGGCGATTATCGCCTCGCTGGTAATCGTAGTTGACCAGGTGCTGCAGGCGTATGCCTACGACGTGGCCAAGCAGCTGTCGGTATTCGTGGGCCTTATCATCACCAACTGTATCGTGATGGGCCGCGCCGAAGCTTACGCCATGAAGACTCCTCCTATGATGAGTTTTATGGACGGTATCGGTAACGGTCTGGGTTATGGTGCCATCCTGTTGTCAGTGGGCTTCGTGCGTGAATTGTTCGGTAATGGTTCGCTGTTCGGCATTGAGATCCTGTCCAAGATCTCCGATGGTGGCTGGTATCAGCCAAACGGTTTGCTGCTGCTGCCACCGAGTGCGTTCTTCCTGATCGGTGCACTGATTTGGATTATCCGCACCTATAAGCCTGAGCAAGTTGAAGCAAAAGGATAAGGTCAATGGAACATTATATCAGTCTGTTAATCCGCTCTGTTTTCATTGAAAACATGGCCCTGTCCTTCTTCCTTGGTATGTGTACCTTCCTGGCTGTGTCCAAGAAAGTGAAGACTGCCATGGGTCTGGGCATTGCGGTTATTGTGGTACTGGCTATTTCTGTACCCGCTAACCAAATCATTTATCAGGGCATTCTGGCTCCTGGCGCACTGGCATGGGCCGGCGTACCTGAGGCCGATCTGAGCTTCCTGAAATTCATCACCTTTATCGGTGTAATCGCCGCGCTGGTGCAGATCCTTGAGATGGCTTTGGACAAGTACTTTCCACCTTTGTACAACGCGCTGGGTATCTTCCTGCCGTTGATTACTGTGAACTGTGCTATTTTCGGTGCCGTATCTTTCATGGTTGAGCGTGACTATAACCTGCCAGAATCATTGGTTTATGGTATCGGTTCAGGTATCGGCTGGGCGTTGGCCATCGTACTGCTGGCGGGTATCCGTGAGAAAATGAAGTACGCCGATGTACCTGATGGTCTGCGTGGTCTGGGGATTACCTTTATCACTGCCGGTCTGATGGCTCTGGGTTTCATGTCGTTCTCTGGTGTGTCCCTGTAAAGGGGCACCTCAAGAAGGCTCTTCAGTAAAAGCCTTCTAAGGATTAGTTAATGGAAAATTTAGATATTTTTCTGGGCGTTGGGATGTTTACCGCCATTGTACTGGTGTTGGTGTTGGTGATTTTGTTCGCCAAGTCCAAGCTGGTATCAAGCGGTGATATCACCATCGGTATCAATGATGACCCCGCCAAAGCAATCACCACCGAAGCAGGCGGCAAGCTGCTCGGTGCTCTGGCCAACAGCGGTATCTTCGTATCTTCTGCCTGTGGCGGCGGTGGTTCCTGTGGCCAGTGCCGTGTACATGTGAAGGCCGGTGGTGGCGATATTCTGCCAACCGAACTGGATCACATCTCCAAAGGTGAAGCCAAGAAGGGCTGTCGTCTGGCATGTCAGGTTAACGTTAAATCTGACATGGAGATTGAACTGGAAGAAGAAATCTTCGGTATCAAGAAGTGGGAATGTACTGTTATCTCTAACGATAACAAGGCGACCTTCATTAAAGAGCTTAAGCTGGCCATTCCTGATGGTGAGTCTGTGCCTTTCCGTGCCGGTGGTTACATCCAGATTGAAGCCCCTGCGCACCATGTTAAGTACGCTGACTACGATATTCCCGCTAAATACCGTGGCGACTGGGAACACTTCGGCTTCTTCAAGCTGGAGTCAAAAGTGGATGAGCCGACTATTCGTGCATACTCCATGGCCAACTACCCGGAAGAGTTCGGCATCATCATGCTGAACGTGCGTATCGCTACGCCTCCACCACGTAACCTGAGCCTGCCATGCGGCAAGATGTCTTCGTACATCTGGAGCCTGAAGGAAGGTGATAAGGTGACTATCTCCGGACCATTCGGTGAATTCTTCGCGAAAGACACCAATGCCGAGATGGTATTCGTGGGCGGTGGTGCCGGTATGGCGCCAATGCGTTCACACATCTTCGACCAGCTTAAGCGTTTGAAGAGCAAGCGTAAGATGAGCTTCTGGTAC
>NZ_JBFKLW010000042.1:0-34974 GCF_041630135.1 Shewanella sp.
CCTGCGGCTTGATTTCGGCCTTGCCTTCGGGGCGGGCGCTAAGCTCAAGTTCAGTCTCGCTGAGCTTATCGTCGGCAAAATAGCTCACCCGCACCTTATCGCCGGGTTTGAAGTCAGCCAGACGTTTATCAAAGCCGTCGGAGGTGACCTTCAAACCATTGATAGCAAGAATTTCATTGCCCGCCACCAGACCGGCTTTCCAGGCATTGCCGCCACGGTCCAGCGTCTGGATCTTGAGGCTGCTTTGGATAAAGCCGGGGTATGGCTTTTGTTTGCCCTCTTTACCATAAGCAAGCTTAAGGCCCGCTCGGGACAAGAGTTCATCGAAATCAAGTATCAGCGGGCTGTCGATATTGGCATGCCACCAGGAAGCGTAATCCTTGCCTGTCAGTGACTTCAGAATGCCTTTGACATCAGATTCTGTGTAACCCTTTGGCAGGGCAAAGTCCTTGTACAGATTGCGGTGTACGTCGCGGTAGGAGTGCTTGAGTTTAGTATCGCTGAGAATGGCCATATCCAGCGCCAGCGACGCCATGTAACCCTCGGAGTAAATATTCACGCTGTGATTATGGGCATAGTCGCCGCCCTTGGCCACCCACTGCCCCACACTCGCCTCGGCCACCGACTGGATTTCACGGCCGGGGGTGTGCTGGTGCCTGTCGATACGGGTGGCAATGTCTTCCAGAAGCTCCTTGGGCGTAATCACGCCGGCACGGGCCAGCAGCTGATGCTGGAAGTAGCTGGTGGAACCTTCGGCCATCCACAGCAGGCTGGTCATGGCTTCATTTTGATAGTCGTAAGGCACCAATCCCGCCGGACGGTAGGCTTTCACGTTCCAGGTATGGATAAATTCGTGAGAGGCGGTGGAGATAAAGCGGATGTAGTCCTTTCGCTCGCGGAACATAAAGCGTGGCAGCTGGATCACCGTTGAATTGAGGTGCTCGGTGGCGCCGCGGGCACCACTGGTAGCATGCACCATGTAGACATAACGCTCAAACGGAAAGCCATCCCAGATGGCATTGGCCTGGGTGCCAAGCTTGGTCAGGTCGGTCACCATCTGCCCGAGGTCATAATTGCCCTCACCCCACACCACCAGCTCATAATCGCGACCTGCGGATGAAAACGTTCTGTGGTGGCTGATACCGGTTTCGATGGGTGAATCCACCAAAACATCGTAATTGGGCGCCACAAAACTGTGGGGGGTATTACCACTGTGCATGCCGGAGTGGCTTTGCCAGCCATCCGGCACTTTCATGGTGACAGTCACTTCATCATCACGAAAATGAGGGCTGTACATAAAGACACTACTGGCATCCAAATAAGCATGGGTTGCATCTATGTGGCGGGTGCGCTGCCCAAGTTCATCGGCATAAAGCTGGTAGCTCACGCTCACCTTGCTGGGTTTGGCAAGCTGGATAACCCACTCACCACTGGCGTTTCGCTGCCACGGCAACTCCTGACCATTTTCATCCACGGCCACAAAGCGGCGCACCCCGTCCGCCAGCGGTAATTCCTGATATTTACCGGTGCGCCATACCGGCAGGTTCACACTGAAATCACCGGCGGCTACCTGAGGAAATATCACTTCCACCTGCGCCAGATGATGGGTAGGCGAAGTCAGATCAATCTGGTAATCCACCCCGGCCCAGGCTGAGCTCGCCAAAAAAAGTGACAGGGGTAAAAAGGCCGTTATCTTTTGTTCCACTCTGTTGTCCTTATAGGTATGATGGAATACTTAAAAAGGGTTTGAGTATAACAAGACTACCAACGCCGCTCATCCCGATGTCACATATGCTGACAATTTCCCGATGCAAGCAGGGAAAGCTTAAGCGAAGAGAAATATATGCGCCTAATTTCTTTAGTATTTTTAATATTACTATTTATTTTATCCCCTTTATCTTCAGCAAAAGACCTTAAGTCTGAAGAAATACAACTGAGAGAAAACCCACAGCAAGTCCTGGACCGCATCTCAGCTGCACTTGCCCTTCCTGATACACCGCTGACATCTTTGGAGCAAATGAGTACCTACTCCCGCGGGCAGGGTTTATCCCCGCAGGAATTCACCGAGCTTTTGATTGTTATTGCACGCGCCAATTTACAAACCAATGTCAGCAATAAAAACAAGGTGGCAGATCTGGATATCATCCTGGGCACCCTTGAAAACACCGCGACAACGCCCTATCAGAAAGCCATGTTTCTAATGCTGAAAGGTCGAAAAATCGCGCGTTTGGAACTGCGTTTTGAAGATGCTGCCAATTTTTTCATTCAATCACTGACAATGGATCAGGAGAGCCAGACACTGGAGTCGCAGCTGCTGCGAATGAACCTGCACGATCAGCTTGGAGGCATGTATTTACTTATTAATCAGGATGTAACAGCACTGGTTCATCTGCAGAAATTTCGTGACAGTGCCTACCAACTCAGAAATGACTATCTGATTGCTACAGCAGAAGCCGAACTTGGCAAGTACTACATAAAAAAACAGGAGCTGACTAAGGCACTGCAACATTACGCTGAAGCATTAAGGTTGTCCGATGGCGCTGCACACCCATTTCAAAGAGCATTTTTGCAGATGCAGCTGGCCAGGGTTTACCGGGACCTGAATCAAAGTTCCGATGCACTGGTACACGCTCACGATGCTGCTGAAGCCTTCACCCACCTCGGTCAGGACAGTTATTTGTCGAACACGCTGACCGTGATTGCCACAACTCACGCCAGCAATAAAGAATGGAACAAAGCCATCGACTATTATCTCAATGCCCAGCAGGTGGATAGGCGCAGTGAAAACTTTTCGGCCCTGGCGCGCAATTTTCACAATCTGGGAGAGGCCTACAGCAAGATAGGTGAAAACACCCAGGCGCTGAGTTATCTGATGCAGGCCAATCAGATGTTCAGTGAACGTAAAATGAAACACTTCCTGGTGGAAAACGAAGCCTTGCTGGCAGAAGTCCACTGCAAAACAGGCAGCTGGTCTGACTGCATAACACATGCCGACAAGGCTCAGCTGTTGGCAGAAGAGCAATCCCTTGATGACGTATACATCAGAGCGCTACAGCAAAAAGTGTTGGCCGCTCAGGCCGAAGGCAATTTCAAGGCAGCGATGACACATCAGAACGCTATCATTGAACTGCTTGGCAAGTCCCATGCCCCCATTTCTAATGACCCCGATACATCAACCTTAACCGAACAAAAACTTAAACTCGATTTGCACCAAAAAATTCAGCAGTTGGAAAACGCCAGCACCAGTTTGCGGGAAAGAACCGTATTGGCAGCAGGAACGCTGCTGCTGGCCTTTATATTGGCCACGGTAGCAAGCCATTATCGCCGGTCAAGATTAGAGATTAAAACTCAGTTCGATACCCTGAAAAACCTTCTTCCCCTCGATGCAGTAACCGGTCATAAAGGTATCCGGGCCTTACACCAAACACTGGACAAAGACGACATCAAGGCTCTGGCGCTGTTGAGAATACCCAGCCTTTGCGAAGCCGACATTCATCTGGGCCAGCAACGCATGGTGGATATGACGCTCAGTAGCGTTACCAGACTCGAATCCCTGCCTGGCATTGCTGCGTTTACATTGCGTCCGGGCTTGATAGCCCTAACGCTGAACGCACACATTCAGGAGGCAGATGCACTGCTGTTTAACATCAGAGAAAATCTGCGTGACATAAACGGTTGTCTGCAGCTCAGTTTTATCAATTTACCACTGCTGCCCAATCCGGAATTATCCATTGCCAACAACATCCATCTTGAAGTACTGCAAATGGCGTTGGCGGGTATCGACTCCCTTTCAGAACAGAAAGACACTTATCTAGGTTTCAGGGCGCTGGACTTTACGCCATCCGCGGTGTTCAGCCAACCCTTGTATTTGCACCTGGAAAAGAGTATCGGTCGTGGATTGGTGCGCATTGACACCAATGCAGACAAAGAAAACATCGTGTGGCCACGCTGGCAAATATCAGCAGAATCTGAAAGCGTCATTTCTGATGTGACTTAGCTATCAAAAATGCCTTTGTCACATTGCGACATCATTTGCACAATTCAGTGATTGCTATACCATTAAAACCAATAGGCATGAAGCCGAATTAGCGTGCGCCAGAAAGGCGCAGTAAATCAGTCAGGAAAGCATTCTGCATGAAGGATTCCAACGAGGCGATTACCCAAATCACCTTACTCAAACAGAAGCTCCATTCTGCCAAAGTGGCATTGGACGAACTGAATGAAGACCGCAACACCAAGTTGCAGACATTGCTGCAGTTTATTGGCCATCTCAGTTTAGCCTGCAAAGGCCAGAATCTTGAACTGGACAACAAACTGGCCAAGCTGCGTCATCAGCTGTCCACCTTTGACAAACTCGATGATGCCCTGCCTGAACTGGTAGAGGTGGAGCGCCTGCTTAAGGGCCAATACCACCATGTCATGGCTCAGTTAGAGGACAGCCGCGCAGGCCTCAGCCGTGTTATCCGCCAAATTCAACGCGTTGACTCAGCTCCGGATAAACTGAAACGAGAAGTCAGTTACTATAAGCAAGACTTGTCCAAACCGCTGCACACAGTTTGGGAATATATCCCCAAGGTTGAACAACTTATCAGCTTTTACGAAGCCATTCTTGCGCAACAGTTTCAAAGTAGTGAGAAGCTCAGCGTAATGCCGAAGCATCGCCAGCTTGGTCACGAACTGGCACAAATAATCTCTGAAATTGAATTTCGTAAAGACCAGCGCGACCAGGTGCTGGTTATCAAGGAAATGCTATCAGGTGAAATTGACGTTGATGGCCTGCTTGATGCTTATCAAACCATTTTGTCATTGCTGCTAGACAATATCGCCCGCGAAAAAAGCGCTTCGCAGGAATTCCTTTACGCCCTCAATGACGCACTGTCTGCAGTACGTGAGGTTGTCAGCGATTCTTACAATCACGCTCAGCGCAGCCACCAGCTCAAGCACCAACTGAACCGCGAAATCAATACCCGGGTAGATAACGTCGGCGAAGCAATTATAGATATCGAAGATATTGTGACCCTGAAAAGCCAGATAACTGAGCAACTCTCCAGTTTGCGCTCTGCGCTCGCCCGCAAAGAAGCATTGGAGCAAAGGGAACAGGCACTCCTTCGCAAATCTATGGAAACCATGCGTAAAGAGCTGAATGAACTCTCAGAAGAAGCCAGCAACTACAAAGAGCGCTTATTCGAGCAGCAAAAGCTGAACCTGCTCGACAGCCTGACCCAATTGCCCAACCGCGCCGCACTTGAAGAGCGAATGGAGCAGGAATACCGGAACTATCAACGTCACAAACACCCACTTTGGGTCGCCGTGGCCGATATTGATCACTTTAAGTCAATCAACGACAACTTTGGTCACAGCACCGGGGATAAAACCCTGCAGGTAATCTCCATGGCACTGAAAAATTCGCTGCGTGATACCGAGTTCGTGGCGCGTTACGGCGGTGAAGAATTTGTTATGCTGATCCCTGAAGTGTCGGCTACAGATATTGAGCAACTGCTGAACCGAGTGCGTGAAAAAGTAAAAAACATTCCATTTAAATTTAAAAATCAGCGAATTACAGTTACAGTATCTATAGGGGCCGCCCGAATCATGGATAATGAGCTCATGCACGAAACCTTCGAGCGAGCCGACGCAGCCCTCTATAAAGCCAAACATGAAAGCAGAGACAGGGTGGTCATAGATAGCTAACCCTGTGGGAGTTCAGCAACGCCTGTCACTGCTTAAGGAGTTGCTATGATTGTGAAAGTCAGCCCCCGCGGCAGTATGGATCAACTGTCCCAACTGGAAGTCGACCGCCTCAAGCAAAGTGCCAAAAGCCCGCTTTATCAACTCTACCGCAACTGCTCCCTGGCCGTGTTGGCCTCGGGGCTGAAAAGCGATAGTTCAACCGAACTGTTTGAGGCACACAAAGACTTTGAAATCAATATTCTGCAACGTGAGCGAGGTGTGAAACTCGAGTTAATCAACCCGCCTGCTCAGGCTTTTGTTGACGGCCAGATTATCGCCGGGATCCAGGAGCATCTTTTTTCGGTATTGAGAGATATCCTCTATATTGCCGACAAGTACGATAACCTCAAACATATCAACCTTACCAACGCCAGCCATATTACCAACGTAGTATTTGATATTCTGAGGAACGCGCAGGCCCTGCCCACCAAGAATGACCCCAATGTGGTGGTCTGCTGGGGCGGGCACAGTATCAACGCCATCGAGTATCAATACACCCGCGAAGTGGGATATCAGCTGGGGCTCAGGAAACTGGATATCTGCACCGGCTGCGGCCCGGGTGCAATGGAAGGCCCCATGAAGGGTGCCGCCATTGGTCATGCCAAACAGCGCATATGTAACGCCCGTTATATCGGCCTCACAGAACCGAGCATTATCGCCGCTGAACCCCCCAACCAGATAGTCAACGAGCTGGTGATCCTGCCGGATATTGAAAAGCGTCTGGAAGCCTTTGTGCGCCTTGGTCACGGAATTGTGATTTTCCCCGGCGGTGCCGGCACTGCAGAAGAACTCTTATATCTGCTGGGCATTTTGCTGAACAAGGCCAACCAGAATATCCCCTTCACTTTGGTACTCACAGGCCCCAAAGAAAGCGCCGACTATTTTACAAAGATTGATGAGTTTATTGCTGCCACCCTGGGCAGCGAAGCACAAAGCAAGTACCGCATCATAGTGGATGACCCAGAAGAAGTAGCCAGAGTGATGAAAGAGGGCATGGAAGAGGTCAAAATATTCCGCAAAACCAATGGCGATGCCTATCCCTATCAATGGTCACTGAAAATTGAACCCGAATTCCAGCTGCCATTTGTTCCGACTCACGAAGTCATGGCAAATCTGCATTTATTTTTTCAGAACAACAAGGCAGAGCTTGCCGCACATCTGCGACGCGCTTTCTCAGGCATTGTTGCCGGGAACGTCAAAGGCGAAACTATCAGACTCATTAAACGTCATGGGCCATTCGAACTCAAAGGAGACCCCAAACTGATGGTGCTGATGGATGAGTTACTGCAAGCCTTTGTTGTGCAGCAGCGGATGAAGCTTCCCGGCAGCATCTATGAGCCTTGCTATAAGATTGTAAAATGAACCGACTGTTAATAATCGATGGCCTGAACCTGACCCGACGCATCCATGCGGCTTTGCCTGATGAAGCCGACATGGACGGCCTCTATGAACGGGTTACCCTAGCCTGTCGTAAACTGCTGCGTGGCCATAATCCAAGCCACTGCGCCATTGTCTGGGATGGCGATGCCGTATCCTGGCGCAAACACCTCTATGAAGATTACAAAAAGGGCCGAAAACCCATGCCCGCCCCCCTTGCCAAGGGACTCGCGGGACTGAAAACCGCATTGGCTGAGATTCAGGTGCACTCGGTCAATGCCGAGTCAGAAGCGGATGACGTTATTGCTACCCTCGCCTGCAAGCTGGTTGCCAGCGGTGGTGAGGCAATCATTGTCTCCACCGACAAGGGACTGCTGCAGCTGATGTCGCCCCATATTCGCCAATGGGATCACTTTAACCAGCAGTTTATCGATATTGAAGCCTTTGAGGCCAAGCTTGGCATTGAGCGTCATCAACTGCTTGATTACATTGCGCTGTGTGGCGACAGCGGCAATAAAATCCCCGGCATTCCCGGCATAGGCCCCAAATCCGCCAGCGAGCTGTTACGCACCTATCGCAGTCTGGCGAACCTTTATCACTCTCTGGGCACCCTGGGCAGTCGTCAGGCCAACAAACTCAGGGACGGTCGCGATATGGCACGACTGAGCTATAAACTGGCCAGGCTACAAAACAACATGCCTCTGAACCTTAAACTGAGCGAGCTCAGAGTCACGCCAGAGTGAAGCCTTCTTTACAGGACGATTTTGTAACAATTGCTACATAGCGTTTACCCAAAACAGCTGTTGCAGTATCTTTATCGTCATTATTAGCACTACCGATGCAAAGACCGGAAAGTGGTACAGGAAGGATCAGAGTATGAAAGGAAAAGCTCCAGTTGTGATTGGCTCGGTGTTTGCCGGCTATCTGGCGTTTGTGGGTGTTGTTGCTATAGGTTATGAGCCAACGCCAGACGAAATGGATTGGGAAGACAGGCAACTATTCAACAGTAAAGTGCTGGCCGGACTCGAGATTGGCCAGGATATGAACCAGGTGCGCCAAATGATGGGATCACCGGATTTCAGCGAAGCCAAAACAGTCAAAGATGGCGCCTTGCAGGTGCTGTTTTATCGTACCCACCACGTGAAGGGGGACGGCAAAACCACCAGGAATGAATGCACACCACTGCTTTTCCGTGATAACCAGCTTATTGCCTGGGGGACAGATACCTATAAGCAGTATCTTGACCCGGAACCAACCGGCATTTAACACCCCATTTTAAAATAATAAGCCGCCCGATGGGCGGCTTATTATTTATGGCAGGCCTAGTGAGCTTTATCGTATTCCTGATAAGGCTCACCCTGTTTAATCCAGGCGGGTGCCGCAGCCCCTTTCAGATAATAGTCGAAATACTCTTTCATGCGGATACTGTAATCCAGTTTGTTGCCATACTGTTTGAGGTGATGTGGTTCCCCCTCATATTGCAGCAGCACAACATCTTTACCGGCACGACGCATTGCCAAATATAACTCAACGCCCTGCTCCCAGGGCACCGCATCGTCTTTATCACCGAACATTATCATCATCGGCGTCTTGATACGATCAGCGTAAAACACCGGCGAATTTTCCACATACTTGAGTGGTGCCTGCATCAAGCTTTCGCCAATCCGGCTCTGACCGGTTTCATACTGGAATTGACGCGCAAGGCCAGTGCCATGGCGAATACCACTGTAGGCACTGGTCATGTTGCCCACAGGCGCTCCGGTTACTGCAGCGGCAAAAATATTGGTCTGGGTCACGGCAAAGGCTGTTTGATATCCGCCCCATGAATGGCCCTGAATGCCCACAGCCTTGGGATCGGCAATGCCCATCTCTATCAGCTTTTGCACGCCGGATGTCAGTGCCTGCACCGAGCTGTTACCGGGGTAACCAATCTCAAAGCGAATGTCCGGCAGGAACACCGCATAGCCCTGATCCGCATACCAGGCAAAGTTGGGTCTGTGGTTAATGCGCATATCAGGAAAGGCGTGCAAACGATCGCTCATAAAACGATAGAAATACACCAGCACCGGATAGCGCTTTCCGCTCTGGTAACCAGCGGGCTTGATCAGCACCCCATCCAGCGGCTTGCCATCAGTATTAGTCCAGTGAACCAGCTCAGCCTTACTCCAGGCAAACTTGTCGCGCTGGGCATCGAGGCGGGTGAGCCGCTCGAAATCGCTGATATCATCCACATCGGCGCTATAAAGATCCGGATACTTATCAAAGCGCTCACGACTGAATATGAGGGTGTCGGCCTTTTTGGCACGGGCCAGTACATGCAGCTTTTCATCCTTGGCAAACAGTGCTTTAACACCGTTCTTGCCCACCTGAACCCGGTAGAAACCATCGGCTTTGGTGCGCTCACTGTAGCCTTGCAGTAATAGTTGCTGATCGGCCTTCACCGTAGCGGGCTGTTCATCTTTAGCCTGATACAGCCCTTCTACACGGTAGCTGATCCCATCCTGGCGGCCATCGGTAAGTTTCAACGCCGCAGCACCAGCCTGAGTACCCAGTTGCCAGATATCGTACTTGTCGTACACCAACAGTGCCGACTCGTCAGCAAGCCAGGGGCCAAAACCGTAACCCGGCGCCTCAGAGGGATAATCATGATCTTCGTCGGCAAAAGGCACGTTCAGCGAGACTGTCAGGCTTCTTTCTATGCCACTTAGCGTATCCCACAGTTGCACCTGTCCATCACGGAAAAAAGCAGCGAAGCGGCCATTGGGCGACACCACAGGTTCGCTGTTCGATGGCTGACGTTTGGCTATCAGGTGGCGCTCACCGTCCAGAGTATCGACCAGATAGAAATCACTGAAAAAGCCTGCCCAGGTGATTTCCTTCAGATAGGGTTCGCTGGATTTTGCCATCACAAAACGGCCAAATTCGAGGGTATCCACTTCCGGTATATCTGGGGTTGCCAGCTGCACCACCTTGTTTTGACCAAGGTGCCACACTGCTGTCAAAGTTTGCGTTTTCTGTTTTTCAAAGGTTTTGATTTCATGGGGCTTAATGCGGGGGTCTTCGCCATGCCATAGCTTAAGACCGCGACTGTCACGGATGGTAGCCTCATCCAAAAGGTCAGCCTCGGTTTTAAACGCCTTAAGCGACAGCACCTTACTTACTTCTGGCACAGTGCCGAAGAAAATTCGCTCACCGTCTTTGGAAAACGCCATACCGGAGTAACGATTAAGCGGCCAGTCTTGTGGATGCACGGCAAATTTTACATTGCCGCTGCCATCAACCAGCCCCAACCGGTAGCTTCGCTCTTCAATGCGGGTGTCTGCATTACCTGCGCTGAAAGCAAACTGGCTGCCATCGGGGCTAACTGCCAATGCGCCAAGCTGCTCGGTAGCTGATTCGAAGCGCGCGCTGGCGTCCAGAGTGCTCAGTGATACCGCCATCAGGCTGTGACGGGTATTGGCGATATCATTGATAAGCAAAGCCGCTGTGTTACCTTGTTTATCAAATGCATAGGCGGTGACATCGTTAAATTCGACCTGTTTACCTGACGCCAGCGCCAACAGTGTTAAATTGCTGCCCTCATCAGCCTTATCTATTTTGGGCTTTTTGGCCTCATCAATCTTGGCAGTTTGCTCTGTTATCTTGCTATTGGCTTCAGCCTTGGCTGCGGTGTCAGCGGCTTTGTCGTCGTCCTTTTCCTTGTCTTTCTTTTCATCCTCTGGCTCAAACCAAATGGCCAGCACCTTGCCGCTGTCGTCAAAGGCAAACTCTTTCACCCGCTCGAAGCGCTGCTCTCTGCCGGACGCGACCTCCACCAGCACCATGCCTGCCTTGAGCTTCTTTTTGGCTTTGGCATCACTGGTTTCTTTGGCAAGCAGGCTTGGCTCAAGCTTCATGGCCACATAACGGCCATCGGCACTGACAAGTGGCTCTGAAGCACCGGCAATACTGAGTTCCGGTTTACCTGTTGTGCCTTTAATAAGGGTGCGGCTATCGCCCCTGTCAGGTGCAACTTCCACCGCCAGCAGCTTGCCGTTGTCGGCCAGCACAGGTTTTTTAAGCGATTCAAATTGCATGATGTCCTGCACCGTCATTTTACCGGGCGATGCAGCCATCGCGGGTAAACTGAGGGGAAGACCGAGACTGGCGGCGCCTGCGAGCGCACAAAAGAGTCTTGAAGGCTTCAAGTGTCGTCCTCTTCTACATTGTTATTCGACTAAAGTAGACTTTTTAAGGCTTAGGGTTTGAATCATCTTTCTTAGCCTTGATTTATGCAAATTAGCCTACAGAAAAAACCGAGCTATTGCTCACCTTTTCCTGTGAAAAATGTATAAAAGTGTTTAAACTAAACTAGACATAAATCACATAATTCCAGTCATGTTTCCCCCTGTGGAAACCGACAATTGCAGTAACCACCAACCGTGGAAGGAATATCCATGTCCAAAAGAACGATTACCGTGATCCCAGGTGATGGGATTGGCCCAAGCATCATCGACTCCGCCCTGAAAATTCTCGACAAAGCGGGTTGCGATTTCGAATATGAATTTGCCGATGCGGGTCTGACGGCTTTGGAAAAGCACGGTGAACTGCTGCCTCAGCGTACGCTGGATCTTATCGAGAAGAACCGTATTACCCTGAAAGGCCCCCTGACAACGCCAGTGGGAGAAGGCTTTACCTCCATCAACGTGACTCTGCGCAAGAAATTCAGCCTGTACGCCAACGTGCGTCCTGTGATTTCTTTCAAGGGCACTCAGGCCAGATACGACAATATCGACATCATTACTGTCCGTGAAAATACCGAAGGCATGTACTCAGGTTACGGTCAGAAGGTTTCTGATGACGGCACTACTGCCGAAGCTACCAGCATCATCACCCGCCAGGGTGCTGAGCAGATCACTACTTTCGCCTACGAGCTGGCCCGTAAAGAAGGCCGTAAGAAGGTGACTATTGTACACAAGGCCAACATCATGAAGTCTACCTCAGGTTTATTCCTGAAGGTGGCTCGTGAAGTCAGCCAGCGTTACCCCGACATCACCACCGAAGAAATGATTGTGGACGCCACCTGTATGAAGCTGGTGATGAACCCTGAAAACTTCGATGTGATTGTAACCACCAACCTGTTTGGCGACATCCTCTCGGATCTGTGTGCCGGTCTGGTGGGCGGTCTGGGTATGGCGCCCGGAGCCAACATTGGTGCCAGCGCCGCCATCTTCGAAGCGGTGCACGGCAGCGCCCCTGATATCGCCGGTAAAAACCTGGCTAACCCAACCTCAGTGATCCTGGCCTCTGTACAGATGCTGGAATACCTGGGCATGGCAGACAAAGCTGCGGCCATCCGCAACGCCGTATCCGCGGTGATTGAAGAAGGCGACCGTACAACCCGCGATTTGGGCGGCACTCACGGCACCACCGACTTCACCCAGGCGGTACTCGACAGACTCTGATCTGTACCCAGTACCCCCTTTAGAAAAGGATGAGCTCAGCTCATCCTTTTTTGTTTCCATCATCTGAACTTGTGGCGCTCCAATCCGAATGCGATAGCGCCTTGGCATAAACAGATGATTTACACAGTGCCTTCGACAATATGGCAGCGTTGGCTTATCAAATTTTAAATGTTGTGTTATTAAAACTCTTATTCTCAATTAGTATTTTAAAAAAAAGAAAAGGCATAACCCATGACAGCCCAAGGAGCTTTTGAGGTAAAGCTGGAGCCGCAGCAGGATACTGACGCCCCTGCAGGCAGAATGGTCATCCGCAAAAAATACCGCGGTGATTTGGTCGGTGTTGGCATTGGCCAGATGATTAGTAAAAGGACCGCTGGCGGCACTGCAGCTTATTCGGCGGTAGAAGAGTTTTCGGGCTCAGTTGCGGGCAAGCAAGGTTCCTTTACTCTGATCCACTCCGGCTTTATGTCCGCCGATAGGCAAACGCTGGACATTTATGTGCTGCCAGGCTCGGGGACCGATGAACTTGTCAGCATTTCGGGCACCCTGGAGATTATCCAGAAAGAGGGAACTCACTCATATATCTTCCACTACCAGCTTTAATCGGCCGTAAGTAAAAACAACAGCACAAGTTGAAAAAGAAACCTGAACCAATAAAAAAGCGCCAGAAGGCGCCTTTTTATCAAATTGGCAGTACTGCTCATTAAATCCAGGGAGAGCTGGGCTTCAACCACAGGTGCACTGTCACTTCATCGCGGTCATGATACAGATGCTTACAGGCCAGATGAAATTCAGGAACGCCGTTTTCTTTGAGGATGGCATGCATGTTGGCGAGGATCTGCGATACCTCCTTATAGCGGCTCTTCATCGGCAGCTTGAGGTTAAAAATCGCCTCCTTAAACCACCCCTGAATAGCCCAGTATTCCATCAGCTCAGCGACCCGAGCAGGCTTTTCCACCATGTCGCACACCAGCCAATAGATATTGCGGCGGGCGGGCTCAAACTTAAAGCCATCGGCACGGTGATGAGTAACCTGTCCGGTTTCCATCAAATCGTGATTCATAGGGCCATTGTCGATGGCGTGTACCATCATGCCACGGCGCACCAGCTGATAAGTCCAACCACCGGGGCATGCCCCCAGATCGACGGCATTGAGGCCACTTTGAAGGCGGGTTTCATGCTCTTCCCGTGGGATGAAGTGAATAAAAGCTTCATCAAGTTTCAAAGTAGAGCGGCTAGGTGCATCAGCCGGAAATTTAAGCCGCGGGATGCCCATATAGTGCGGTGAGCTGTTATGTGACAACGAATAGCCCGCATAGGCCTTACCGGGACCGATAAAGCACACATGCACAATGGGGCGACGTGGGTTTTCTTTATCAAGCAATATGCCTTGCTTACGCAGTGACTGACGCAGGGGCACGGTAAACTTGCGGCAAAATGCCGATAACTCCTTGGCCTCGTTGGTGTCCGGTGTTTCAACTCTGAGTTCTCCACCGCGGGACACTTCACCCAGAGCGGCAGTCAGCGGGCTTACCCGGTCTTCTGCCGGTAAGTCACTCAAGAGGTCGCCGCAGGCGAACATTTGACGGGCAAAAATCAGGGAGTCCAGCGGCAGCTCAGCAGCCAAACGGTCGCCATCATCGTCAGCAAACCCCTGAAACACTACAAAGGCTTCATCACGATTGGCTTTTACAAAGCCCCCAACACCGAGTTCAGCGGCACGTTGCTGAATTTCCGCAGCACAGTCTTTCTCATAACCGGCGCGACAGTATAAAAACAGGTTTTTCATTGCAGTTATTGGTTGCCGTTGTTTATTGCACTTAAATTAAAACAGCCTTGCATCTCACAGAGCAAGGCTGCCTGAATTGAATTTGTACGCAAGTATACCAGCTTATTCGCCGTCGATAACTCTGTTACGCCACACAGCAGTGCCCAGCAGCAACCAGCCCACTAAAAAACAGGTACCTCCCAGAGGAGTAACAGGTCCCCACCATTTGGAGCCTGTCAGCACCAACGCATACAGCGAGCCTGAAAACAGCGCCATGCCGGCGATAAAGAAACCCGCCGCCCAACCGAGCAGCCGCGACTTGATGAAGTGCCAGGCAAATGCCACCGCTATGATGGCAAAGGTGTGGTAGAACTGGTATTCCACAGCAAGGTTAAACACGGCTACCATCTCAGCTGATACCAGATTTTTAAGTCCATGGGCACCAAAGGCCCCCAGCGCGACGGCGAAAAAGCCACTGACAGATGCAAACAAAAACAGACCTCTATTCACCTTGTATCCTCTTTCCCGCTAATCAGTTAATCGCTAACGCCTTATTTCATAAACCCGAAACATGCCTCGGCGGCTGCCGCCAGATTAGCTTCTTCAGTGTATCCTGACGATTTGCGTGGTTTCAGGCTGTGATCCCCGTCCGGGATCCATTCCACGGCGACCCGCTCAGGGATATCCCACTGAGCGAGCTGAGCCCTATTTCCAAAGCTGTCGCGCTCCCCCTGAATAATCATCAGCGGCGCCCTGCACTGCTGCAATGGCTCCAGTCTTACCTCTTTACCCTTGGGCGGCAAAAAGGGATATCCCAGACAGACCACGCCGGCGAGTTTGGCGGCAATGGTCTCGTCGCCAGCTACTATAGCAGCCATACGACCGCCCATGGACTTTCCCAGCAGGAAGAATTTGTCAGGGGCAAAGACCGCATTGACAAGAGTAATTGCCTCGTTAAAGCATTCCAGCAGCGCAGGAGCCCTATTGGGCGGCCTGCGTTTGCCATCTATCAGGCGCTGCTGCATATAGGGAAAGTTAAAACGCACCAGGGTCACACCTTTATCCGAGAGCAGCCTGGCCATGGCCACCATAAAATCAGAATCCATATCTGCCCCGGCACCGTGGGCAAACAGCACCAGTGTCTTCGGCTTATCCTGCGGGCCATCAACTTTGAACCAGTCAGGGAGTCTTGTTAGCGTCATCTGCAAACTTTCTCATTCATCCAATTGAACAAAGTACCAGCAGCTGCGCCATCAGCCGGGCAGCAGCTCACTGCGGGACTCTTCGGCAAACATGTCCAGCATCCACTCGCGGAAAGCCACAATCTTGCCAAGCTCGGCATGATTTTGCTGGCACACCAGATAGTAGGCATCTTTACTCACCAACACTTCCGGGAACGGCACCACCAGACGACCAGCCTTAATATCGGGGCGAGCCAGCACGCTGTAGCCAAGAGCCACCCCCTGACCATGAGCTGCCGCCTGCAATACCAGCGATGAGTGACTGAAGATGGGGCCCTGATTCACATTCACATCGGTGACACCGCACAAACGAAACCAGGCTTGCCAGTCATGGCGACTCATATCATGCAACAAGGTGTGATGTTTTAAATCCGAGGGTTTCTCAAGTGGCTTGGGGCCGGAAAGCAACATTGGCGAGCACACCGGAATAAGCACTTCGTTACGCAGCTTATCGGCTCTGAGCCCCGGCCAGTTGCCCTGACCATAATAAATCGCCACGTCAACATCGTCGGTAAGCGAGCCTTCCTCACTGTCCACCGCCTTGATACGCACATCAATTTCAGGATTCTTTTCACTGAACTTGGCAAGCCTTGGCACCAGCCACTGGATCGCAAAACTTGGCGACATGCTCACAGTAAGTGAGCCGATGGCACTGCGGGCCAGCAAACGGTCGGTCGCATCCGCCAGCTGAGTAAAGATATCTTTGATGTCGAGAAAATAGCTTTGCCCCTCTTCGGTCAATAGCAAAGAGCGGTTCTTTCGGCGAAATAATTTTAATCCCAAATAATCTTCCAACGCCTTTATCTGGTGACTGACAGCGGCTTGAGTAACATAGAGTTCTTCGGCGGCCCGGGTAAAACTCAGATGCCGTGCTGCCGCCTCAAATGCCTTCACGGCATTGAGTGGAGGAAGTCGTCTTGACATGGTGATCCCACTCTCGTTTTTTAATTAGTTTTTCTAATCCGCATTGTTACATTTTATCGTTTGTTAATGGAAGCGATTTTGAGTAAATTTTGCGCCAACAAACGAGATGGTCGGGCGGCTTCAAGTCGGAAAGAGCGCGCCTGGCGAGCGACCAAGATGTCGCAAATATTGCTGCCCGGAGGCGCCCCATGTTCAATCTGAAAACCGTATTTGCTTTTGCACTCTTTGCTTCGTTGTCAGCCAATGCCACCGAAACTGAAATCCTGTTCGATACCCAGGCTCTGCACGATTCCATCAGCGCTGAGATGAGCCTGAATATGGCTAACATCCATCAGGATCTGACAAACGATAAGCACGGCGACACCATACTGCTGGCCAGAAAAGAGGAAGCCAAGGACGAAAAGGCAGCTCCAAAAGCAGAATAAGCAGTCACAGCCCTTTGAATGACGGAAAAGCCGCACCCTTGAGTGCGGCTTTTTACTATTCTGAACCCAGCCTGGAACACGACAAAAAAAGCGGCCAACGGGCCGCTTTTATGTCGGCAGGAATTTAGGGACGATACACCTTCACATTGCTGTGGCCCTGCTCTTGCAGATAAAGGGCCTGCAACTTGCTCATAACGCCACGCTCGCAATACAAAAGGTAAGTCTTACTGGTGTCGAGGTCGGCAAAAGCGGTAGCCAGTCTGAAGAAAGGGATCACCTTAACTTCAACGCCATCCACCTCCAGCGGTCTGGCCTCTTCTTCTTCCGGGGCCCGAATATCGATGATGACCTCATTGCCCTCGGCAGCCGACACGGTTTCTGTCTCGGCAACGGCTTCGGCAGTGGAAATGGCGATATCGCGGATATCAATCACTTCAGCCTTAGCCAGCACTCTGTCCAGCAAATCTTCAGAGAACTTCTGCTCTTCCGCTTCCACCTTGGACAACACAGCTTTCACAGTGGGCCGCTGGGAAATCACACCGCAGTATTCTGGAATAGAAGCGGCAAAATCCTCGGTACCTATACGACGAGCTTCCTTGATAATGTCTGGCTTATCCATGGTGACAAGCGGACGCAGGATCAACAGGTCGGTACAGCGGTCAATCACATTCAGGTTGGTCAGGGTCTGGCTCGACACCTGCCCCAGACTCTCACCTGTGACCAGCGCCTGCACGCCCATACGGTTTGCCACTCGGGTTGCGGCGCGCATCATCATCCGCTTGAGCACCACGCCCATTTGGCCATTTTCGATGCGCTCAAGAATTTCAGTCACCACCTCTTCAAAAGGCACTGTCACGAATTTCACCTTGTGGGACTCGCCGTAGGTCTTCCACAGGTGATAAGCCACCTGCTTCACGCCGATTTCGTGCTGGGCACCACCGAGGTTAAAGAAGCAGTAATGGGTGCGGGAGCCGCGCTTGATAAACTGGAAGCTGGCCACTCCGGAGTCGAAGCCGCCGGAAATAAGCGATAACACATCTTCCTGAGCTGCAATAGGGAACCCGCCCAGGCCCTCAATACGACGACACACCATGTACAGCTTTTCACGGTCAATTTCGAGCTGAATAGTCATATCAGGGTCTTTAAGCTTTACACCCTTAGCTTCGGTAAACTGGTTCAGCCCACCGCCCACATAACGCTCCACCTCAATGGAAGTAAAACTTTGCTGCCCCGAGCGTTTAACCCGTACACAGAAGGTCTTATCTTTCAATGCATCTTTGTACACAGACAAGGCGTGCTGATAGATATCGTCAACGGTTTCGTAGTCAAATTCAGCTACTTCCAACACATGATGAATACCCGGGATGCAAGCCAGGCGCTCGGCAAACACTTCTGTCAGCTCGGGCTTGTCTTTGGGCACCTTCACCAGAATCTTGTCCCACTGGCGCTGTACCCGCGCGTCCTCATCAATTTTTTTGAGTACGTTACGGATATTGGATTCGAGCATCTTGGTAAAACGCATTCTTACCGGTTTGCTCTTTATCATGATTTCGGGATACAGCTTGACGATAAACTTCATGGGATTTCCAACAAAAGGTCAGCACTCGCGGCACGTTTTGGCGGCGAACACTATGGTTCAAACAAACAATCGCGGGATTATATCAAAAAGAGGCTGCGGGGGGCAGGGGCAAAAAACAAACCCGGCGCTGGCCGGGTTTGATAACAAAATCCACCGGGCTTAAGCTTAATTGGCCTGAGGTGGGTTAACCTCAATTTCGTCCGACTCCTTGGGTTTGCCCTGTTCAATGGCAATCTCTACCCGGCGGTTGCGGGCACGATTTTCGGCAGAGTCATTGGGCACCATGGGGTTGTTAGACCCCATTCCCACCACCTTCATACGACCGGCATCAAAGCCTTTCACCTTCACCAGTTCATGAGCCACCGACACGGCGCGCTTTGATGAAAGCTCCCAGTTTGAAGAATACAGCTCGTTGCTGATTTGCATATCATCGGTAAAACCCGAGACGGTAATGATACCGGGCACATCTTTAAGCAGCTCACCTACCGCACGAATAACCGGCCTGAATCTGGGTTGCAGGAAACCGGAACCCGAGCCAAAGGCGCCCTTTTCACGAATGCGGATAATAATTTGCTGCCCAAGCGATTCGATTTCAATGGCACCATCGACAATTTGCTCATTGAGTTGCTCGGCCATCTTTTTGACCTGCTGATTGATTTGATCCTGGGACGAGGCCGCATCGCTTTTCTGATTTTCCTGCTGAGTTTCCTGCGCAGTAGAAGATGCCTGACCTCCCCGCTGAGAACCTTGCTGTTGCTGCACACCGCCGGCACTGTCACTTTCCCCTTCCTGGAAGTCGAGGATAGGCTCGGTCATTTCGTTGGTTTGTTGGTTGATAATTTCAATTGGAGTTGGCTCAGGTTTACCGGGGCGAAACTCAAGCGCTATCACCGAAGTGCCCTTGGGAATATCCTTCACCTCCACCTTGTTTTGCACCCCAAAAGCGTACTTCATCGAACCGGCAATCTGCTTGAACTTCATCACGTCCATCTCAGAAAACGCCAACAGGAGTACAAAGAAGCACATCAGCAGCGACATCAAATCTGCAAAGGTAGCGAGCCACAGGGGCGCGCCTGGCGGTGGGCAGTTACACTTGGCCTTTGCCATGCGTTATTCCCCGTCGGTCGTATCTATCTTGCGGGATTTTTCCGCCAGATAATTCTTCAGAAAGCCCTCGATTACCCGGGGGTTCTGGCCATCCTGAATCGCAAGCACCGCATCCATAATAAGATTACGGTTAAGCATCTCCTCACCCATACGCAGCGACAACTTATCGGCAATGGGAATCGCAACCATGTTAGCGATTACGGCTCCGTACAAGGTGGTTAACAGGGCCACCGCCATGGAGGGGCCGATGGACTTGGGGTCATCCATGTTCGACAGCATGGCCACCAGACCAATCAGGGTACCAATCATCCCCATCGCCGGCGCCACATCACCGAAGGCTTTAAAAATACCGATACCAGTTCTGTGACGCTCTTCCGTCAGCGCTATATCTTTTTCCAGCGCTTCGCGCACCACGTCACCGTCATGGCCGTCCACCAGCATGTCGACCGCTTTTTGCATAAAGCTGTTGGATATCTGGGCTTCTTCCAGCGCCAGAAAGCCGCCTTTTCGGGCCGCATCCGCCATGGACACAGACTGCTCAATCAGCTCTTCAGGCTTGTCAATTTTGAACATAAAGGCTTTAACTGCAATCTTGGTGGCCCCGAAAAATTGTTTGAGGTTAAATTTCATCATCACCACAAACAAGGTACCGCCAAACACAATCAGCACCGAGGGCACGTCGATAAAGATGGCCAAACCACCACCAATTACCATAGCCATGACCACGAAGGCGAATGAGCCCAACAGTCCAATGAGGGTTGCTAAATCCACGGATGCTCCTTAAATACGCAGTCATGAGGGAATGGCGGCCAAGGGAAACGGCCATTCAGCCAGAAATAAGCTGGTCGGATGCCCTCTTATTACCAAATGGCAGGGACTTCACACACCGAACACTATTCTCAGTTATCGGACAGACCTTCGGCAAGTTTAGCGGCAATTTATTTTTTCTAACAAAAATTCAGCAACAAAGCGTGCTGCACAGCAAATAATCCCCTGCATAATTTGACCCTGTCAGCCTCCTGAGATACCTTGTGCACGCCGACACAGCAGGATGAATTAACGTGGTCAAAAAACCTGAAAATCTGAGCTTCGAAGCCTCTTTGGCGGAGCTGGAGCGCATAGTCGCAGAGTTGGAGCAGGGAGAAGTCTCTCTGGACGACGCTCTCAAGCAATTTGAGCGTGGCATAGGCTTGGTGCGTGCCAGCCAGACCAAGCTTGAACAAGCGCAACAAAAGGTGACCATTTTGCTCAGTGATGAGGCCAACGCGCCCCTGAGCGATTTTCAGCCCGAGGGCGAATAATGCTCAAAGCTGCGTTATCTGCGTGTCAATCCCGTGTCGATACCATTCTGGCCAGCCATCTTGATGCTCTGCCAGCCACCGCCCCCGGACTTAAAGCCGCCATGCGCCACGGTGCCCTGATTGGTGGCAAGCGTATCCGGCCTTTTTTAGTGTATGCCACCGGCGAACTGCTGGGTGTCGACAAAGCCAAGCTGGACCGGCTGGCGGCAGCAATTGAGTGTATCCACGCTTATTCGCTTATCCACGATGACTTACCGGCGATGGATGATGATAACCTGCGCCGTGGTAAACCCACCGTGCATATTGCCTTTGATGAGGCTACTGCCATTTTGGCCGGTGACGCCTTGCAAACCCTCGCCTTTGAAATCATTGCCGAGCCCGGCTCAGGCCTGAAGCCTGAACTGCAGGTGGCAATGATTGCCGTGCTGGCCAAAGCCTCCGGTTATCTTGGCATGTGTGGCGGACAGGCGATTGATCTGGCGAGCGAAGGTAAAAGTATTGACCTTAGCAGACTGACCGAGCTTCATAACCTGAAAACCGGTGCACTTATTCGTGCTGCTGTTGAACTGGCGCTGATTGCGGCCGAGGCAAACAAGGGTGACCGCAGTGCACTGCTGGCGTATGCCGAAGCCATAGGCCTTGCCTTTCAGGTACAGGATGACATTTTGGACATCACTTCCACCACCGAGGAGCTGGGCAAGCCACAGGGGTCGGATGTGAATGCCAATAAGAGTACCTATCCAAAGCTGCTGGGGCTTGACGGCGCCCGGCAGACCGCCGATGCCCTGGTGGCCGACGCACTATCAGCCCTGGCTAAAATGCCATACAATAGCCAGCTACTTGCAGACTTTGCCCGTTACATCGTCGAGCGACGTGTATAAAAAAGATAAAGAATCTCGCTATGAGTTTGAACATTTCGAACTATCCACTGCTTGCGCTGGCGAGCACCCCAGATGAGCTGCGCCAACTTCCCCAGTCGGCGCTGAAACAGCTGTCTGACGAGCTCAGACAGTATCTGCTGACCTCGGTGGGAATTTCCAGCGGCCATTTTGCCTCGGGTCTTGGCACGGTCGAACTGACCGTGGCGTTGCATTACGTGTACAACACTCCCTTCGATCGCCTTATTTGGGACGTCGGCCATCAGGCTTACCCCCATAAAATTCTCACCGGGCGACGGGATCGCATGCACACCATCCGCCAGAAAGACGGCCTGCACCCCTTCCCCTGGCGCGAAGAGAGCGAATACGACACCTTCAGCGTGGGCCACTCCAGTACCTCGATTTCTGCCGCCCTGGGTATGGCAGTAACTGCCGAGAAAGAAGCACTCGGCCGTAAAGTGGTGGCGGTTATCGGCGATGGCGCCATTACAGGCGGTATGGCGTTTGAGGCATTGAACCACGCCGGTGACCTGCACAAAGATATGCTGGTGGTGCTGAACGACAACGAGATGTCTATCTCGGAAAACGTCGGAGCCCTCAACAACCACCTGGCCAGACTCATGTCCGGCCGCCTGTACACCACCATCCGCGAAGGTGGCAAGAAGGTACTCAAGGGAATGCCGGTTATCAAAGAGATGGCCAGACGCACCGAGGAGCATCTTAAAGGCATGGTGGTACCCGGCACCCTGTTTGAAGAGCTGGGCTTTAACTACATTGGCCCCATTGATGGCCATGATGTGGAATCTCTGGTCGAGACCCTGCGCAATATGCGCGACCTTAAAGGCCCGCAATTTCTGCATATCATGACCAAAAAGGGTAAGGGTTATGAACCGGCCGAGAAAGACCCTATCGGCTGGCATGCCGTGCCCAAGTTCGACCCGACTCAGTTTCGCAAGCCAGCCACCAAGCCGGGGCTACCCACCTTCTCCCAGGTATTTGGCAAGTGGCTGTGTGACATTGCCGAAAAAGATGAAAAAGTGCTGGCCATTACACCAGCCATGCGCGAAGGCTCTGGCATGGTGGAGTTTTCCCAGCGCTTCCCGAAACAGTATTTCGATGCGGCCATCGCCGAGCAGCACGCGGTCACCCTGGGCGCCGGTTTCGCCTGCGAAGGCTTTAAGGCCGTGGTGGCGATTTACTCAAGCTTTCTGCAGCGCGGTTACGATCAGCTTATCCACGACGTAGCGCTGCAACGACTGCCGGTGCTGTTTGCCATCGACCGCGGTGGCATTGTGGGTGCCGATGGAGCAACCCACCAGGGCGCCTTCGACTTAAGCTTTATGCGCTGTATTCCCAACATGGTGATCATGGCGCCAAGCGATGAAAACGAGTGTCGCCAGATGCTCTACACCGGCTACAGCTACGATAAGGGCCCAACCGCCGTACGCTACCCACGTGGCAGTGCCACCGGTGCCGAGCAGATTGAAGAGATGACCGCCATGGCCATCGGCAAAGGTGTGAAGCGTCGTCAGGGTGAGAAGATTGCCATTTTGAACTTCGGCACCACGCTTGCGGCGTGCCTCAGCGCCGCTGAGCATCTCAATGCGACTGTGGCGGATATGCGCTTTGTGAAACCGCTGGATGAAGCCCTCATCCTTGAACTGGCCGAAAACCACGATGTGCTTGTCACTGTGGAAGAAAACGCCGTCATGGGCGGCGCTGGTTCAGGGGTGTTGGAGTTCCTTGCCAGCAAGAATCGCCTTAAGCCATTGCTGCAAATTGGTATTCCCGATGAGTTTATCAAGCACGGTGGACCGGAGGAACTCCTCACCGAGCTGGGTCTGGATGCGGCCGGTATCGAGCGGCAAATCCGCGCCTTTATCGAAGCCTGATATCAAGGATTCACAGCAAGCAACACGCATTAAAAAGGACTGCCGAGGCAGTCCTTTTTGTCTTTACGGGCTTAATCAGGCCTGGGTGTCAACACCACCGCCCTGAGATACCATCACCATGGCAGGACGCAGCAGGCGACCGTTCAGCTCGTAGCCTTTTTGCAGCACTACCATCACGTGGTTGGCAGGCACCTCAGGGTTTGGCTGCATGCCAATGGCCTGATGTTGCTCAGGGTTAAATGGCTGACCCATAGGATCCACCACTTTTACACCGAACTTGTCTACTGCACTCATCAGGGTCTTCATGGTCAGCTCAACGCCTTCGAATACGGCCTTGGTGGCCTCATCTTCGGCATTGGTTCCCATCAGAGCGCGCTCCATATTGTCCAGTACCGGCAACAGCTCGTTGGCAAATTTCTCGAGGGCGAACTTATTGGCCTTCTCCACGTCTATCGCGGCGCGGCGGCGGATATTGTCCACCTCGGCAGCAGCACGGACCACAGAGTCCTTCTGCTCTTCTACCTTGGCTTCGGCAGTGGCCAGAGCCTGTTCCAACTCTTCGATACGGAAGTTAGCCTGGGTCAGCTCGTCTACCAGCGCCGCCTCATCAGTGACGACTTCGGTGTCCTGTACCTGTTCCAGTGGCTCTTGTTGGGGGTTGGTCGATTCGTTGCTCATCTCTACTCCAAGCTAAAAATGCTTTGTTTCTGCATACACTGGGCATATTATGGGGATCAATTCCCGCGTTTCAAGGCCTTGAGGGCGCAGTTTCCCTGTTATGACATCCCAATTCCACACCATTGGCCTGATTGGCAAACCACATCACAAGGGTACCAACCTGACACTAAAGCGTTTGCATCACTGGCTGGGCAGTCAGGGATTTGAAGTTTTGGTGGAAGAAAGAGTGGCTGTGGAGCTGGGTGCCAACGTGCGTGCAGTGGATTTGCTGGAAATCGGCAACCGCTGCGATCTGGCGATTGTGGTTGGCGGTGATGGCAACATGCTCGGCGCCGCACGGGTGCTGGCCCGCTTCGACGTGGGTGTGATTGGCGTTAACCGCGGTAACCTGGGTTTTTTGACCGACTTGCCACCGGATGACTTTGAAGAAATGCTGGCGGCAGTTCTGGATGGCGAGTTTATTACCGAGCATCGCTTCCTGCTGGAAGCCGAAGTGCATCGTCATGGCGCCATCAAAGCCAGCAACACTGCAGTAAACGAAACCGTTCTGCACCCCGGCAAAATTGCCCACATGATTGAATATGAAGTCTATATTGACAATCAATTCATGTACTCCCAGCGTGCCGACGGCATGATAGTTTCTACTCCAACCGGCTCAACGGCCTATTCGTTGTCAGCAGGCGGCGCTATCCTCACACCTAATCTGCAGGCATTGATATTGGTGCCCATGTTCCCGCATACGCTGTCATGCCGCCCGATTGTGGTGGATGCCAATTCCACCATCAAGTTGGTTGTCTCCCCTGAAAATGGTGAGAATCTCGAAGTCAGCTGCGATGGTCACGTCACCCTGGCGGTATTGCCCGGCGATGAAATTATTATTCGCCAAAGCAATGAGCGCCTGCGGCTTATTCACCCCAAGAATTACAACTACTTCCATGTACTGAGAAACAAACTCGGTTGGGGCAGTAAGCTGTTCTAAAAAAGCTGTTCTAAAAAAGCTGTTTTAAGACGAAGCTGTTTTAAGACGAAGCTGTTTTCCAGTTTGGCAGTATTGTGCCAAATAAATACTTTCAAAACGGTAATTTCAGGCCAGACTATCATCCTGGTATGAAATATAAGACTCCGGAACATTCTGACCAAAGCCCCGCGGCAGCTATGTAAAATCCTTAAAAATCAGTCAAATATAAAAATAACAACCAATATGAACATTGGTCATACCAATCTTTGCGACTTACATCACATTAGTGGGAGGTGAATTACTTATTCGTAAGCAACACATTTGAAATAATCAGATCAGATTATTACCTTTATGTCATCATAATTGCCTCTTTACACTTTCATATCGATATTTTCCACATCATTTATAACCATTCGCTATAAAGCAACCAAAGAGGCACAGGACGCAGCTCACATTTCCTGCCAAACACGACTGGAGCAAACTCCCATTGCCTGATATTGCTCTGGTGTTTCCTGCGCCAGATGATCTGTATCAAGTTTTTAATCGCGCAAAAGCCGTTTATTGTCGACAGGTTTGGATGAGTCTGCTGAACAGTGACGAAGGACAAAACCATACTTGACTAAAACAATCGCCGCGAACCGCAACAAGAAGGCGATGAGCCGGAACTTCCGGCAAACAAGCAACCCTAGAAGAGGCAACCATGACTATCATTCAACTTCTTGCCAGTTTGTCACCGGTGATCAGCGTGATGCTGTTCCTGGTGCTGCTGAGACTCCCTGCATCCAAGGCCATGCCGATTTCAGCACTGGTCACAGCCCTTGCTGCCGTGTTGGTGTGGCAAATGGACCTCACCATGCTGAGTGCATCCGTGGTGGAAGGCCTGTTGTCAGCCCTCACGCCATTGTCCATCATTTTTGGCGCCGTGTTCCTGCTCAATACGCTCAAGTATTCCGGCGCTATGGATACCATCCGCGCCGGCTTTACCAATATCAGTGCTGATGCGCGGGTGCAGGTAATCATCATATGCTGGTTATTTGGCTCCTTTATTGAAGGCTCGGCCGGGTTTGGCACCCCTGCAGCCATTGGCGCACCGCTGTTGGTGCTGCTTGGCATTCCGCCGGTGGCCGCCGCCGTGGTGGCACTGATTGCCGACTCGGCCAGCGTGTCCTTTGGCGCCATCGGTCTTCCGGTTCTGTTTGGCATGGAACAAGGTCTGATTGAAGGCGGCACCAGCATGGCGGCAGCACAAATCGCCGAGCATGGTGGCCATTTCAGCGACTATGCCCGCTTTATTGCGATGCATATGATCACCATCGACCTGATAACAGGCACCCTGATCCCATTGGTGATGGTGATGCTGCTCACCGGATTCTTTGGCCGCAATAAATCATTCGCCGAAGGCTTCGCCATCTGGAAATTCGCCCTGTTTGCCGGTCTCGCGTTTACTGTGCCAGCCTGGGTAATCAACTTTGTGGCTGGCCCTGAGTTCCCCTCGGTGATTGGAGCCCTCATCGGCATGGCGCTGGTTATCCCGGTAGCACGCAAAGGCTGGCTGCTGCCTAAAACGCCCTGGCACGACTTTGCCGGTGAAGAGCCTCAGCTCAATGAATCCAACGCCAACAATCAAGGCGATGTCCGCTTCAGTCAGCTCGCGGCCTGGACACCTTATCTCATCATGGCCGCACTGCTGGTTGCCAGCCGCACCATAGCGCCGCTGAAAAGCTGGCTCAATGGCTTTAACTTAAGCTGGACCAATCTGCTCGGCACCGACCTTAAAGCAAGCTTTGCCACCCTGTACGCCCCCGGTGCCTTCTTTGTGCTGGTGTGTGTGCTGGGCTTTGTGCTGTTTAAGATGCGCCGCGAAGCTATTACCGAGTCGCTGTCGGTCTCGCTCAAATCCATGGTGCCAACCATTATTTCCCTCGGCGCCTCTGTACCCATGGTGAAAATCTTTTTGAATTCGGGCGCCAACGAAGCAGGCCTTGCTTCTATGCCGGTGGCGCTGGCAGACATGCTGGCAGGCTCCATGGGGGCAGTGTGGAATTGGATGGCACCTGTGGTGGGCATTTTCGGTGCCTTTTTGTCTGGCAGTGCCACCTTCTCCAACATGATGTTCTCGGGTCTGCAATACAGCGTGGCCGATAACATAGGTGCCAATCATGCACTCACCCTGGCATTGCAAGGCATAGGAGCCAACGCAGGCAACATGATGTGCGTAATGAACGTAGTTGCCGCTGCCACCGTGGTGGGCATGGCGGGCCGCGAGTCTGAAATCATCCGTAAAACCATGCCAGTGGCGCTGGGCTATGCCCTGCTGGCCGGCACCATAGCCACCCTCTGGGGTGGATTCTGAGACTAAAAGTCTGCCTTTTGGCAACTTGTGATGTAAACAGCCACCCTGCGGGGTGGCTCAGAGAGCAACAACAACGCCTGAAATAAGCGCCTGCCCGAGAGTTCCAGCTTCTGCAAGCAACGAGCAAACCACAGCAGGCCATAGACGAAAGCGCCCAGCTCAGCAGGGCGACTTTCAACGCCCGACTGATTGCAGTCGCTTGAGTGTAGAGAGCAAATTATGTCTATCGATAACAACACGTTAGATTCTACCGCTGTAGACGTGAAAGCCATCATTGCCAAGGTAGTTGACTATGAAATCCTTGCCTCTGAGCTGAAAGCCAGTCTCGGTGATAAGGCGGTGAGTCGCGATCCGGTGCGCCGTTTTGCCTGGTCAACCGACGCCAGCTATTTTCGCATCGTGCCCGAAGTGGTGGTCCATGCCGACACCTTAAAGCAAGTGCAGGCCACACTGGAGCTTGCCAGAAAGCATGGCGCGCCTGTGACCTTCCGCGCTGCTGGCACCAGTTTGTCGGGCCAGGCGATTGGTCCGGGCATTTTGCTGATGCTTGGCCATGACGGCTTTCGAAAGCTTGAGGTTAATGCCGATGGCACCAGGGTGACGCTGGGCGCCGCGGTTATCGGCGCCGATGCCAATGCCGTGTTAAAGCCTTTAAATAAAAAAATTGGCCCTGATCCGGCCACCCTCACCTCGGCCATGGTTGGCGGTATAGTTAACAACAATGCCTCGGGCATGTGCTGTGGCACCGCGCAAAACAGCTACCAGACGCTGGCCTCAATGAAACTGCTGCTGGCCGATGGCACTGTGCTGGATACAGACTGTGAAGCTTCACGTAACAACTTCAGCCAAAGCCATGGTGAGCTCTTAAGCAGCCTTGCCGACCTTGCGTCAATGGTGAAAGCCAATGAGGCCCTAGCCCAGCGAATTCGTAAAAAGTACGCCATCAAAAATACCACCGGCTACAGCCTCAATGCCCTGGTGGATTTCGACTGTCCCTTCGATATCTTAAACCACCTGATGGTGGGCAGCGAAGGCACCCTGGCCTTTGTGGATGAAGTCACCTACCACACGGTAGATGAGGCACGCTTCAAAGCCTCCGCCATGGCAGTATTTTTCTCCATGGAAGATGCCGCCAGCGCCATTCCGTTTTTGATTGGCGACAGCGTCGCCGCCGCCGAGCTGCTGGACTGGGCCTCCATCAAGGCCGTGACCGGCAAAAAAGGCATGCCTGTATGGCTTAAGGACTTGCCCGAAGGCGCGGCGATTTTGCTGATTGAGTCCCGCGCCAGCGATGCGCAAACGCTTAAGGCCTACACCGACGAAGTGATTGGCAAGATTGCCCACATCCCCACCTGGCAACCGATTGAATTCAGTACCGATGCGGCTGTGTACAGCAAGTACTGGGCGATGCGCTCGGGGCTGTTTCCGATTATTGGTGGTGAGCGGCCCAAGGGCAGTTCGGTCATTATCGAAGACGTGGCCTTTGAAGTGCAGCATCTGGCGGCGGCTGCCCGGGATTTAACTGCGCTCTTTCATAAACACGGCTATCCTGAAGGCGTAATTTACGGCCATGCGCTGGCGGGGAACTTCCACTTTATTATCACCCCCACCTTCGCCACCCAGGCCGACATCGACCGCTTCCACGGCTTTATGCAGGATGTGGCCGAAATGGTCATCAACACTTACGACGGCTCAATGAAGGCCGAGCACGGCACCGGCCGCGCAGTGGCGCCCTTTGTGGAAATGGAATGGGGCAGCGATGCCTACACCCTGATGAAAAACATCAAGGCGCTGTTTGACCCGACAGGTATGCTGAACCCCGGCGTTATTCTCAACGACGACACCCAGGTGCACGTGAAAAACATCAAGCCCTGCCCTGTGGTGGACGACCTGGTGGACAAGTGCATCGAGTGCGGCTTTTGTGAAAAGACCTGCCCGACCTCGGCCCTTAACCTTACTCCAAGGCAGCGTATCGCCACCCTCAGGGAAATCAGCCGCCTGGAGCAAAGTGGCGATACTGCCGCTGCCGAAGAACTTCGCGCCGCTGCCAAATACGATGTGGTGGATACCTGCGCCGCCTGTCAGCTGTGTACCATCGCCTGCCCGGTGGATAACAGCATGGGCCAGCTGGTACGCAAGCTTCGCACACCCTATATCAGCACCACAGAACAAAAGGTACTGGACTTCCAGGCCAAACACTTTGGCGCCGTGAATCAGGTGATAAGCACAGGTTTCGATGCCCTTGGCATTATCCATCGCATCACAGGCGACAGCCTCACCTCAGGCCTGATGAAGTTCGGCCGGATGATCTCCAAAGAAGTGCCCTACTGGGATCCAAGCTTCCCCAAAGGAGGCAGCCTTCCGAAGGTGTCGGCGCCCAAGCCCGGACGCGAAACTTTGGTGTATTTCCCCGCCTGTGGTGGCCGCACCTTTGGCCCCACGCCACTCGATACCGACAAGCGGCCGCTGCCTGAAGTGGTGGTCACTGTGCTTGAGCGCGCCGGCTACAATGTGGTGCTGCCAGAGCACGGCCGAAGCCTGTGCTGCGGCCAGATGTGGGAATCCAAGGGCGACTTTAAAAACGCCGATGCCAAACGACTTGAGTTGATTGAGGTCCTCAAAGCCAAATCCGACAACGGCAAGCTTAAGGTGCTCGTTGATGCGCTGTCCTGTACCAAACGCACCCTGGGCGGCGATCCGGATATTGAAGTCACGGACCTGGTGGAGTTCCTCCACGATGAGGTGCTGCCACGCTTGACTCTGAGTCAAAAGGAGGCGGTAACCCTACACCTGGGCTGCAGTGCCAAACACCTCAAGCTAGACGATAAGATGCAGGCCATAGCGCAAATTTGTGCCAAACAGGTGCACAAGCCCGCAGGCATCGACTGCTGTGGCTACGCCGGTGAAAAAGGCCTCTACAAACCGGAAATCAACGAGGTAGCGCTTCGGAATATCAAAAAGCTGCTGCCGGTTGGCGTGAAGGAAGGTTACTACGCCAACCGCATGTGTGAAGTTGGCCTTGGCAAACACAGCGGCATCCCCTACCGCCACCTGGTATATCTGGTGGAAGAATGTAGCCGTGGCAACTGATTAAGCCCAACAAAAAAGGTCGCTGAGTAGCGGCCTTTTTTACTTTAAAATCAACCGACTAAAACCTTTGCATTTTTGCAAAAAAGCATCCGTGCATTTACTGAAATACCACTGTTTTGAATGGGGATTCAGGCCTATAGTGAAATGCCATAGGGGATATGCATCTTCGGCATACCCCAACGAAAGAGGCATGTCCCTTAGCCGTCGCCCGTTAATGCCGGTAAGTTACATGCCTTATAAATTGCATGTCGGCAAATGGGACCAAAACCATGAAAATAGCCCTCTTCACGCCTTGCCTGGTAAACCAGATGATGCCCGAGGTTGCAGTGGCAACCCTGTCGGTACTGGAAAAACTGGGCCACCAGGTGATCTTCCCCCAAGGCCAAACCTGCTGCGGCCAACCCATGACCAACTCTGGCTGCTTCAACGAAGCCAAAAACACCACCCTGAAACTGCTGAACGCCTTCAAAGGCGTGGAGTGCGACGCCATTGTCTGTCCGGCGGCATCCTGTCTGGTGGCGGCCAAAGAGAACTTCCATGAATTCGATAAAAGCGCCGAAGCCAAAGCCGTTATCGACAAGCTGTTTGAACTGACCGAATTTTTGCACGATGTGGCGCCGGTCGCGGCCTTTCGTCATCCCGTCAACAAGAAGCTCAGCCTGCAACTGAGTTGCCACGGCATCCGCATGCTGGATTTGGCCGCGCCCACTGAGTACATGGGGCCGCGCTACAACAAGATGGAAGCCCTGCTGTCACGTATCGATGGCGTTGAGATTTGCTACCCGGAGCGGCGTGATGAATGCTGCGGCTTTGGCGGCACCTTCAGCGTGGATGAAGGCTCAGTGTCTGCCAAAATGGGCAAAGACAAGGCCCAGGCCCACGCCGACACAGGCGCAGACTATGCGGTGGGCTTTGACCCCAGCTGCCTGATGCACCTCGATGGCACCATCCGCCGTAAGGGCCTTGCCATCGAAACCCGCCATCTTGCCCAAATCCTTGATTTGGCGCTGTAACGGAGGTCGTCATGGAGCGAAAAGTACAAACCCATGCCAAGGCGGCCGAGATTTTCTGCCGCGATGACAGTCGGGTCGATTGGCACTCCAAAGCCCTGTGGGTACTGCGTGAAAAGCGTGACCGCGCCGCAGCAAGCCTGCCCGAGTGGGAGGAGCTGCGCACCCTTGGCTCCCAAATCAAGCTGCATACCTTAAGCCACCTTGGCCAGTATCTGGAAACCTTTGAGGCCAACTGTCTCAAGCGCGGCATTCAGGTGCACTGGGCCAAAGATGGCGCCGAGCACAACCGTATTGCGCTGGAGATTTTAACGCGCCATCGGGTGAAAAAACTGGTGAAGTCCAAGTCGATGCTCACCGAAGAGTGCCACTTAAACCCCTTCCTTGAGAGTCATGGTATTGAGGTTATCGACACCGACCTTGGCGAGCGCATTATTCAGCTCAATCACCAACCGCCCTCGCACATTGTGGTGCCTGCCATCCACATGAAAAAAGAGGAAGTGGGCGAGCTGTTTCACGACAAGCTTGGCACGCCCAAGGGTGAAAGCGACCCAACCCGCCTGACCCGCGCTGCCCGTGCCCACCTGCGGGAGCAGTTCCTCAGTGCCGATGCGGCCATGACCGGGGTTAACATGGCCGTGGCCAGCGAAGGCGCCGTGATTGTGTGCACCAACGAAGGCAACGCCGATATGGGCGCCAACCTGCCCAAATTGCAGCTGCACTCCATGGGCATCGACAAGATAGTGCCGGACATGGACAGCGCCGCTGTGCTCCTTAGGATGCTGGCCCGCAACGCCACAGGTCAGCCAATCACCACCTATTCCAGTCTCTACCGCGGCGCCAAAGTCGTCGGCGAGATGCACATCATCATTGTGGACAATGGCCGCAGCGAAATGATGCGCGACAAGATTTTGGGCGAAGCGCTCAAATGTATTCGCTGTGGTGGCTGCCTCAACACCTGCCCTGTTTACCGCCGAAGCGGCGGCTACAGCTATGGTCACACCATCCCGGGCCCCATTGGTATTGCCGTGGGCGCCGACGAGGATGACACACATTCCAGCCCCTGGGCCTGTACCCTGTGTGGTTCCTGCAGCTTTGTCTGCCCCACCAAGGTGCCGCTGGACAAGATTATTTTCCACCGTCGCCGTCTCTACGCCGAGCGTGGCAGCCTGCCCTACGGCAAAGGCAGCTATATGCCGCTGGTGGGCCGTTTTATGGCAAGCGAAACCCTGCTGAACACCGGCATGGCAGCGGCGCGCACTGCGCTGGCCATCCTGCCTCACAGCCTGCTCAAACCCATGAGTGGCGCCTGGGGCAAATACCGTGAGCTGCCCATAGCGCCGGGCTCAAGCTTCGAGGGTTGGCTTAAGAAAAACCGGCCAGAGCTTTTGGTAAAGGGCAGCAAGAACAGCAAGGGGGAGAACTGATATGTCCAAGCAAGCTATTCTAAATGCGCTGAAAACCTCCGCCATGGCGGAGGTGGCCATGCCTGAGCTTAAAAGTATCGGCAGTCAGCTGTCACAGCTGGAGCTTGAAAGCCGCCTTGAAACCAACCTCGCCACAGTGGCAGGCAAACTTGAGCTGGGCGGCATTTACGCATTAAAGGCGCACACCCAAAGCCTGATGGCTCAAGGCAAAGTGGTGCTCTCCTTGATTGACGGCGTGCCCGGCAATCGCAAACTAACCGCGTCCCCCCACGCCCTGGCGGATGTGGATTTTGCAGTTATCCCGGGCGAGTTGGCAGTGGCCGAAAACGGCGCTGTGTGGGTCACGGAAGCTTCGCTCACTCAGGGCGACCACACCACCCGCATCGCGCCCTTTATCTGCGAAAACCTGCTGCTTGTGGTACGCCGCGATGCCATAGTCACCGACATGCATCAGGCCATGGGCCGTATCGGTAAGCTTGAAGATGAACTCGGGTTTGGGGTCTTTATTGCCGGACCATCCAAAACCGCCGATATCGAACAAGCCCTGGTGGTGGGCGCCCACGGCGCCTGTAGCCTGGGGCTGTATCTGATATAGCGCTCGCTTTCGAGAAACAAAAACGCCGCGAATTCGCGGCGTTTTTATTGATGTTATCGCTCGACTTCAAAGTCCAGCCGCACTGTGCTTTCGGCTTTCACCGGTTTGCCATCTTCAAACTTGGGAGCATAGCGCCAGGCACTCAGCGCCTCCAGCGAGGCTTTCTCAAAGCCTTTCCCCCCCTTAGAATCTAGCAATTTGGGATCGCGAACGATGCCCATTTCATCAATTGTAAAACTGATTTGAACCCACCCTGACCGACCTCGTTTGGCTAGACTCTCAGGATACTTGGGCGCCTTTCTAAAAAGAGGCGTTTGCTCCTGATTTTCATCCCATGGTCTCATGCTGCCGATGGCGATACAATGCTCTGTCGCTCTGTCACTCTCCCCCTGCCCCTCATAAATCGTTACCAATCGACTGTGAGCGGCCAGTGCATAGGGATGAGAATAATCTTTCGCCTTATATTGCTTTACCACTTCCAAGAACAAAGGTTCTGCCTTGTCATATTTTTTATTGCCAAGATAGGCTTTCGCCAGCCAGAAAGCCGCCTCCAGACGTAGATCGCTACTTGCAGGCAAGTTTGCATCGAAATAAGCAAAAGAGTTAATCATGCCACGATACAGTTCTGTCGTGTAATACTCGGTGGTGGAGAGTCTCTTGAAGGCATTCAGGCGGGTCTGTGCGAGTAATTCTTTATTGTCAGAATCTTCCGCTAAGGTAAGAGCCCTATGGTAACTGTCGTGAGCAAGTTTGTTATCAGTAGAAGCATCCCCAATCACCATTAGCGGCTTGATGATTTCCAGAGCACCTTTGCCAAAATGCGACTCATAACTGACAAGACTCACTTTTGCCACTTCCATCGCTTGTTGATTTCTTAATTCATATTGCCCTTTCCGGTCCCGGCCAAGGGCGAGTGCAAAATTAAGTCCCAGATTGGCATAATCCAAGCTGTCTCTGCCGAACTTAGCTTCACCAAGAAGATACGCTTTTTCGGCGTAAAGAATGGCATCTGCATTGTTACCTTCTTTCACAGCCTGCTCGTAACTTTGGTAAACATCAGAAAATTCATCGGCAATAGATATGGGTGTTACTGCACTCAGGGCGAGCAGCAATGGCGCAAGCTTCCATGTTGGCGTCATGATGGGTATGTCCTTGTTATTGTATTCACACGTTTTTGCCTTAAGGCAAGGAAATCAA
>NZ_JBFKLW010000043.1:0-34962 GCF_041630135.1 Shewanella sp.
TCTATGTGAAGATGTCGCTAGTTTGCTTCGGCATAATTTCCTTTTTTACAGAGCTTAATAATTTCTATATGTATATGTTATTACTTACTTACATTTCAGTTTCGGAGAAAAAGAGTGAGTTCGTTAATCAAAAAGCTATATAGTCATTTCCAGCAGGATGACTATTGGCATGGTAGACAGGGTGTTGGAAAGTATTATTCCATTGCGAAACTTAGCGGTTACTACAATGATCTTACAAAGAAGATAGTTAGCAAAGAGGATATAGATATAGAGAAGATCATCCCAAAAGTCACAGTAAAAGGCGAGAAGTTCATTCATCCTGTTACGGTATGTCAAGTTGGTTTGGGAGCATTTGATTTATATTTGGAAACCAATGAAAAGGTACATTTGGATCAGGCGATTGAATGCGGCAATTGGTTGGTAACGAATGTAGAAGTAGGGAAAAATAATACCAGTTATTGGACTATCCCTTACGATTTCAAATTGTTTAATATGAGAAAGGGTTTTGTATCCGGTTTAGTACAGGGGCAAGCGATTTCACTTTTACTTAGATTATATATAACATTAGATGATAAACAGTACTATGATTTATCTTTATGTGCTTTTAACAAACTAATTGAGCCAGTCTCAATCGGTGGTTGTAGGTGTGAAAATAGTTATATATATGAAGAATACCCAAACACTAAAGAGATAAACCTTGTTTTAAATGGCGCGATTTCTGCATTCTGGGGAATTTATGATTTAAGTTTAGTATCAAATGAGCCTAATATAAAAAAAATCATGACTGATAGTATGAGGGATCTCGTATTATATCTGCCAAAGTATGATATGAATTTTTATAGTAGATATTGTCTGAAGAAAAGTACATTTTATTATCACAATGTGGCTAGCCCATACTATCATGCTGAGCATATTGCCCAGTTGAAAGTGCTAGTTGATATGACAAATAGCGATCCCGTTGTTTTAAAAATTTTGTCATCTTTTAACGCATATAATACAAAGCTAAATAGCTTTGTTTCAAAGCTCATTAAAGCATATTCACTGATAGTTCAGAAGCTGTTGGGTCTAAGATAATGAAAATACTCGTACTATCAAATCAACTAGCGTCAAGAAACGGAAAAATTTCTAATCCTGTAATAAGTAATTTGAACAGAATTTTGATTAAAAAAGGGGTCGAGATAACTGAATACTCAATTGATGTAGGAGCTTATGGAGCATTAGCCTATGTTAAATTGATATTTAAATTAATACTCTTGCGTGTTGGATTTGAAAAATATGATAGATATCATGTTCACTTTGGCGGCATACAGGGTCTACTAGTTTCACTGTTTTTCAGTAGTAAAACGATCATATCATTTCATGGGACTGATTTACATGGAGGGACTCCTAGTCGCTTTCTGACGAAGATAAAAAGCAAGGTAAACGTCTTTTGTTCAAAGCTCTCTATCAAATTATCTGCAAAATCCACGGTTGTTTCAAAAAATCTACTAGAATATGTACCCTCTAGTCTATTGAGCAAGGTAGTTATTATTCCAACTGGTGTTGATGAAAAACACTTTACAAAATTAGATAAGACAGAGTGTCGGGCTAAACTTGGATTAGAAACTAATGTCTTCTATTTACTTTTCTCTGATATTAGTGGTTCCACAGTTAAAAGGCGAGATATTGCATCGAAAGTGATCGACCTTCTTAATGAAAATCAGAATAGATATAAGCTACTTGTTATGAGTCAAGTTGATTATTCTTTGGTGCCTACTTATTTGTATGCTGCAGATTACTTACTATTGACTTCAGACAAAGAAGGTTCACCAAATATTGTTAAAGAAGCGCTATACTGTAATCTAAAGGTATTGTCTACTGATGTAGGTGATGTTTCCGATTATATTAATAAACCTGATAGAGGGTTGGTATTTTCTTCTAATGATCCTGAAATAATTAACAATGAGATTAATAATTACTTCGTTATAGTTAATAACTTAGGGACATATGATTTCAACTCTCAGGATTTAAAATTGTCTATTGAAAATATTGCTGATGAGTATATATCAATCTATGAGAAGTAAAGTATATTGTATAAGTCTTACATACAACAATAAAGGCCATTCAAGAGATTATATTGATAATTTTATTAGGCACGTGGCTTCTAGAATGCCTATTAAGTTGTTTTTCTACGGAAGACCACCTAAGGATATAAAGCTAACTAATTATGAGTATTGCGATGGGAATCCCAAATCATTGGATTATGATTCCAATCAGAAGTTCTCTACATATCGTAAGGTACTGAGGCGAATTTTTGCATCAATTAGGTTTTACAAATTATTAAAGAACTCTATTGACAAAGACATAAATACAAAGCTACTGTTTGTTGACTATGAATATCTCTCACTCACAATTTTTTTATTCTTCTACTTGAGGAAAAACCCTAAATATATTGTTCTCCACTCAGTAAATGAAAACGAGCTAGGTTTCAAAAACATTTACAAAAATTTTTTCTACATTGTAATGGACCGTATTCCGAATGTGTCCTATATAGTTAACGGTGAGTATTCAGGTGAATTGCTTAGCCAAAGAACTACGAAGGATATTACTATTATTCAATACCCCACTAGCTTGGATCATGTTCGTATTCCTAAGTTATTGGCAAAATCGAGATTGTCCCTGGACGGTGTTACAGTAATTTCAATGATTGGGATGATTCGAAGAGATAAGAATTATCATCAGGCAATTTCGAGTTTCTCTCGAAGCAAAATGGCTAATAACCCTTCTTTTGTTCTACTGATTGCGGGATATCCTTCGAATATAACTGCTAATGAGATTATAGAACTGCTTAAAAAACTGGGCGTAACAAACTATATATTAAAACCAGAGTATTTATCTGATATTAGTTTACATACCTATTATTGTGCATCAGATTTTCTTTTAGCGCCGTATGGTAGCAAAGGATCATCTCAGAGTGGTCCAGTATCTCAGGCAAGACTTTATGATCTCCCCGTAATTACTTTATCTGGAGGTGAAATCGGAAGCTATGTGGACAGGGAGATGGTTGGTATTACCTTCAAAACATTTGACGAGCTTAGTTACATTTTTGATGAATTATTGAGCTATACTTCGAGTTATGATTTTGACTCAGTAAAAGAGAAGTTTTCATGGGAAAAAGCCGCAGAAAAATATTTAAATATTCTACAATAGTCTTTACTAACTTCTAATCTGATTTTTATAATGTATAAAATCCAAGTTTATTCATCACTACTATTTAAATTTATTGCCTTAATAATAAGTTTTTATTCGATCAGGATTCAACTAGATTTATTAAGCGCATCAGATTATGCAACATGGGCTGTGGTTTTCAATGTTATAAATTGGATATTAATAATCGATTTTGGTATAGGAAACTCAATCAGAAATAAACTGACATTTTTATTTTATAAAAAAAAATATAGACTAGTATCAGTTCTCATTGGTCGCGCGTATACATTAAGTATTTTTACTGCTTTGAGTTTTCTTCTTTTGTTTATATTTTTATTAAAATTTAATATTGTAGAGTTTAGCAATGCAGAAATTATTCTTATTTTGTTCTTTATTATAACTTTCTGCTTATTACCGATTAATCAGATATGTCATGCATTAAATAATTCCCAAATAGTCATATTGATTCAGTTGCTTATATCTATTCTATCAGTTTTGATATTAAGCTACTACCAATTTTCAATTAACAAAATGACTCTTGTAGATATGTCGTATATTTATGGAGGAAGTACTCTATTTTCTTACGTCTTAGTATCTATTATATATTTTAAGTTAAGAGGACATATAGGTATTAGCTTTGACTGTAAGTTTAAAAGAATTTTTCCACTTGTAAAGCCGGGCCTTGTTTTTTTTGCTTTACAAGTATTTTCACTAGTAATCTTTGCTACTGATAGACTAATACTTTCAAATATAGGGACTACATACAATATACTGTATTATGATATCATTTCCCGATATTTTAATATTTTTGTTGTTTTTTCCGTGATCATGAATACGCCGGTATGGTCTTTGGTTCGTAAATTCGCAACATCTGGTGAATCTCAGATTTTATCTCTTTTTTTTAAAAGAATAGTTATAATACAATCCGCTAGTATTTTAATACTTGTCTTTATGAGTTTGATGGCTCCATTTATTTTCAAGGTGTGGCTTGGTAATAATGGAGATATTGCTAGTATAAGTGCATCTTATATTGTAGCTATTGCATTCTTATCATGGAGTTATTCATTATATTCTTCATGTGCAAATATTTCTAATGGATTAGGGGTTTTGAAGCCGCAACTAATAATTGGAGCGTTCTGCTGTGTTTTAAAAGTTCCACTTGCAGTTATTTTTAGTGATTTAATCAAAGATCCTTTTTTGGGGGTTTCTATCTCGACGATAGTTTGTTTGCTTCCGTTTCCTATATATTTTTTCGTATTTAACAAGAAAGGTTTAATCATTTGAAAGTTTCCGTAATTACGATCACTTATAATAGTGAGAAAAGTATTCTTAGAACTATACGATCCGTGAACGCTCAATCTTACGAGAATATTGAACATATTTTTGTAGATGGTAGTTCCCAAGATAGCACGCTTAAGATCATTCAAGACAACGCAAAGCGAAATCCGGTAATAGTGAGTGAGCCGGATACCGGTATTTATGATGCTTGGAATAAGGCTTTCCGTTTGGCAACAGGTGACTTGATTTGCTTTTGTAATTCTGATGATATTCTACCTGAGGACTGTATAAGATTAGCGGTTTCTTCTATTCAATCCGCAGAAAATAAGATTTTTTATGGTGACGTCAAGATGTTTTATGAGAAAGAACCAGAAAAATTGATTTTGGATAGAGCAGAGCATAATGTTGATTCTTTGTATCGTGGTTTTAAGTTTAGAACGACTACTTTATTTATCCCCAAAGAGTCTTTTCAGCGTGTAGGCTTTTTTGATACAACTTTTCGAATTGCAGGAGATTCCGAATGGTTACTAAGAGCCCACCATTTGGGATTTGATTTTCAAAAATTAGGACATTCTGTTCATATGAGTTTAGGCGGTATTAGTAACGTGAGGGAATACGAAGCGTATCGAGAATATTTGGTTGCACTACGAAAATATCAAGCAGTTCCTCTTAAATCTTATTGGGTGTTGCTTAAAAAGTCTATCAAACAAAGGATTGGATGTAGATGAATGCACTTATAAAGAAGCAGATTTTGTTCATCATTATTTGGTTGTCAAACTTAGTAACTAATTTTCTACCTTTCTTTAGACTAAAAAATGCCTTTATGAGATTTCAGGGGGCTAAAATCGGTCAATCTGTATCAATTCACACTCCAGTAAAATTTTTTGGTCTTTATAGGAATTTATTTGTTGGAGATAATGTAACCGTAAATCCTAATTGTTATTTGGATGATAGGGGGAGCATTTATCTAGGTAACAACGTAAATATTTCTCATAGTGTACGAATTTACACCGCTGGACATGATATTAGAACTGAGGATATGGCTTATTTTGAAAGGTCCGTATCCATAGGAGATGACGTATGGATTTTCCCAAACGTCATTATAATGCCCGGTGTTAAACTATCCGAGAGGTGTATAGTTCTTCCTGGTTCGGTCGTTACTAAGTCTTTCGGCTCAGGTTCAATAATAGGCGGTAACCCTGCTACGGTTATTAGTACTCGTACAGCCGATGTTAATTATAAAATTGAACATGGCTTTTGGTTTGTAAATTAATTACTGGAATTTCATTTTGAATTATATAATTGAACCCCCTTTAATATCAATAATTACAGCGACCTATAATTCTTCTGATTTCATCTTAAATACGTATCAATCTATTTCTCGGCAAACCTATTCTAATTGGGAATGGCTTGTAACTGATGATTGTTCTGACGATAACACTTTTGATTTGTTGTGCGATATCATGTCCAATGATAGTCGTGTGCGTGTGTTTAGAAATTTGTCAAACTCAGGGGCAGCTGTTTCCAGAAATAAATCTTTGGATAATGCGAGCGGATCATATATAGCTTTTGTCGATTCCGATGATATATGGCTTCCAACCAAGTTGTCCGAACAACTTGCTTTCATGCAAGATAACAATGAAGTTTTTACTTTTACCGGATATAGCTTGATTAATCGTGCATCGCAGGATTTGAATATTACGGTTGATACTACAAATAAAGGTCGTTTTTCTTATAAAGATATGCTCGCAAAGAAGGCTACACTTGGATGTTCAACTGTTATGTTGGCTTCTTCATTGGTTGTATCTAAACGTATGCCTCTCATTAGGACTGGTCAGGACTATGCTTATTGGCTATCCATTCTTAGGGATGGTCTAGAAGCTGTTCTTATCCCAAAGCCTATGACAAAATATCGGGTTCATCCTGGTTCAATATCAAGAAATAAGTTAAAAAAGGCGAAAAGACAATTTCAAATTTATCGGAATATTGAGAATTTGAATCTATTGATGTGTTTTTATTATTTTTCTTTTTACGCACTGAGAGCTGTTTTTAGGAGGAAGTAGTGGAAAAGTTGTTTTTTCCTGTTATTTTGGCAGGCGGAGTCGGCTCAAGGTTATGGCCATTATCTAGAGGTAATTTTCCAAAGCAATTTCTATCGCTAGCTAATGAGAGATCGATGTTAGTTGACACGTTGGATAGGCTAAATCCTTTCTCATGTGATTTACCTATTGTCATTTGTCAAGATGAACATCGGTTTATAGCTGCTGAAAATGTAAGATTGGCAGGTAAGTCTGGTGCTAAAATTATTCTGGAACCAGTGGGTCGTAATACTGCTCCTGCCATTGCTTTGGCGGCTTTTAAAGCGGTAGAAGCTGAAAATGACCCAGTTCTGCTGGTCCTTGCCGCAGATCATGTCATAAAGAATGTGAAAGCATTCCACGATGCCATTGAGAAAGCTATGGCTCATGCCGAGCAAGGAGATATGGTCACTTTTGGTATCGTACCGACTCACGCTGAGACAGGGTACGGCTATATCAAAAGAGGTTCCATGGCTTCTGACCATTGTTTCCAGGTTGCCCAGTTTGTTGAGAAGCCCGCGTTGGCTACTGCTCAGGAATATCTTGATTCCGGAGAATATTACTGGAACAGTGGCATGTTCATGTTCAAGGCAAGCAGGTATCTTGAAGAGTTGAAGGCATTTCGTCCTGATATTTACGAAGCTTGTGCAGAATCTATTCAAGAACAAACTCCTGATCTCGATTTTATTCGTGTTAACAAGACTGCTTTTGAGGCCTGTCCTGACGAATCCATAGACTATGCTGTGATGGAAAAAACCGACCGTGCAGTTGTTGTTCCTCTGGATGCCGGTTGGAGTGATGTTGGTGGTTTTGCGGCTTTGTGGGACGTGGCTGACAAAGACGAAAATGGCAATGCCTTTGACGGTGACGTTGTCAGCGTCGACACGACCAACTGCTTAGTTCGGGGTGATGAAAAGCTGGTTGCCACCGTAGGTGTGCAAGACTTGGTTATCGTTAATACCAAAGATGCCGTGTTAGTTGCTCACAAAAACAAAGCGCAAGATGTTAAGCATATAGTTAACAAACTGAAGGCTGATGGTCGCAGTGAAGTGACTTTCCACCGTGAAGTTTACCGCCCTTGGGGTAAGTATGACTCAGTTGATAGTGGGGACCGATTCCAGGTTAAACGTATTACTGTTAAACCTGGAGCCAAACTGTCAGTCCAAATGCATCATCATCGGGCCGAACATTGGATCGTAGTATCCGGTACTGCCAAGGTCACTATCGATGAGACTGAACAGTTTGTGACGGAGAACCAGTCTGTTTATATCCCCATAACTGCCGTCCACGCGTTGGAGAACCCGGGTAAGGTGGATCTTGAATTAATTGAAGTTCAGTCCGGTTCTTACCTGGGTGAAGACGATATTGTCCGTTTTGAAGACCGTTATGGGCGTGCCTAGTCGCGCCTTTTTCTAAACATTACCTGATTGAACTTTTTGCTTTCGGCGGTACTCATGCAAACATCTAATAACACCATAAGTACCAGTGGTATTGCTTTTGGTACTTCTGGTGCCAGAGGGTTGGTGACTGACTTCACTCCCGAAGTTTGTGCAGCTTTTACTCTGGCTTTTATTTCATCCATTGAAAGAACCCAGCGACTGGCGTTAGCGATTGATAATCGTCCCAGCAGTCCTGCTATGGCACAGGCTTGTATTGCAGCGGCTGAGAGTGCTGGTGTTGAAGTCAATTATTACGGCGTCATTCCTACGCCAGCTTTAGCCTATAAAGCACAGTTGGACGGTGTACCAGCAATTATGATCACTGGTAGCCACATACCTTTCGACCGAAATGGGCTTAAGTTCTACACTACTGCGGGTGAAATAACTAAGGTAGAAGAACTCGCAATACTTCAGGCTGAAATTGAAGTTCCGATTTTAGAGCTCTCGCCTTTGCCTGATGTCGATTACGCTGCTCGCAAGGCTTATTTTGAAAGATACACTCAGGTTTTCCCTGCGACTCTCCTTTCAGGTTTGCGGGTGGGCGTTTACCAACACTCAAGTGCTGGCCGACATCTTTACCCTGAACTATTCAGGAAGCTTGGTGCAGAAGTCATCGAACTGGGATACAGCGACGAATTTGTTCCAATTGATACAGAAGCTGTCGCAGAATCAGATCGTCAGCAGGCGAGAGAGTGGGTTAAACAGCATAAACTGGATCTGCTCTTCTCTACCGATGGTGATGGTGACAGACCATTGCTGGCCGATGAAACTGGAGAGTATTTAAGGGGCGATATCCTTGGGTTACTCAGTGCTCAGGGGTTAGGTATACAGGCGCTTGCAGTCCCTGTGAGCTGCAACACTGCTATTGAAAAAAGTGGAGCAGTAAAGCTGGTTGTTCGTACTCGAATCGGATCTCCTTATGTGATTGAGGCGTTTGATACTTTGTCTCAAGAATTTACTACTGTGGCGGGCTTCGAAGCTAATGGTGGTTTTTTGTTGGCTACCGATATCGACTTGGGTAAAAGTACTTTGGCTCGCTTGCCCACACGTGATGCCATATTACCTATGCTCAGTGCTGTACTGCAAGCCGATGGTCGACCTCTTTCAACCGCTTTGGAGGCGTTACCTGTAAGGTGTACTCACAGCGACAGGATAAAAGATTTTCCTACTGAGCGTAGCAAGGCAATTATTCTAAAGGGACAGGAAAATCTTGAGTGGTTGCTTTCTTCAATTGGCTTGGGTTTTGAGTCTGTTTTGGAAACGGATGATACGGATGGTCTGCGAATTACATTTGAATCAGGAAATATAGTTCATTTACGACCGTCAGGAAATGCTCCAGAGCTTAGATGCTACGCGGAATCATTCAGTGATAATTCCGCGCGTGTGTTGGTTAATCAGGTATTATCGTATATCGATAAACTAATCTTGAAAGAATTTTGATGAGAAATTGAATGAAAATAGCTGTAGCGGGAACAGGCTACGTAGGCCTGTCAAACTCGATGCTGTTGGCACAGCATCATGAGGTCGTTGCGTTGGACATTGTTTCCCAGAAAGTGGAGATGCTTAATGACGGCGTTTCGCCAATCGTTGATGCTGAGATATCAGATTTTCTCACGAACAAAGAACTTAATTTTCGCGCGACATTAGATAAGCACGATGCGTATCAAGGTGCAGATTTCGTTATCATAGCCACGCCAACTGATTATGATCCTCTGACTAACTATTTTAATACCAGTTCAGTAGAGTCAGTTATTAAAGATGTTGTTGAGATGAGCCCTAAGGCTGTTATGGTGATAAAGTCTACGGTTCCTGTTGGTTATACCAAACGCGTAAGGGAGCAATTTGGCACCGATAATATCATTTTTTCGCCTGAGTTTTTGCGTGAAGGTAAGGCGCTTTATGACAACTTATTCCCATCACGTATTATTGTTGGTGAGCGAAGTGAACGGGCTAACGTTTTTGCAAATCTGTTAGTTGAAGGTGCAGTTAAGAAAGATGTTCCAGTGCTGTTTACTGATTCTACTGAGGCAGAAGCCGTTAAGCTTTTCTCAAATACATATTTGGCTCTTAGAGTAGCTTATTTTAATGAGTTGGATACTTACGCCGAGACTCATGGCTTAGATGCGCGGCAGATTATAGAGGGGGTCTGCTTAGACCCTCGTATAGGTAACCATTATAATAATCCATCTTTCGGCTATGGTGGATATTGCTTACCGAAAGATACCAAACAGCTTCGAGCAAACTATGTTGATGTGCCAAACAATATCATAGGCGCAATTGTTGATGCCAATACGACTCGTAAAGACTTTATAGCTGACTCCATTTTGAAGCGAAACCCCAAGCGTGTCGGTATCTACCGCCTAATCATGAAAGCGGGTTCTGACAACTTTCGCGCCTCCAGTATTCAGGGCGTTATGAAACGGATTAAAGCTAAAGGAGTCGAAGTCGTAGTTTACGAACCGGTACTCCGGGATAACGAATTCTTCCATTCACAGGTCATTCGTGATCTGCAAGAGTTTAAAGATTCCTGCGATGTCATTGTATCCAATAGAATGGTAGATGAAATCCGTGATGTGGCAGACAAGGTCTATACCCGTGATTTGTTTGGGAGTGACTAAATGAAAGTAGTCATCCCTGTAGCGGGCCTCGGCACACGCATGCTCCCAGCGACCAAGGCTATCCCTAAAGAAATGTTGCCTTTAGTCGATAAACCGCTTATTCAATACATCGTTAATGAGTGTGTCAAAGCCGGGTTTAAAGAGATCGTGCTGGTCACACATGCCAGTAAAAACTCTATCGAAAACCATTTCGATACATCTTATGAACTAGAAGCACAACTTGAGATACGTGTAAAAAGGCAGCTATTGGAAGAGGTTCAGAGTATTTGCCCCAAGGGTGTGACCATCATGCATGTTCGTCAAGGTGAGGCTAAAGGTCTTGGACATGCAATATTGTGCGCCAAACCAGTCGTCGGTGAGAATCCATTCGCAGTGGTTTTACCCGACGTCATTTTGGATGAATATACAGCTGTTCAATCGCAGGATAACCTTGCGGCAATGCGTGCTCGATTTGAATTATCTGCTGCAAGCCAGATTATGGTTGCTCCAGTGCAGCAGGCCGAAGTTGACAAATACGGTATAGTCGATTGTGATGAAATAGGGCTTTGCGCTGGTGAGTCCACCCGCATCAGTCGCATGGTTGAAAAGCCTGCCGTTGATGAAGCGCCATCAAACCTCGCTGTTGTTGGCAGATATGTGCTGTCAGCCAATATCTGGCCCTTGCTTGTAAAAACGCCCGCCGGCGCAGGCGGCGAAATTCAGCTCACTGACGCCATCGATATGCTGATTGCAAACGAGGCTGTTGAAGCCTTTCATATGTCAGGTAGATCACATGACTGTGGTGACAAGCTTGGTTACATGACCGCATTCGTAGAGTATGGCTTAAGAGACGCTAATCTAGGGCACGAATTTAAAGCCAGCATAAAGCGTTTGCTAGCCGTATGATTTAATAAGCTAAATTAAGTATTAAACGTTCAATTCAGGCCGGGCTTGCCCGGCCTTTAGCTTTCTGGGAGCGGATATGTCACGGAAGTACTTTGGTACCGATGGTGTTCGTGGAAAGGTGGGTGAGTTTCCAATAACACCTGATTTCGCGCTTAAATTGGGGTGGGCTGCAGGCACTGTGATGGCGGCCTCCGGCACAAAAGAGGTGATCATTGGCAAGGATACCCGCCTGAGTGGTTATATGCTTGAATCTGCGATGGAAGCAGGTTTTTGTGCGGCTGGTGTGAACGTGGCCCTGACTGGGCCTTTGCCAACACCTGCCATTGCCTATCTTACGTCCACCTTCAGGGCCGATGCCGGTGTGGTTATCAGCGCTTCACACAACCCTTATTACGATAACGGTATTAAGTTTTTTGCAAGCACAGGTACCAAGCTTACCGACGAGCAAGAGCTCGAAATCGAGCGTCTGCTGGTTTCCGCCATTGAAGATGGTGCAATGGCTTGTGTCGCGTCTGACAAGCTTGGCAAAGTTCGCCGGATTAACGATGCAGCAGGCCGTTATATCGAATTTTGTAAGGGCACCTTTCCCAACTCGCTCTCGTTAAACGGATTGAAAATTGTGGTAGACAGTGCCCATGGCGCGGCTTACCACATTGCCAAAAATGTGTACCGTGAGCTGGGTGCTGAGGTCATCAGTATTAATGATAAGCCTGATGGTATTAACATTAACGAGCATTGCGGCGCCACGCACATGGATAGCCTGCAAACTGCTGTGATGATCCACGATGCGGATTTGGGGATTGCGCTGGATGGCGACGCAGACCGTTTGATGATGGTAGACAGTAAAGGCCAGGTCGTTGATGGCGATGCGTTATTGTATTTGCTGGCCAAATCTGCCCAGCAAAGAGGTGAGAAGGTGCCCGGGGCTATTGGCACCCTGATGTCAAACCTTGGGTTTGAACAGGCTCTTGGTAATCTTGGTATCCCTTTCAAGCGCGCCAAGGTGGGTGATAGATACGTTGTCGAGCTGCTGAAAGAAACGGGATGGCGCCTGGGCGGTGAAAATTCCGGTCATCTGCTGATGCTCGATTTCACTACAACAGGGGATGCGATTGTCGCTTCGCTGCAGGTGCTGAGGGCGTTGCTCGAATCCGGTTCAGGCCTTTGTGATGCCATTACCGAGCTTGAGATGTTCCCCCAGGTACTTATCAATGTTCGGTTGAATGGCGATGCAGACGTTGCCTTGTCGCATCCATCCGTATCCGATGCGGTTGCAACGGCCGAAACGGCTCTTGGCACAGATGGGCGCGTACTGCTGCGTAAATCAGGTACTGAGCCCCTCATCCGTGTAATGGTTGAAGCCAAAGACGCCGTTAAGGCCAATCAGTATGCTGGGCTGATCGCGGATGCCGTAAGGGCCGTATTTCCAGCCTAAGCCTCAGACTTATTTGCCACACTTAAAGCCAGCAAGGTAAACTTGCTGGCTTTTTTGTATTCTGGGCAAAGTTCTTGGCGTGGCTTAAGGGCGGCTCACGAGGCGGGCTTACAGAACGGCCTTCGGCCTACAGAACGCCGCAAGCGGCTACAGAGCGCTGACGGTGCCAGCTTCCAAGACGACACTTCGTGTCTCTAGGGCGCAGCAAAAGGCGCTGCTGCCAGGGCGCCCGCGAAGTGGGCTTCTAGAACCTAGAAGCGAAGCGCTGTGTTGTTCTGGAAGGGCGAAACCCGCTCTGCTTTATTGAGGTTGTCCATGAAGATTCTTGTCACAGGTGGCTGCGGCTTTATCGGTTCGGCGGTAATCAGACATTTAATCAGTCACTCTGAACACAGCGTGGTGAATGTCGACAAGCTGACTTATGCGGCAAATCTGGAATCGGTCGCTGAGGTGGCCGAAAGCGCCAGATACGCGCTTGAGCGTGTCGACATCTGTGACAGGCAGGCACTTGGGGCGGTTTTTGCTCGCCATCAGCCCGATGTGGTGATGCACCTTGCTGCAGAAACCCATGTCGACCGCTCGATATCCGGTGCCGATGCCTTTATCCAAACCAATATTGTGGGTACTTACACCTTGTTGGAAGTTGCCCGTGAATACTGGCTGCAGCTCGACGATATGCGTAAAAAAGCATTTCGATTTCATCATGTCTCGACCGATGAAGTATTTGGTGACCTTGCTGACCAAGTTAATGCCGAATGTTTGGTTGTGAATGCTGAATTGAACGCCGGTGGTGCAAATTCACCATTGAACATTCATGATTCAGCGTTAAAAGCAGCAGCACCATTTACCGAAAGCAGCGCTTATGCCCCGTCATCGCCTTATTCGGCCTCCAAGGCATCAAGCGATCATTTGGTTAGGGCATGGCACCGAACCTATGGTTTGCCGATAGTTGTCAGCAACTGCTCCAACAACTACGGGCCATTTCAATACCCGGAAAAACTCATTCCGCTGACTATTCAAAATGCGCTGGCGGGTAAGGCGTTACCCGTATATGGGCAAGGAAACCAAAGCCGCGATTGGCTTTATGTGGAAGACCACGCTCGGGCGCTGCTGGCCGTATTGACCCGTGGGAGGGTAGGCGAGACTTATAACATCGGCGGCAATTGCGAGCGTCAAAATCTCGAGGTGGTTAAATGCATTTGTGCGATCCTCGACGAGTTGGCGCCCCTGAATGAGCGCGCTCAGCACCCCAACACTCATCATTCCCCGCCCAATATTCAGCATTACGACAGTCTCATCACTTTCGTGGCCGACAGACCCGGCCATGATGTTCGCTACGCCATCGATGCCAGCAAAATTACCGAAGAGCTCGGCTGGAAACCTCAGGAGACCTTTGAATCCGGACTGCGTAAAACGGTTGAGTGGTATGTTTTGAATGGTGAATGGTGAATGGTGAATGGTGAATGGTGAATGGTGAGTGGTGAACTCAGGGAGTAACGCTGATGACTGGTAATGCCGTGCTTGATAAATCGTTTCAATTTGCTGTCAGAATAGTGAAGCTCAGTCAGCACTTAGTGAAAAATCAAAATGAATTCGTGCTCTCAAAGCAGTTACTCAGATCGGGTACTTCGATTGGGGCCAATGTGAATGAAGCCCAATCCGCACAAAGCCATGCTGATTTTATTGCTAAAATGGCGATAGCGAGCAAGGAAGCCAGAGAGACTCACTATTGGCTATTGCTTTTGTGTGAAACAGACTATCTGAATAGCAAAGATACCCATGTTGTGTCGCTGCTGGAACAAAGTGAAGAGCTAATCAAGCTCATTGTTGCTATCGTAAAATCTGCCCAGCAGAATCAAACTAAGTAAAGTCATGTCACTTAACATTCAGCATTCAGCAGTCAACACTAAAAAGGCCAAAGGCATTATTCTTGCGGGTGGTACTGGTAGCCGGCTTTATCCCATCACACTTGGGGTATCCAAGCAGTTGTTGCCGGTTTACGACAAGCCGATGATTTACTATCCCTTATCGGTGCTTATGCTTGCAGGCATAAGGGAGATTTTGCTTATCTGTACGCCTAACGACTTAGCTGGTTTTCAATCACTGCTGGGCGATGGCAGTCGCTTTGGTGTTAGTATCCGTTATGCGATTCAGCCCAAACCTGAAGGTATTGCCCAGGCATTTTTGATTGCAGAAGAGTTTATTGGTAATGACAGGGTCGCACTGATCCTGGGTGATAATATTTTTTATGGCCAGAGCTTTTCAAAACAGTTGGCCCAGGCCGTAGGCAGTTCTGAAGGTGCAACCATATTTGCTTATCATGTGACCAATCCTGAGCGTTTTGGTGTAGTGGAATTTACCCCTGACGGGAAAGCCACCCAAATTATCGAGAAACCCAAAAAGCCAAAATCCAATTATGTGGTTACTGGGCTTTATTTCTATGATTCACGCGTAGTGGATTATGCAAAAGCACTTACCCCATCGGGGCGTGGGGAACTGGAAATAACTGACATCAATAATAAGTACCTTGAGGCCGGTGACTTATCAGTCAGTTTACTTGGCCGTGGTTTTGCCTGGCTTGATACAGGTACGCACGATGCGTTATTGGAGGCCAGCCAGTTTGTCCACACCATTGAGAAGCGCCAAGGGCTGAAGGTGGCTTGTGTAGAGGAAATCGCTTTTAAACAGGGATGGATAGATGCTGGGCAACTGCAGCAATTGGCTAAAAGGTATCACCAGAGTGGCTATGGCGACTATTTACTTAGAATGCTGGAAACTGCTGATGATGCTGGTAACCCACTGATTTGCCGAAGTACTGGCTCCGAGTAAACCTTAAGATATCCGGCCTGGTAATGGTTCATACATGAAAGTAGTTGTTTTTGGTGCGTCAGGGCAGGTTGGTCGTTGTGTGCTGCAGCAGGCTCCTGCACGCTGGAACGTCTATTCACCCTCCAGCCGCGAAGTCAATTTCCTGGTGCCCGGCCACATAACGGAATACATTCAGGCGATACGTCCGCGGCTTATCATCAATTGTGCCGCTTACACCGCGGTTGAAATGGCCCAAAGCGAGCCTGTACCCTGCTATGCAATTAACGCCACCGCAGTAGAAGAAATGGCTATTGCTGCAAATGCCGTTGGCGCCGCAGTGTTTCATCTGTCCACCGACTATGTGTTTGATGGTCAGTCCGCTGAAGCTTACACAGAGACATGTGTAACCCATCCAATTAATGTTTACGGCAGCAGTAAAAGGTCCGGAGAGATAAAACTGGCCGAACACTGTTCTGAACACATTATTCTCAGAACATCCTGGGTATTCAGCCCCTTCGGACACAATTTTGTTAATACAATGCTCAGGCTTGCCGCTGAGCGTACCACTTTGGCGGTTGTGAGCGATCAATTTGGCGGGCCAACACCTGCTTCGGATATTGCCCGGGTGCTGATTTTTATGGCGTCAAAACTGGATGATGCCCACTTCCCCTATGGCTTATTCCATTTCAGCGGTGAGCCACATTTATCCTGGTTTGAATTTGCGAGGGAGATATTTTCACTCGCGGTGAATTCCGGCTGGCTCAAAGCCGCGCCAGCGCTAAGCCCCATCAAGGCTCTTGACTACCAATCAAAAGTATCACGCCCGGCCAATAGTCGTTTAAGTAACCAGAAAATATTGGATGTATTTGGTGTTGCCGGCGCCGACTGGCGCAATGGGCTCAGGCATATGCTTTACAAGCGTTGAGAATACACCGATTTTCTCTAAGTATTTTACGCAGCTTAAGGTAATTTAAAGCGGTAAAATGATCAAATTGCTGCACAATAACAAAGAGACGCCAATGCTTGTAACCGACACCCGTATTCCCGACGTGAAAATTATTACCCCTCAGGTTTTCAGGGATGAACGCGGATACTTTTTTGAAAGCTGGCAAAGGGAACGCTTTGCTGACCTTGTAGCGACTGTAGACTTTGTGCAGGATAATCAATCACTTTCAGTTAAAGGCTCGCTTAGGGGGCTTCACTGGCAGGAGCAGCATCCCCAGGACAAACTTATTTCGGTATTGAGTGGTGAAATCTATGATGTTGCGGTGGATATCCGCAAAGGGTCATCCACCTATGGGCAGTGGGTTGGTGAGCGGCTTTCGGGGGAGAATCATCGGCGAATGTTCATTCCCAAGGGCTTTGCCCATGGATTTTATGTGTTGTCCGACTCGGCGCTGGTAAGTTATAAATGCAGCGATTTTTATCATCCTGCATCTGAGCGTTGCATCCGTTGGGACGACCCAACCTTGGCAATAGACTGGCCTCTGCAAGGCGCTCCTGTCATTTCCTCCAAAGACGCTGCCGGCCTTAACTTTACGCTGTAAGCGGTTATTGAGCACCAGCATGGCAGGCTTATTCAGCGTCACTTTGAGACTACAGAGCGCAGCGTAATCGCTGTTTTTAGAATCCCGGTTCTGTTTTTCCCGGTAGCCGCGCAGCGACGCTCTGCTTTTGATCAGTTGCTTTTTGCGAGCCGGTAGTGCGCTGCCAGAGCACCCGTAATACGATTGCCTTCCTGATCGAGCATAAATAGCTGGTTTTCACCCACCTGATACCAAGTGCCATTTTCAAGCTGGATTGCACCGCCGCGCTCGTTCCAGTCAAAGTGGCCTTGCTCTTCGATAAGCTTGTCTTCATTTTCACCCAAATATCGGGTGTGCAACAGATAAGAGCCGTCAGCGTTCAATGTCAGTTGGGTTTTTATGCCTTCACAACTGGCACAGGGGAGTACGCCTTGGTAACTGCCGGGCCAATCAAGGGAGGTGCGACTGCTGTCACCGATGGGTTGGGGGTGAATGCCTGGCACTGGTGGTTTGTTGTCAATCGGGTCAAGGGTTGTTTGTGAAGCAGCTGCCAAAGTCGGGGGGGCAACTTGACTACAGGCTATTAAAGGCAGTGTCATAAACAAACAGATAACCAGTGGCAGGCATTTCATGGCAGGGCCCTGTTTAAGCAGAAGAGGCTACCCAGCATACCCGATACCACAGATTGAATGAAGGAGCGATTGCCAGGCTGGTTTCATGCAGATGTACTCTAGCGGGTTACGTCATTCGCCCCATATCGACGTGTATTTTAATCTGCAAACAGTAAAAGCTGAGCTTGACTCTCGAAAGCGAACTTTAATAACTGCTAGAGTGTTATCAATTTTCTGAAGGAGATGCGCATGCAGTTCCCGGTCGATACCCACAGTCACACGGTGGCTTCAACCCACGCCTACAGCACCATTCATGATTATCTGGCGGTGGCCAGAGAAAAGGGCATTGAACTGTTTGCCACCACAGACCATGGTCCAGCCATGAAAGATGCCCCCCACTTTTGGCATTTTGTCAATTTACGGGTGCTGCCCAGAATATGGAATGGGGTGGGAATTTTGCGGGGCATTGAAGCCAACATCATGAATGTAACCGGCGAAATCGATTATTTCGGTGAGTATCTGTCAGAGCTTGATTTGGTGCAGGCAGGCTTTCATGAACCCGTGTTTGCTCCCAGCGATAAACTCACCCATACCAAAGCGATGATAGCCACCATGGAGTCGGGGCATGTAGATATCATCACCCATCCGGGCAACCCGGCTTATCCCATTGACGTGGAGGCCGTGGTTACCGCAGCCAAGGCCTGTAATGTGGCGCTGGAAATTAATAACTCTTCTTTTACCCAATCGCGCAGGGGCAGTGAAGAAAATTGTCTTGCCATTGCCCGTATGGCCGCCAAAGTGGATGCCCAATTAGTGATGGGCTCTGATGCTCACGTGGCCTTTGATTTGGGCGGCTTTGATAACGCCCTTGCTATTGTCGATGGCGCAGGTTACCCAAGAGAGCGGCTGCTTAATCGCTCCCCCGCAGCGCTGTTGACCTTTTTACAGAATCGGGGGCATAAGACTCTGGAAGCGCTTATGGCACACTTTGAGACTAAGAACTGAGCCTTATGAAAATCCACTCCGGAAGGCGCTGGATTGTTTGTGAGTAAGTTTGAGGTTGGCCGAACCTAATCAGGCTGCTAAAGCGTCTTGAATGGTTTTCTCTGGGAGATTGATTGCCTGAACGATAATATGCTTAAAACCCAGTGTGTTGTATTGGCACCGTCAAGCCATGTCCACAATTTTATTTCGGTGCCCTGCTGTTGAATACGAATGCACAACTGTGACTGGCTCTTTTCTGAAGTCCAGCCCTGCCTTAGTATCTTTGGCACTGAATTTAACGAATTTGTTATTATTTCCTGCAACCTTGGAGTGGCATAATCGCCGTTTTGCCTGTCGCAGAAATGCGCGACTGAATGCAGGAGGATGTATGACATTGGTGGCTTTGGATAAGCAGACATTGGCGACCCTGGGGCTGATTGCCCGCAAGGCCGGTGATGCCATTATGGCGGTGTACCGCGAAGGGGCGGTGGCGGTAACCCAAAAAAGCGATGACAGCCCGGTTACGGCTGCGGATTTAGCCAGTCACAGGGTGATTGTGGATGCGCTGAATCAGGCGTTTCCAGCTACTCCGGTGTTGTCCGAAGAAGAGGTTATCGATTGGGAAACCCGCCGTCACTGGCAGGAATATTTTCTGATTGATCCGCTCGATGGCACCAAGGAATTCATCAAGCGCAATGGCGAGTTCACTGTAAACATTGCCCTTATTCGTGAAGGCGCAGCAGTAGCCGGAGTGGTGTATGCGCCGGTACTGGACAACTGCTATCTGGGTGCAAAGGACGTCGGTGCCTGGCTTGAGCGCGGCAGCGATATTCAGCATCTTGGCGGTGCAGAAATCAAGCGTGCAGTCCCCATCATAGTGGGCAGCCGTTCACATCAATCTGCCGAGATGGCCGGGTATCTGGCCGGACTTGGCGAGCATGAGCTCCTCAGTGTCGGCAGTTCGCTTAAATTCTGTATGCTTGCTGAAGGGCGGGCGGATTTGTACCCCCGTTTGGGGCCTACCAGTGAGTGGGATACGGCGGCAGCGCAGGCGGTGCTGGAAAGCGCCGGTGGCAGGGTGGTGGTGTTTGGCGAAAAACGGCCACTGGATTACAACAGTAAAGCAGATATTCTCAATCCCTGGTTTATGGCAACAGCGCCGGGGTGGGACAGCAATTAACAGCCAAGGCTGAGTGGAGAAATCAGATGATGCGGATGGGGGTGGATCTCGGTGGCACCAAGATTGAATTGGTGGCATTGGGTGAAGATGGCAGTGAATTGTTTCGCAAACGCGTGGCAACGCCAAAAGAGTACCAGGGCACTCTGAACGCCATAGTGGCTTTGGTGAATGAAGCCGAAACCGCCGTGGGCTGCGAAGGAACCCTTGGTATTGGGATCCCCGGGGTGATTTCTCCATACACCGGCCTGGTGAAAAACGCCAACTCCACCTGGATTAACGGGCATCCGCTGGATAAAGACCTTGGGGTATTGCTCGGCCGTGAAGTGCGGGTTGCCAACGACGCCAACTGCTTTGCAGTGTCTGAAGCCGTGGACGGTGCAGCGGCAGGTAAAGGCGTGGTATTTGGTGCTATTCTGGGGACTGGCTGTGGTGCCGGTGTGGCGCTATACGGCCGTGTACATGGCGGCGGCAATGGTATTGGCGGCGAGTGGGGACATAACCCTTTGCCCTGGATGCGCCCGGACGAGTTCAATTCCACTGAGTGTTTTTGCGGTAACAAAGACTGTATTGAAACTTTTGTTTCCGGCACCGGCTTTGTGCGGGACTACAAAGCCCATGGTGGCAGCGCTGATACAGGTGCTGAGATAATGGCGCTGGTGGACGCCGGTGACAGGCTTGCCAATGAAGCGTTCGATCGTTATCTGGATCGCCTGGCACGGGCCTTTGCCCATGTAATAAACATGCTGGATCCGGACGCCATAGTGCTCGGTGGCGGCATGTCCAATGTGCAGGCCATCTACAGCCGCTTGCCAGCCATTCTGCCCAGGTATGTGCTTGGTAAAGAGTGCCGTACCCCGGTGGTGAAAAACCTTTATGGCTGTTCATCGGGAGTGCGCGGCGCCGCCTGGTTGTGGGAAAAGCGCTGAATATCAGCTGAAGTCAGGCAATGTTTAAACGTTGCCTGAGCAATAGATTACCCTGCCGGCAATGACTGCGAAGTTCATATCAACTCAGAGTTTTCGATAGCCACAGCCTCTGTCCTTGGGTAAGCTCTTGCTCCATCACTGTTGGCAAGCGCTTCCCCATGTTCTGGCTAAAAAAAATCCTTTCATTACTTATCATGCCCATTCCGGCGCTGGTGCTGCTGTTGCTGCTGGCCTTGTGGCTGTGGCGCAACCGGATATTGGCCAAATCCTTGGTCACTACTGCGTTGATTACGCTGGTATTTTTATCTTCATCCTTGGGCAGTCGCCAGCTGGTTGTGCCCCTTGAGAGTCGCTTCCCGGTCACATCCCAACCCATTACCGGGCACTGTGTAGTGGCAGTGCTTGGCTCCGGTCATGAAGACGCTATCCATGGCAGCGCGGTGCAGCAGTTGTCGGGGACTGCGCTGGCCAGGCTTATTGAGGGGCTGCGACAACTATCTTTGGGGGAGGAGTGCACCCTGGTGGTGAGTGGCTATGCCGGTGACTTGAATATCCGCCCCCATGCCGAAGTGATGCGCTCTGCGGCCATTGAACTTGGCGTAGATGAAGCTCGTATCATTACACTGTCACAGCCCAGGGATACACTGGAGGAGGCTCGTCAAATCAAGGCTCTGGGTATTGAGAAGGTGAGATTGGTGACATCGGCCGCACATATGTCCCGGGCCATGGCGATGTTTGCCCATGAAGGGGTTGCTGCCGAAGCCGCGCCCACCGATTTTACCGCCAGACAAACTCATTGGTGGCGCCTGAGTGCCCGTGAACTGTACGCATCACAGAAGGCTATTCACGAATACGTGGGTATGCTGTGGTTTTCCTTGAGGTATCAATGATGACAGAAACGTCAGCACCTGAAGCATGCTTGCCTGATGATTTGGTGATAGTGCCTTACGGTAAGCGCAATGGTATTACCCTGACCCTTGCCAGCGCGGTGCTGTTTAGTATTGCCCTGTGGGTATTTCTGTTTGCCAAAACATTGTTTGGTTTAGGAATTGTATTGTTTGCTTTGGGCGCGGTGGGAATGATCCTGGGTTACGCCAGGGTGTCACAACCCCCGGTATCTTTACGGGGGGATCCGACAGGGCTTTTTTACTTCCACCGCAGGGGGCAATACGGTTTGTCGTGGGATAACATTGCCCGTATCGATGTGCCCAGAGTCAGCCAGGGGCTAGAGAGTCTGGATTTGCCTTTTATCGGGATCAAGCTCAAGCGTATTAACCCGCTTTTGGATGTGATTTCCCCAAGGCTTGCTACTGGGCTTTTGTCAGAGCAGCGACCACTGCTTATGACTGCAGCGGCTCAGGATGAGTCTCTGGAAACCCTGGAGGCACAACTTGGCGCTGAATTTACGCCATTTGTCGCCGACGGGGAGCGCTATCGAGGGGTGCTTGCCATGTTTGGGCATCGTACTGTGATATTAGAGAAACACCTTGGGTATCATTTGTTTATTGCATCTGACGCGCTGGATGATGAGCCAGTGGCTGTGGCCAGAAGGCTCAGAGCCTACAAAGCAGCATGGCAGCAGCATCAGGCGCTGCAACCATCGAACACACTAACTGACTGAGCACGGCGAAAGAGTTAGAGGCTAACACGCGGGTTAGATCAAATGTCTGATCTTGCCCTGGTTAGTCCAGTGAGTATCCATCCTTCTAAAATTATTGCAACGAATTACAGTAATCAATACATCAAAAAAGGGGGCCTTACGGCCCCCAATCAGTTGCAGAGATAAAATGGGCTTTGCAGGGATGCCCTTAGGGTGCCCTCTTAGTGAGAGGCCTCTGCGTGCACCTTGTCGATACCATAAGCTTTACCTTCGGCGTGGCAGGTGGCACAGCTTTCTACCGGCAGGTTGCTGGTGGTGGCTGGTTCACCCTGTACGTAGGCGCCGTTACTCTTGAAGTGCGCTACTGCTGCGCCGTCTGAGTGCTCGTGACAGGTACGGCAGGCTTCGGCCACAGGGGTGATGTACTCTTCAGCTGTGGAGCTTACCTTAATGGCACGTTTACCGGAGGTCAGGCCGCCATCATTGGCGAAGAACTTGGTGTTGTCCTGGTGGCAGGCAAAGCAGTCTGTTGCCACACCGGGATAACCTTGCAGCTCCATGTTCTTGTCAAGATAAATGGCGGGTACGCCGCGGCGTGCATCCCAGTTACCGCTGTGGAAGCGGTGTGCAACAGTGAACAGATCCCGCTGGCTGAAGGTTATGTCGGTGATGGTTTCGAAAATACGATTGCCATCGACATCCACTTCACCTGTGTCGTACTCAACAGGGTGACCTGAACGGCCTGCCAGAGTATTGTGACAGTTCATACACTGGGTAAACTCTGTTGCCCCGTGGGTACCTTTAACGTGGGTCAGGTTCTCGTGACAGCTGTTGCACTTGGCTTCATCTATGGTGATCCGTGTTGGGTCATCCATACGAGCCAGCACGGTAGCTGCGGCTGGATCGTCCAGGTTGAAGTAAGTGATAGGGGCGGCGTTGGCCAAACCATGGTCTGCACCAAAGTCCAAACCTTCGCGGGCTGCGCCCAGTGAGTCGCGACACTTCACTATTGCACCATCGTCGGCGCACAGTTGGATTTCACTGGTAACGTAAATGGTTCCTGTCAGTTTGGTTTCGTCAAATGCTTTGCTGACGGTCAGTACACCAGCTGACAGCATCGGATTGTCAGTGACTCTCAGGTTTAAATCGCCATTCACAAAACCACCTGAATTGACATTACCAATCAGCAGAGGACGGCCTGTATTGGTCATATACTCAGTCAGAACCGTACCATCAGCAACAGGGGCGCCATTCATGGTGATCTTGGCGCTGACTGTCAGTGTTTTCAGACCATCACCGGGAGTGGGGTCTGTCACTGTGGCACTTTGAGGCTCAACTTTGAACAACTCCGCATATTCTGCACGTTTGCCAACCTTATGAACCATCGCTGGACTTAAGCTTCCGCTACCGTGACAGGATTTACACTGAGTATCATCCGCCTGAGCCAGGTCAAAGTCGGAGTGACCTTCGCCGGTTTCAAAATCAACATTGATGTGACAGCCAACGCATGCCTGACGATAAATGTTATCCGTCCAGGATGGGCCGTTGTTGTGGCAGCTGGTACATTCACGCAGTTCACCGGGGAAGCCCAATTCACCGAAGTATTCCTTCGCTTCACCGGAGAGGTAGTCGCTGATGTGATGACCGGCGTGAATGCGGTGCACCATGGGGCCAAAGTCAAACAGCCAGCCTTCTGCCAATTGTGCTTCATCGGGTTGGTTATCGGGGTTATGGCAGGCTACGCAGTTTTCCACACTTTGGTAGTTGTGGTGAGCTTCAATTTTGGCGATACGACCATCCACATCGCCGTGGCAGCTGATACAGGCAGCATCAGAAACGGTATCTTTTCCGGATGTTTCGACAATAGCACCAGTGGCTGGTACATAGTCCACACGGTGAGACAGGACTTTGTCCGGCACTGAGTTACCGGTGCTGTCTTTTACGTTATAGGCACGCAGGAACAAGCGGTGGGTGGCATTCAGATTATCGTTGGGGTTCATGATGGGAGCTGCGCCATCATGGGTCCAGGTGCCGGTGTAGGTGCCCGGTTCGTTGGTATCTTCTACCATCAAACAGGCATTACCGGTGCGTCCACGGGATGTATAAGTACCGGTCAGGGTACAGTACATGGAGGAACCAAGATCCTGCACCATTGCGTTATTGGCCCATTCCAGCGGTGCACCGCTGCCTGAGCTGTTGGCATTCAACGTCAATGAGTAGAGCGAAATCATGTCCAAGCCGGTGAAAGGCACTGTCTTACCCTGTGCAGTTTTTCCCATGGCTTTGAATTTAATAGCGAATACGCCTGAGCCTGCGACGTTGATATCGGCAGGCAGAATTTCGAATGTAACGTCAGCGGCTTTTTCTGCTGAGTTGACGAATGAACCAGCGGGGGCTCCGGGAGTGCCTGGAGTGCCGGGGGTGCCGGGTGTTCCTGGGGTACCGGGTGCGCCGTCCTGACCATCTGCTCCGTCGCCGCAGGCGGTTATGGTCAGGGCACTGAGGAGTGCTATCGTCAGCAGAGATCTATTGTAGTTTTTCATCATCGCGTCCCTTTAATAGCCCTTTAGACTGCTGTTGCAGTAGTTCTACTATAAGACGTTTGATGTATATATAAAGTGGTAGTTAACGATTTGTTTTGAATGTGTGACGCTGGTATTTATTATCTGTATTGCAAATTTTGAATTTGTTAATTTGCAATTTCATAATTTGGAATTTGGTTCCCGGTCGTGGGTTTCAAGACCTAACGTGCTATTAATGATAGCCAGCAGCTTTTGTCTGATTTCATTGTCATAGCGACGGTGGTGCGCTGGTTTTTCCACCAGATATAACCCCGGGATCGCGATTCCGGTATGAAGCCTATCTAACTCCCGGATTGAGAGTGCCCGCAGCTTGATACCCGCAAGAGCAGATAGCAAGCGACTTTCCAGTGGTGATGCGAAGGACAGGCTTGCCTGCGTCAGGAGATGGGCATACCACTCTTCCTTATCTGTTACACGGATGACTTTTGGAGGGGTTAAACCTTCACGATGACAAAATAATTCCAGGGGATCGACTTTGTCATTAAATCCCGGATGATTCATGCATAAAAAAGGATATTCACATACTTGCTCGAGCACTATATCTGACTGTTGCCAGATAACATGATCTGACGCTGCGACCAGACAAAGTCCAGGTGAGTCACAAAGGCGCTCAAAGCTCAGTTCATTATGTGGCTCCGGAGCCAGCGCCAGGCCCAAATCCAGATCACCGGAATGAATACGATCAGCTGTGTCGTTTTGCCACAGGTGCAGGGTTACGTCGGGCGCACGCTGTTTGTGTTGGTTTAGTTCCAGTGCCAGTGCAGTCATCAGTCCGGAACTGACGGCGAGATGGAATACCGGATTGCTCTGATTATGGTATGCCTGATGGTCTTTAAGTTGCATCGACAATGAGGTTACACCGTCAGTAAGTTCCCTGATTGCAGGGTATATTTGTTCTGCCAGCGGAGTGGGTTTCAACCCTTGCTGACGACGGTAAAAGAGTTCATCTGAGAAAATGGTTCTTAGACTGGCAAGTGCCCGGCTGACTTTGGGAGCCGACACGTCAAGCAGTCTGGCCGCGCTGTTGGCGTGACCTGTTTCAAAAATGGCGCGAAACAGCAGCAGGGAAAAGATGTCCAGCTCAGCAAGTTGTTTATCCAGTGGCTTGTTCATTTTTTGATGGCTGTCGCAAGGTTATTCGTAACAGCCTAACAGAATTAAGGCATTACGCATTGACGGAAGTCATACTTTTAACAATGCGTTAACCTGTGGTGTGCCCCTTGATTGACAGGATGTTGAAAGGGATAGTTTTGCCGTTGGTGTTCGGGCATAAAAAAACGCGGTCAGGACCGCGTTTTTTTACTGGAATCAGTTCTGGCTGGACTTACTGTACTTTTACCGTACATGGCGTTATGCCGGGCATCCCAGAGCATCAGTCTTGCTGTAGCAGAACCGGTTTGCTGAGTACTTCACCGGATAAGGCTTCAGCCTGATTGTCTCGGGTGCGGATACCAATAAACTGGCCACCTTCAAATATTTCCATGCTGTCGCACTTGATTTCACCTTCAACCGTGCCGCCGCTGGCAATAACAAGTCTGTTGCACTGTAACTTGCCTTTAAATAGTCCAGATACTTTCAGCTCGTGGCAATGCAGTACGCCGTCAATCACGCCATCTGCCTCAATGGTGACCTTGGCCAGTGCATTGATAGTCCCCAACAGCTCTCCGCCAATGAGGGCATCGCCTTCAAAACGGGTTTCTCCACTTAAGCGGGTGCCGGCAGAGATATAGGTCAAGCCTGCCTGGGATTTGTTATTTTTTCCGAACATAGCGCCTGGATATCAGTAAACAGATTGACTGATGTTACCCTTGAATCGATGGGCTGCAAACCACTAAGTTTTGGCACCTCTGTCAGAAATTTGGCTTACAGCGGCATAAGGCTTGGGGCAACGTATTATTTCAGCGAATTTGTGATGCTGATGGCATTCGCGGGGCAGGGAGCCACACAGGCGCCGCAGCCGGTACAGTCATGCGGATTCAGCTGTGGTGCCGGAGCTTTACCAATCGTCGGCGTAAAACTGATGGCCCGCTCATCACAGGCATCTTTGCAGCTTTGACACCAAATGCCGCGCTCCGCCAGGCAGGCATTTGAAATCTCTGCTTTTAAATTCCAAGGCACATTCTTGTCAGCATCAAAAATAGGCTCCTTGCATACCTCGTGGCAGCGGCCACAGAAAGTGCACTCGGCATCCTTGAAGCTGACTTCGGGGAACCCGCCTTCACCTTTGATAATGATCCGGGTCTCACAGGCGGCCAGACAATCACCGCAGCGGGTGCACAAATCGGTGAAGTCTATGCCATCACGCAGAAACGGTGGGCGCAGCGCGGTGTCTTTACGACGACTGAAAAGCCGCCTTCTACTCAGATTTATGTTTTCACTCATAATTTTAGTATAAGGCCCCTGAGCGGGGCCTTCAGTATTGTCAATTTTGTTACTTGTAACCGTTGGGATTTGCTGACTGCCAGCGCCAGCTGCTTCTGGCCATATCATCCACACTCAATTTGGCCTGCCAGCCGAGCTCCTTGCAGGCTTTCTCGGGGTTGGCATAACAGGCTGCAATATCACCCGGGCGGCGGGGTGCTATCTCATAGGGTACAGAACGGCCCGAAGCCTTTTCAAACGCCTGCACCATATCCAGTACACTGTAACCCTGGCCGGTACCCAGATTATAAGTGACCAGTCCCGGTGCGGTTTTGAGTTTTTCCAAGGCTTTTAAGTGGCCGTCGGCCAGGTCGACCACGTGAATGTAGTCCCTCACACCTGTGCCGTCATGGGTGGCATAGTCGTTACCAAATACCGCCAGTTTCTCACGCTTTCCCACTGCAACCTGACTGATAAAGGGCATCAGATTATTGGGAATATCGTTAGGATCTTCACCGATCAGGCCGCTTTCATGGGCACCAACCGGATTGAAGTAGCGCAGGCGGGCAATGTTCCAACTGGGATCTGAGTGATGCAAGTCGGCCAGAATGTCTTCAACCATCAGCTTGGACTGGCCATAGGGGTTGGTTGCCCCCGTGGGGAAGTCTTCGGTAATGGGCAGACTGGCCGGATCGCCATAGACAGTTGCAGAGGATGAAAACACCAGGTTTTTTACCCCAAACTCTGCCATGACCTGACATAAAACCAAGGTGCCGGTAACGTTGTTTTCATAGTAGCGCAGCGGTTGGGCAACGGACTCACCCACGGCCTTGAGGCCGGCAAAGTGAATGACAGCCTCAATTTCATTGTCGATAAAGATCTTTTTCAGTAAAGCTTTATCAAGAATGTCTCCCTGAACGAAGGAGACGGCTTTTCCGGTTATCTGTTCCACCCTGGCAAGCGCTTCGACGCATGAGTTGGACAGGTTGTCCAGTACCAGCACATCACAGCCTGTTTGCTGCAAAGCGACCACTGTATGGCTGCCGATGTAGCCGGCACCGCCGGTCACAAGAATCGTCATCCTTAATTAAGTCCTTTAGCTAACTTTTTTAAATATTTGGCAAAGTCTGGTCCAACGTCAGAGTGGCGCAGCGCATATTCCACATTGGCTCGCATGTATCCTTGTTTATTGCCGCAGTCGTGGCTTTTCCCCACCATGCCATAGGCATTTACAGTGACTGATTCCATCAACATGGCAATGGCATCGGTAAGCTGAATTTCATCTCCGGCACCGGCAGGAGTCCGGGCCAACAGCGGCCATATGTCTTTGGGCAGTACATAGCGACCCACAACTGCCAGGTTGGAAGGCGCTTCTTCAATGGCGGGTTTTTCGACCAGCTCTGACAAAGGCAAAGATTCACCCTCTTTAAGCATTTCACCCTTGATATCGGCAATACCATACTGATTTACCAGTTCATGGGGCACTTCTTCTACCATGATCTGGCCGGTCTCAGTTTCATCGAAGTAACGCACCATGGCGGCAAGGTTATCTGTGGTCAGGTCACTTTCTGCATCATCGATGATTACATCCGGCAACAGCACTGCAAACGGCTCATCACCAACCACGGGGCGGGCACACAAAATGGCATGACCAAGCCCCTTGGCCTGTGCCTGTCGCACGCTGATTACTGTGACGTCTTTGGGACAGATGGACTGCACGGCATCGAGCAACTGACGTTTTACCCTGCGCTCTAACTGGGCTTCCAGTTCGAAACTGGTATCAAAATGGTTTTCGATGGAGTTTTTACTGGCATGGGTCACCAGCACAATTTCTTTGATCCCTGCCGCTATCGCCTCACTTACAACATACTGGATCAGAGGTTTATCCACTACAGGCAGCATCTCCTTGGGAATGGCCTTGGTGGCTGGGAGCATACGGGTTCCGAGGCCTGCAACCGGAATTACGGCCTTACGGATTTTGGAGTGTCTCATGGTCATCCTTATTGGTTTAACCTTGGGGTAGTGGTAGCCGACAGAAGTTCGGCATTCGTATGTCCCATATTGTAATGGAGTCATTGTGAAAAACCATTGACCTCATGGTTATTTAACGAATTTTTTAATCGATAGTTTTCTTCTGGATGATGAGGTTGTGGCTGGCTGACCAGGGATGTCTCTTTCATAGGTCGGTTGTTGCGCTGTATGCAAAATGTAATAAAACCTTTACAAAATTACCTGCCACACTCCCGTGGAATAAAACGTGAGACAGTTAACAAAAAACGCCCATTGGAACACTATGATGGGGTCGCAGTTAACGTGAAGTGAAACACGCAATGAGTACAGAGTATGTTGCCCGTAAGCCGGATGCGAATGGTTTTATCGCCTATCCGGAACAGGAAAATGAGATTTGGGCAGAATTATATGCGCGTCAGGCGGTAAACTTGCCAGGCCGGGCCTGCAAGGAATATCTCGACGGTTTAGAGCGCCTTGCTTTACCCACAGACAGGATCCCACAGCTCGCTGAAGTCGATAAGGTGCTTCTGGAGTGCACAGGTTGGAAGACAGCCGCCGTACCGGCGCTGATTTCCTTCGAGCGCTTTTTCCAGTTGCTGGCAAATCGTCAGTTTCCGGTGGCGACATTTATTCGCAGTCGTGAAGAATTCGATTACCTGCAAGAGCCTGACATTTTCCACGAGATATTCGGTCATTGCCCATTGCTTACAAATCAGGCATTTGCCAATTTCTCTCATGCATACGGTAAGTTGGGTTTGGCTGCCAGCAAAGAGGAACGGGTTTTCCTGGCCAGACTGTACTGGTTTACCGTTGAGTTTGGTTTACTCAAGAGCCCGGATGGTGAGCGTCGCATCTATGGCGGCGGTATCCTGAGTTCTCCTGGTGAAACCCTGTATGCTTTCGGTGATACGCCACTTCGCAAGCCGTTCGATTTGCTCGATGTGCTGCGTACCCCTTATCGTATCGACATTATGCAGCCTGTGTATTTCGAGATTGAAAGCATTGATTTTCTTGATGAGATTGCCCGTATGGACATTATGCAATTTGTCACCAAGGCCAGGGCGATGGGGCTGCATGCGCCATTGTTTGAGCGCAAAGCCAAAGCAGTTTGAATAAAAAGAATTAAAGGAGCAGTAATGAGCGAATTAGCAACCATGAAATGTGAAGCTTGCCGTGCCGATGCACCCAAGGTCAGTGATGCCGAACTGGCGGAGCTTATCCGTATGATCCCGGATTGGAGCGTCCAGGTGCGCGATGGTGTGATGCAGCTGGAGCGTGTTTACAAGTTTAAGAACTTTAAATTGGCCATGGCGTTTTCCAATAAGCTGGCAGATTTGGCCGAAGAAGAATTTCATCACCCAGGTATTTTCACCGAATGGGGTAAGGTCACTGTTACCTGGTGGTCACACTCCATTCAGGGCTTGCACCGCAACGACTTCATTATGGCTGCCAAGACAGACCAGTTGTTCTGATTGAGCTTTGTCGTTTAAAATCAGCGTCTTGCGTAAAGTTTGGCGCTGATTTTTTTCTATCTTGCATTTTGTTCTGTAAACAAGACTTGCCAGTTTCAGTAATACCTTCTACCGTATAGCGCCAGAAACTCTATCAAGACCACCTGCGCCTGCCAGGCGATGCAAGGTGACAGATATCATGTGTGATTCGATGCTGTCCACATGGCTGTTGGCTGGTGGCCTTTACTCCCAAAATAAGACAATAAAGGGATAACTGCAGATATGCGTTTGGAAGTTAGCTGCCAGGACAGGGTTGGTCTTGCGAAGGATATATTGATCGTACTGGAAAAGTACGGGATCAACCTGCTTGCCATCGATGCCAGTAACCGTGGTTTTCTGTATTTTCAGTTCGCTGAAGTCAGCTTTGACACTTTAAGCGCCCTGATGCCTCAAATTCGTAAAGTTGAAAGCGTACATGACGTACGTACAGTGTCATTTATGCCGTCTGAGCAGGAGCACTATGCGCTTAAGACGTTGCTGAGAACCTTACCCGACTCTGTTTTTTCCCTTGATGTGAAAGGGCGGATCCGTATTGCCAACGAATCGGCCTTAATGACCCTGGGTATGAAAGAGCATGAAGTGGTTGAAGAGCCGCTTAATCACTGGGTACAGGGGTTCAATTTTGGGCGCTGGCTAAGCGAAACACAGGTGTTGGCGCAGGCGACCAGAGTGCAAATCGGACAAAACGAATACCTTGCCGAAATGTTGCCCATTTACCTGCCTGACGGAAATGACAAAAGTATTCTCGCCGGAGCCGTTGTTTCACTTAAGTCTCCTGCCCGGGTCGGTAAACAGTTTAACGCCCTGCAAAATCAAACTCCCGGCTTTGATAATGTGCTGGCGGTAAGCGACAAGATGAAAGAAGTGCTCAAACAGGCCAAGCGTATGGCTCAGCTGGACGCTCCTTTGCTTATCACCGGCGAAACAGGTACTGGCAAAGAGTTGATGGCAAAAGCCTGCCATGATGCCAGTATGCGTCGTGAGCATCCATTTATTGCCATTAACTGTGCGGCGCTGCCTGACAGTGCAGCAGAAGAAGAGTTATTTGGTTTTGTGCGCGATGGTCAAATCATCAAACGAGGTCTGTTTGAGGAAGCCAAGGGCGGCAGTGTATTTTTGGACGAAATTGCCGAGATGTCCAAAGCGGCTCAGGTCAAGTTGCTGCGTCTGTTAACTGAAGGTTCCTTCCGGCGCATCGGAGGTGATGAAGAGGTGAGAGCGGATGTGCGTATTATTTGCTCCAGTCAGAAAAACCTTGCCGAACTTTGTCAGGTCGGTGAATTCCGTGAAGATCTTTACTACCGTATCCATGTATTGTCGTTCCATCTGCCGTCGTTGCGTGAGCGTAAGGTGGATATTATTCCCCTAACCGAAATGTTTCTTGAGCATTACAGTCAGCAACTTTCCAGCCCTATGCGCAGGATTTCCCCAAGCTGTCGTGATCATCTGCTCACATATGCCTGGCCCGGTAACGTGCGTCAGCTGAAAAATGCAGTCTTTCGCGCCGTGTCCATGTGGGATGGCTCGGCAGAGCTGACAGTAGAGCAGCTGAAACTGCCGTCCTATGCGGAAGGTTTTGGTTATTTTGATAATCAATTTGAAGGCACGCTGGATGAAGCTATGCGTCAGTTTGAGTCCAGTTTACTAAGGCGCCTGTATCCCGCTTACCCCAGTACCCGCCAACTGGCGAAAAAGCTTGGTGTCAGCCACACCGCCATCGCCAATAAGCTTAGAGAGTACAAAATAACCAAGAAGCGCTAATTGAACGCTGTAAATGGAATTTGCCAGATTTATGGCCAAAATATCGCCATTACCAAAGGGAGTTCCCCGCCCGTTGGGAGTGTGCGGCCAAGTGTATTATTAAGTTTACAAACGGCAACAAACCCGCGCGAACTGTGATTTGTGTCACGCTATTTTAAATGGTCGCGCCTTGGGGTATTTGTTACGCCAAGCAAAACCACCTCCCGCAGGACAGGTGGTCGTTCGAGGACAGGAGCACAGAATGAAATTAGCTACATATAACAATGGTCGTCGCGATGGTCAGCTGATGCTGGTAAGCCGCTGTCTGACCAAGGCCGTTGCCGTACCCGCCATTGCCCACACTATGCAGCAACTGCTGGATGCATGGGATCTGCTGAGCCCTCAACTGACAGAGCTGTACGATGCCCTGAACGACGGCCAGCTGGAAAATACTGTAGATTTTGATGAAACCAAGTGTTTGTCACCCTTCCCACGTGCTTTTCAGTGGGCCGATGGCAGCGCCTATGTGAACCACGTTGAGTTGGTGCGTAAGGCCCGTGGCGCTGAGATGCCAGACACCTTCTGGACAGATCCGCTGTTCTATCAGGGGGGCTCCGACAGCTTTATTCCACCGCGAAGCAATATTGAACTTGGCAGCGAAGACTGGGGCATTGATTTTGAATCTGAAATTGCCGTCGTCACTGACGATGTGCCCATGGGCGTAAGCACCGATAACGCCGCCAAGCACATCAAACTGCTGATGCTGGTGAACGACGTGTCGCTGCGTAACCTGATCCCGGGCGAACTTGCCAAAGGTTTTGGTTTCTTCCAGTCCAAGCCATCAAGCAGCTTCTCGCCTGTGGCTGTGACCCCGGATGAGTTGGGTGACAGATGGCAGGACAGCAAGGTGCATCTGCCGCTTATCACTCATCTTAACGGTGAGCTTTTTGGCCAGCCCAACGCGGGTGTTGATATGACCTTTAACTTCAGCCAGCTGGTGTCTCATGTCGCCAAAACTCGCCCCATTGGCGCTGGTGCCATTATCGGCTCAGGTACCATCTCCAATTATGACCGCAGCGCAGGTTCCAGCTGTCTGGCTGAAAAGCGTATGCTGGAGGTGATTGCCGACGGTAAGCCAAGCACTCCATTTATGCGCTTTGGCGATCGCGTGCGTATCGAGATGCTCGACGATAAAGGCGACAGCATTTTCGGCGCCATTGATCAGCAGGTAGTAGAATACAAGGGCTGAGTCTCTTCATTACGTTGATACGGGGCATTGGCCCCGTTTTTTATGGCTGGCACACCGACTTGGCACTATGGCGTTCCATGTCGCGGACCGCCCAAGGAGAATAACAATGAAATTATACGGATACTGGCGCTCGAGCGCCGCCTATCGGGTGCGTATTGCGCTGAATCTTAAGGGCATCAGGGCTGAACATCACTCAGTACATCTGGTGAAAAACGGTGGTGAACAGCACGCCGGTGATTATGTTGCGTTGAATCCGCAGCATCTGGTACCCACGCTGGAGCTGGACGATGGCACTGTGCTGACCCAATCATTGGCCATTATGGAGTATCTGGAAGAGTGCGCCGGAGGAATGAAGTTACTGCCGGAGTCAACTATCGATAAGGCTCTGGTGCGTGCCATGTGCCTGGCGGTTGCCTGTGAGGTACACCCACTCAATAACCTGAGGGTTTTACAGTATTTGAGCACCGATATGGCTCTGTCCGATGAGGTGAAAAACGCGTGGTATCACCACTGGATCCACGAAGGATTTGCAGCGATTGAGAAAATGCTTGCCCGCCACAGTGGTAAGTATTGTTTCGGCGATTCTCCTACTCTTGCCGACGCCTGCTTAATTCCACAGGTGTATAACGCGCGCCGATTTAATGTGCCACTTGATAATTATCCGAATATTGTTCGCATAGAAAAGCATTGTAATTCCACTCAGGCATTTATCGACGCAACGCCGGAAAATCAACCCGACGCACAGTAATTTGTATAAAAGATAAGGCGGTATTACCGCCTTATCTTTTGATTTGGGTCGACGAGGCAGTGATGCTCTTTGAATTTATGTTTCAGCAATATTTCCGCGATGTTACCGTTGTGTTTTCATATTGTTTTGTTGTTGTTTGTTTAGCGTTTTTAGTAATAAGTTGAAATAAAATTGTTTCAAAATTGAGATTTGAATTTCTTAACGCCA
>NZ_JBFKLW010000044.1:0-34447 GCF_041630135.1 Shewanella sp.
CATCTGGTGCATGAGGTGACCTCGCCTCAGGCCTTCAGCGGTCTGAAGATGGCCGGCCGCAAACTGCGGGCGGTGGAAAAAACCTTCGCCACCATGGATCACAACACCTCCACCAAGAGTGCCAGCTTAACGGCATTAAGCCCCATGGCCCGCACTCAGGTAGAGACCCTGGCCGACAACTGCCGCGATTTCAATGTGCGGCTGTACGACATTCACCATCCAAATCAAGGTATTGTGCACGTGATGGGCCCTGAGCTTGGCATTACCCTGCCGGGCACTGTGATTGTGTGCGGCGATTCCCACACCGCCACCCACGGCGCATTCGGTGCGCTGGCCTTCGGTATCGGCACCTCGGAAGTGGAGCATGTGCTCGCCACCCAGACCCTGCGTCAGCTTAAAGCCAAGACCATGAAAATCGAGGTGCGCGGCAAGGTGGCCGACGGCATCACCGCCAAGGACATAGTGCTGGCCATTATCGGCAAAATCGGTATGGATGGCGGCACCGGCTATGTGGTGGAATTCTGCGGTGAGGCAATTCGGGATCTCTCAATGGAAGGCCGCATGACCCTGTGTAACATGGCCATCGAAATGGGTGCAAAGGCCGGTATGGTGGCCCCCGATGAGACCACCTTTGCTTATCTCGAAGGTCGTGAGTTTGCGCCCAAGGGTGATGCCTGGCAGCAGGCGCTGGCCGACTGGCGCGAGCTGCACACAGATGCCGACGCGCTATTTGATGCCGAAGTGGTGCTGGAAGCTGCCGCCATTGCGCCGCAGCTGACCTGGGGAACTAACCCTGGTCAGGTGGTGGCCATCGACGGCGTGGTGCCAAACCCCGCCGATGAAACCAATCCCGTGGTACGTACCAGCATGGAAAAGGCGCTCGACTATGTGGATTTGACTCCGGGCACCCCCATGACTGATATCGCCATCAACAAGGTGTTTATTGGTTCCTGCACCAACTCCCGTATCGAAGACTTGCGCGCTGCGGCGGCGCAGGCCAAGGGACGCAAGGTGGCCAGTGGCGTGACCGCCATCGTGGTGCCGGGCTCAGGTCAGGTAAAACTGCAGGCCGAGGCCGAAGGGCTGGATAAGATTTTCCTCGAGGCCGGTTTTGAGTGGCGTTTGCCGGGCTGCTCCATGTGTCTGGCGATGAACGACGACAGACTGGATGCGGGCGATCGCTGCGCTTCCACCAGTAACCGCAACTTTGAGGGGCGTCAGGGGCGCGGCAGCCGCACCCATCTGGTGAGTCCTGCCATGGCTGCTGCGGCAGCGGTTGCCGGTCATTTTGTCGATATTCGCGTTCACCGTCCTCTGGAGGATTAATCATGCAGGCATTTACTACTCACACGGGGCTGGCGGTGGCCATAGATTCGGCCAACATAGACACGGATCAGATTATCCCCAAGCAGTTCCTGTCCAAGGTGACCAAGGACGGCTTTGGTATTCATCTGTTCCACGACTGGCGTTATCTGGACGATGCCGGTGACATCCCCAACCCCGAGTTCAACCTCAACAAGCCAAGGTACAAGGGTGCCACCATACTGCTGGCTCAGGAAAACTTCGGCTGTGGCTCCAGCCGCGAGCACGCGCCCTGGGCGCTGGCAGACTTTGGCCTGCGCGCCATTATCGCGCCCACCTTTGCCGATATCTTTTACGGCAATGCCATCAATAACGGCCTGCTGCCGGTACGCCTGCCGGAAGCGGCGGTGCGTCAGCTGATGGACGAAGTGGCCGCCAACGAAGGCGCCGAGGTGACTGTAGATCTGGAAAACCTCAAGGTGGTGTCGCCCTCGGGCGCCGAGTTTAGCTTTACCCTGGCCGAGTCTGCCCGCCAGAATCTGCTTAAGGGCCTGGATGCCATCGGCCTGACCCTGGCCCACGAAGCGGCCATCAGCGACTACGAGTCACGCATACCTGCCTGGCGCCGCTGATTTACCGCTGATACATTTCAGCGAGCAACTTGGCCACGAATAGCCTGTAGTAAGGGGGCGAACATACATTCGCCCCGTTTTGCTCAAATAGGAGGGTGTCCAGAAAGTTGAGGGATTTGAATGCCATTTCTCTTTTATTTGTTTTTATTCGAGCAATGGTTTGGTGCCCTCCGCCTGCAGGCTTTCACACTACCGCAATGCTCGGAATAAGCTGATTGGCTTTGCTGGCAGAGGCCGATACTCAGTTTGTCTGGCGCCGCAACAATATGCGTGCCGCGCAAATCGGGGGCGTGGGCGGCAAAACCACTGCTATCATGACTTTCTCTGTAATGACTTTCTCAGTTATGACTTCCTCCATTGCATAGGTAATTTGCTGACTGATTGGTTCGATAGACTTATCCCGTTAATTAATTTTGAACTGACCCACTACGCTTCTCAGCTGATGGTTTGAGTTTGCCAGGCTGCGGGTTTGCTGAAGGCTGGCCTCCCCATTCTTTGCCAGTTCGTTAGCCATCTCACTGATGGCAGCCATGTTGCGGGTGATCTCACCGGAGACTGAACTCTGTTCTTCTGCTGCCGTGGCTATCTGAGTGTTGAGGTCGTTGATTTTATTGACAGAAACCCCAATGGCATCCAGATCTGATGCCACCCGCTCGGTTGCTTCTGCTGTCTTGAGGCAAGTGGACTTGGTGGCATCCATGGCGGTAATTGCCGCATTTGAGCCGTGACGTAACTTGGACAGTGTCCGCTCTATTTCTGCAGTGCTGCTCTGGGTTCGTGCTGCCAATGCCCTGACTTCGTCGGCCACTACGGCAAAACCACGGCCCTGTTCTCCTGCTCTGGCAGCTTCGATGGCAGCATTGAGTGCCAATAGGTTTGTCTGGGCGGCAATATCTCCTATTACCTTGAGTACATTGGTGATATCTGTGGTGTCCCTGTCGATTTCTGCAATATTACTGGCGGTCTGTTCCACATCATTGATCAGCTGCGCCACTGTGTTGGTTGCCTCACCCACCAACTTTTTGGAGGCCAGCGTCTGTGTATTGGTACTCTGTGTAAAAGCTGCTGTCTCGCTGCCGTTACGGGCAACATCGTTGGCGGTGGCGCTCATTTCTTCGATGGCTGTGACTATCTGTTCAGTCTCTAAGGTGTGAGCCGCGAGGATCTGACTGTTGGCATCTGTCTCTGATTTCAAGCGCTCTATCGCCGAGTTAATATGATCGGATGATGTCAAAACCTCTCGCATCATGGACTGCAGATTAATTATGAACAGGTTGATGCCTTCGGAAATGGCTCCAAGGTCATCCTCACTCTGCACCGGCAGGCGTCGGGTGAGGTCGCCGTTGCCTTTGGATAGATCCAAGACCATCTCCTTGAGCAGCAGTATCGGGCGATACAAGAGTTGCAGCAACGCCAGCAGCAAGGCTACCGCAATAGCTATCATGACTATGGATGATACCAGAGCACGGGTCAGGGCGCCGTCGAGATCGGCATAGGCCACATCCTCATCGATGCTGATGAGCAGATACCATTTTTTGCCATTCACCAGATTGATCGCCTTGGTAAAGGCAATTTTGTCGATGCCATCGAGAGAATAATCCTGCATCAGCCTGTCCTGAGCCAGCATCTTAGTCTCGATAAGCTCCATTCCCTCATCTCTGAGGCGGGCTCCGACCCTCATTGCGGACGAATTGCTGGCTAACACCTTACCCTGGCCATCGGTAATCACCGCCGACGCCCCCAGGTAATCTATGCCCTTGATGGTGTCTGCCAAAATGGTCAGCTCAAGATCCACCAGTGCCACACCTGTCTTCATTTCCTTGAGGATGGAAACCACGTCGTTGCCCGTAGTGGCGTCCGGGTAGACATCTGTAATGTCGAGCACATGGCTTTGTTTAGCCTGTTTATACCAAGGGCGCTGCCTGGGATCGTATTCCTCGGGCTTGGCTACGCCATCGACCCACTTGCTGCCCACCGCGGTGGAAAAAGTACTGCCGTCATCAAATCCCAGGAAGATATCTGTGACGCCACTGGTCGCCTTGTTCACTCGCGCCATGGCAACTAAATTCTCTTTATAGATACCGGCATCGTAGCTGCTGGCCAGTTGCTCCACCACTCTGGCCTTGGAATGAAACCAGGACTCAATGCGGTTGGCCTCATATTGCACCATCTGGTTGGATAACTGATCGATGCCATTCATGGTCATTTCGCGGATTTGCCGATAGGACATCCAGTTGGACACCAACAGGCAAAGGGCAATCAATGCCCCAGTGGAGAACACCAAAGAACGCCTGAATCCAAATATTTGCTTCACAGCAACCCCCCTTATCGCTTTTTCCTTATCTGCTTTCGCCCACTTGCGCTGTACTGACCAGACTGGCAGCGCCAACGCGATTTCGGTGTCAGCGTTGTGTGTCTAAGCCCCAAGTATTGGTGAGCTGGTTCACTTTATCCACTCAGATAGAAAATGATTTGTAAATCAGAATGCAAGCTTTTCCAGCCCACACCTGCGAGGCAACTCATCCATCGCGTGTGACTTGAGGGGGGCGGGCACTGGCTTGGCTTAACGCATAAGGTGATACATGAGATTCAGGCAAAACTCTCTTGGGGTTCCTATACTTTTTGTTCCACACCGAACAAGGGGTGCACAAATGCCACAGCATAAGATCTTATCTTTTTTCTTCGTCATCTCGTTTGTCCTGGCTCTGTCGGCCCAAAACCCTGTGCAAGCAGGAGAGCGGGAGGGCAGCGCAGAGTTGGACATGCTCAAAGCGGAACTGATGAGGTTGCAAAAGAGGGTGGCTGAACTCGAGGCCAAACAGAGGGCTGGGGCCAGTGTGGCAGAGGACGAGCATCCGGTTGAACCGGCAGAGAACCCTGAGCTGGCCCGGCAATTACAGACGCTGCCAAAGACCGCGGAGCTAGTCGCCAAAGACACGACAGACAGCAAAATTTCCCTCTACAGTTCCCTCAGGCCCACTTATGGCTACTATGACGATGGGGACTCGACTTACTGGGACGTGGAAGATGCCCTGTCCAACGCCGGATTCAAGGCCAGCAAGGAGTTTATGCCCGGTTGGCAGGTGCAGATGCAGGGGGAATGGCGCATCGACATAGGCAACAACGGCGATTTCGGTGGTGCCAGACGTGCATATGTGGCGTTGGACAGTCCCTATGGTCGTGTTGCGATAGGCAAACAACGCCCGCCCCAATACCTGTTAATCGCTGAGTATGTCGATATATTCAACCACGCCAACAGTCCCTTCGCTTACGATCCAGAGGGCCTGTTCTTCGTCAATAATCTGGTAAGTTATCAGTTGCAGCTGGGTGACATCACCTGGATGATGGCAGCCCAATTTGACGGCGAGCGGGGTAGCGACAGCAGCGATCTCATTAACGCAGGCCTTGGATATGACATGGAAAATCTCCATCTGGGTCTGAGCTATCTTACTCAAAATATCTGGGGCGCCAATCAGGAATTGGGGGACGACGAGACTTGGGCCGGCGTGCTGGCCTATACCTTCGAGTCCGGACTGTATCTGGCGGCGGTCTGGCAGGACAAATCCTATGTCAGGGACCTTGTGCTGCATGACAGGAGTGGCCATGCGTTGGATGTGTCCCTTGCCTATCCTCTGGCGCCTCATTTTCGCGTCAAGCTGGGCTACTTCGACTTTGACGACGGAGATAGCAGCGCCTCAAGTCAGAGCTTTGATGGCTTTAATGCCACACTGGAATGGTTGCCGGCAGATAACCTGAGGTTTCATATTGAGCTGCTTAACCGCAACTATGACTACATGGGAGACTTTTACTCCCTGCTGATAGGATTTCGCTACGATTTCAGCCAGGAATGGCAATTCTAACGCCAGGCTTTCTGCCATCTGGTTAACCGCTGCGTCAGGAGACATTTCTGTCTGGTGATGCCCGGCTATTGCCAGTTTGGTGTCCTAAATCGATCTGGTCTCGCAAAAGGCGTGGTCACCGTTTGACGTTATTGGGTTTTGGGAAAAGTGCTTGGGTTAATCCTATCACGACAACGTTTTTCAAGGACGACAGCCGTTCAGAAGGTCCGCGAATTCGGCGGTATACGTTGGTTAGCTGGCAGTATCAGTTGCCTTGCAGTTGTTAGATAGAGAAGTGCTTAAACGAATAAATCGCTTGCTGGGTCAATCGGGCAAGGGAGCATTTTATTTGTCACATCAACCTGAGGGCCAGCACTACTTGACGAACAGACGCAGAAGGTCTGCAAAGACAAGCAATGGATCCCACCTAATAAGTAAAGACCGCAATTGGCTACAAGCTGAAGGTATCTTCCCATGATGTCCCTGTACCATGTATGTCACGCAGAGGGGAGTTATGGTGATCAGTTTTTACCTTGGCAGGAGAAGCGACAAACCATTCAGTTCTGTTGGCGACAAGGGAGCTGGATAATTTCAGCGTACAGCTGTAACAGCCACGTGGATATTCGGCCATTCGTGACCTTTGCTGGTTACAAATGGCCGTTTTTTATTGTGGTGATTAAGTTTTAAATTCATGAATTAAAAGAATTTAAGCCTGTGCTTAACCTGGCTTGTGTTTGCTGATTTTAAAGTGGCAGTGATTTATGCTGAAAGCATGAGTTGTTTTTGGCTTACGCTTGTTTTTTTGTGATTTACAAGTTAAATCATTTAAAAACAATGGTATGTGTTGATTGTTGTCGCTGTTTTAAATTCTATTTTGCGAACATTACCTCTATTTCATGATGCTTTTTTCTGTTTAAAGCTGTGATCTTGGTCGTTTTCTCACTCTGATAAAGGATTTTGCGTGGTTGATTGTGCTGTTTTGCGGCTTTTGGTTGCAAAGATCTTCTGTATGAATACACTGCCACGCACTCGTTTCGAGTGAATACTCTATTCGTCGAGCGCAAAATCAATAACATCAGCAGAGAATGATAATGAAAAAGAGTTTACTGACTTTTGCCGTATCAGCGGCTCTTATGGGGATTACGACTCAGGTTAATGCAGCGGGCTTCCAGCTGGCCGAATATTCTGCCACTGGCCTTGGCCGTGCTTTTGCCGGTGAAGCAGCCATGGCCGACAACGCCGCGGCTCAGGCGCGTAACCCAGCCATGCTGGCGTACCTGAGTGGTCGTCAGGTGTCTGGCGGCGCTATCTATGTAGCCACCGAAGTGGATGTGACCGGCGATGTGCATATTGCGTCTCCGGTACTCGGCCCCAATGGCGTGACCCTGAACGCAGACGCCTATGATGTTGCCGACAGCGCTGCTGTGCCAAACTTCTATTACTCAAGCCAAATCAATGACAACTGGACCTGGGGTCTGGCAGTTAATTCAAACTACGGTCTGGCCACCGAACTGCCAGCTACCCACGCGGCTGCTTTGTTCGGCAGTGAAACCGCTGTGACCACGGTTGAGTTCAACCCCAACATTGCCTATCGCCTGAATGACGCCGTGACTCTGGGCGCCGGAGTGCGTGTGGTGTATGGCGAAGGCAGCATTGGCGCTTCAACTCCTTATTGGGTGGGCGCCATCAAGGCCAATCCAAACCTGCCACCACAAATTTCTGCCCGCCTGCCTGAACCGGGAACAGTGCTCAAAACCATGGAAGGTGATGATGTGAGTTATGGATGGAAAGTTGGCGGTAGCTGGCAGCCATCTGAATACCACAGATTTGGTCTGGCTTATCACAGCGGTGTAGAGCTGGAGCTGTCCGGCAAGGCATCTGGCCTGCTGTACACAGGTGGTCAGGAGCTGGATATCGAAGGTTATTTGCCACTGGAGCTGCCGGCCTTTGCCGAGCTGTCTTCTTTCCACCAGCTGAGCGATGATGTGGCGCTGCATGCCAGTGTTAACTGGACCCAGTGGAGTGTGTTTGACCAGCTGGTGGCTTACTTCCCGGGGGCGACCAAGCCTGTTGGCGGTATCGAGTCCGATTTGGTGAAAGAAGAGAACTTCAAGGACAACTGGCGCTTTGCGATTGGTTCCACCTGGAATGTGAGCGAAGACTGGACGGTACGCAGCGGCTTTGCTGTTGACCGTACTGCAGTGGATGATGAGTTCCGTACCACCACTATTCCTGACTCAGACCGTCTGTGGTTCAGTGTGGGTGCCGGTTACCGCGCCAGTGAAAACCTGACGGTGGATATGGCCATCACCCATATTCGTGCCCATGGTTACGCACCTATCGATGAGCATCAGGATCTGGCTGGTCTGGCTCAGGTCAGCTTTAACGGTGAAGCCGGGGGCAGCGTGTGGCTGGCCGGTGTGCAGTTAAGCTACAAAATGTAATCGCGAGTTTTAATGAAAGCCCCGCCCATGCGGGGCTTTTGCTTGCGCCAATATCTTGTATAGTGTTGCTTTCGAGGCTGTGTATTTACACTGCCCACCGGCTAATTCTGCTAAAACAAGAGGTGTCTGATGAAACCCGCTATTCTGCTCGCTGCTCTGCTTTCATTACCCGCTGTTGCACAAGATTCCCCCGAAGCTGTGGTACGAGAGTTTCTGGCTGCTTTTAATCAACAGAATGTGGCGCAGATGTTGGCTCAAACCAATAAAGCTGTTTATTGGAACCATATTAAAGGCCAGAAGGTAGACACCAAGGCTGAAACTCAGGCCGAGTTTGGCGCGGCGCTGCAGGATTATTTCGAATCGCTGCCCGGTGCTCATGCGGATATCCTGTCGATGACGGTATCCGGTAGCTATGTCAGCATTCTTGAGCAGGTAAGCTGGACTGTGGACGGTGAAGTAAACAGCCAGTGTTCTATCGGCGTGTATGAGCTGATAAGCGAAAAAATTTCTTCTATCTGGTACTACCCGGCGCACGGTTGCGAGCCAAGAGACAATCAGATGGAGCAGGTATTGGAAGTAGAAATGCCTGAGGTTCAGGTAGCCCACTGAGGGGTTGCCACAATAAGGATATGCAAGTGGACAAGCAATATGTGGTGGCGCTGGATCAGGGCACAACCAGTTCGCGCGCCATCGTTTTCGACCGTGACGCCAATCTGGTGGCGGTATCACAGCGTGAATTCAGTCAGATTTATCCCAAAGGTGGCTGGGTCGAGCACGACCCCATGGAAATCTGGGCCTCTCAGAGTTCTACCCTGATAGAAGTGCTGGCCCGCGCCGGTATTCATGCCGAGCAAGTGGCTGCCATTGGCATCACCAATCAGCGCGAAACCACCATTATCTGGGATAAGCTCACCGGCAAGCCTGTGTGCAATGCCGTTGTGTGGCAATGCCGTCGCAGTGCCGCTATCTGCGAGGCGCTGAAATCTCAGGGGCTGGAGACCTTGTTTCGCGACAAAACCGGCCTGTTGCTCGACCCTTATTTCTCCGGCACCAAAATCAAATGGATCCTCGACAATGTGCCTGGGGTGCGTGAGCGAGCCGAGGCGGGCGAGCTGCTGTTTGGCACTGTGGATAGCTGGCTGGTTTGGAAGCTCACCGAAGGCAAGGTACATGTTACCGACCCCACCAATGCTTCCCGCACCCTGATGTACAATATCCACAGTGGTGAGTGGGATGATGAGCTGCTCAGGGCGCTCACTATCCCCCGCAGCTTGCTTCCGCAGGTACAACCTTCGCAGGCGGTGTATGGCATTACCCGTATTGCCGGTGAAGGTACCGAAATTCCGGTGGCCGGTATGGCAGGGGATCAGCAGGCGGCGCTGTTTGGCCAGCTCTGTGTTGAACCCGGCATGGCCAAAAACACCTACGGTACCGGCTGCTTTTTGCTGATGAACACAGGTACACAGGCGGTGAAGTCAGAGCATGGCCTGCTGACCACCATTGCCGTTGGTGCCGATGGTGGCGTCAACTATGCGCTGGAGGGCGCCGTGTTTATGGGCGGGGCCACTATTCAGTGGCTCAGGGACGAGCTGGGACTGATACGCGATGCCAGCGATACCGAATATTTTGCCTCCAAGGTGGACGATACCAATGGCGTGTATCTGGTGCCCGCCTTTGTGGGCCTGGGCGCGCCTTACTGGGACCCGGATGCCCGTGGCACCCTGGTGGGCCTGACCCGTGGTGCCAACCGCAATCACATTATCCGCGCGGCACTGGAGTCCATTGCCTATCAGAGTCGCGATTTACTTGATGCCATGAGTAAAGACAGTGGCGTGGCTCTTAAGCAACTGCGAGTGGATGGTGGTGCAGTGGCCAACGACTTTTTGATGCAATTTCAGGCCGATATCTCAGGCGTTGAGGTGTTGCGTCCGGCACTGACAGAAACCACTGCCATGGGGGCGGCGTTCCTCGGTGGTCTCGCAGTCGGTTTCTGGTCCAGTGTCGATGAAATTCGCCATAAGAGTGGCATCGACAGGCGTTTTGTCCCCCTGATGGATGACAGAGACAGAGCAGGGCTTTATCAGGGATGGCAGGATGCGGTGCGCCGCAGTCTGAGCTGACATCTGCTACAGGATAACGCGGGTCACAGACAAAAAAGGGCTCAATCAATGCGCCCTGATATTTTCTAGCCGCTCAATCAGAGTCGGCTGTGTACTGAGTCAGTCCGGGTATATTCTGCATGCCGCGCTGCGAGTAAAGTGTTGCTCCAGGCTGGCCTTCGCCTATGAACTTATAAAGGAAGCTGTTTGCAGAATCATTCAACAGCAGGTGTTGTTATACCTCAATGTCTATACGGCTGCCGCTGCGACGAGCCCGGCGTTCGACGGCAGGTGTATTGACACTTTCCCTCGGGCGGTTTTCCTTTTCATCGCTGGCAGTAGCGGCGGAAGCTGATTTTTGCGGTGGCAATTGAGACTGCGGCGCCTCATGGCTGTCTTTGTCGATAGCCGTGTCGTTATCCAGTTGTTTAACCCGGCGGCGACGTTCCAACGTTGCCTTTACCGGTGCTGCCAACATGGCATAGATGCTGTCCAATCCACTCATTTGCGCCTCCTGTGCTTCCTGCACACTGTATCGGCATTAGCTGTCTAATATTTAGACATTTTCACTCGTAAGGGGTTCGTTGGACTGTTGCTGTTTATGCCAATATCGTTCCTGAGCTTTGTTGACAAGCCTAACCCGGCCACAATAACTGCCGTGTTGGCAGGCCAGGCGGTGGCCTTGTTCTACTTTGCCTCTGAGTCTATTGAGGTCGGCTTCGGTTGCGTCGGGAGGGTTGTCGGTAAACACCAGAGCGCAAAGACCACAGCTGCCTCCGCCGCCGCATTGGGTCGGTAACAAGGGGGCATCGGCGTTTATGCTTTCAAGCAAATAAGCGCCGACATTGAAGCGGCCAAGCTCTTCGCCTTGAGTATCCAGCACTATCAATGTCGGTGCTTGCAGGATTGGGCGCTTGAAGCGGATCTGATAAAAGCCTGCCTGCCATCGTTGCCATACAACAAAGGCGCCTGACAGCACCATCAGCAAAGTCAGCAATGCAAACAGTCGGATCCCAATATGATTGAAAGCAATGCCGTTGCCAGGTGCGTAGTCCATAAAGTGCAGCATCAGTAGCAGCTCTTTCAGATCTGAACCTTTGTCTTTGTGTGCCAGAAGTTTACCGGACTGCGCATCTATCAATACTCGGGTGTTTCGGTCTGTTTCAGCATTAAACAGGGCTACTTTCGCCGAGTCAGGGAAACCTATCGAATCGCCGGGATGATATTCCATGCCGTCCAGCAGGGGCGCACTGATACTGGCAGTCGCAATTTTACGCAGCAAAGCATCGTCCAACACCAGGGGTTCGAGGGTGTCGGCCCACAGGTTCATGCTTCGTTCACCGAGTTCTATTCGATAAACCGGCCGTGACAGCAGGTTGTCGAGCTGAACTTCGGTGACGTCGGCAGGCAGGGATACCCTTCCCGGGGTGAAATGCTGCGCCATGATGCCTGGCGCTTGTATCGATTGGGCTCGGTAACGATTGGCGTCCAGGTAGTCCTCATCAAGCAGACTCAGGGTTAAACCTGAGCCAATCCATAGCAGCATCTGCAGACCACACAGCGCAGCAAGGTATAGGTGCCACTTTAACCAGTTCATGCTTCGGCCTCCGTTTTGCTGCTTTCCTGTGCAGGTCGCAGGCTGCGCCATGCGAGCACCGCACCTGTAAGCGCTAATAGCAAGGCAAGCAAAGACGTGATGCGGAGCAGATTGTTGTGGATATTGTCGCGCTCGGCGTAATCCATGATGTGCAGCATCCACAGGAAATCAAACAGGCGCCAGCCATCAAATCGCTTGCCAACCAGTTCGCCGGTATTGGCTGAGAAATAGAGGCTGGGTGACAGCGGAGCATCAAAGTCAACCCGATAAACAGGTAAAAGACGTGGGCTGATTTCTGATGGGGCTTGTTCTTGATAAAGGGTGACGTTGGCAATGGGATCATCACTTGTATATACAAGTTTGGCCTTTGCCCTGATAACCGTTTCATTCGGTGGTGTTATCAATTCACCTGAAGTGGCATTGAGCGCTTTGGTGATGCCATCTTCTCTAAACAGATACACAGGGCCCTGTGGAGTTTGCTTCAGGCGTAGATGCATCGCCTCGGGATGGTCAGCTTTTACGCTGGCAAAGGTCAACCGCACCTGTGCATAGTCAATGGGAAGAACAGGTTCGGCCACCAGGTGATCACCGTGAATGTCATCAATATCGGTTAAAACCATGTAAGCGCCACTTATGCACCAGAATAAAAATTGCAAGCCTATAAGCGGTGCCAGTAATCGGTGCCAGCGCCTGATTTGTGTGATTGATGCCATGAAATGGAGTTATTGGGTCGAGGGTGTCACGCATCTTCACAGATTTGCGGGGGCCAATTCAAGGTCGAAAATCCACCTTTTGTCTGCAAAATGGGACAGTACTCCATTATCCCGGGCGCATTATTAAAAATTCACTGGCATTTAATGTGTGTTTTTTCCACCGTTTAGCAAAATTTTGCCACTTTTCTCCACGAGAACACCAGAGTTTGAATATCGCCGTAGGCCGCTTGCTGTCTGGATTTATCGCCATTTCACACCCTTGACATAGGTTGCACACTGTCCCTACACTTAGCAATTGTGGGAAATTGTGGATCTTTGTGGATCAAACAACTTCAGCAAGGGGGAGTGCCACCAATGTTCAAAGGGGCCAGTGCTATCAATCTTGATGCCAAAGGACGGATCGCGATTCCGACGCGATACCGCGACCCCCTGCTGTCTGCTCACGAGGGCAAGTTGGTGATTACCGTCGATATTCAGGCGAATTGTTTACTTATCTATCCCGCCAGCGAGTGGATCCAGATAGAAGCCAAGTTGTTGAAGTTGTCCGATACCCAACCCACTGAGCGCGCACTTAAGCGGATGCTGCTCGGCTATGCCCATGAAATTGATATGGATAGCAATGGCCGTTTGCTGTTGCCGCCGCCCCTGCGTCATTACGCCCAGTTGGATAAGAAAGCCATGCTGGTGGGACAGTTAAACAAGTTTGAGTTGTGGGACGAAGCCCAATGGCAAGCCCAGATCCAGGACGCACAGGATATTATCCGTGCAGGTGATTTGGCTGCAAATGAACGTCTCGCTGATTTTTCGCTGTAAAAGTGAATTTTAAAATAAAAGAAGAGAGCCATGAGCCAGGAATTTGCCCATTTATCCGTTTTGCTCGCTGAGACAGTCGATGGTCTCAACATTCGCGCAGACGGCATTTATATCGACGGCACCTTCGGTCGTGGCGGTCATTCACGGGAAGTGCTTTCCCGCTTGGGGCCAAATGGTCGTCTGATTGCCATTGACCGTGATCCTCAGGCCATTAAGGCTGCAGAGCAATTCAGTGATGACGGTCGCTTTCAGATTGTCCATGGCGGCTTTGGTCAGTTGGCATCCTACGTCGAAGATTTGGGGCTGGTGGGCAAAGTTGATGGAGTGCTGCTGGATTTAGGCGTGTCTTCACCACAGCTGGATGACGCCGAGCGCGGCTTCAGTTTCCTGCGTGATGGTCCTCTGGATATGCGCATGGATAACTCTCAGGGTGAAACTGCGGCTCAGTGGCTCGCACGTGCCGAAGTTGAAGATATGGCCTGGGTGTTCAAAACCTATGGAGAGGAGCGCAACGCCCGTCATATTGCCCGCTGTATTGCGGCAGACCGGGAGAAAACGCCTTTTACCCGCACCAAGGAACTGGCGGATCTCATTGCGCGGGTTGCCAAAAGTAAAGAGCGGAACAAGCATCCTGCTACACGGGTGTTTCAGGCTATCCGCATCTACATTAACAGCGAACTTGAACAAATCGATCAGGCCTTGGAGGGTGCACTCAATGTTCTGGCGCCTGAAGGGCGTTTGTCTGTCATTAGCTTCCATTCTCTGGAAGACCGAATCGTGAAACGTTTTATCCGCCGTCACAGCCAGGGTGAAGAGTTACCCCATGGTTTACCGGTAACTGAGGCGCAATTGAACAAATCCCGGACGCTGTTGCCCGTAGGAAAAGCAATGAAACCCTCGGACGAAGAAATTGAGCGCAATGCCCGTGCCCGCAGTTCGGTACTCAGAGTGGCAGAGCGGCTGCCTTACTGAGGATGAAGCATGAGTAAGCAGCTGGATTTGCCACGGCTTGTGTTGCTGGATTTGTGGCATCACAAGTGGATAGTGTTATTGGCATTACTGGTGATGGCTCATGGTGTTCTAGTTGTATATACAAGCCATGTCAGCCGTGAGCTTACCGCAGAAGAAGCACGGCTGATGCAGGAAAGGGACAGGTTAAATATTGAATGGCGCAATTTACTGCTTGAGGAACAGTCACTGGCTGAGCACAGCAGGATAACAAGGATAGCGACAAAGGAATTGAATATGGTCAGACCCCTTCCCAATGAAGAAGTGGTTGTGAGAGTGCCATGAGTAAACAGGCAAAACGCAATCAAAAAGCTCAACCCATTCCATGGCGTTTATACGTTGTGGTGGCGTTCGTTTGTTTGTTGTTTGGCAGTTTGGTGGTGCGGGCTGCGTATATTCAGTTAATTGAGCCGGACCGTTTGCGTCATGAAAGTGATATGCGCACCTTGCGCACCAGTAGCAGTGAGGTACAGCGAGGGCTTATCACTGATCGCAACGGTGAAATGCTGGCGGTGAGTGTGCCGGTTCAGGCGGTGTATGCCGACCCCAAAGTGGTACACGAAAAAGACGGCTTTGCCGATATGCGCCGTTGGCAGGCGCTGGCCGATGTGCTGCACGAGAAGCCCGATGAGCTGATTGCCCGGGTGCAGGGAAATCCTGCGAAGCGATTTACCTATTTAAAGCGCCAGATCACGCCGGCTGTGGCCGATTATATCCGTCAGCTGAAGCTTCCCGGCGTATACCTCAAGCCAGAGTCCCGCCGTTATTATCCCGGTGGTGAAATAACGGCTCAATTGATTGGGGTCACCAATATTGACGATGTAGGTATCGAAGGGATTGAGAGTACCTATAACAATTGGCTGACCGGTACTCCCTCCAAGCAGAAGGTGCGCAAATCCCGTGATGGCCATGTCGTGGAGCGTCTGGATATTGTGCAGGAGGGTGAGAGCCCTAACGATTTGGTACTGAGTATCGATCAACGCATTCAGCAACTGGCTTATCGTGAACTTAAGCGTGCCACTGAAATGCATCAGGCTACTTCCGGATCTGTGGTGGTGCTGGACATTTATACCGGTGAAGTATTGGCCATGGCTAATACCCCGTCATTTAACCCCAATAGCCGCAGTGACTGGCAAAGTTTCAAAATGCGTAACCGTGCGGTTACCGATACTTTTGAACCCGGCTCCACTGTAAAGCCCTTTGTGGTGGCGGCGGCGCTGGAAGCGGGCACAGTCAAACGCAGCGACATTATTTCCACCTCACCGGGCTGGATGCGGATAGGCGGCCGTCAGGTACGGGATTCCAACAATTACGGTGACATGTCACTGACTAAAATTCTGGTGAAGTCCAGTAACATGGGCGTAGCCAAGCTCTCTCTGGGCATGCCGGTTGAGCAGCTTCTGGGCACCTACTATTCCATCGGACTTGGTAATTATTCGGGTATAGGATTGCCCGGCGAAAGCGCCGGACTTATCCGTGAAAAGCACCGCTGGTCTGATTTTGAGCGTGCGACGCTGGCATTTGGCTATGGCCTTACCACTACTACGCTGCAGTTGGCTCGTATGTACGCCACCCTGGGTAACGGCGGCACGCTTTATCCTTCAACCATTCTTAAGCTCAAGCAAAAGCCTGAAGGGCAGCAGGTGATCTCAAAGCGGGTTGCCGACGAAGTGCTGCAGATGTTGGTGGGTGTAACAGAACAAGGGGGCACAGCCCTCAAAGCACATATCGAAGGGTACCCGGTAGCCGGTAAAACCGGTACCAGCCGGAAAGCCGTTGCAGGTGGCTACGGTGACGATTATATGGCTACCTTTGCCGGTGTTGCGCCCGTGAATAACCCTAGACTCGCGATTGCTGTGGTCATTAACGAGCCCAAAGGTGACAGATATTACGGCGGCGATGTGTCGGCGCCAGTCTTTGCCAAAGTGATGGCGGGAGCATTACAAATGCTGAATGTGGAACCCATCAGCACCCGAGAGCAGATGCAATTGGCTGCCACCCGACGGGAGGCTGAATAATGTTACTGAAAGACCTATTAGCGCCCTGGTTTCATTTTGCAGGTTCAGAAGTTGTTAATGCGCCGGTACTGGATAGCAGGCAGGTTGCTCAGGGTGGCTTATTTGTTGCCGTCCCTGGCCATGCGGCAGATGGACGCAATTATATCGAAGCTGCCTTTGCCAAAGGCGCGGTAGCTGTACTGAAACACACAGACGATCCTGCCGCCCACGGCTTGGTGGAGCGTGAGCATGGATTGGTTATTCATTTCTTTCAACTGAGCCGCCAGGTGTCAGCGCTGGCCCGTCAATACTACCAGTTGTCACCCGGTAAGCTGCACACCATAGGTATTACCGGCACTAATGGTAAAACATCAGTAAGTCAGCTGATTGCGCAGCTTTCTGAACACCTTGGCCACCGTGCAGCCGTGATGGGAACCCTGGGTAATGGTCTGTGGGGCGAGCTGGAGGATGTGGGTAATACTACGGCCGATCCTATCCGTGTGATGGCAGACTTGCATCGTTTTGAAGTTCAGGGGGCCAGGGTCTGTGCCATGGAAGCCTCCAGCCACGGCTTGGTGCAAGGGCGGATTGAAGCCGTTCCTTTTGAGGTGGCGGTATTTACCAACTTGAGTCGTGATCATTTGGATTATCATGGCGACATGGAAAATTATGGCGCGGCCAAACGCCGGCTGTTTTCCTTCGGTAGCCTCAGAGCCAGCGTGATCAATCTGGACGACAAGGTGGGTGAGGATTGGTTTTCAGGTATAGAGCATGCGGTGGGCTTCAGCTGCGAAGGTCACCCCAAGGCTGTCTGGCGCTTTGATAACGCTCAATTCCATCATGCCGGATTCAGCGCTACCTTGATGTGCCCCGAAGGTGAGTTTGTACTCGATTGCCGCTTACTGGGAGCCTTTAACCTGTCCAACTTGCTTGCCGCCCTGTGCGCGATGAACCAGTTGGGTTACAGCGCCGAATCTCTGGTGCAGGCTGCCGCCAAGCTCACACCTGTGCCCGGGCGGATGGAGTGCTTCCCCCGCGCCGATGGCCTGTCGCTGGTGGTCGATTACGCCCACACTCCGGATGCTATAGAACAGGCGCTTAAGGCGGCTCGTCATCATTGTGAAGGCCGACTGTGGATTGTATTTGGCTGCGGCGGCGATCGCGATAAAGGTAAGCGGCCGCTGATGGCAGCGGCGGCAGAGCGCTCTGCCGATATGCTGGTGCTGACGTCAGACAATGCCCGCAGTGAAGATCCTCAGTCCATTCTCGATGATATGAGAGCCGGGCTAAAGGTGCCGGACAATGCGCTGTTCGAGGTAGACCGTATTCAGGCTATCCGCCGCGCAGTGGCCCAGGCCAGGCCGGGAGACCTTATCCTGCTGGCTGGTAAAGGCCATGAAACCTATCAGGAAATCGCCGGCGTTAAACACCAATATGATGAGCGCGCACTCGCAAAGGCGCTGTGTGAGGAGAAAGCGTGATCCCACTGAAGTTGTCAGAACTGGCCAATGCAACCAAAGGCACCTTGCTGGGTGAGGATGTTGTTATTCATCACCTGAGCAGTGATAGTCGCCAAATGACCCCGGGTAGTCTGTTTGTGGCACTCAAGGGCGAACGGTTTGATGGACACAGCTTTGCTGACAAGGCGGTGGAGCTGGGTGCCAGTGCCTTGCTGGTTGAACGTGAATTGCCTTTGGCTGTGCCGCAGCTGCTGGTGGCTGATGCGCAAAAAGCCATGGGACGCATCGGCGCACTGGTGCGTGACCGCGTCAATCCGGTATGCGTGGCGCTTACCGGCTCCAACGGTAAGACCAGCGTGAAAGAAATGGTGGCCACAGTGTTGGCACAGCGCCACTCGGTACTCTTTACCGCAGGTAACTTCAATAACGAAATCGGCGTGCCGCTGACGTTGTTGCGTCTGGAAGCTGGCCATGAGTTTGGCGTATTTGAGCTTGGCGCCAACCACAAGGGTGAAATTGATTACACCTCTTCTTTGGTGCGCCCTAGGGTGTCGCTGGTCAACAACGTTGGCAGTGCGCATCTTGAAGGCTTTGGCTCCGAGGACGGCGTGGCCCGGGCTAAGTCAGAGATTTACCATCATCTGGCTGAGGACGGTGTGGGCATAGTGAATGCCGATGACCGCTATGCCGAAGTAATGCTCGCCAAATTGCAGGGCAAACAGGTGCTGCGCTTTGGTCTTGGCAGTGATGCTGATGTAACCGCCCGTGAAGTTGCCTGTGATGCCTTTGGTCGACACAGTTTTGTACTCTGTCATGGCGGCAGCCATGCCCGGGTGACCTTACCACTTGCCGGACATCATCAGGTACATAACGCCCTGGCCACAGCAGCCATTTGTATTGCCCTTGGATTATCACTCGATGAAATTGCCGGAGGCCTTGGCAAGCTCGCACCTGTAAAGGGGCGTATGGTGCCTGTGGCCCTTGGTCGCATTACTTTGGTGGACGATACCTATAACGCAAATCCCAACTCCGTGGGTGTAGCTATCGACTGGCTGAAAGAAATTGCCACAAATCGGATCCTGGTACTGGGCGATTTGGGAGAATTGGGCGACAATGCTGCCCTTTTGCATGGGCAATTGGGCGTGCGGGCCAAAGACGCCGGTCTCGACAGTCTCTTTTGCCTTGGCAAACTCAGCCGGAGTGCCAGTGAAGCCTTTGGCAGTGAACATTTTGTGGAGCTGGATGCTCTGTTGAACAAGTTGATTAAACATATCAATGGGGTGGAAGGACAAGTGACCCTGTTGGTGAAGGGGTCTCGCAGTGCCGCCATGGAGCGGGTTGTCGAGGCCTTAACGGCCGCCCACGGGCGCGGGGAGTTAGTATAAATGCTGGTGTATCTGGCCGAGTATCTGACCCAGTTTTACTCTGGGTTCAACGTGTTTTCCTATGTGACCTTCAGAGCCATTCTGTCGTTGTTGACGGCACTTATGTTCAGTCTCTGGTGGGGCCCTAAACTGATTGAGCGCCTTCAGCTGCTGCAAATCGGTCAGGTGGTGCGTAATGACGGTCCCGAGTCTCATTTCAGCAAGCGCGGCACTCCGACCATGGGGGGGCTGCTCATCCTTGCGGGTATCTTTATTGGCGTACTCTTGTGGGGCGACCTTGGCAGCCGTTATGTTTGGGTCATGCTGTTTGTTTTGGGCTCTTTTGGTCTGATTGGCTTTATCGACGATTATCGCAAGGTGGTTCGTAAAGATCCCAAAGGCCTGATTGCCCGTTGGAAATATATTTTCCAGTCAATGGCTGCCATTATCGTTGCCTTTTACCTGTTTTACTCAGCCAAACACCCGGGGGAAACTCAGCTGGTGGTGCCTTTCTTCAAGGACATACTGCCACAGCTGGGACTGATGTTTATTGTACTGTGCTACTTCACCATAGTTGGTGCCAGTAACGCGGTGAACCTGACCGATGGCTTGGACGGGCTGGCGATAATGCCTACCGTGATGGTCGCGGCGGCCTTTGCGCTGATTGCCTATCTGTCCGGTCATATTCAATTCGCAAACTACCTGCACATTCCCTATCTGCCTGGCTCGGGCGAGCTGGTGATTGTGTGTACCGCCATCGTAGGTGCCGGGCTGGGCTTTTTGTGGTTTAACACATATCCCGCTCAGGTGTTTATGGGTGATGTGGGCTCACTGTCTTTGGGCGCGGCACTTGGCACCATTGCCGTGCTGGTACGGCAGGAAATTCTGCTGGTGATCATGGGTGGCGTGTTTGTGATGGAAACCCTGTCGGTGATCCTGCAGGTGGGCTCTTACAAGCTTCGTGGACAGCGGATTTTTCGTATGGCGCCAATTCATCACCATTACGAGTTGAAGGGCTGGCCTGAACCACGGGTAATTGTGCGTTTTTGGATCATCTCCCTGTTCCTGGTGTTACTTGGTTTGGCTACGTTGAAGCTGAGGTAATTTATGGGTCTGCCACTGGATAAGCCACATACACACATAGTGCTGGGCCTGGGTGCCACAGGGCTGTCTGTGGTGCGCTTTTTGACAGGCAAAGGCATTTCGCCGCTGGTGATGGATAGCCGTCGCCAGCCGCCCGGCATGGATAAACTGGCAGCCGATTTTCCGGATGTACCCTTGGTCAGCGGCGGCTTTGATTGCCGTCATCTGGTGCAGGCTCAGCAAATTATTATCAGTCCCGGCATTGCGGTGGATACCCCAGAGGTGCGCGCCGCGATGGACATGGGCATCGAAGTGATTGGTGATGTGGAACTGTTTGCCCGTGAACTTGCGGAGCGCGCTCCCTGTGTGCTGGCGATCACCGGTTCCAATGGTAAGTCTACCGTAACCACATTAGTTGGTGAGATGGCCGCGGCTGATGGTAAAAAGGTTGCCGTGGGCGGCAATATCGGCGTGCCTGCGCTGGATTTGTTGTCTCAGCTGGCCGACCTGTATGTGCTTGAACTGTCGAGTTTTCAGCTGGAAACCACCCATAGTCTCAAGTGCATTGCAGCAACCTGTCTGAACATCAGTGAAGATCACATGGACAGATATGCCGATCTGGAAGCCTATCGCCAGGCCAAGTTACGTCTGTATCCACAGTCGAAGCTGAGCGTGTTTAATCGTGATGACCCGGCCACCCAGCCAAACGATCCTTGCCACACCACCAGTTTTGGTCTTGGCATTCCCGAAGGTGATGAGTGGGGGCTGATGGATGGCAAGGTGTACCACGGCAGCAGCGAAATTATGAACTTGCTGGATGTGGCTCTGATTGGCGCCCATAACCATGCCAATTTACTGGCGGCGATGGTTCTGTGCGAAGCGGTCGGCATTTCCCGTGAGGCCATGGTGACGGTAGCGCGCGAATTCACCGGTCTCAGTCATCGCTGTGAACTGGTGGCGAGCCACGACAATATTGCCTGGGTGAATGACTCCAAAGCCACCAATGTAGGCGCGACCGTGGCGGCATTAAATGGTCTGAGGGACCATTTGGGTGACATCATTCTTATTGCAGGTGGTGATGGCAAGGGGGCGGATTTTGAGCCGCTGCGTTTTGCGTTTCAGTCTGTTGCGCACCTTATCACCCTGGGGCGTGACGGCGATAAGATAGCCGAGCTGAAAGACGGTGCGTTTCGTGTGGCCAATATGGCCGAAGCGGTGGACAAGGCTAAGTCGCTGGCCAACCCGGGTGACATAGTGCTGTTGTCGCCAGCCTGCGCCAGCTTGGATATGTACACCAATTTTATGGCCAGGGGGGATGACTTCCGGGCCAATGTGGAGCGGGTCTATGGCGAGTGACAGCAGACAGCTCAATCTGTTTGAGCGCAGCGGTCATTTTTGGTCAGGTTGGTTCCAAGACCAGAAGGCTCCCGGCTCCCAGCTTTATGACAGATCGCTGCTGACTGCTGTGTTGTCGCTGATGGCATTTGGCTTTGTGATGGTGATGTCGGCCTCGATGCCGGAAGCCCAAAGCCTGAAAGATAATCCGTTTCACTTTATGTACCGCCATGTTTTCTACCTGATTGGCTGCGTAGCAATTGCTGCCTTGGTGCTGCGAATTGAGATGAAAACCTGGCAGAAATACAGCCCTCTTTTATTGGTTGGCGTGTTTGTGCTGCTGCTCGCAGTGCTTGCGGTGGGGACCACGGTAAACGGTGCCAGGCGCTGGCTCAGTGTTGGCCCTATTCGTATTCAGGTAGCCGAGATGGCCAAGCTGGTATTTGCCATCTACCTGTCCGGTTATTTGGTGCGTCGGCTGCAGGAACTGCGTGAGAACGCCAAGGGGTTCTATAAGCCGATTGTGGTTTTTGCGGTATATGCGTTTTTAATTCTTAACCAGCCAGACCTTGGCACAGTTGTTGTGCTGTTTGTCGGGACTGTTGGGTTGTTGTTTCTTGCCGGTGCACGATTGCTGGACTTTTTTGCCTTGGTGTTTGCCGGGGTGGTCGCCTTCGTTATTCTGGCCATGGAGCCATATCGACTGGCGCGTATTACGTCATTTATGGATCCCTGGGATGACCCCTTCGGCAGCGGCTATCAGCTGACGCAGTCGTTGATGGCATACGGCAATGGTGACTGGTTTGGGCGCGGTTTGGGCAACAGTATTCAGAAGTTGGAATACCTGCCAGAGGCCCACACTGACTTTATTTTTGCGGTACTTGGTGAAGAACTTGGCTTTGTTGGCATTGTTGTTGTGCTGTTTGGGCTGTTCTTTGTGTCGTTGAAAGCTATCCGTTTGGGTAATGAATGTCTGGGACTGGAGCGAGCCTTTGAAGGTTATCTGGCCTATTCCATCGGCATTTGGATTTGCTTCCAAACTGTGGTCAATGTCGGTGCCAGTATCGGTATGCTGCCCACCAAGGGCCTGACGCTGCCCTTTGTCAGTTATGGCGGTTCGAGTTTATGGGTAATGACCTCAGCAGTGTGTATTTTGCTTCGTATTGATTATGAAAAACGCCTGAGTCAGATTCAGGCGGTACAGGGGAGGCTCTAATGGATCCGCAGTCAGGAAAACGTCTTTTGGTGATGGCCGGTGGTACCGGTGGTCACGTATTTCCTGCGCTGGCGGTGGCACGTCGGTTGGCGAGTGAAGGCTGGCAGGTTCGCTGGCTTGGAACGGCCGATCGCATGGAGGCTCGCCTGGTACCCCAGCATGGTTTTGATATCGACTTTATTGATATTCAGGGCGTACGTGGCAATGGTTTGCTGCGCAAGCTGGCAGCTCCGGTGAAAGTGCTGCGCTCAGTGATGCAGGCCAGAAAGGTTATCCAAAGCTTTAAGCCGGATGTGGTGCTGGGCATGGGTGGTTTTGCCAGCGGTCCGGGCGGCGTGGCTGCAAAGCTTTGTGGCATCCCGCTGGTGCTGCATGAGCAAAATGCGATTCCCGGTATGACCAACAGACTCCTGTCTCGTATCGCCAATCGGGTACTTTGTGCCTTTGACGGTGCCTTTGGTCTTCAGGGGCAAACCGTGGGGAATCCGATTCGGGATGAGTTGGTTGCCCTTGGTGCGAAGCCCCGAGAGAGACAGAACGATTCGCTCAAGGTGCTGGTGGTGGGCGGCAGCCTTGGTGCCAAGGTATTCAACGACCTGATGCCTGCCGTGACGGCGCGTTTGGCGCAGGAGCAGGCCGTGACCGTCTGGCATCAGACCGGCAAGAACAACCTGGCGGCCGTACAGACGGCATACCAGGAGCTGGGGCAGGACGGCGGCGTGAATATCGCGGAATTTATTGATGATATGGAAGCGGCTTATCGCTGGGCCGATGTGGTACTGTGCCGGGCCGGGGCCCTGACCGTGTCGGAACTGGCGGCCGTGGGATTACCGAGCATTCTGGTGCCATATCCCCATGCAGTGGATGATCATCAGACCATGAATGCCAGAGTGCTGGTCGATGCCGGTGCGGCCTTCTTGGTGCCGCAACCCATAGCTTCAACAGAGCTTTTGGCAGACAAGCTAAGATTGCTTGCCGGTGACAGAGAAGAATTGACCCGTATGGGTGAAAGAGCCAGAGCGGTTGCGGTTTTGGATGCCACTGAGCGGGTGGCTGACGTATGCCGTGAGCTGGCGAATTAAAGGTTAGTTATGACACAGACAGAGAAATACAGACAGCTTCGTACCATGATCCCCGAGATGCGTCGGGTGCGCCGAATCCACTTTGTGGGCATTGGCGGCGCCGGTATGGGCGGGATTGCAGAAGTATTGGTCAACGAAGGTTATCAGGTCAGTGGCTCAGATATTGCGAATAACGCTGTGACCGAGCGCCTTAAGGGGCTGGGCGCGCGTATTTTTATCGGCCATGGTGCTGACAATGTGGCTGGCGTGGATGTCGTGGTGGTGTCTACCGCTATTAGTAAGGAAAACCCTGAGCTGTTGGCCGCCAATGCAAACCGTATTCCTGTGGTGCGCCGCGCCGAAATGCTTGCCGAGTTGATGCGTTATCGCCATGGGGTGGCGGTGGCCGGTACCCACGGTAAAACCACCACCACCAGTTTGATTGCCAGCATTTATGGTCAGGCCGACCGCGATCCAACTTTCGTGATTGGCGGTTTGCTTAACAGCGCCGGTACCAACGCCCGTTTGGGTTCGAGCCGCTATCTGATTGCCGAAGCGGATGAAAGTGACGCCAGCTTCCTGCATTTGCAGCCAATGGTGACTGTGGTGACCAATATCGAAGCCGACCATATGGACACTTACGGCGGTGACTTCGAGAAGCTCAAATCCACCTTTGTGGACTTTATGCACAACCTGCCGTTTTACGGTGTGGCTGTGGTTTGCATTGATGACCCGGTGATACGTGAACTTATCCCTCGTATTGGTCGTCAGGTGGTGACCTACGGCTTCAGCGAAGATGCCGATGTGCGTGCTTTGGACTTTGTTCAACAGGGGCACAGCTGCTGCTTTACCGTGCGACGCAAGGGTAAAGATGATTTGGCGCTCAAGGTAAATCTGCCCGGCGAGCACAACGTACTCAACTCGCTCGCGGCCATTGCTGTAGCGACTGAAGATGACATAGAAGATGAAGCCGTTGTGAGTGCTTTGGCTGAGTTCCAGGGTATTGGCCGTCGTTTTCAGCATCTGGGCAAGTTCGATACCCCTAAGGGCGAAGTGATGCTGGTGGATGACTACGGCCATCATCCCAGTGAAGTGGCTGCCACCATCAAGGCTGCCCGTGCCGGTTGGCCGGATAAGCGGCTGGTGATGGCTTATCAGCCACACCGTTATACCCGTACCCGGGACTTGTACGAAGACTTCGTCGAGGTACTGTCTCAGGTAGATAAGCTGGTATTGCTGGAAGTGTATGCCGCAGGTGAAACACCCATACCGGGTGCCGATGGCAGGGCGCTATGCCGCTCTATTCGTCAGCGTGGCCAGCTCGAACCTATTTTTGTGGCAAGCCCGGAGCAGTTAGCATCGGTTTTGCCTGATGTTCTGGCCGATGGCGATCTGTTGTTGTGTCAGGGGGCTGGCAATATAGGCGCGCTGTCCAGGGAGCTGGCAGCGAACCAGCTGGGATTCGACAAGGCGGATAACGACTAGATGCTGCTGAATTATTCACCAGTTAAGTGGTTGTTCCCTTTGGCCTTTAATCTGGGATTACGGGTCTATATAATGGCCGGTTCCTCTGCTGGGCGTTACTGAGGAACAGCCGTTGGCAAGGAATAAGGTGCAGTCCCGAAAAAGGCCGGTTCGGGAAGTGCGGGCCAGAGAGGTCAAGGTAGCCAGAGAGCCCATACTTCCTCGGATTAGGGCGCTTAATTGGTACCTTATCAGTGGATTCAGCTTCTTTGTTATGGTGCTGGGAATGCTGGGGTACGGTGGCTATCGACTTCATCAGTTGCTGAATGATGCAGAGGCCTTGCCTATAGAGGCATTGGTGATTAACGGGGAACGGGTTTACACCTCAGAGGATGAGATCCGTAACGCTATGCAGGCCCTGATGGAAAGCAGCTTTTTCAGTGCAGATGTGACTGAGGTTCAGCAGGCGATAGAGGCTTTACCCTGGGTTTACAAGGCTTCTGTAAGGCGGGTTTGGCCAGCCAGGATAAAGGTGTTTCTTCAGGAGCAAAAGGCTGAGGCACGTTGGAATGGCATGGATTGGGTGAACGAGCATGGTGAAGTATTTGGAGCTCCGCCTCAACCGGATTTGGACCGCCTGCCCAAACTGTCAGGTCCAGAGACAAAAGCGGCCGAGGTGTTGACGGCCTACCGGCAGATTGCCGAGTTGTTAAAGATTAATGGCTTTGGACTTGAGAGCCTGAGCCTGAGCCCGAGACATGCGTGGATTGCCGTGCTGGACAATGGCATAACGCTTGAGCTTGGGCGGGAAGATAAAATGGCGCGGGTACAGAGGTTTATCAATGTATACCCGACCCTGAAACAGCAGTCCAAGGTGGTATCCAGGGTGGATTTGCGCTACGACACAGGATTGGCCGTAGGCTGGGATGAGACAAAACAAGAGAGTCGCTAACTGATGACCAAGAACCAGGATAGAAATCTGATAGTCGGATTGGACATAGGTACCGCCAAGGTCGCTGCGATCATTGGTGAAGTCATGCCTGACGGAGAGATCAGCATTGTGGGTCTTGGCAATCACCCTTCGCGGGGAATGGACAAGGGCGGGGTGAACGACCTCGACTCTATCGTTCGCAGTGTACAGCGTGCGCTGGATCAGGCTGAGCTGATGGCTGACTGCCAGGTGTCGTCTGTGTATCTGTCGATTTCCGGTAAGCACATCGCCTGTCAGAACGAGCGCGGCATGGTGTCCATCAATGATGAAGAAGTGACCCAGGAAGACGTGGACAATGTGATCCACACTGCCCGCTCGGTGAAGATCCCAACCGAGCGTCGCATCCTGCATGTGCTGCCACAGGAATATGCCATCGACGTGCAGGAGGGTATCAAGAGCCCTATCGGCATGTCGGGCATGCGTATGGAAGCCAAGGTGCATATCGTCACCTGTGCCAATGATATGGCCAAAAACATCACCAAGAGCGTGGAGCGCTGTGGCCTGAAAGTCGACGATTTGGTGTTTTCCGGTATTGCCTCGGCTGATGCGGTGCTGACCAACGATGAAAAAGATCTGGGCGTATGCCTGGTTGATGTGGGCGGTGGTACCACCGACATTACCGTGTATACCAATGGCGCTCTGCGTCACTGCGCAGTGGTGCCGGTGGCCGGTAACCAGGTGACTAACGATATTGCCAAGATTTTCAGAACGCCTTTGTCCCACGCCGAGCAGATTAAGGTGCAGTATGCCAGCGCGCGCAGCTCCATGGTGAGCCGCGAAGACAGTATTGAAGTGCCGTCGGTGGGGGGGCGTCCTTCCAGAACCATGTCACGCCATACATTGGCCGAGGTGGTTGAGCCCAGATATCAGGAATTATTTGAGCTGGTACTTAAGCAGCTGCGGGATGCGCGGCTTGAGGATCAGGTAGCCGCAGGCATTGTGCTGACCGGCGGTACTTCTTCGATAGAAGGTGCCGTTGATGTGGCAGAAGCCGTGTTTGGTATGCCGGTGCGGGTGGCGTCGCCACTGCCGGTGAAAGGTTTGTTTGAATATGTAGATCAGCCCATTTACTCCACTGGGGTGGGGCTGCTCCATTATGGCGCGCGTCGGGTGCTTGAGCGGCAATACGAGCGTCCACAGCGTCAGGGGGTCACCAGTCTCTGGAATCGGGTCCAGAGCTGGTTTAAAGGTGAATTTTAACTAACGCAGGCAAATGGAGATTTAGACCATGTTTGAGATCATGGATACTCATTCCGACGAGGCGGTGATTAAAGTCATCGGCGTCGGTGGCGGTGGTGGCAACGCCGTCGAGCATATGGTGAAGCACAATATTGAAGGTGTTGAGTTCGTTGCAACCAACACTGACGCTCAGGCGCTGCGCAAATCTGCCGCAGGCCAGACCATCCAGTTGGGTCGCGATGTGACCAAGGGTCTGGGTGCCGGTGCCAATCCTGAGGTGGGCCGTGCGGCCGCCGAAGAAGATAAAGAAAGCATCCGCGCTGCCATCAAGGGCTCGGACATGATCTTTATCGCTGCCGGTATGGGCGGTGGTACAGGTACTGGCGCTGCGCCAGTGGTTGCCGAAGTGGCACGCGAAGAAGGCATTCTGACCGTAGCCGTGGTGACCAAGCCGTTCCCGTTCGAAGGTAAAAAGCGTATGGCCTATGCCGAACAGGGCATTGCTGAGCTTGCCAAGCATGTAGACTCGCTGATCACTATTCCCAACGAAAAGCTGCTCAAAGTACTGGGTCGCGGTACTTCACTGCTGGACGCTTTCGCAGCGGCCAACAACGTGCTGCTGGGCGCTGTGCAGGGTATTGCTGAACTGATTACCCGTCCGGGTCTGATTAACGTCGACTTCGCCGACGTGAAAACCGTTATGTCCGAAATGGGTAATGCCATGATGGGTACCGGTGTTGCCCGTGGTGAAGACCGCGCCGAAGAAGCTGCCGAAGCCGCTGTCGCCAGCCCATTGCTGGAAGACATCGACTTGGCCGGTGCCCGTGGCGTGCTGGTGAACATCACCGCCGGTATGGACATGACCATCGAAGAGTTCGAAACCGTCGGTAACCACGTTAAGGCTTATGCCTCTGATAACGCAACTGTGGTAGTCGGCGCAGTTATTGACCCAGAGATGAGCGATGAGCTGCGAGTGACCGTGGTTGCCACCGGCATTGGTGCAGATAAAAAGCCTGATATCCAGTTGGTACCCAAGGTTCAGCCCCGTCCTGAGCCTGTGGCTGTTGAACCGAAGGTTGAAACCTTTGTGGCTGAAGAGCCGGTATTCCAGGCGCAACCTGTGGTTAAGGGAAATGCAGTGCCGTCTGCGGCCGCCGTACCTCAGGCTGCTCCTGCTCAAAAGAATGAGCTTGATTACCTGGATATTCCGGCCTTCCTGCGCAAGCAGGCTGACTGAGTAAAAAAAGCGGTACAGACAGAGCGCTGGCTAAGTAACGTACTTTTTGTGAAATGCCAGACTTGTGGTAGCATGTCTGACCAGCCGACTCTCCGGCTGTCGTTTACGACTGCCTGAGTGACAGTGAATTGTTGAATGCAAAACGGGTAACTGAATGATTTTTCAAAGAACAGTTAAAGAAATGGTTAAGACCACTGGTGTTGGATTGCACTCCGGTAATAAGGTCACGCTCACCATTAAGCCCGCGCCTATCAATACAGGGATCGTACTGATGCGTACTGACCTGAACCCTGCCGTGGCGATACCAGCCAAGGCAAATATGGTTCGGGAAACGACCATGTGTACGGCTCTGGTGAATGATGAAGGTGTTCGCATTTCCACAATTGAGCACCTGTTTGCCGCCCTGGCAGGTCTCGGCATTGATAATGCCGTGATAGAAGTGGACGCACCTGAAATTCCGATTATGGATGGCAGTGCAAGCCCCTTCGTATTCCTGCTGCAGAGCGCCGGGATTCAGGAACAGTCAGCGGCCAAGAAATATCTGCGTATCAAGCGTACCGTACGCGTGGAAGACGGCGACAAGTGGGCGGAAATTCGTCCGTTTCAAGGGTTTAGAGTCAACTTTGCCATTGACTTCAACCACCCTGAGATTGCCCGCAGCCAGCAGCATATGGTGATGGACTTTTCCTCTACCGCCTTTGTGAAAGATATCAGTCGTGCCCGCACCTTTGGGTTTATGCGCGATATCGAATACCTGCGTGCCAACAACCTGGCACTGGGTGGCAGTATGGAAAATGCCGTTGTGCTTGATGAATATCGCGTCCTCAACCCCGATGGCCTGCGTTATGAGGACGAGTTCGTTAAGCACAAGATCCTGGATGCATTTGGCGACCTCTATGTCGCCGGTCATGCCATCATAGGTGAGTTTTGTGCCTACAAGACCGGCCACGCCCTGAACAATCAACTGGTCAGGGCGGTGCTTGCTACCCAGGATGCCTGGGAATTGGTGAGCTTTGACAAAGAAGCTGATGCACCTGTCAGCTTTGCTATGCCGGGCAGTGTGGTTCTTGCCTGAGCAACAAATGGATTTATGACTGCCTGTGACGGCTGGCCAATGCAGCCAGCCGTTTCAGTTTCTGGCCCAAACTGCCTTCAGTGTGTTCGGCCAGAGCCTCAATGTGAGCTGCAGCAGATTCGCTCAATCGATTGCTGTTAATCGGCGCTTTTGACTGATACTGTGCCAGCGCTGGGTTGACTTTAACGTCAATAGCGGTAAGCATTGGGAGCGTTTCAGCCTGCAGTAGTTTAAGAAGCATAGGCTTTTGAAAGTTGATTCGGGCGGCCCATGCGGCCGTGGCCGTTTCTATAACGAGAGTACCGTGGCGGAGGTTTGCTACCTTGAGTTGCTCTGCCACCGGACCTGAAACCATCTGTTTTACGATGTGATCCAGATTGTTCAGTAACTCTGCCTTTTCGGCGATATCCGGCAGTGTGCCAGTGGTATGCATAAGTGCAGCAAGGTCCTGAGGTAACTTTTTCATTCAATAAGAAGATGGCTGATTGAAGCTATGAGTATAACAGTATTTATCCAAGGTCGCAGCGGCGTGACCCGTTGGCAACCCGGCAAGCGCTGGTTGTTGCTGCCGGTGTTGTTGCTCGCCACTGGCGCCAGCTTGTACCAGTACACCAGTACCCGGTTTGAAAACCAGCAGGCCAGCGTAGACAGTGAACGCCAGGCCCGTGAAAATCAAAAGCGCGAAGTATTGAAACTCAAGGATGCAACCGAATCCCAGCTTGCGACCCTGACCGCTTATGTGGCGCGCATGCAGGCGAAAATTACCCGCCTCGAAGCCTTGGGGCAACAGGTTGCCCAGAACTATAAGCTCGATGATCAGTTTGATTTCTCCGCTGAAGCCGGTGTGGGTGGTTCATCTGATCTAGGCACTACCATCGAACTCAGTCAGCTTATCGACGATATGGATAAGCTGGCCTTCAGAATTGATAATAACGACACTCAATTGGCGCTACTTGAAACTGTGGCTGCCAATCTCCATATAGATGAAGAGCGTTATGTATCAGGGCGCCCTGTCAGCAAAGGCTATCTCTCGTCGCCCTACGGTTTACGCAATGATCCCTTTACCGGAAGAAGAACCATGCACAAAGGCATAGACTTCGCCGGCTCTGAGGGGGCCAATGTTATCGCTACCGCCGGTGGGGTAGTAACATGGGCCGGAGACATGTTCGGTTATGGCCAATTGGTGGAGGTAGATCATGGAAATGGTCTGCGTACCCGTTATGGCCACAATAAAACTTTGTCAGTAGCTGTAGGTGATGTGGTCGCCAAGGGTGAAAAAATAGCCACTATGGGCAGCACCGGTCGTTCAACCGGACCCCATGTGCACTACGAAGTGTTGCGGTCGGGTCAGCAAATTGATCCGCAGAAATATGTATACCGCAAGGCAGGTTAACAACTTTGGCTATGAGACTCGACCAGGGACTTGGCCTTCATTGAGATAACAAATCAGATGTTTGGTAATTTACTGACAAAAATTTTTGGTAGTCGTAACGACCGCACCCTGAAACAGCTGGGTAAAGTGGTCCAAAAAATTAATGCGTTGGAAGCTGAATACGAGAAGCTCTCCGATGAAGAGCTTAAAGCTAAAACGGCCGAATTCCAGAGTCGTCTCGAAAAGGGTGAAAGCCTTGATGGCATTATGGCCGAAGCCTTTGCCACTGTCCGTGAAGCTTCCAAGCGTGTATTTGAAATGCGCCATTTCGACGTGCAGCTGATGGGCGGTATGGTGCTCGACAGCAATCGTATTGCCGAGATGCGTACAGGTGAAGGTAAAACGCTGACTGCCACCCTGCCAGCTTATCTGAATGGTCTTACCGGCAAGGGCGTGCATGTGATTACGGTGAACGACTATCTGGCGCGCCGTGATGCGGAAAACAACCGCCCTCTGTTTGAATTTCTTGGAATGACTGTAGGCGTAAACGTGGCTGGTCTTAGCCACGCTGATAAAAAAGCCGCTTACGATGCTGATATTACTTATGGCACCAATAACGAATTTGGCTTCGACTATCTGCGGGACAACATGGCGTTCTCGCCTAATGAGCGTGTGCAGCGTCCACTGCATTATGCCCTTATCGACGAAGTAGACTCTATTCTTATCGATGAAGCCCGTACGCCATTGATCATTTCCGGCGCCGCCGAAGACAGCTCTGAGCTTTATATCCGCGTCAACAAACTGATCCCCAATCTTATCCGTCAGGATAAAGAAGACAGCGAAGAATTCGTGGGTGAAGGCGATTACTCTATCGATGAGAAAGCCCGTCAGGTTCATATGACCGAGCGTGGCCAGGAAAAGGTAGAGCAACTGTTAACCGAGGCCGGCCTGCTGGCTGAAGGCGATTCCCTTTATTCCGCAGCTAACATTTCCTTGTTGCACCACGTCAACGCCGCTCTGCGTGCCCATACTCTGTTCGAAAAGGACGTGGACTATGTGGTTCAAAACAACGAAGTGGTGATTGTTGACGAACACACTGGCCGCACCATGCCGGGTCGTCGCTGGTCCGAAGGTCTGCACCAGGCCGTTGAAGCCAAAGAAGGCGTGCGTATCCAAAACGAAAACCAGACCCTGGCTTCCATTACCTTCCAGAATTACTTCCGTTTGTATGAAAAGCTGGCCGGTATGACAGGTACTGCTGACACCGAAGCATTTGAGTTCCAGCACATTTATGGCCTGGATACTGTAGTGGTGCCAACCAACCGTCCGATGGTGCGTAATGACATGTCTGATTTGGTGTATCTCACCGCCCGTGAGAAATATCAGGCCATTATCACTGATATCAAAGGTTGCCGTGAGCGTGGTCAGCCAGTACTGGTGGGGACTGTATCTATTGAACAGTCTGAACTGCTGTCACGTCTGCTGAATCAGGACAAGATCCCTCACCAGGTATTGAATGCCAAGTTCCACGAAAGAGAAGCAGACATAGTGGCAGAAGCCGGCAGACCCGGGACTGTGACAGTTGCCACTAACATGGCGGGTCGAGGCACCGACATTGTACTCGGTGGTAACTGGAAAGCTGAAGTCGAAGCACTGGAAAACCCAAGCGCAGATCAAATTGCTGCTATTCGTGCAGATTGGCAGATTCGTCATGATGCTGTGGTTGAGGCAGGTGGTCTGCATATTTTGGGTACCGAGCGTCATGAGTCCCGCCGCATTGATAATCAGCTGCGTGGCCGTTCCGGTCGTCAGGGTGACCCAGGCTCTTCCCGCTTCTATCTGTCGATGGAAGACAACCTGATGCGTATTTTTGCTTCTGAGCGTGTAGCCAACATGATGAAGAAGCTGGGTATGGAAGAAGGCGAAGCTATCGAACACCCATGGGTGACCCGTGCAATCGAGAACGCCCAGCGTAAAGTTGAAGCGCGTAACTTCGATATCCGTAAGCAACTGCTTGAGTTTGATGACGTGGCCAACGATCAGCGTCAGGTTGTTTACGCCCAGCGTAATGAGTTGATGGATGCCGAAAGCATCGAAGAGACCATTCAGAATATTCAGGCCGATGTAATTGATGGTCTTGTCAGCCAGTACATTCCACCTCAGTCGGTAGAAGAACTGTGGGATGTTCCGGGCTTGGAAAGCCGTCTGGCCAAAGAATTTGGTCTGCAGTTGCCAGTGCAGGAATGGCTGGATAAAGAAGACGACCTGCACGAAGAAACCCTGCGTGAGCGCATCATAGATACCTGGCGTCAGTCTTATCAGACTAAAGAGCAAATGGTCGGTACATCAGTGCTGCGCCAATTCGAAAAGGCAGTGATGCTGCAAACCCTCGATGGCCTGTGGAAAGAACATCTGGCAGCGATGGATCATCTGCGTCAGGGTATTCACCTGCGTGGCTATGCCCAGAAGAACCCCAAGCAGGAATATAAGCGTGAATCCTTCGAGCTGTTCCAACAGATGCTGGAATCACTCAAACATGATGTGATTGCCATTCTGTCCAAGGTACAGGTGCAGGCACAGTCTGATGTCGAAGAAATGGAAGCCCGCCGCAGAGAAGAGGAAGCGCGTATCCAGCGTGAATATCAACACGCTGCTGCGGAATCAATGACCAGCGACAATAGTGAACTGGCAGAAATGGCTTCACATGTTCCTCTGGTGCGTGACGGTGAGAAAGTCGGCCGTAACGATCCTTGCCCCTGTGGTTCAGGCAAAAAGTACAAACAGTGCCACGGTAAGTTAAGCTGATAAGCACTGAATCACAAAAGGCAGCCTGACGGCTGCCTTTTGTTTATCGGAAGTTCATCAGCTGAAAATCAGCTTGCAAACCACACAGCTGTGGATAACTTTGGGGGTAAGATCTGCAAGAGTTGTGCGCAGTGTGGTAGATCTGAAAAAGATCGAAAAAAGATGAAAAAAGCCCTTGCAGAAAAGTTTGGGCTCCCTATAATGCGCCTCCACTGACAGGGCACAAGGGTAGCGAAAGCAACTGGTAGACTCAGTCAGGGTAAGAGCCCGAGCATTAAAACGACAGTTGAAAATGTTCATCAAAAAAGGGCTTGACGCCAAAAAGGGCTTCTGTAGAATACGCAGCCCTGACCAGATGAAA
>NZ_JBFKLW010000045.1:0-34328 GCF_041630135.1 Shewanella sp.
GACGTGGCACACAACCTGCTCAGTGCCTCGGACAGCCATCAGGGCGAGCCGCTCGATGCCATCGTTGTAGCGGCTGTCGACCTGTCGGGCTCTGCCGAGAAAGTGCTGCACCATCAGGACGCGCTTAATGCCATGGAGCTTTCCCCCGGAGAAGGTGCCGGTGCCCTGGTGCTGACAAGGCAGGCAGCCACCGCAAACAAGGCTGCCGGTTACGGCTGCCTTGCGGCGCCGGAATTTATCAGCGCCAATGCCAGCGACCAGGACAACAGCGCCCTGTTTGAACACAGCCCCAGCGTGCGCGGAGGCCACGCCCTGCTGGCTCCCAGCGCCAGCCAGCGCTTTGGCCACAGCTTTGCCGCAGCCGGTATGGCCAGCCTGGTACACGCCTTTATCCGCATGAGCCAGCACCAGCACCACAATGCCAGGCTGCGCCAGGATGGCGAGCAACAGTGCTCGCAGCTTGTTATCACCCAAAGTGAACCCCAGCGCCGCCAGCTGCGGGAGCGGGTGCAAAACGGCCTTACCACCCACAGCGCAGCCGCAGGAGGCAAACAGCTCATCCAGCAAATCGAGCTTGGTGGCCGTAACATTGCCAGCCATATTCTTGAATCTGAGCTGCCTTATGAAGCGGATATCCGCGCCAAACTTCAACGGCAGCCAGCGCCTGCGCAAACTGATGAGTTAGCCCATCAAACCACAGAAAAACGCCAATCGGAGGCCAGCACACCCGCCATGGCTCAACCCACTTATCAACCGCAACCGGCCAGCCCATTCGTTCAAAATCAACTGGCTGCCATAGAGGCTCATCAGGCCTTTTTGCAAAGCCGCGAGGCCGGGCTCAAACTTGCCAGAGCCTTGCTTGGCGACATGGAAAGCAGCAGGTCTGCGACCGACCATTCAGCAACAAGCAACGCAGCAACCAGCAATCTTGCCACAGGCAATGCAGCAATAAACAATGCCACCATTGCAGCAGCGGTGGCCAAGCAGCAGCCGCTGCAAATCAGTCTGCCCAAAGTGGAAGTCAGCCTACCAGAAGTACAAGTTAGCCTGCCTGCGGCCGCGCTCAGTGCAACTGACACCGCTCAGGCGAAAGACTGCATCTGGGATTATGCCGACTTGGTTGAGTACGCCGAGGGTGATATCGCCCCGGTGTTTGGCCCCGATTACGCCATTATCGACAGCTACAAGCGCCGGGTGCGCCTGCCCACCACCGACTATCTGCTGGTGTCCCGGGTGACCAAACTCAACGCCAAGCTTGGCGAATATAAGCCCAGCACCATGACCACCGAATACGATATTCCGCTGGATGCTCCCTATCTGGTGGACGGCCAAATCCCCTGGGCGGTGGCGGTGGAGTCAGGCCAGTGCGATCTGATGCTTATCTCCTTCCTCGGCATCGACCTTGAAAACAAGGGCGAGCGGGTGTACCGCCTGCTGGATTGTACCCTTACCTTCCTGGGCGACCTGCCCCGTGGCGGCGATACCTTAAGGTACGATATTTCCATCAACAATTACGCCCGCAACGGCGACACCCTGCTGTTTTTCTTCTCCTACGAATGCTTTGTGGGCGACAGGCTTATCCTCAAGATGGACGGCGGCTGCGCCGGTTTCTTTACCGATGCCGAGCTTGCCGACGGCAAAGGGGTTATCCGCACCGAGGATGAAATCAAACTGCGCAGCGCCGCCATGGCGAATCCGCGTAGCTTCAATCCGCTGATTGCCTGCGATAAAACCGCCTTTGGCTACGACAAGGTCTCGCGCCTGCTCAGCGCCGATGTGGCGGGCTGCTTCGGTCCAAGCCACGATTTGGGCTTCCACCAGCCTTCTCTCTGTTTTGCTTCTGAAAAGTTTTTGATGATTGAAGAAGTGAGCAAGGTGGATGTCACCGGCGGTGCCTGGGGTCTTGGGCTTATCGAAGGCCACAAGCAGCTTGAGCCGGACCACTGGTATTTCCCCTGTCACTTCAAAGACGATCAGGTGATGGCAGGCTCACTGATGGCCGAAGGCTGTGGTCAGCTGCTGCAGTTTTACATGCTGCATCTGGGGCTGCATAAACTCACCCAAAACGGCCGCTTCCAGCCACTTAAAGATGCGCCGCAAAAGGTGCGCTGCCGTGGTCAGGTATTGCCCCAGTCAAACCGCCTTACTTACCGCATGGAAGTCACCGACATCGGCCTCACGCCCTCCCCCTGGGCCAAGGCCAATATCGAAATTATCCTCGATGGCAAGGTGGTAGTGGACTTCCAGAACCTGGGCGTAATGCTCAAAGAAGATGAGGATTGTCATCGCTACGGCGCAGACAACAGCAGGGTGGATTTCCCCTCTCACAATACCGGCGTGATGCTCAAAGAAGATGAGGATTGTCATCGGTATGCTTCAGGAACCGAAATTACGGCCAACATAAATACGGCACTGCTGGAAGGCCGTCAGGCCTCCGTCAATGCACCACTGATGACCCACGAGCCGGACTTAAATGCCACGCCTATCAAGGGCGTGGTGCCGGTGAAACATATCGAAGCGCCGCTGACAAAAGATTCTTCAGCCAAATCGGCAAATCGCACCCCGGATACCGTGCCCTTTACCCCCTGGCACCTGTTTGAGTTTGCCACCGGCAATATCGAAAACTGCTTCGGGCCTGAGTTTGCTGTGTACCGCGGCCTTATTCCGCCGCGCACTCCCTGCGGCGACTTGCAGCTCACCACCCGTGTGGTGGAAGTTAACGGCAAGCGCGGTGATTTCAAATCACCTGCTTCCTGCATCGGCGAGTACGAAGTGCCGCCCAAGGCCTGGTATTTTGCCGAAAACAGCCATCCGGCGCGCATGCCCTACTCCATCCTGATGGAAATCGCCCTGCAGCCAAACGGCTTTATTTCGGGCTATATGGGCACCACGTTGGGCTTCCCCGGGCTTGAGCTGTTTTTCCGCAATCTCGACGGTGAAGGCACCCTCATTAAAGACATCGACCTTCGCGGCAAAACCATCAGTAACGACTCGCGGCTGTTAAGCACAGTAATGTCCGGCAGCAATATCATCCAGACCTTCAGCTTTGCACTGGCAGCGGACGGTGAGCCCTTCTATGAAGGCAAGGCGGTGTTTGGCTACTTTAAGGCCGAGGCGCTGACCCACCAGCTGGGGCTGGATAACGGCAAGGTCACCACGCCCTGGATTGAGGCGCAAAAGCTGAGCCCTGACGTCAGCTATAACCTGCGCGATACAGGCTGCGCCCTGTATCAGGCCACATCCGGCAAGCCACACCTGCGCCTGCCGGGCGGCCGCCTTAACTTTGTCGATAAGGTGGATATCGTCCGCGCTGGCGGCAAGGCCGGCCTTGGTTATGTGTACGGCGAGCGCAACATTGACCCGAGCGACTGGTTCTTCCGCTTCCACTTCCATCAGGACCCGGTGATGCCGGGCTCTTTGGGGGTTGAGGCCATTATCGAGCTGCTTTCCAGCTTTGCGCTGGACTCAGGCCTTGGGAATGAGTTTGCCAATCCGCGCTTTAATCACTGCTTAAGCCGTGTAAAGTGGAAATACCGAGGCCAAATCAGCCCTTTAAATAAGCAGATGTCGCTGGAGCTGCACGTCACCGCCATTGAGAAAACGCCCGGGCGCGTCACCCTCAAGGCCGACGCCTGGCTTGCCAAAGATGGCCTGCGCATATACGAAATCAGCGATTTGGCGCTTGTAATAGAAGAAGCTGCGGCAGATGCTGGCTGCCGCTGATAAGAAGAATTGCGGTGTTAACCGCCTTAAGAGAGATAAGATGAGCACAGCCTTTAACTGGCCATGGGCCATAAACGAAGCCTCAGCGATAAGCCAGGTTAACGCCTTCAAGGCGGCATTGCTTCAGCTGACCAAGCCCCTGTATGTAGCCACACTACCGGGCGGCAACCAACACACAGGGCAAGAGCTTTGCCTAAGTCATGACGTTGTACCTGGCAGTGTTGAAACCGGCCGCAAAGCAGGTGAACTGCCTGTCTGTGCCATGGCTGCGCCCTTTGCTGCAACCGAGCTTGGCAGTGAGGAGTTTCGCCGTTGCCACGGGGTAAAATACGCCTACTACGCCGGCGCCATGGCCAATGGCATTGCCTCGGAAGAGCTGGTAATCGCGCTCGGTAAAGCGGGCGTTCTCTGCTCCTTTGGCGCCGCCGGTTTGGTGCCAGCGCGGGTTGAAGCCGCCATCAGGCGCATTCAGGCCGAGCTGCCACAGGGCCCCTACGCCTTTAACCTCATCCACAGCCCAAGCGAACCTGCACTTGAGCAGGGCGCGGTGGAGCTTTACTTAAAGCACGGCGTGCACACGGTGGAAGCCTCGGCCTTTCTGGCGCTGACCCCGCATATAGTGCGCTACCGCGCCGCGGGCTTAAGCCGCGACAAAGATGGCAATATCGTCATTAAAAACAAGGTGATCGCCAAAATCAGCCGCACCGAGGTCGCCAGCCACTTTATGAAGAGTGCGCCGAAAAAGATGCTCGATGCCCTGGTGGCCGAGGGCCATATCAGCGCCGAGCAGGCCGAGCTTGCCTTACTGGTGCCCATGGCCGATGACATCACCGCCGAAGCCGACTCCGGCGGCCACACCGACAACCGTCCGCTGGTCACCCTGCTGCCCACCATTCTGGCGCTGCGTGACGAGCTGGCAACCAGCCAATCGTTTGCTACCCCCATCCGCGTCGGCGCTGGTGGCGGCATAGGCACCCCGGATGCAGCCCTGGCCGCCTTTAACATGGGGGCTGATTTTATCGTCACCGGCTCCATCAATCAGGCCTGTATCGAGGCCGGTGCCAGTGAGCACACCCGTAAGCTGCTTGCCACCACCGAAATGGCCGACGTGACCATGGCACCCGCTGCCGACATGTTCGAGATGGGCGTTAAGCTTCAGGTAGTCAAACGCGGCACCCTGTTCCCGATGCGCGCCAACAAGCTGTACGAGATTTACAGCCGCTACGACAGCATCGAGGCCATACCGGCAGAGGAGCGCCAAAAGCTCGAAGCCCAGGTGTTTCGTGCCAGCCTCGATGACATTTGGCAAGGCACTGTGGCGCACTTTATGGAGCGCGATCCAAGTCAAATTCAGCGCGCCGAGGGTAACCCCAAGCGCAAGATGGCGCTGATTTTCCGCTGGTATCTGGGGCTCTCAAGCCGCTGGTCGAACACAGGCGAAGCAGGCCGTGAGATGGATTATCAAATCTGGGCAGGCCCTGCACTGGGTGCCTTTAACGGCTGGTCGAAGGGAACGTACCTTGATGATTACCGCGAGCGCCGGGCAGTGGACTTGGCGCTGCATTTGCTCAGCGGAGCAGCGTATTTGCATCGGGTGAATACCTTGAAGGCTCAAGGGGTTGTGTTGCCAGCGTCTGTGGCGCGGTATCGTCCGTTGGAGCCTTTAGCCTAAGGTGGAGGCTTGAGGCACGGATGCTCGGTGCCAGTCACGCTAAAATCGAAAACCAGCCTAAACGCTGGTTTTTTAATGTCGCTTTTCAAGCGACGAAAGTCGTGGGTCACCGACCCACACCCAGGGAAAGGGCAGAAGCGGCCTAGAAGGCAAGCGACAGAACAGTTTCTGTCGCTTAGCTGACGCCGAAGCGCTCTGCGCGCCTCGCGGATACAGTATCGACTTGCAATTGCGTCCGTGCAAAAGGGCCAGCTCACCATCCATGGTTCGCGCTCATGGGCGCTCTGACGAGCATGAGCCCTTATCCAATCCCCCAGCGAGCCCAGACCAAGCCGGGCACTTTGGTTTTAAGGGCTAAAAACAGCTACCTCGCCCCAAACGGCTTCTTTGGATTAAAATCCGGTCAAAACATTCAACAAAAAATTATTTGTATCTAATTTATTTTTATAAATTTTCTTCTTCCCCCTTCACTATTTACGGAGTAAGCACAGTGTGTAAAACTGCACGACTCAAGGACGAATTTTTTGCCTTTGCAGCTTAAGGGATTTATAAATGAAAGAAAAACTCCAAGTATTACTGCAGCAACTTAATCATGGTCTGGTCGAGCGTGAAAATACGCTAAAAATGACACTACTGACTCTACTTGCCGGAGAAAACATTGTACTTATAGGCCCTCCGGGTACAGGCAAAAGCATGGTTGCACGCCGCATTTCCGAATGCTTCATCGACAATGAAGCAAATCAGGATGATTACTTCGAATACCTGCTCACCAAGTTCTCTACGCCAGAAGAAATTTTTGGCCCCTTATCAATTAGTGAGCTTAAACAAGACCGCTTCAAACGTAACACTGCTGGCTATTTGCCGATGGTTAAAGTCGCTTTTCTGGACGAAATTTTCAAAGCCAGCTCATCCATTCTGAATGCCTTGCTGACTATCCTGAATGAGCGGATTTACCACAACGGCAGCCTAGCGGAAAGAGTACCACTGCAGGGAATCATAGCCGCATCCAATGAACTCCCCACAGGACAGGAAGAACTGAACGCGCTTTACGACCGCTTTTTGGTGCGTGGTTTTGTTGATTATTTGCGCGAGGAGAATATCGCCCGACTGTTTGATACCCAACCGGAGCCACATATCCAGAGCGGAATAAATAGTTTTGAGCTGGCTACCATAAAGGAAACCTCTTTGGCGGTCACTATCCCGCCTTCTATCCGAGAGATCATCGAACGCATTTGGCAGGAGCACCGCAAGCTGTTCAAGGAGGACCGGCGCGAACAGTTGTCTGACCGTCGTTTATTTAAAGTACTGCACTTACTGCGAGTTTCTGCTGCCACGAATGGACGAAACGAAGTCGACCTATCCGATGTATTACTGCTGAAAAACTGCCTGTGGAATCATCCAGATAATATTGAGAAGATTAGCAAATTGGTCGTCGATGTGCTCAAGGCGAATAATCAAATCAGTTCTAAAAAGTACCTTGGATTGAAGATGTCAGACATTGTTTCTCATTTGGAAAACGAGACAGCCCAAGTAGCAGATGTACATGTAAAAGCTGGTGACAAAGTCAAGATCGGCACACCACTGTTCACATTAGAGTCGGATAAGGCAGCTTGGGACGTTACTGCAACTCAAACGGGGATAGTTGAAAATGTGCAAGTCAAAATTGGCGATAAAGTATCAAAGGGCGCCCCACTTCTATCGTTAGCCAATGCCAAACATATTAATAAGGAAGCTAGCACACATAGTATCCCAACAAAGGCTAACTCCACTGTAAAAGGTTACCTCGGTAGCGGCACAGAGCATGACCCCATTCTGATTGACAATATCGACCAGTTATTAGGAATGGCTCGCCCGGATGTGGGACTTAAAGGTTATTACTTCCGGCAAACAGCTGACATTGACTGCTCAGCGTTGACATCTTGGAACGCAATGCCGTTTCAAGGTCACTACGATGGCAGTGGTCATAGGATTAAAGGAAGAGACAAAGACGAATCGTTGTTCAACGAAATTTTGCCACAATCCAGCGTGATCCAATTACAGTTACTGGGGCTTTATCTTGCAAATCAAGCCACAGGGAGTAGCTTCAGACATTGTAATTCCAGCAGGAATCTGTTCAGCGACAATGCGACCGATTGCAATATTAAACAATGTCAAGCTGGCAATGGGCTAATCGGGAATGAATCACAGAGTGGTTTTGCATCAAATTGCCAAATATCAGACTGCTATGTAATGCTAGACGTAAACACTTCAAGCCACCATGACAGAAGCGGCATAGTCGGCAAACTTCAAGATGGAAGCGTAATTGAACGCTGTCTGGTCACTGGAAAATGCAACTATCTGTCCAACTCGTATTACTATAAAATTGGCGCCTTTGCATTAATTTGCGCTGATAGCCAGATTAAGAATTGTGCTTTAGGGCCATTACAACGTTTGCATCCTGAAGTTCGGATACCTAGCCGAATCTGTACTAACTCTAATAGCAACAGCCTGCTCACCAATAATGCGGCTATCGATTCCGTAGATTCGCTAACAAAAAGCTGTGAACCCGATGGGCTGAATGGAAAAACTGTGGCTGCAGCCTCTTTCAACCAGTATTTTTTCGAAAACACTCTAGGCTGGGATTTTGAGAATGTTTGGCAATGGGACCAGGAAAGTAATCTGCCTGCCTTATGCAATGTCGGTACTAATGCCATCAATGCAGCAGAGCACATGCCCAACAACGCAATGAGAGTGGATGCTCTGACGCAGCAAATTCAATCCAATATCTGGCTCTAAGGTGCTGGCTATGCTGAGATCTTTAATCAGTCGCCTTCGATCGGGGTTAAGTTATAGGGCTGCGCCTTGGCTGTTTAGTGTCAAAACATTTAAATACTTTATCGACAGCACCTGCCGCGAACAGGTGACCCCAAATCCCGGTAGCGTACTTTACTGCGACTTATGGTTGGCTGTTGAACATTCGGGTATTTATGTTGGTGATGGGTTGATCAGTAATATCGTCGTTGATGGATTTGCAGAAAGTACAGTAATGCGCAGCAACCCTCATTCTTTCACATCAAAAAGTACGCTTGGGCGCAAAATTTATGTTTCCTGCGATCGTTACGGTGCGGTCGGCGATCCGCTTGTCGCCAGTGGTGCAAATAGTCATGTCGGCGATAAAGCATTCTACGGACTGGTGATCAAAAATTGTCATCAGTTTTCTACCAAGTGTGTTGAATATGCCGACGAACGTACTCCTGATATCACTTTACTGGACTGGGTAACTGACACTTTGTTACCTGAAAGTTGGGAGCCAACCCTTGCGTTACTCAAGTCAACCGCAAGCCGTAAGCTTGGGGCAAATAAGTGGCGCTTGTGGGATTGGGACCATGACATCCGCAATAACCCGCCAGCTGAACCGGACTGGCACGCTCATGAGGAGTACTTTCGTCATCTAATACTTAATGCCGAATCCATAACTCTGATCCGTAACGAACTGAATGCAACGCGCGAGTACGAAGCTGAAATTAGCGATGAGAATATCCCCGAACCGATTCGACAACATTTGAGTAGTTTCGGCGAAACATTAGATGCTGTAGTAAAGAAATACGACGAGGTGAAGGCCTTTTTGCAACGCTGCCCCGAAGCACAATTTTCGTTTGCCGATTTGCAGGAATGTGGCGACGATTTCCGGGAACTCGCACAACAACTGGAGAAGAACACCGTTATCAAGCAACTGGCACGAAAGTTGGGACGGGCGTATATCTCAGAAGAGAAAAAGCGTCAGACAAGAATTCCAGAGATCAGTAAGAGCGAAGTACATGGGACACACCGAAGCGCCGATCTGCAACGCCTACTGCCAAGCGAACTACTGAATTTGGAAGATGAAGAGTTGGAAATGGTGTTCTACTCCCGTTTCCTTGAGCATAGCCTGCAAACCTATGAACTTTCAGGCACCACGTTCAAACAAGGCGAAGAAGTAGAAACCTGCAAAAAAAATACAGGCCCAATAGTGGCTTGTTTGGATACTTCAGGCAGTATGGCTGGGAATCCCATGCTGAAAGCCAAAGCCTTACTACTTGCGATAGCCAATATCCTTAAGCAGGAGAATCGCTCACTCTATGTTTTGCTGTTCGGCTCCAGGGGAGAATTGCGTGAGTACGAGATGAACGATGCCAGTGATATAGCGGGTTTAATGCGCTTTCTGCAGCAGGGTTTTAACGGTGGTACTGACTTCGAAACACCATTACTGCGTTCAATTGAATTGATTTCCACACAAGAAAACTATTTGAAAGCAGATGTGTTAATGATTTCAGATGGTGACTGTCATCTTGACGAAGTATTCACCGTTCACTTGGGCAAGGAAAAAAATCGACTGGATTTCACAGTATATTCGGTGTTGTGTTCAGGCTCGAGAGCGAATGACGAGTTTAGTGATGAAGTGGTGGTGTTATAGTCCTGATAACTCCGGAATGGAGGTAAAAAAGTATTAGTATATGGCGCTTTAAGCTTCTTCACTGCTTTAAAAAAATTAAACATAATCTCATATGCATCAGAGTGGCAATGTGTGTGAGCTAGTACACACCAAGCGCAAGATGGCACTGATTTTCCGCTGGTATCTGGGGCTCTCCAGCCGCTGGTCGAACACAGGCGAAGCAGGCCGCGAGATGGATTATCAAATCTGGGCAGGCCCTGCACTGGGTGCCTTTAACGGCTGGTCGAAGGGGACTTACCTTGATGATTACCGCGAGCGCCGTGCAGTGGATTTGGCGCTGCATTTGCTCAGCGGGGCAGCGTATTTACATCGGGTGAATGCCTTGAAGGCTCAAGGGGTTGTGTTGCCAGCGTCTGTGGCACGGTATCGTCCGTTGGAGCCTTTAGCCTAAGGCTGATGTTTCTGGCATGGATGCGGGGGCTTAGTGCGTAAGCCGTCTCAACGCCTGGTGTGAATGGTGCAATGTGTGCGATTGCTGCCAAGCGGATAGTCGGTGGTCAGTTGCACTGGACGGTATGAATGAGAAAACCAGCCATAGCGCTGGTTTTTTGTTTCCTCGCATTTGCAGCCGGTGCAGGGGAAAACCTGCGTGTTTTTATCAAATTAAGTCGCTTTGCAAGCGACGGAAAGGTCGTGGAGCTTCGCCCCACACCCGACCAAGAGGGGATCTACAGCAATCCCCTCTTGCCGATTTATTAACAAGAGTCCCTGCCGCCCCACACGGTGCCGAAAGCCCCTTCGGGTTTATGCTGAAAATTGGCTAAAGCGCCAGACTCCCGAATTTACATCCCTATAAATTCAACCCAGCTCGGCTATCCTTGCCTCGCGCTCATAAGCTTGCCGCTCCGCGACATTCGCCCCTTCTCGACCGAACCAGCCTCGACGTCCTGTTTCGGCTACGCGCCCAATCCCAACACCCTCAGCGGCACCGAAGGGGTTCGAAAGCAGGTGCAATCTGAAAGTGAAGAGTTATGACGGTCCTCACTTTTTATGGCTTGTTTAAAGCCCAGGGGGAGCTAACAACAATCATGAGTGTCTCAGTTCTTCTTCGGCCGCTTAAATGTGGATAATGTATCCTTCAGCAAAAGTGCTGTAGCTGTCGTCATTCTTCCGTTGTGATAGTTGGAGGAGAGATAATCTCCCCCTCGTCAAACCATCCTTGGGAGAGCGCTGTTCTTGCGACTTCGTCGGGTTTATCGGTATAAGCAATAACCGCCAAGCTTTCTTCAGCTCGGCTGCAAGTCACATAAAAGAGCCTTCTGGTGCGATCGATGCCAGTCTCACTGCCCTCTCTTTGATTACGCTGATCTGTTTCAGAGAGCGACTTGGCTCCAAATAGTTTGTCATAGCTGAATAGAAAGCCACGAGCCTCTTCATCATCTAGTACGACCATAACACGGGGAAACTCGAGTCCCTTGACGCCTTGGTGGGTTCCGAATTCTGAATCATCTGAAATATACCGTACGTATGCTTTAAATTCGCTGAACTTTGCTTTCAGAGCATTATCCCAAGCATCAATAGTGTGGTTAAGATCTCGTTCGCTCTCGGGTTCTTGGTACACCTCATTTTCTCTAGCTGCTATCACCGCCAAAGTCTCAGGTAAAATGAATAGCCCGCTACGATGAACTTCTTTAAGTATGCTGTTCAGACAGGGCTCAGAAGTCCCAACCCACAAAGCATGGAGAGAATCAACGGCTTTCTTTGCTTTAGCCAGTGCCTCTCTAGGGTTACTACTGACTTGTAGGCATTTAGAAGAAATAAGAGGTGAGTGTTTGCTCAAGATTTTGCTAATAGCAAATTGATTTCCGGCCTCCATACTGTTGACAAGCGGCAGAACTCGCTCTGAAAACAGCGTGATACAGGCATGAGTACCATCAAGTAAACTCGTCCTGAGCTTATCAACTGCATATAGAGGGTCAAAGAAGTTTGAAAAACCTCCCCGCCTTGCTGCCATATGGTGCTCTAAGGTTAGTGTTTTCCTACTCTTTCGGTTCTCTATCCACAGTTCGTCTTCGGTAATCTTTGCCATTTCTTGGCAAACCGATTCTTCAAATGCAGGCTTATCAATATCGTCTCTGGTATCTGCGATAAATAGACGAACGAAGCCTTCCACGTCTTTGGCTGGTAGTTGAAGATTTTGGTCAACATTCTCACGGATTTTATTGATAAGTCTCACAACCCGTCGCGGGCAGCGGTAGTTGTACTCTTTTTTGGGAGTCAGCCAGTCTTCAGGTAAGTCTTGACCTAAATGCTCTTTTCCGTCGTTGTAGATCCGTTGCATAACATCGCCAAATAAACCCATTGAAAACTGCTCTTTATGGGATGCTTGAACAGCAAATAGTGCCTCAATTAACTCTTTCTTGGTGTCCTGACTCTCATCTACGAGCAACACTGGAAACTTGCGAATAAGGATCTGTTGCAAAAGTGGTTTGTATTTCAGGAGTTCGGCGGTCATACCGATTACTTCAGCATGGTTAAGAGAGTCTCTGCCTGTATTTTCCCCATTAGGGTTGTATGAAAACCTCCGAATTCTCTCAAGCGAATCAAACCGCCTTTGTTTTGACGCAATCTGTCTAGGCCTGTCTTCTGCCGCCTTTGTTCCTGCTCGTCCTTTCCTCTGAGCATCTTCAAGCTTTTCAATGTCGGCTTGAAGACTGGCTTTGAGCATTTCTCTAATGTCGTTTTGGTGAGGTTTTATAAGTTCCCAAGCGAAGCTATGAATGGTTGAAACGTTGAAGCTTGGGTCAAACTCCAAACGACGCTTGATTTCGTCACATGCTGCATTGGTGTAAGTAATGATCGCCACTTGCTGAGCATTTGCTCGTAAGCGATGAATGTTCTGCTCTCGAAATCGCTTTAGCACTTCTACCAATGAACGTGTTTTTCCCGAGCCAGCACCGGCAAATAGGAAAAAGCTTTTAGGGGCGTCAAGGTTAAGACAATTATAGATTTCATCATCAATAGAAGCTGAAGTGGCGATATCTGTCATGAACTAACCTCCTGAGTCGATTTAGGTTGAGCCAACTCCTCAAGTGTCGCTTTGAGCCAGTCTAATCCCTCTTTTATGTAACACGGTGATTTAAGGGTACTTGGGTCTGCAGAGTAGAGCAGGTCTAGCGCCATCTCTGCTTTTTTTGCACTGTTACTCAACGCGTCAAACATCGCGTCACAGGCTTCTTCGAGAGTTGCCTTTTGAGTTGAGTCAGCCATTTTCTTCGTAAGGCCTGTTACGTCGGACATAGCCTTGAAGAACGGAATATTGGCTAATACCAAAGCATCTTCGAATGTGTAGGGAATGGCTGATTCAGACGTTATTGGTTGTTCGTCACTTGACGCGAAGACAATAGAAGTGATTGATGGATAAGCCACTCGAACCTTTCCACAGCTTGCTGTTTTCTGCACTGAAGAAACTCCAATGACTTCATCCAAATCCTTTTTACCTGGAGCCCAAGTCTTTAGCGTGTCATTTCCAGTTAGCTGATTTTGACCTATTTGGGGCCTGGCTTTTTTTGTCTTGAACTTAGGGTCACCATTAGCATCTGTTTCTCCAGTCGGTTTTTTTGCCAGTGAATCTAAATCGGTAATGATCAGAACTGGTATCCCCAATGCCTCAATTAACGGCCGCAAACGGTGAGCATGGCTTCCGCCTATTTCAAGGAGTGAAATATAGCTTCTATCCAGTTCGGGATAATGGTTTCTTATAAAGTGAGGCACCAGCATTCGTTCCGCAGGACCTTCTATCAGGATTGCCGCATCTGCAAAAAATAGGTCGCAGTGTGTTGTTCTTAGATAGCGTGTTGCGAACTGAGCGGTCTCTATTCTTTTCTGTTCTTCAGTATCTTGCCCATTTGTTTGCCGTTTTCGCTCAATACCAAAAATTGTCGACATATTTACAACGCTGGCACAGGGGACTTCTCGCAGAATTGCGAGTGGATTTCTACGGAAATAGCGCAAGCCTGTGAAGTCCGTTTCATGAGTAATATGGCTCGAGTGTGTACTCACAACCATCTGAGTAGAGAACTGCTTTTTTTCACCAAGATCTGAGTGGGCCCTTAGCACACTGTAAGCTTTCTTAATGAAGACTTGTTGCACTTGTGCGTGGAGGTGAGCTTCCGGCTCTTCAATCAGCATAAGGTGAATAGGTTCAATGGGCTTGCTGCTGTTTTCTTCGCGCTTGCTTGCTTTACCTACTCGCATCCATTCATCTCGGAAACGAATGAGGTTGAAGATCATTGAAATTAGGTTTTGGTAACCGAGTCCGTTATATTTCTCCGGCAAGCAGAACCCTTCTGTAGAAGGAGCATTATCGCGCAATACGTTGAACTGAACCGCTGACTCATGATTCAAGCCTTCTAACGGATTCACTTTGCTTGAGAGCAGAATCTGGGGGTCACTAAAACCCGGGTAGTTAAGACCTTCCAGTTCTCCTAACGCATTACTGAAGCTACTCTTCAACTTTTCATCGAACGCGATTCTGGCGGCCTCCATTGCTTCGAGGGCATCGAGGTCGCTCTCTTCTGGTAACTCATTTGGATTGAGGTGCTTGTCAAAATAACTTCTTAGCTGAGCTGACAAACGTCGATCACTATTTGCGATTCCTTCTCCTGAGTTGGGATCTGAAAATCCACGTTGTGCGTTGATGATATCTATCTTAAACAAACCATCAAACGGGTCGCTGTCCATTTCCTCCATGTATTCAGTGAAGGGTTGTGGTGTCCCATTAACTAAAGCAGGATCTAATACATAAGCATTGATCGTGAAGTAACTATGGAGATTTCTCTTTAAAAAGTCTCGCATTGATGTTGGCCACAATGCTAAAGAAGGCGAGTTGTTGTTATCATTTTTCGCTTTACGAATTGCCACAGTGTTTTGAGCTGCCGTGCGTGCAGATATATAAGCTTTGTATAAATCTTCAGGATTTTTGGGTTCTAAAATCAACCTAGCACCCAGCAAACCTCCGTTCCAATCCAAAGTTGGCAACAGGTGGCTGACATAGTGGATCTGTGACTCATCAACCTCCAGCCAAACATCAATCGACGGGAGTAGTTTTCGCCAAGCATCTCGAGTCAAATCAGGTTGTTGATCCTCGCCGACACTAGACCAGTCAATGCCAATTTGTTCAATACTGCCCCAATTGGATAGAGTTATGTCGGTAGTAGATAGTTCTTTGCGCTTTGATTTTTTTAAGAACATGATCAGCGCATCCATCGCTGAAGTTTTGCCACTGTTGTTCGCACCAACAAGAATTGTATTCGTCTCTGCCAGCTCTACACGGCAGCTCTTCAATTTTCGAAAGTTTTGGATATCTATCTGGGCAATTTTCATTGCATTGCTTCCTTACTTCTTAGGTTCAGCGAAGAGTGAGGACACAAACTACTCTTTCACTTCAAACCACTTATGCTGAGGGTTGCTCCAATCCCGTTCGAAGCGGCCGCGGGGAGTTTGAGCGCATGGCGTTGCCGAGACAAGGATGTCGAGGCACGAGGGTCGAGCAGGATGCGAGTCTCTCGTGTAGCCAAATGCGCTCACACTACCAAGGGGCTTTCGACAACTGCTCCCTGCGTTGTTCTACCTCCAACATCCATGTTGTCGTCCGCTTCGTTGCGGGTCGCTGGGGGATTGGACAAGGGGGCCAGTCGAATCGGCCCCCTTTCCCCGGGTGTGGGTTGGAGACCCACGACTTCCCGTCGCTTGCAAAGCGACAAACCACACTGATTAGTCAAAGCAACCAACCCGCAGGGTTAAACCCGAGCAATCACAAACCAAAACCGGCTCAAGGCGACGCCTTGGAAAAACTCGTTTGGGGGAGAAATGGAAGGGTATAAATCTGCAATCCATTGCTGCCATCTGAGCATTCCATTGGCGTGGTGCCATAAACAGGAATATCGGCAAACTGCTATATAAGCCGAGCCTTAACCATTGTTTTAAATAGCAATAAAACCAAAAAAACAAACTCACATCATCCTACTGCACCCGCTCAGGCGCAGCAAGTTGAATGTGAATACAAACTCTCGGCGCTGATACCCAACCATGACATCCGACAAAGCAAGTGCTGTTCTGCATCGTCCACTTCCGGGGCAAGCCACTGAAGTGCACAATTAGACGAATTGCTCACGCCATACCACTGATTTATGAGCTATTATTCAGTTTCAGCCCAAACCTCAGCGGATGAGTACAACCACGATGGCACGCACCACCCCGGATGACTTTGAACGTTTTGATACTGTTCCCTGCAACACGGAAGTGTATCTGCAATTGCTTACCCCCACCCAGCCAATCCGGCTGCGTACCCGGCTGATAGGCATACACTCCCGCCGGGCGGTAATACTTGAATGTGGCAGCGACCGGCATTGGCAGGCCGCAAAGTCTTATCTTAAAGAAGACCGGGGCGTTATCGTCAGGTTGCTTAACAGCGATGACCCCAATGGCCATGTGTTTGCGTTTCGCAGCAGCATCATGCGCATCATGTCGGCCATGTACCACTGGATTGTGCTGACCTACCCAAAAGATCTGGAGCAGCTGGCGCTGCGACAGCACAGCCGCTTGCAGGTGAATGTCGCGGCAAGGTTAAAAGCCACTGACAACACCGGCAGGACCTCTGATGGCCACATCTGCGATATTTCCATCGGTGGCGGCGCTTTTATTGGTAAGGATTTGGGGGAAGACTGTGTCGATAAAGAATACAGCCTGCACTTTACCGACGACAGGGACGGACACAATACTGTGTTGCCGGTGATTATCAAAAATCAGCAATTTATTGATGCCGAACATAACCTGACCCAATACGGGTTGGTGCTCAATTGTGCCCAGGAAGACACAGAGGCACTGGTTCAGCGGGTACTGTTAAGCCATCTGTTAAAAGGCTTGCCAGACAAGCAGGCACTGGCAGAACCAGACATGCCCGCGCAGCAGGCTGCAGAAAATGCACCCGGGTCGGATAGCCGGGAGCCAACACCCGACCCCGGCACCAACGCCAGCTGAGCCGCAAATCCGCTTCAGCCGCGGGGGGCGGGTGCTGCCAGCGCGTTCAGTGCACTTATCCAGTCTTGCACATTGGCGACAATGAACTCCAGCGTATCGCCGTTTTTCATGGTCAGGCGCATGGCATCGGATGTTACCGGTAAAAAGCCCCCGCCTTTGCCGAGGCACTTTTCTGCCTTGGCTATTTCGGTGCGCGAGAGCTGATAAGGCCCCAGACCAAACTGGCTGTTGTAAGGGGTAAATTCAAGGCCTGATTCGGTTAAACAGAGTTTACCGTCGGCGCGGGCAACACCGCGCTGCACGGCGGCTGTGGCAGATTTGATAATGCTGTCCGGGTGAGAAAGTGTTGCGGCGCTTTGTGGCTGAGTCATGCTGGCCTCCTGATTGCCTATGCATATCCTGAAATAGAAGTCCTGAAATACCAGTCCTGAAATACAGATTCCTGTTATACAACAATCGCCTGCACTATTTGAGTTGAGATTGGGCAAGGCCGTAAATTCTGCCTGAAAACCCAACCTTTGACTTACACAGCACCCATCAGAGCAGCCCGGGCGCTAACCAGGCTGTGGGCACTGCTGTCGCTGTGGGCAAAGCTCTCGCAGTAGTTGCGCTGTAGGCACTGCTGTCGCGGTACTGGCGCTGTAGGCACTGCTCTCGCAGTACTTGCGCGGTGGGCACTTCGCTGTGGGCACGCTAGCCGCAAGGCGATGCCATGCTTTCGCTGTGGGCACTGACGTCTGCCGGGCTGAATACGTATGCAGCTTATGTCCCCCGGCGCACACCTTCGCTAAGGTGGTCACAAATAAAAAGACACCTTACTAGGAATGATAAATGCGCTGTTCACTGCTGCTGTTGGCTCTTGCCGCCAGCCTGCCATTGCAGGCCAAAACCTTAAGCCTCAAGTCCCCCAATGGCGGGATTGAACTTAGGGTAAGCGATGAAGATGCCCCCCACTACGCCGTGCTGTTTCAGGGCAAGCCGGTGATTGGCGCTTCCAGACTGGGGTTTGATTTCACCAATGCCGCCAACTTTCGCGGCGGCTTTGATATCACAGACAGCCAAAGGACAACGGTAGACAGCAGCTGGGAGCAGCCCTGGGGCGAGGCGCGTATCATTGAAGATAAGCACAACGAGCTGCTGGTGAGCTTCACTCACCCAGACAGCAAACAAGCCTACAGGGTGCGCTTTCGTGCCTTTGACGATGGCGTGGGCTTTCGCTACGAGGTCAATGCCAATGTGCCCCTGAACATAGGCCGCGAGCTCACCGAGTTTGCCATTGAGGATGCCGACACGGCCGAGGCCTGGTGGATCCCCGGCCGTGGCTGGAACCGCTACGAGTATCTCTATCAGCACAGCAAGCTTGCCGATGCGGCGCTGGTGCAAACGCCTTTTACCTTAAAAAACAAAGATGGGGTGCATATTGCCATCCACGAGGCAGCCCTGGTGGATTACGCCGCCATGACCCTGAATCAGCGCCGACCCGGCACCTTTGTTGCCGAGCTCACCCCCTGGTCAGATGGGGTGGCGGTCAAAACCAACGGCAAATTCAACACCCCCTGGCGCACACTGCAAATTGCGGCCAAGGCCACTGGGCTGATTAACTCGCACCTTATTCTTAATCTTAACGAGCCCAACCGGCTTGGGGATGTGTCCTGGGTCGAGCCCGGCAAATACGTGGGTATCTGGTGGGGCATGCACATCAATAAAAACACCTGGGGCAGCGGTAGCAGGCATGGCGCCACCACAGCTGAAACCAAAAAATACCTGCGCTTTGCCGCCGACAATGGCTTTGATGGGGTACTGGTGGAAGGCTGGAATATCGGCTGGGACGGCGACTGGTTCCACAATGGCGATCTGTTCAGCTTTACCCAGCCCTTTGCCGATTTTGATATCAGGGCCATTGCCGATTATGGCCGCGAGGTGGGCGCCAGACTGATTGGCCACCACGAAACCTCCGGCAGCGTCAGCAACTACCGCAAACAGTGGGACGGTGCCTTCAGCCTGTATCAACAGATGGGCGTTGCCCAGGTAAAAACCGGCTATGTGGCCGATGGCGGCAATATCAAACGCATCGATGAAAACGGCCTTGAGCGCTTTGAGTGGCACGATGGCCAGTTTATGGTGGGTGAGTATCTGGATAACGTGAAAACCGCCGCCAGATACCGGATAAGCATCAACACCCACGAGCCCATCAAGGACACGGGGCTGCGCCGCACCTACCCCAACTGGCTGGCCCGCGAGGGTGCCCGTGGTCAGGAATACAATGCCTGGGGCACGCCGCCAAACCCACCGGAGCACATTGCCATGTTGTCGTTCACCCGCATGCTGGCAGGCCCCATGGACTTTACCCCCGGCATTTTCGATATGGGCTTTAATGGCCTTGGTGACAGCACAAACCGCCCCCAAAGCACCCTCGCCAGGCAGCTGGCGCTGTATGTGGTGCTCTACAGCCCCATCCAGATGGCGGCCGACCTGCCCGAGAACTACTTAACACGCCCGGACGCCTTTCAATTTATCAAAGACGTACCCACCGACTGGGAGCAGAGTATTGCCCTCGATGGTGAGGTGGGTGACTTTGTGGTGATGGCCCGTAAAGAGCGCAAGGCACGCCAGTACAGCGGCAACGACTGGTATCTGGGCGCCGTGACCGATGAAAATGCCCGGGATGTGACGGTGAAGCTGGATTTCCTCGAGCCGGGCAAAACCTTTGAGGCGCAGATTTATCAGGACGGCAAAGACGCCGAATGGAAATGGCGCCCCTACGAGATGGATATTAAAAAGCAAACCGTACGCAGGGGCGATACCCTCAGCCTGCATCTGGCCGAAGGTGGCGGCGCGGCAGTGCGCTTAAAGGCGCTGTGAGCCATTTGCGCTGAGTCCAGACCGAACGGCTGTCAAAGCCCGGGCGTTCAGCTGAAAACACAAGGCCGCAGGCAAACCCTGCGGCCTTTTTTATCGGCTGCCAACATCAGCCATTAAAAGCGGAAGTTAGCGCCCAGATAAAAACCATTTTCCAAATCAACATTGCGCTGATCATCGTATCTGATATGTATTTGCCGGTAACCCAACTCAAATCCCAGATTGGGGTTCAGGTTGTAGCCAACGGCCGAACTCCATTGGTAATGACCATCAATGCCCGAAAAGCTCAGCACCGATGGGCTGATAAAGCCGGACGCTTTAACCGACAAACCATTACCCAGCGCCAGCTGGTAGTTGCCGCCCAGCGACACCATGCTGCCATTGGGGCTGTTATCCATCCACACGCGAGAGGCCATGGGGCCAAATTCAAACTGATGGCGACCGGCATTGTGGGTAAACAGCATAGCCCCCTGCAACAGCTGGCTGCCGCCATCCACATAAAGATATTCCGCCTCCAGTTTGGCGTTAGGGGTGATATGGCCACCAAGGGCGATGGACGCCCGCTCGTCATTTAACTCAAGGGCCAGATCGGCGGCATTGGCCGATGCAGACACAGCACCGAGACCAAGCAGCAAGGGGGCGGCAGCAGTTGATAAAGTACGTTTCACAGTCATGGATGTCTCCTTTGCCATGGGAAATCGCCTCCGCAAAGGGTGCGGCGCGTCGTTTGGCCAAGTGTGGGGGACACATCCTTAATGAATGATGAACAAATGCCTTGCTTAATCTTTTATAAACAAGGCATTACAATTTTACTGCCGATAGTTTGCAAGCTGCTAACCCGGTGTTTGCGAGTCAGCAGCTTAATCCGTCAGAGACTGGCACAAAGTTCGCCGGGTGCGGCGCTGAGTGATTCCAGGTTGTTATGGCTGATGTCGGTGATACAGAAGCTGAGGTTGTTCAGACGCTTGATGGATGTCTGTGAAATAATCACAGTCTCGCCGTTAGCCGAAGTATCGTCTGAGACCAGGCTTTCGTTAATGTCACCGCTGAAATAGCCGCTGACCCGCGCGGCTGCAACCGGGTTGCCCATATCGTCCAGTACCCTGACCAGTGCCTGGCCACGCTTCTGGCCGCGACCGGCATCGAGCAATGACACGCTCAGACTGCCAAGCACCAGGCGACTGCCGGGTTCGGAAGCATCTGTGCTGGCCCGGACTTCATTGGAATAAGCCGAACTGCCAGCGGCATTCACAGCGGCAAGTCGGTACTCGTAGGTGGTTGCAGGCATAAGACCGCTGTCGGTATGGCTTACACTGTCAGGCGCCAGGTTGACCAGAGGCGCAAAGTTACCGTCACCGCCCGAGCGCTCCAGCACAAAGCCGGTTTCATCACTGCTGTTATCCAGCCAGGTAAGATGAATTTGGCTCGCCGACAGCGTAGTGGCCATCAGCCCTGAAGGTGCTGCCGGCACACTTGGGCCTGTGCCGCTGTCAAACTGGAAATAATCATCAAAGTTGCCGTCGGCGTCCGCAGGGAATGTGGGAGCGCCCATGCCGCCAAGTACATTGGCCCAGCCCATGGCCCCCTGATCTTCATGCTCCAGAATATGGCAATGCATTATGGTACGGCCCTGATACACACTGGATCTGTTGCTGTTCAGGTCAAAGCGGATTGTGCAATTGCCGGAAACCACATCGTAATACTCACCGTCCTCAAAGTCGCCGCAGGCCCCCATCATTTGCACATGATAAATGTGCAGATGGAATGGATGCATGGCTGCACCCTGCAACTGCCACTCCTCCACCCCGACAGGCGATAACGAAAACGTAGGCACCATATGGTCAAACTTGCTGCCGTTGATGGTTCTGGCCCCCATTTTCACCACTTCTTTATTGGCCACAGGCAAGGCGCGCAAATCCGCCAGATACGCTGGACGACGGGCGGACCAACTGCTGCCATCGGCTGCAAAGGGATGCACGCTGGTGTCGCTTGTCCCGGCAATCGCAATATCGGCCACTTTGGTATTGCCGACGCTGAGCGTTGACGATGACTGACAGCGCACCGCCAAATCCGCGCGGGATGCCCCCGTGATACTGAGGCTGGCTGAAGCCAGAGACCTGGGTGCCACGGTACGCCACACCCCATCCCGTGCCAGCAACATGGCCTCACAGCCACTGCCAATAGCGACGGTTTTTTCTTTGGCGTCTCGGTCAGCCAGCAATATACGCCAGTGCTGCCAGGTATTGGCCGGGATCTCGAGTGTGCCCCCTTTATAACCATTAATGGTCCAGGTGGAGCCAAGGGTGCCACTGATCAGGGTGTCACCGCCGGTGCCGGCCACCGCAGGATCCAGATAACCCAATACCAGATGACGCTCGCTCATGTTGGCCACCGGTGCCGGAAGATTATCGTTACTGTCGTCAATGATCAGCATGCCAAAGGCACCGCCGGACACTTGCAAATAGGTCGAACCATGGTGATGGGCATGGTACCAATAGCTGCCCCCCATATGATCTGCCGGAATATCGTAAACAAAATCACCACCAAAGCCCCCTTCGAAGGAGCGGGAGACATCATCTCCCGGGCTCATGCCGGAAATGTGCAAACCATGGGTGTGAAGGTTACTGATGTTGGGGTCTTTAAAGACGTTGTGCACCGCCTCCTTGGGCTGATACGGCAGCGTGTTTTTGAATCTGAGCACATACTTGTTACCCGGGCTCATTACCATGGTGGGACCGGGAATGCTCAGCCCCCGACCTTCCTGACCATAGGCGCGGGTGGTAATGGTGTCTGAACCAATTAAAAAACTGCCCTCACCCATTACCATGGTGCCGCTGTAATAGGGCTCAGGATTGGTGGCAGAGGCTGGATGAAAGGTCCATTCAAACTGCTCAGGGTCACCGATAACGGCAGCGAAGGTGCTTGGGCATATCAATAGCAATGCCAGGGCAATATATCGTTTAAACATGGCAAGTCCGCCTTATTTATCATCTGTCCGGTTCTATCTCAGAGAAAGTAACTATAACCAACGACGCCACATTTCATAAACATTCCAGCAACAACAATTCCGCTGCGCGCGGCATATTTCCGGTACAGCCGCGCTTGCCATGAGCCAGCGACTGTTCTGCTGCCCTGACCGGTTCGAGGCAGCACCTTGCACTCTTTGGGTGCAACGTGCTCCATCTGGGTGCCAAATTATCGCTGAAAAAAAGAAAACGGCTTAGATTTCAAAACACTGAGAAAAGGCACAAGCTTTGCTGCATTCAGCCGGGTTAGCTGAATGAGGAACGTTGCAGATGAATTTCAAGCTTGATGACTTAAGCCACCCGGCGGTGGCCAGATTGCTGCACGAACATCTGGAAGACATGTACGACAACTCCCCCGCAGACAGCGTGCACGCGCTTGACCTGGCCCGGCTCAAGCAAGGGGATATCCGTTTTTATACCCTGTGGCAGGGCGACACCCTCGCCGCCTGCGGTGCGGTAAGGCAGCTGGATTTACACAGCGGCGAAATCAAGTCGATGCGCGCCAGCCGCTCCCTGCGCGGCCGCGGCTTTGGCCACGCCATGCTGATGCATCTTGAGCAGGAAGCACGCCGCCTCGGCTTTACCCGCCTGTATCTGGAAACCGGCACCGCCAAATACTTTTTGCCGGCCCAGCGGCTGTATCTGGCCCACGGCTTTGAGATGTGCGCCCCCTTTGGTCATTACCGCGAAGACCCCCACAGCCTGTTTATGAGCAAGATGCTATGAGGATTCACCAAGCAACTGACACGATTCACCAAGTCTCTGGCAGGTTCACCAAGCCATCGGGGGCTTGGTGAAACCTTATGCGATTCACTCAGTTAATCGGCCTTTTTAGCGGGCATTTGCGCTAAAGGCTTTTCCCGTCTTCATTAACAAGATACCCTTGCCGTTAACAATAACGCGTCTCAACTCATTGGCTCAAAGAGAACCACTGGTGATCCCGCAGTTCAGAATGCGCCGCAGCCCGCAGCCCTCAGCACGGTTTTTCAGCCACTCGATAAGCGCTGGCGTGCGCCATTGTTGGCATTTACTGGCGATGCTGTTTGCCTTTGCCATCAGCTTTCAAAGCCAAGCCATTGACTCATCCTTTCTTACTCCGCCGCTGTTTCAGGTTGAAGCCAATCACAAACTCCCGGGCAAAGAAGTTCTCAAGCTGGAAATCGACCAACAGGGCTTTATCTGGGTAGGCACCCGCAGAGGCGTATTCCGCTTTGATGGTTATGAATATCAGCTACTTGAAAGTGCAAACAAGCTGGATTTGTCCAAGCTGCATGTGCGCGCCTTGCTTGCCGATGGCCAGATTTTGTGGATTGGCACCATGACGCAAGGCGTCTACCGGGTCGACTTAAGCACCTGGCAGGCAACCCATTTTGCGCGAAACCCAGAGATGTCGGGCAGCATAGGTGGCAGCCAGGTCAATGCCATTAAAAAAGACCGCAACGGCAAACTCTGGTTTGCCCACGACCGGGGGCTGGACAGCTGGAGCGAACAGAGCGCGCAGTTCACCCCTTATCTTTCCCTCGATAAACCCGACGACCGTTATCACAACTACCTGCTGGATATCGAATTCGATGCCGAGGGTAAACTCTGGCTGTCTACCGCCATGGGACTGGCCAATATGGATAAGGGTGCCGCCGGTTTCAGGCTATTTGCCAATGAAGGGGAGATGCTGCACAGGGTGGTACTGCGCAGGCTGTATCTTGCCAGCGACAACCGCCTGTGGCTTACCAGCCAGAATCAGGGCTCCTACATCTTAAGCCCCGACTCAGGGCTGGTGTTGCAACTTGATCAAGACGAAGGCAATGCCGCCCACAAGGTCATCAACACCGGCATTGCCGAAACCCTGGAAGCCGATGGCAGTCGCCGCATCTGGCTCAGCGGCACCAAAGGCGTGGAGCTGCGCGACGGCAAAACCGGCAAGCTTATCAAACATCTACAGGGAAACCTGCTTGACCATCATGGGCTTGCGGGCGATGTGGTGTATTCGATAACAAGCTCACCCTCGGGCACCCTGTGGCTGGGGGTGCTGGGCGTAGGGCTGCAATTCCATCCGCCTCAGGCCCAGGGCTTCTCGCTGATTGACCGTTTTGCACCCGCGCTGAAAGAGCTGTTCTCATCCAATATCCATCAGTTGCTTAATCTGGGTGCGGATGAACTCCTGGTACTGACCGAGCAACAGGCAAGCCGCGTTAATCTCAGCACCGGCCTCACAGCCCCCTTCAGTGATGATATAAAAATTCAACAAAAACTGCTGGTTGCGGCCATAAAAGACCAGCAGGACAACTTTTGGTTTGGGGGCGACAGTGGCAATCTGATCACCACCAGCGCCGATGGCCATTGGCGTAACGAACTGCAATTGCCGCTCACCAAAAATGACGGTGTGTTCGTGAAAAGCCTTGCCCTTGGACAAGAGCAGGAACTCTGGGCCGGCACTGACCGGGGGCTGGTCAGGGTATCTCTGGACAACCTGAGTATGTCGCCGCTTAAAAATGCCGACGGCAGCCGCTTTATCAGCTTCGTTCGCTGCCTCTACCTTGATGCGCAAAATCGGCTCTGGGTTGGCACCCAGGGTGGACTGGGATTGGTGATGCCGGGTGCTGACACTGTCAATCTCTTCAGCCGCGAACAGGCAACCGAAGGCAGTTTGCGCCACAACCAGATAAATCAAATCCTTGGCGATAGTCAGGGTAACCTGCTAATCACCCATCCAGAAGGCATAGACAGACTGAGCAGCAGCGAGCTGGAGAAAATCACAGCTACGCCCGAACCAATGTCAGCCTCGGGGTCTGACAAGAATTCGGGGGCTGACAAGAATTCGGGGTCTGACAAGAATGTTGCCGTATTGAGATTCAGCCCCTTTGCCAACGACATCACAGCCCAGATGATACAGCCAGCCAGATTAGTGGCATTGCCAACGGGACAGCTTTGGTTGGGTAACACGCATTTATTGGATGAAAATGGCCTGCTGCTGGCGCAGTTTGGTGAGCGTGAAGGCGCGCTTGACCTCGGCTGGAGCCGCAGCAGCCCACTTCTCGATGACCACAGTTTCGCCTATGCCAGCAACAACAGCATGCAGCTGATAAGCACCAAAGCCCGCCCACGGTCAATCCCTGACGCCACTGTCGCCATTACCCACATCCAGCTTGGCAGTGTCGATATGCCGTTCGATCCCCTGGCGCCAGAGTTAGTGGTCGGTGCCGAGGACCAACGCTTCTCGGTGCGTTTTGCCAGCCCCGATGCCAGCAGCCTGGGTAAGGTGGATTACCGCTATCGTCTCGATGGCTACGACAACGACTGGCTGGCTGCGCCTGAGGATATGCGTCTTGCACGCTACACGGCTCTGCCGCCCGGGGAGTACCGCCTGCACTTACAGGCGCGGGCGCACGGCGGCGACTGGGGACCGGAGCTGTTACTGAATGTCAGTAAAGTACCAAAATATTATCAAACCCTGTGGTTTCAGCTGCTGATGGCGACGCTGCTGCTGGCGTTGTTGTATGGTCTGTTCCGCTGGCGCCTGGCTCGCGCGCGTGCCCAGCAACTGGCGCAGTTTGAGCATCGCGATGCCCTAAGAAAGGCTGAAATGCTGTCAGAATTAATGGAGCAAAAAAACCGAATTCTGGCTGAAGTTGGCCACGACCTTCGCACGCCGCTGGCCATGATTAAAGTGCAGTTGGAGGCCATGCAGGATGGTTTGCTGCAAAGCTCCGATGCCACCTTTGAGTCGATGGCTAATAGCCTTGGCAATCTCAATCGCATGGTGGGCGACATAGTGCAGCTGTCTGCAGAAGAAGGAACAAACCTTGCCATAAGTAAGGCGCACCTCAAACTTTTGCCACTGATTGAAGAGCAGATAACCGGCTTCCGCCCTCTTATGGCACAAAAAGGGATCAGGGTTAGCTTCTCCAACAACTGTCAGCCTGAGCTGTTGCCAGAGCCAGCCGTGTTTGCGGATAAGGCACGACTGGAACAGGTTTTGGGTAATCTTTTGAAAAACAGCTACAAATACACAAACCATGGCGGCCAGGTACAGCTGTCACTGGCGATGTCGCCGTCTCATCTTCCCCAAGAGCCCCAGATCTCGGGCGCATCGCAGCAAGCCTGGGTAACACTTCGCATCGACGACTCAGCCCCCGGGGTTGCCGCCGAGGAATATGAGCGCCTGTTTGACCGGCTTTACCGGGCCAGCAACACTGGGGACGCCGACAAGGCAGAGACGGCATCTGGTTCGGGGCTTGGGCTGTGGATTTGCCAGTCAATTGTCCGCGCCCACGGCGGCTCTATAGCGGCTTCCCCCTCGCCTTTGGGTGGGGTCGCCATTGAAATACGATTGCCGCTCAGTATCCCCATATCGGCCAAGCAGCCCTCTTTGCCAGCCACTGAGTCCATAACCGATGCGTCTGAGCGCAGCGCTTAACACAGCTTACAGGTGACAAAAGACCGCCATGACCCACAAGGTGTTTATCGTAGAAGATGAAAAGAACATCGCCGAAGTGATGCAGATGTATTTGCAGACTGAAGGTCTGGAAACCCGTGTATTTCATGACGGCAGCGACGTGGTCGAGGCAGTGAAATCAGACAAGCCCAGCCTAGTGCTGCTCGATTTGATGCTGCCGGGTAAGGATGGCCTGAGCATTTGCCAGGAACTCAGAGTCTTTTCAGAGCTTTACATCATTATGACCACCGCCAGGGTAGAAGAGGTGGACCGCCTGCTCGGGCTTGATACCGGCGCAGATGACTATGTGTGCAAACCCTACAGTGCCCGAGAGCTGACCGCCCGGGTGCGGGCTGTGCTGCGCCGGCTCGACGGCAAACTCACTGCCGCGGGCCCCAGCCTCAAGGTAGATGAATCAGCTTTATCCCTGAGCTTTGGCGGCCAGACTGTTGTGCTGACGGCACTGGAGTTCAGGCTGTTTAACCTGCTCTACAGCCAGCCAAACCGTATTTATTCCCGCAGCCAGATTTTGGATTTGCTCTACAGTGACTTCAGGGTGTTGTCGGACCGGACAGTAGACAGCCATATTCGTAATCTGCGTAAAAAGCTCGCCGGCCTTAATACAGAGCAGGAGATGATCCGCTCTATCTATGGCCTGGGTTATCGTTTCGAAGGCTAAAAGACCCTGCAGCCATTAACGCAATCCAGCGGTGAAACCCAGCGAAAACTGCATAATTGCTGCACAATCCTGTGGTCTTATTTGGCATAACGGCAAAGTCTCATCGCCAAAGATGTAGAGTCAGGGGGAAACATGTTCCAATTTTTACGCGATATCCGGTTATTCAGTGAGACCGAATCCTTAAATGGCATCGCCCTGAAACGTCGGCAACTGGTGCTCAATGGCCTGCTGCTGACCATCATTTTGCTACTCAGTGTTTTTGCGATTTACAACCAATTCAGGGGCATGTGGCAGATTGCCGCGCTGGATTTATGCGCCCTGGCGGCCTGCCTGTTTGCCTATATTCGCCTGCGCCTGAGCCATCGTTTACCCCACCAGACTCCCTATGGGGATAATCCCCAGAATGGCCACTGGCCGGATGCTCCCCAAGTCGCGCAGGATACTGATGCCCTGGCCCATAACAAACAGTGCAATGGGGCACAACTCAACATCCTCAAGTCCACCTCCCTGCTGGTCAGCCTCGTTCTGATGCTGTTTTTATGGGCGCTGGCCTGGCAGGGGCAGGCGGAAAAATTCAGTTTGATCTGGACCTTTTTCCTGCCGGTATTTGTGTTCATGCTCAATGGCCGCGCCTTGGGTGCATCTCTGGTGGCGGTGTTTTATCTGGTGCTGTTTGCTATGGCATTCAGCCAGTTGGGGCAATGGCAGGCGGGCGCCTGGGATCAGGTCAGCCTGATCCGTTTTGTGCTGGCCTCCCTGGTGATGGTTTTCACCTGTTATTTCAGCGAGCTGACCCTGAACCAGGCCCACCTTGAGCTGAAAAAATCCCATGCAGAGTCTGAGAGGCTGCTGCAGGATCGCAATGCCCTGATGCTCGACACCTTGGTCAAACAGCAGAAGCTGCTTACGGATGTATCCCATGAACTGCGAACCCCACTCAGTGTGCTGAGAATGAAACTGGAGGCCATGCAGGATGGGGTCATGGCACCGAGCAGTGCCAATATCGAGGGGCTGCTCAAGCACATGCAGCAACTGGATGCCTTCATTTCGGACCTGTCCCGCGCCAGCAAGCTCGACCAAACCCGGCTCGACGGTAATGCGGTACGGGTGGAATTACATGATTTCCTGTCCGGTTGGATAAACCGTTTTCAGGACAGAGCCGCCAGCCGGGGCTTGCAGCTCAAGCTGGATCTTGTCCACAGCCATCCTCCCTGCCCTGCTCTTCTGGACGAAGCAAGTTTCGAGCTGGCGCTCGGCAAGTTGATGGAAAACAGCCTGCGTTATACCCAAGCGCCGGGCAGTATTCGACTCAGCCTTTGTCGCCATGGTGATGCCATAGTTATCACCCTGGAGGACAGTGCTCCCGGCGTGGCAGCAGACCAGCATGAGCGCCTGTTTGAGCCCCTGTACCGGTTGGAGGATTCCCGCAGCCGCGACACAGGTGGCGCAGGTCTGGGCTTATCCGTGGCCAAGTCCATCATTCAGGCGCACCGGGGGCAAATCCATGCCAGCCAGTCTCCTCTGGGTGGCCTGCGCATGGTGATCACCCTGCCGGCACAGGCGGACTGAGCCTGACTGGCCACTGATTTGCCAAGAGTGCGTCTCTGACCAAGTAAAAGCCCGCCAAATTTATACACTCGCCACCACCGGCTTCTCCCCCGGCCAGACCAACAGCGCCACGGCACATATTTTCCAGACCATTCGCCACATTCTGCATTTTTCCTGCACATTTGCCTGTTTAACTGCAGGGTAGATAATTCTATGCAAGGAAATGCAGCATGAAGCGCTTGTTAACAATGGCCTTGGTTGTGGGTCTGTGCAGCTCTCACAGCCTGTTCGCCGCCAGCCTGACAAAACAATCAGTCAACTTTTCTGGAAGTGCCAAAGATATCGGAGTGGTCAATGACGTCGATAATCTGGTGTTTTTGCAGGCGATAAATCCGTCCAAGCCGGGCTTTATTACTCAAGGCAACGGTGAGTGGGGCTTCGCCACCAATGACGGTTCCAACACACCAGATGTGACTGCGATTGCTATGCAGTTTAACGGTGCGCCGGCGCTGCTGGGGATTCCGGCGGAATCAGGCACTTTGACCATTGGTGCCAACAATGAGATTGCCGACCTCTGGACTCAGCGTGTTTATGCCAGACCCGTGGTATTTGTCAGCTTCGAAGACCCAAACCTCAACAACGGCGTCAGTATCGTTCCAACCGCCCCTATTACCCATGGCAATCAGTTCCTGTTTGATGTGCGCCAAACTGATAGTTTCGCTGCCGATTTAACAGGTGCCAAGGTGCATTATTTGGTTGCAGAAGAAGGCTGGCACCGGTTGGCGGATGGCCGAATGCTGCTGATTTCAAGCGCTGAAGTTAAGCATACCGGCTTTAGCGGTAAAACCATTGAACTGGGCGCCAGCTTTACTGATGCTGTGACGGTAGCGCAGCTGCAGCGCCCTATGCTGTTTAAAAACAGTTTAGGCTTTCGTCAGTTATTCAATATGGAGGTGTACCAGGGAGCGACAGTCACCAGCGGTGTGGGTGATTTCGACAGCATAGGATTGCGCTTGATGCAGCAAAATGGCGTGGAAGCCACTACGTCCGATACCGTTTATGCTGGCCGCATTGGTTTTATGGTGCTGGGTAATCTCACCGCCTTGGAAAACGACTTTCATTATGTCGAAGACACCAGCACCAATATTCGCGGAGGCAGCTACCTCACAGTACCCTTAGCCAATTTCCGCAACTTCCCACACAGCGCTGCCACCTCCCCCTTATTCAACAAGGCAGCCTGCGCTGAAGACGACGATGTGCAAAACTTTTGTGCCTACCTCAGCATGCCGGTAGACATGTTCAGCCGCAGCACCTTTGAAACGCCGCGTATTCCTTATGTCAACGCAAATTTCGATCCACTGCAAATGGAACGCACTCTGTACTCAGAATTTGAAGGATGGGATTGGGAGAAGGTACTGGAAGCCGACATCGTTCATCCGACGGTGGATAGCAGTGGCGCAGCTATTACAGGTGCATTGGCTCAAATGCACCCCAATTTTGTTGCCGACCGAGGCTGGGATCACGTCATATTTGGCAGTGACAGCCATTGGCATTGGTTTGCACTCTACCATTTCAACAGCTGCACCTTTGATAGCGTGCGCACAGCCTGTACCGATTATTTGCCGGGCCAAGGTATTATCGACAACAACGACCTGCTGTGGGATGCGTCGATTGCTTACCAATACCTTATTGATTATAGCGGCTGGGGCCATCTTCCTGAAGTGGATCTGGCTCAGGAAATATTTGTAAATCATGATTTTGCACTGCGTGACAGCAACTTTTTTGCTGAAAGTCTGGCCGCACCCAAATGGGCTTCTGAGCAAACGGTCGAGTACCTGTATCAAGATTCGTTGCCGACCGAAGATTACGGTTGGAACACGGGTTACTACGGAAGAAATTCATTATTTTATAACGCCTTTAACTCAGGTCCAACCGCGCAAACCTGGATGCTGCATGCAACCAACCTGATGGCCTATGCCACTGAATTTTGGTGTGACTCCTGTGACGGCCCTATCCCTGAAGAGGTGGTGGAGTTTTTTAGATTACCTTTAGGCGATAAGGGGAACTTTGAAACCATCAATAAAGCCATGATCAGAGTGCCATCACTCGTTTCTGAATGGGAAGGTTGGCGTGACATCGGCTTTAAATTATGGGTAAAACCCTTTGTTAGCCCATTGACTAAACGACTGCGTGATGGCGACTACCTGTTTGCCAATGTTATCTGGGCAGCCGATGCGACCCATTTTCGCTGGGTTCGCTCCGCGACAGGCACCATAGATGACGCCATCACCATAGCGACAGATGTATTTGGTTATCAGGCACAGCATGCAGATGGGAATAACTATGTGACCATGTGTATGACGTATCTGGATATTGAACGCTGTGGCGATTGGCATTATGTCGGCAAACTGCCCTATGTCACAGACGTTCATATTAAAACTGAGCAGGGTGTTCAAGCGCCTATTGTCGGGCGACCGTTATTTGGGAATTACTCTTACTTTGCGCCTGGCAGCGGTAACTATGATGTTGAATCCCACAGCCTGTATCAATGGCAGTATCGGGTAGATGGTCAATGGCTTGATTTATCCGGTTCGACCGCTAAAGAGCAAATGTTAATAGAAAATATTGTGGGTGACACAGAGGTGCGTTTTTGCGTTACCCCACGCACACTGGAAAACGTGCATGGCTTTGAAGTGTGCTCTCCCGTCGTTACCGTTCAGGCGGATTTTGACGCTGATGGTATAGGAGATAACAGAGATAACGATGATGACAATGACGGTAAATATGACTGGGAAGATGCCTTTCCAAAAGATGCCAGCGAATATCTAGATACGGACGGTGATGGCATTGGCAATAATGCCGATACCGATGATGATAACGATGGCTTAAGTGATGACGACGAAATCACTTTGGGCTCAGATCCGCTCAATGCCGACACTGATGGTGATGGGGTAGTTGATAGCATCGACCCACGGCCAACAATCTATGGTGATTTACCTGATTTCGATAATGACGGCATTGCCGATGAATTGGATACCGATCGCGACAATGACGGGGTGCTTGATTTTCTCTATGCGGTTGAGAACAAACCTGGTCTGCAAACCAGTCTCGAAACAGGTGATGTGGTGGTGGCGACTTTCCGCTGGGATGATGACCCTTACCAGGCCTGTACTGCACATTCAATTACAGTAACCAGCAATGCTGACAGCGGCCCTGGTACATTGCGTCAGGCCATGGCCGACCTGTGTGCCAGCGATCCTTACGGTGATTTAAACAAGATTAGCTTCAATGGCGCCATGACGATTCAATTGGAGAGTCCCTTGGTGATCACCAAAGGGATGCAAATCGATGGTAACAGAGAGGTTGTCATTGACGGCCAGAACGCAAATACCATCTTTGCTGCGGCGATAACAGATAGGATGCTCAATACGCAGTTCCCGCATTTAAAAGGTTTAACATTACGCAATGGCGCTGGCCAGGCATACAACGCGGCAACCAACTTGAATATTGAAACCGAATTGGATATGCAACGTCAGGCCAGTGCTATTCATGTACGTTCCAGTATGTTTCTGAACCTGGATTATGTACTGATTGAAAATATGACTGCACCGGCTATTAGCGGCAACAACGTGCAGTTGTATCTGGAGAACAGTTTGGTGGCCAATGTGAGTGGCCTTGCCCCTGCGCTAGTTACCGCAAGTGGCCAAATCGCGCTGTTTTCCAGCACTGTTTATAACAGTGAAGGCGGCGTTATGTCTGTGGGCAGCACCGGCAGTGCCCAACTGCGTAATAGCTTGCTGTTAAAAGGTCCGAATGGCTCAACCGTGTGTAATGTTGACACCTGGGAGCAACAAACCGCCAGCTGGGTAGAAGATAGCGAATGCGGTATTACCTCAACCGGCTATGTTGAACTGGCCGATCCGGAAAGCGGCGATTACCGGCCGGTGCCGGGCAGTGCCAATATCGAAGCCGCTGAGACGGGTGAACTTCCAGCAGACGCAGTTGATTTGCTCGGTAATGCCCGCGTGATGGGCCCCTACAACCCGGATAATCCGGTAGAAGACGGCGGACCGATTTATCCGCAAATGGATATTGGCGCCATTGAGTATGTGTATGCCGGTGACTTTGATGGTGACGGTGTCGCTGATAGCGAAGATGCCTTCCCGAACGATGCCACCGAAACGGCTGATAGCGACAGTGATGGCGTCGGTGATAACAGCGATGCGTTCCCTAATGATCCAAACGAGCAGTTAGATACTGACCTTGACGGCATAGGCAATAACGCTGATGAGGACGATGACGGTGATAACGTTGCCGATAGTGATGATGCGTTCCCGCTGGATGCTTCCGAGTGGCTGGATTCCGATGCCGATGGCATTGGCAACAATGCTGATACCGATGATGACAATGACAATGTCCCAGACAGCGAAGACGCTTTCCCCCTGGATACCACCGAATCTGTCGATACCGACCTCGATGGCATTGGCAACAATGCCGACACAGATGATGACAACGATGGCGTGTTGGATGCAGCCGATGCCTTCCCGCTGGATGCCACCGAGTGGCTGGATGCGGACCTCGACGGCATAGGTAACAATGCCGACACCGACGATGACAACGACGGTGTTGCGGATGTGGCCGATGCCTTCCCCTTTAATGCCGCCGAATGGCTAGATACGGATCTCGACGGCATAGGCAACAACGCCGATCCCGATGATGACAACGACAATGTCCCGGACAGCGAAGATGCCTTCCCGCTGGATGCCAGCGAATCTGTCGATACAGATGCCGACGGCATCGGCAACAATGCCGACACCGATGACGACAACGATGGGGTATTGGACACAGAAGACGCCTTCCCGCTGGATGCTGCTGAGTCTGTAGACACCGACCTCGACGGCATAGGCAACAATGCCGATACCGATGACGACAACGAC
>NZ_JBFKLW010000046.1:0-32953 GCF_041630135.1 Shewanella sp.
AGGTCCCTTTTTCGTTTTTGCAGCGGCGTTATTGCAGCGCCATCAAAGCCCCAGCATTTCTTGCTTCAGACTTTTTTGGGCGGGTTTGTCGCCAAGCCAGATATTCAACAGTGCTCTGGCAAAGTCGGTATCACCGATTTTTGGCTGGGCGACGCCGTTTTTCACCGCTATTACGCCATCGGTAGCGGTTTGCAGTATAAAGCGATCGCCGGGTTTGATTTCAGCATCAAACAGCGCCATAAAGGCGGCAATATTGGCCTTCATGGCGGCATCCTGCTTGCCCTGGGTGGCAGCATCAAAGCCTTCATTGATGGCATCACGCATCTTATCGCTGGTGATAAGGCCAGACAGAATATCGAGCTGTATAATGGCGTTTTGCTGCGCCAGCACCTGCTCGCTGGTTTGCGCCCTGGCAGGCAGATACAGGCTGCCAACGTACAAATCCATAAAGAATTTACTGCGGACACCGGCGCCGTTCAGCACAAAGGCCTGATTGTCCCGGGTAAGCGAATCGGCCAGGTCCACACCGGACACTTCTTTGGCGGAGGCGAAAAGTGGCAAAACGCACAACAGCAATGCGAGTACAGACTTCATAAAAACTCCAAATAAAGCGAATTAACTGCGAACGCCCAGCTGCACGTTGCCGTCTTGCAAAAACAGCGCAACCTGAGGCTGGCTGTCGCAAATCAGCAGTGGACCATCATCGAAAAACAAGAAGCACTTCCAGTTGCGCACAAACACATCCCAGCGGGTCTCGATGGCCTGGTATTTGTCGTAGCAAAAAAACACCCGGGTGTCGCCCGGCCAGTCAAAATGGGTTTCTACCACGGCGGGCAGCGCCGGGTCTTCGCTGTCCCATGGGCCTTGCCAGACATCTGATTTCACCCAGCTTTTAGGACGTCCGCCCCAGTCGGCTTTGGAGAAGTGTTCGGAGGCACTGGCCTTATCGCTCACCAGTTGTTTCCACACCAGCATGGCACTCTTTTCATCCAGCGGATAAATACAGGCCTTGTCGTCATCGCTCACGGGTAAATCTTTGTTGTTGAAAATCCACTTGCGACGATACTGCTCGAGGGGAATATGGCTGGTTTGCAAAAGAAGCTCCTGATTGCTTGGGAAGGCACAAAGGCTGGGCGGCATTATAGCCAGATGCCGCCCGCAGGCAAAGGTGCGGCCTCTATTGGCGATAGAGTTCGCTTAAATAGTGTTTGGCCACCGCATTGCCCGGATCGGCCTGTTCTGCCTGATGGAAGGCGCTGATGGCCATGTCCCGCTCACCGGCATCCACCATAAACTGACCAAACTTAATCCAGGTAACTACGTCGCCCGGGTATTTGTTCAGATACTCAAGATAGGTCTCGGCCGCCGCCTGATACTGTCCTGTCAGCTTTTGCACGCTGGCATAGAGCGGACAATATTCATCGCTGTACTCCACCAGTTTTGCCAGTGCCAACAGGGATATTTCCGGCTTACTCACCTTTAGTCCCAGGGAGGCCATTTCCTTGTACTCACGTTCGGTGAGGTTTGCTTCATCTAAATGCAGCAATGAGCTCAACGCACTTTTGGAGTTACCTTGAAGTTCAAACAGAAAGCATTCTGCCAGCCGATAAAGGCGCTGTGCCTCGACATCCCTGGAGGCTTTGGTTTTAAGGATGGCAACCATCTGGGCCAGACCAGACTGATTTCTGGCCTCTTTGAGCAGCAATAGTTTTTGTTCAACAAAGTTGAGGGCTGAATTCAATTGAATAATGCGTTTGGCAAGCTCGGGCTTTTCCTCAATGATGGTGTTTAACTTATTTTGTAAGGCTGCAAATTGGCTCTCGAAGGATGCTGGTATCGGATGATGCCTTGACCACAGTTGCGCACGGCCAAATTGATTGAACTTTTGCCAGCCGTTTAACAGGCTGTTTATTTCGCTTCCATCATGCAACTCAGACATCCGCAATTCCAGTCTTTCGAGCGCTATCTGAATAAGTGAGCGAAGCTGTTCACTACTTGCAACGAAGGCTCGGTAATAGGCATCAGTCATTGAAAACATATCATCCTGCTGCCATTCACAGCTATCCATCGGCGTTAGAAACTGCGTAAACTCGGCATAGCCAAAGAACTTCAGGAATTGCTCCATCCTGCCAAACTTTGTATTTAGTTGCTTTTCGATGGCATCGATTCTGCCGGTTAAAGATTGGTAGTAGGTATTGCTATGGGAGTGAACTTTTTGCGCTTTTTTCAGGGAATCGTTGTATTTGAGTGCTTCACGGCAAAGCGCGCTGATATCTGCCAAATGACATAGCGACTGCTTTAATGAACTCGACATATTCTGAAAATACTTCGCTTTATCTTCGCCCCCCAGCGGCGATGACAGCTTCATCAGAAGCTGCTGCTTGCCCTTGATGAGCTCTCCAAGTTGAATGGTGTCAATGGATTGATGTGGAATACCCTTAGCTTTGGCAGCTTGTGGTGCCAGATTAAATACGCGTTGAGTATTGGGCAAAGTGCTTGCTTCTTCTTCAAGGGCCTGCAATGCATAAAGCATCTGAATCGATGTCTCTGCTTGCGTCCCCTGGTACGTATCAACCCATTCACCTATAACGACCATGTTGGCGCCAATTGCAGCTTCATGGCTCCCTTTGGCGTGGGTTACGCCATTGCTGGCATAACATAAATCGGTACCAGAAAGAAAAATCCGCCCAAAGCCCATTTTTATGGCGATATGCAAGGCTGCGTTGGTCACTGTAGGGCCTTGGGTTTGAATATTGCCGATATCATGCTCAGCTTCCCAGGGTAAGCGCTGCCCGGTGAATACGGATTGACCGTGCCAATTAGCCAGTAATCTCGGTTCAACATGGTTGCAATTAATAAACAGAACGCTTTGGGGAAGTTTCAACATCTCTTTGCTGACATCAAAACTGACTTCTTGCGGATCGACAGATACCACAATATCAGGGATCAAGTTGTGGCTGAGGAGCTGACGGCTAATTCTGGAAACTGCAATAATAACCAGATGCTGCTGATTCCGGATAACCCATGGAAGGTGTTCATCCAAAGAAGGACCGCCGGCCAGAATGACGCAGTCTTTTTGAAGAAAACTGTCTTTAAGCACTTTAGCCGGAATTTGATTGTCAGGCAGGTTTTCAAGCTGACGCTGAATAAACAGTTTTTGTGTTAATCCAACTGAATGCTTAAATGTTTGCTGCTCAATGATTTTTTCAATATGAGTAAACAGGCTCACATACTCAGTAACATGAGCATATTTTGCGCCTTGTGACTTATGTAACTGTGTGGCCTTTTTTGTAAAGTACACGGGGAAAGGGTTTTCATCGATTATGGCTTCAAATTGTGATTGGGACAATATTTGAACTTTTGAGTGTAACTGCTTCGGAATATTGATATTCATCAGTTCCATTACAGCGTCTAACTCTACAAAAAGATATCGACTTCCATTTGGCAAAGGATGTTCAAGAACATAGTTTGCCAATAGGCCTGAGTCCAATCCCACAATCACGTGCAAGTGATCTTCATTATTGAATAAGCCAGAGTATTCTCGTGAAAATATCTCCGCGGACGGTTGATTTTCAAACAATCCGCGGTTTACGCCAGGAAGATATGTCTCTCCAAACTGAGATACCGAAAAAATGGCCGGAATTGTGGTTTCGATACTCATTTGCGGTTATTCCCTTTAGGCAAAAATAGGGTGAAGGTGTCAGAAGTTTGACTCGAGCCTTGTCTTGGGTATTTACAACAATACCGAAGCAAACTGCGTACCAAACTAGCTTATGCTACCAATTAGTCAATATCCAGATTGGTACAAGAATTGCTTGGGTGAATTGTGACGAATGTCTGGCAAAGCACTTAAAGCCATGCAATCAATTTGTGGACTTTTGAGGCTTTCTGGCTATTCTATCTAGGTAATGTTTTGAATATTTGTGACTTTTTCTTGATTTGCAACACAGCTGACTGGGGGCGTGTATGTTTGACGGTAAATCTATCCTGATTACGGGTGGAACTGGCTCCTTCGGGCGGAAATATGTCAGCACACTGCTGGAAAGATACAAGCCAAAACGGTTGATTATTTACTCTCGTGATGAACTTAAACAGTACGAGATGCAACAGGTATTTAATGAGCCCTGCATGCGTTATTTCATTGGTGATGTGCGAGATGCCGATCGTTTGATGTACGCATTCAAAGAAGTCGATTTCGTCATCCATGCAGCGGCCATGAAACAGGTGCCAGCAGCAGAATACAATCCCATGGAATGTATCAAAACCAATATTCATGGCGCTGAGAATGTTATCAAGGCTGCCATTGCCAATAAAATCGCCAAGGTGATTGCACTGTCTACCGATAAGGCGGCCAATCCCATCAATCTCTATGGTGCGACCAAGCTGGCTTCAGATAAGCTTTTTATCGCTGCAAATAATATCACCGGCGGTGGAAAAACCCGTTTCTCGGCAGTGCGCTATGGCAACGTGGTGGGCTCCAGAGGTTCTGTCGTCCCTTTGTTTAAAAAGCTTATCGAAGATGGCGCTACATCCTTGCCTATTACCCACCCCGATATGACCCGTTTTTGGATAACCTTGCAGGATGGGGTTGATTTCGTCTTGAAAAATTTTGCCCGAATGCAGGGGGGCGAGTTGTTTGTGCCCAAGATCCCGTCAATCAGGATCTCTGATTTGGCCACTGCTTATGCCCCAGAGCTGAAGCAGGACATCATCGGCATTCGCCCCGGGGAGAAAATGCATGAAATTATGTGCCCCGCTGACGACTCTCACCATACACTGGAATTTGACGACCACTTCGTGATTACTCCCAGCATTAAATTTTTTGGCCGCGAATCGGATTTTTGTACCAATGCCTTGGGTGAAAAAGGTAAGCCTGTTGCCATGGGGTACGAGTATAACTCCGGCACCAATCCGCATTTTTTGAGCGTCGAAGAAATTATCCAATTGGACTGTAAAGCATGATCCTATATGGCAAACAGGATCTTAACCAAGCCGATATTGACGCAGTTATTGACGTGCTTCAATCAGACTGGCTGACCCAAGGGCCCAAGGTGCCAGCTTTTGAGCAGGCTGTGTGTGACTTCACAGGTGCAAAGCATGCTGTTGCGGTCAATAGTGCCACCTCGGCGCTGCATATTGCTTGTTTGGCGCTGGGCGTTGGCTCCGGCGACCTTGTCTGGACTTCGCCCATTACCTTTGTCGCTTCTGCCAACTGCGCTCTTTACTGCGGTGCGGGTATTGATTTTGTGGATGTTGACATTGCGACCGGTAATATGTGCCCCAGGGCGTTGGAAAAAAAGCTGGTAGAGGCCAAGGCTAAAGGCGCGCTGCCCAAAGTGGTTATCCCGGTGCACCTGTGCGGCCATAGCTGCGATATGCAGGCTATCTCAGCACTTGCTAAAGAATATGGCTTTAAGGTTATTGAAGATGCTTCCCATGCTATTGGTGGCAGCTTCCATGGCAATAGAATTGGCAGCGGTCATTACAGCGACATCACTATCTTCAGTTTTCATCCTGTTAAAATTATCACCAGCGCAGAAGGTGGTATGGCATTGACCAACGATGATGCGCTTTCGACTGTGCTCAGGCTATTGCGCAGCCATGGGATCACCAAAGATTCGGATACCATGTACTTGGCTGATGAGGGCGATTGGTACTACGAACAACACCTGCTGGGGTTTAACTATCGAATGACAGATATTCAGGCGGCGTTGGGGTTATCCCAAATGAATCGGCTTGATGACTTTGTTACTCGAAGAAATCTGCTGGCCACCGAATATCGTGAGTGCTTGGGAGACGATAACAGGGTTGCAATTGTTGAGCCGTTGGATGAAAGCCTGAGCTCATGGCACCTTATGGTAATAAGGCTGATGGAGCCTGATAGCAGAAGGAAAATATTTGATGATATGCGCCAACAGGGCATTCAGGTGCATGTCCATTATTTTCCCGTTTACTTACAGCCATACTATCAAACAAGGTTTGGTTTTAAGGCTGGCTATTGTCCCAATGCTGAGCAGTTTTACCATGCCATTCTGACTCTCCCCTTACACGTGAACATTCAGGACACACAGGTCAGGGATATTTGTTCTCAGCTTGGTGATTTACTCTGAGGTTGTTTTAACACCTCAATCAGTTCATATTCCAGTGTATCGGCGAGCCCAAACCAATCCTGACGCTGTTGCTCTGCCAATGCCTGAGCTAATGTATTGCCCAGGGTTGGATAGTGGTTTTCATCAGCAGCGCTCAATAGATCGTCAATGGCCAATCTTAGTAACTGAGATCCAAATGCTTCCTGACCAAGCCTGAAATACCTTGCCGCCGTGGAAAAGTGCTGAATAATATTCTCGGTGTTCATAGCGATTCAGATCCTAAGGGTGGGCAGCCTTCAATTTTTGCTCCCAATGCAGAATGGTTTAAAAACTGGATATGTGGGTGGCGTTTAATAAAGACTTCCACTGCTAACAGGTAACCGCGCATATTGAGTGTCGTGGCAATATTTATCCCTTGATAGGATAGAACGTTATGCCCGGCATTATCATGGCTTACTCCCAGAATGCCATCCTCCCAGAAGGCATGGCTCTTACCTCCGGGAAATCCAAAATCACAACCACAAAGAATGATTTTATTGGTTGCGGATTTAGCCGCAATATCCAGAGCCGGATGTATAACACTGCCGCCGCTGAATAGTCTCGTCAACTGGGTATGAGAACCGAATTTGTCCTGAGTCGGCGATTTGGTCAGCGCGGCTACGCAGGGACCTTGCCAGGCATCGATAAGCAGAGGATCTGTAGTGGGGAAACAAACGAGAGTACTCAATGCAGAATGTGCAATCTCCAAATGTGCCACGCTGATTTTGGCATCCATGGTTACCACGATGTCTGGAACTATTCCATGACTTATCAATGCCTTGTGAGCCGTATCTGCGGCAATTATACCCATGTTGGGTAGATCGTTCTTTTGCTTTTTAAGCCAAGCGTACGCCTGCTCCAGACTGGGACCGGAGCCGATGACCACAATAGGTGATTTTTGATTGATAAACAGTGAGGATACATCGGGTAAGGACGTTAATTTTTCTACTGTTTGTTCAATTCGTGGTGCCGCTTCTTTTTCTGCTATCTGATGTTGTAAATCCACAAAAGGTCGTTGGAGTTCGAGATACAGATGATCTCGGACTTTAAGCACCTCTGTGTCGGCAAGTTGTAATTCAGGGATGATGGCTGTCCAGGGACCGCGATAACAATCGCTCCATACAGGACGGCGAAACGAAATCCTGGGGTTGTTTAACCAGCCAGTTTGATCAGTGAAATGTAGCACCATCGCAGTCACAGCCGCAGACATCAGGCAAAGTTCAACTCGTCGTTCTGGCCAACGCGCGAGTGCCAGCGCCGGAACGTCTCCCAACCCCATCCCAAAAATCATTAAGGGGTCGCCGCCATCTTTAATATGGCTAAGTAACAGAGCCGCTTCCTTATCTCTGTCGTGACGACTGGACAATTGTTTCCCGCCGACGGAAATCGTTTGCTGATGTCCTTCAATCAGCGTTGGCCCGAGCGCATCGATAGCTTCACTCGTCACTGACAAAAGACAGGCGGCCATATCCGGCCAACGTCTGCGAATGATGTCCAAATTTGCCTGAAAGAGTTCGGACATGCCTCTGTTCCTCTTTTATTTCAAACCTGAGTGAATGTGCGCCTGATAAGGGTCTGTTACCTGTAATGACCAGGCGTCAGCAAGTTGATGCATCCGACTCCGTGTTGGCCAATAAGTCGGCGTCAGCAAAATCGGTGTGCCTGCTTTTACCAGCATATCGGAGGGATATATCTTGGCTCCCAGATAGGTTTTATTAGTCAGCGCCGCATCAAATAACTTAACTTGACCGGAGCCTATTAAAAACTTAAGTTCCGGATAAGCATGAGCCAGCAGATATAAATCTCCGCCGACGCCCCACAGCGCAATGTCAGTGCCTGAGGCAAGCAGTTGGCGGATCCTGGCTATTATCCGCTCTTGCATGGCGCGGTAACCATCGAATCGCTGCAGAATGCTGTCGCGGGCGCTGTTTTTCAGCGGTGATGTCAGGGGACTGGGTGAGCCGTGGCGCAGGAGCAACTGAAGCCTGGGAATGCTGCCAGTGTGAAACCGGCGAAGTTTCAGGCATTCAAATCCCGCCACCGCAGCCATGCGAAGCAGAGATTCTTCAGTGTAGTAATGAATATGCTGGCCGTGGATAAGATTGGTTTCATGCAGGCAATTATCCGGCTCATAGCCACTGTCAGGCACCTCAATAAAGAGTATGCCGCCTTGATTGAGCCGCTGTTTAAGGCTGCTCAAAAACAGCACCGGCGCAATAAGATGCTCGAGCACATGGCTGCTGACAATCAAATCAAATTTGGCCTTACGCTCAACCTGTAAAATGGCACCGGGTGCGTTCAAATCACATGCGGTGATTGGGATCTCTTTTGCGCTAACACCTGCTTTAAAATCAAATCCGGCGTAATGGGCATCGGGTTTATATTCTTTAATGGTATCGAGTAACACCCCTGTGCCACAGCCAAAATCAGCAATGGTGTTAACGTTGGCGAGCTGATCTTTAAATAAGTCCAGCATATCATCGTAGGGCGAATCCGGGCCTGAGGCAGGCCACATATCCGGTGCGCCCTCAGATGAAAAATAGAGCAAATCAAACTCGCGTGGACCATAGGGTTTGGCTATCTGCACATGCCCACAGTGCCGACATTGTGCTATCGGCAGGTGCAGTGTATGCCGCTCAAGTTCAGGCCCTGACTTATCCCAATTGCCACTGTTCAGGGTTTCCAAAGGTTGCCAGTCGTTGCTGGCACACAGGGCACACAGACTCAGCTGCGCCTTTGTTGCCGAGCTTTGTGCGTATGAGTCAATGACCTCAGCCTGAAACCCCTGGGATAGCGCATTCATCTTTGTGCGTGTTTCTGCCAATGACGGGGTAATGACTATTTTGCCGTTTACGTTGCCGAGTGTTGCAGAAGGGGCAATGGTTTTGTCTGCCAGTGTATACCCGGCCCACTGGGCATCGTGCAGCACTAATCTTGGGTTTGCCAGCAGGGGGGCAAACCCGGGTTCGCCCATAAGCTGATAGAGATCCGCACCAACGCCCCAGAGGTGTACCTCTTCCCCCGCATTAAGTTCTCTGGCCACAGCTTCCAATAACTCAAGATGTTTGCTGTGGATATCGGCCTGTACCTGTTTGACTATGCCCTGAACACGATTGCTCAAAGGGCGCAGCAAGAGTTGAAGCCTTGGAATAAATCCGGTCACAAACTGCTTGCAGTTTACAATTTCATAGCCACAAAGTCCGGCCAATACCATGAGGGAGTGTTTGCTGAAGTAATGAATGTGCTGCTGGTTTACCAGGCTCGACTGACCCGATATTTCCCGGGGATGAGGATTGGAAAAGTCTGGCACCTCGATAAACACCATACCGGTATTTTTCAGCAACGGTCTGATAGCGGACAAAAAGGCGCGTGGGTCGGGCAAGTGCTCCAGCGTGTGGGAGCTGCAAATCAGATCCAGGCTTTGGTGCGGGTACAATGCCTTCAGGGCAGCAACATCACTCAAATTAGCACTCTGATAGCTGATGCCCTCCAATACGCATCGGTCGTTGAAATCCGCCCCGTGAAGCTGGGCCAGCGGCAGTCTGTCACGGCATGCTTTCAGAAGCTTACCGGGGCCGCAGCCCAGGTCAGCAATAACGGCCTGTTCGGGGAGTTCATCGGCGAAAATTGCTACCATTTGCTGATAGGGAAAGTCGCTTCCGATAAGGTTGGGAGACCAGTACACCTCTTCCTGAGGGGAGTGAAAATACAATCTCTGCAGCAGGGCCTCATTGTATTGGCTAAGATTCTGCACATGTCCGCATTGGCTGCAGCAACCCAGGGGATAATCTTCTGTATCACGCCACAGCGTCCCCTCATTACTTTGCCATACACCAAAGCTTATGGTTGAAAACTGTTCCCATTCAGTTCCATGGCATATTGCACATTCTTGCATTTAAGTATCCCGTCAGTGGATGAGCTTTCAGCAAGTTTCAAATACCAATCCGGTAAAGAAACTCATTCGGCAATGTCTTTGTTCCTCGGCGATTCATATCGTCAGGCGATACCTCATGGCATGGATACAGCTGTGCTTGGTGGGCGGCCTGTTTTTACCATAAGTTCAGTTGGTTATGCCGCCGTCTACCGTCATCGTTTGCCCTGTGATAAAGCCTGCCTCGTCCGACAGGAGGAACTGAACGAGGGGGGTAACGTCTTCAGCCTGTCCAAGACGTCCCAACGGGGTTCGGTTGATTATCTGATCCCGCTGTTTGGCTGAGAGTGTGGAAGACATTTCTGTTTCCAGGTAACCGGGTGCGACAGAATTGACCGTGATGCCTCTGCGACCATTTTCCCGAGCCAGAGCTCGGGTCAGCCCATCCAGGCCTGCTTTAGAGGCCGAATATGCCGCAAGGCCGGTGTAGCCACGACTGCCAATGATGGAACTGATGTTGATTATCCTGCCACCGCGGTTTTGCGGCAGCATCACGCGCAGGGCTTCCCGGGCAAGATACAGCGCACCATGCAGATTAATCTGCAACAAGGCGTCACTGTCCACATTCGGGAAGGTGGCAAGAATGCCTTCGCGGGCAACACCGGCATTATTGATTAGGCCCCACAGAGGCGCTTGAGCCCACTGGCAGGCCGCTTGAATAAAAGTATGCACCTCATCGGCGTTGCCAATATCGCATTGGAACCACTGAAAATCTTCGTTGGTCTCCAACGAGGCCACAGCGTCGGTGCGCTCACGGCTGCAGCCGCTGACTCTGTATCCTGCCGCCAGCAGCGAACTGGCAATTTCCAGGCCCAGACCACGGCTTACGCCAGTCACCACTACGTGTTTTTTGGATTCTGAACTCATTGGCCGATCCTTTGTTTTTTACCTGCGTCAGTTAGCGTAATTTCGGCTACGCAGCGAATAATTCGGGGACGAGTCTCGGGGGCAAGGCTGCTGCACAATGCCGCAATCTCGTCGTTGGCATCCGACTCATTCTGTGCGAGATACTCCAAACAAACCAGATGACCTGTAATGGGATTACTGCGGGCAAATACCCTGGCATCCGTGACGGAGTCGAGCGCTATTACTGCCTGCTCCAGCGCCTCCAGGTCTACCTTGACACCGCCGACATTGGCGATGTTATCGTTTCGTCCGTTAAAGGCGACTCTCTCCCCATGAAGGGTTACCCTGTCGCCGGTATTGAGCGTATTTCCAGCATGACTAACCCACAGCATGTCATCAACGATGGACAGTATTTTGCCGCCCGTCAGGGGGTGACCCAGCCAGGATGCTGGAAATCCGGCATGGCCATCTCTGACACTGAACACTACTCCAGCCTCTGTGGTGGCATAAATGTGCCGGATTGTGGCTGCGGGAAACATCCGACTTGCCAGCGTCAAAGTCGCTTCATCACAAATTTCACCACCAAAGGTTAATTGGGTGAGTGGCGGTAAATTATCATCCCAGAACAGGGTCATGGCGCGAAAAAGTGACGGGGTTATTCCCATGGCGTTAATGCGGGCATTGGTGGCAGCGGCAGCCTTTTCAGCCGCGCTGCTGTTGGCCGCACTTATCAGCAGGGCGCCACTGAAAAGTGCCTGCAAAATCACCTGTAAACCGGCGAAGCTCATCGGGTGATAGCAGAGCAGCCAGCGAGCGTCGGCATCCAGTGTTTTTGCCGGTAACAACTTATCCAGACTGTGGAAAACCAGCTTGGGCGTACCTGTGGTACCAGACGTTTGTAATCCGATACAAAAATGTGATGGCATCTGCTCCGGCAAGGGAACCCGGGGATCCCGTCTCAATATGACCGGACAGTTGGCCCCATGGGCTGTGCTAATCGCAGAGACTATGTGCTTTACAGGCATGGTATCGGTTGTGCTGAAGTCTAATACCACCTGGCCCTGGGGCGGAGTCGTTTGCTCCGTGGACGGAGGCCATTGCCACTCCCCCCCGGACTCGCTGCAACGAAAAGTCTCTTTTATCCAGTGCACTGCGATAAACTCAGCTGTTCATGGCCTGATACAGGGCGCTCAGCTCTGCAACAGAGTGGAATGTTTTAAACCCATCACGAAAAGGATCCTTACCAAGTGTCAGTTCCAGCGTGACCAATAAGGTTGCCAGATCCAGTGAATCCATTGGCAAATCCTGCAAAAAACGGCTGCCAGTGTTTATTTCAGGGCAATCCACGCCTTTTGCCTTAATCAGCGATTGAGTTTCCTGAATGATTAGTGCGGTGACATCTGTCATAAGTTAATCCGGTTTAAAGCGTTTTCCAGTCGTTAAAAGCCGCGGCAATGTGCTCGAGACTATAGTGCTGTTTTTGAAGTATCCAGTCTTCTTTGAGCTGCTCGAACACGTGTACATCGTGGAACTCGCCATACTTGAAAATATGTTGTTTGAAAACGCCCACCAATCTGGTTTTGTGCAGCAGTTGCAGCTTGACGACTTTTTCGTTCGCATTCATGACCAGATTGACAATCTTATTCATGCCCAAACGATGGAATACATAGTTGCAAATGTAGGTATGCATGGTAACACCGTATTTCAGCCGGGCAGGGCGATCGTAGATATAACTGCCGGTAGAACATTTTTTGTTGTGCCAGTCGATATCGGTAAAACATAAAAAGCCAATGGGCGTTTGCTCATCGCGGATCATATAGGCGCGATAATCCTCACGCCCGGTAAGGCTCTCAATCCAGCGGCGTTGCGATTCGACACTGGGGTTGACCAAGTCGGTAAACATGTTCTTGGTTATCTCAGGATCTGTGCGCCACTTCAGCAGCAGTTCGGCGTCATCTCCGGTAATGCGGGTAAATCTTAACCCCATGGTAAACCTCTTAATTGGCCAGGTAACCACCCTCTACCGGGAGGGTTACGGCGTTAATCCAACGCGCGGCATCACTGAGTAAAAATGCAATCGCATTGGCTACATCAACCGGCTCGCCAATTCCCATGGGGTGCTGGTCTAAAATGTACTGAAACTGTGCTTCAGTCATGCTGTCTTTGGTTTTTTGGGCCATTTCGGTATTCACCAGCGCCGGCGCAACGCAGTTTACTCTGATATTGTCCCGCAGCAGTTCCATTGCAAGTCCTCGGGTGGCCGACATCAGTCCGGCTTTACTGGCACCGTAAACCACATTTGCGCTTTGACCTATCAGCCCGGCAATGGATGACACCAGTACTATGGCTCCCTGGCGTTCTCTGTTGCGTCTTTGGCGGAATCCCTTGGCCACTGCCAGCGCACTGGCGAGGTTGATGCGCATGGTTTCGTCAAAAAAGGCAGCATCAAACAAACGGATTGAGCGGTTAAGCTGCACTCCGGCGCAGTGAACATAGCCGTCGGCGGGGCCGTGGGCCTTGTTGAGCGATACCACCCAATCTGCAATCCCATCGGTATCGGCCATGTCAAAGGGCGCGAGTATGTGACCGTTGCCGCTCATCGAGGCCAGCGTCTGTGCCAGGGCTTCCTCATTACGGCCACTGAGAATGACACGTGCACCAAGCTTTGAGAGCAGAATGGCGGTTTCGCGACCTATGCCGGCAGATGCGCCGGTGAGCAGCACTAACTTGCCGCTCAGATCCATCGGGTGAGAGGGTATCATCTTCAGGCGCTCAGGTGTTCCTGAACCAGTGATACCAAATCATCAACCGACTGAATTTGCTCGAGCTTATCACCCTGAATAACGATATTGAAATGCTCGTCGGCCATGGCGATTACACTGAGGAATGCCAGTGAATCCCAGGTGTCGATGTCTGCGAGTGTCTCTGCGCCGCTCAGGGTGTTGGTGTCCAGTTCCAGGATTTCTTCCAGTGCATTCAGAAATTCTTGTTTGTTCATAGTCGTGTCCTCTTGTGAGTTTTGGCCTGCCATCAATCTGGTTATCGGCAGGATTTCTAATGTATTCAGTGGGGCGTTTTTTGTTTTACATGGCTGTTAATGGCGGCTTTATCTGGCTGAGCCATAAGCAGGGCGCAGATCTGCTTGCCATCAGCATCCAGCCAGTTTGGGCCGAGCGTGCTTGCAATAAAACGAACCAGCGCCAAATCATCCGCTTCATCAACGCACAAGCGAAACTCCCGCCACTCAGATTTACCCAACCTGACACCAAGCAGGGGGACTTCGCCGTTGGAGTACATGCTGAAAGTGACATGCTCCCTGGCCGCGGGGCTGGTTGCGATTGAGGCGGTTTGCGCCAGTAATTTATAGGGGAATACTTCCGTATCGAATCCACGGGGAAACTCGCCCAGATCCAGATAAGTGTACCCTTCGGCGTTATTTGCCAGATGGGCCTCGATTACCGCATCAATCAGTTCTGGTGCAACCAGCGGGCAGTCACCTGTGAGTCGAACTATGGTATCTCCCTCAGTAGCTCCCGCTTTTTGGGCGGCGAGGTAAAATCTTGAAAGTACATCTAGCTCACTGCCTTGGGCATACAGCATCTTCGCTGACTCAGCCCATTGCTGCAAAGGTGCATTGTCCGGTGTATCGGCAATGGCCAGGATGTGCCTGTCGATGAGGCGGCTTCTGGCGACTCTGTTGCAGTGGGCCGCTATCAGGGGTATGCCTTCGATATCCATCAGCACCTTGGCGGGCAGTCGGGTAGAGCCAATGCGCGCCTGAGTGACGCAAATAACCGCCATCAGGGTTTCTCCTTCAGCGTTGTAGTCAGGTGTTTGCCGGACAGTGGTGTGCCGAATGTGATGTCACATGCCGCCGCTTGCCCTAATACCTGAGGCAAATAGCGGGTGTGCAGCCCAAGCCCGGGACGCACTGAGCGAACATTGTGCTCGCTGAACAATTCCCCTTGTCTGATATCGGCACAAACATAGAGGGAGCGGCGAAATTCGCGGCCTCCCTGTTCGCTGGGTTTCAGTTCGTAATTGACCTGTCCCAATGCGGCATGGGCACGACGAATATCCTTCACCATGGCGGCAAATTCATCGGGCTCCAGTGAGAATGCCGCGTCGACCGAACCGTCATTTCTGTCGAGTGTGAAGTGTTTTTCTATTATCTGTGCCCCCAGCGCGACTGAGGTAACACTGGCGATACTGTCCTTGGTGTGATCGCTCAGCCCAACGATGACATCAAAGCGGCGGGCCAAATCCTGAATGGTTGCCAGATTGCAGTCTTCGATTGGCGTGGGGTAGCCGCTGATACAGTGCAGCAGAGCCAGCTGGTTGCCCCCTGCCTTTCGTACCGTTTCTACCGCTTCTTCGATTTCGCTGAGTGTCGCCATGCCGGTAGAGATAATAATGGGCTTGCCGGTTTTGGTGACGCGCTCAATCAGACCGATATCATTGATTTCAAAAGAGGCAATTTTGTAAGCAGGTGCATTCAGTGACTCAAGCAGGGTTACCGCTGAACCGTCGAAGGGGGATGAGAATAAGGGCACACCATGGCCGGCGGCTCTCTCAAACAGCGCCTTGTGCCATTCCCAGGGGGTGTAGGCCTCTTGATAGAGCTCATACAAGGTTTTGCCTGCCCACAGACCACCCGTGATACAAAACTCAGGACCATTGTGGTTCAGGGTGATGGTATCTGCAGTGTAGGTCTGAATTTTGATGGCATCGGCTCCGGCATTTGCCGCGGCATCCACCAGTGCCAGCGCCTGCTCAAGCGAGCCCTTGTGGTTGCCTGACAGCTCGGCAATGACCAGGGGAGGTGCACCGGCGCCAATCTGACGACCGGCGATACTGAAGTGCTGGGTGAATCGGACACTCATGACACGGCCTCCCCATTGGGTTTATCGTTATCCGCCCGCCAGGCGTCATGGAATAGCCGAATTCTGTCTTCACACTTGCCCAGCAGCGCCGGGGTTGTTGTGTGGGCATAATTCAATTGGCATGATTCGGCCATTATGCGGTCTTCTTCGAGGATGGTGTGATTAAACTCAGTGAAGTTGGCTATCACGGCCCGCTTGAGAGCACCTTCGCGCGCCGGGCCATCCGCCGTGGAAACCATGCGAAGCCGGTAATGAAGTACTGTTTCTTCACGATTAACCGGATCATAGGTTTGTACTGACATCAGCGAACCATTGGTCAGGCCAATAGCGAGGTTTGGGTAAATAAACACATGATTATATTCATTCAGTGTGGGGTGCTGGCTTAGCTTGAGTTGCTTTCGCACACCCGCCCACCATTTCTTTGGGGCGTCCAGTAGGGGGGTGTTCCCCAGGTTGTGTGGTGCAATGCTGATAATCTCACACTCTGCCCGTGCCAGATTGGAAAAGCTGTCCGGATGGGTGCCCGGAACATGGTAAACCTCAAGTACAGTTTCCACCGCCAGCTTCCAGTTGCTGTTCCAGACATAACTGCCGCTGTGTACCGGGTCGTTAAAATGGGCAGAAAAATCTTCAAGCATGCCATAACAATCGCCAAGGAAGGCTTTCAGGGACGGGCCGTCCTGACTTACGCGGACAAACACAAAGTCGCCACAGCTATCGACAGCAAACTGCCTCAGTCCCAACGCCGCTTTTTGCGACTCATCGAACTGAAATTCCTGATTATTCGCCGGAACGCCAGCCAGTCGGCCACCGGCCTTGTAGCTCCAGCAGTGGTAAGGGCACCTGAGCGGGCGATTGCCCTTGGTCGCGGTTTGTAGCCTTGCCTTACGGTGGCTGCAGATATTCAGCAGCGCAGATAATTCACCATCGAAGTTTTGCACCACAATGGGAAAACCGGCGATATCCAGGGTCAGGAAGTCATTGTGATTGGCAAGCTCATCCTTAAAACCAATAAACAGCCACTGCTTTTTAAAGACATGCTCCAGTTCCTGCTTGAAGGAGTCTTCACTGGCATAGTGTTCGGGGGCGATGGCGATGGAAGCTATCATGCACTTTAATTCCATTGTTTTTAGACAAATTGACTTGATAGAGCTGATGGCCAATACGGGTTATTTTGTCTTTTGGCAATCACGAAGCAGTATGGATGCCAGCTCAATTATCCCGCTGCTATCAACAATTTGACGTGCTTTTTGACTCATCATTTCACGCTTGCATGGATTGTGCCACAGCTGTTTTACTCTTGCTGTTACTTCATCCAGCAGTAAATGTGATCCGGGGGAGCCGAATGGGGTGGGGCCAGGCTGCCAGGCGCGCATATCACTCACCTGATACCAGGAATCGACCAAAGATGAAGTAAGAGCAGGTGCTTGATTATCAACACAAACCAGGGCAAAGGTCGGTACACCCATCGATGCAAGCTCTCCGAGTGTGCCGCCGGCTGCTGACACGGCCAGGCCGCAACCAGCCATGACGTTTGCCATGTTTTCTACGTTTCTCAGTACACGAAGAGGCTGATTGCCCTGGTTGGCCGCCGTCAAAGAATCATCACTCAGCTCTGTCATAGCGCCGACAATGATGGTGATTGGCGTGTCAGGTAAAGACAAGGTTAGTGTCTTTACCAGTGGGATTGACAGGCTTTTCACATCTGAGCCACCCAGGGTGATTAACAAAGATTCCCTATGGCTGAATCGGGGCTGGGGGGTAACGCGAAACTCCTGCCGCAGTAATGTGTACCTTGGACCCAGGAACAGTGATGCGGTTCCGGCACGTTGGCGGTAACTTGCTTCACTCAGATCCGGGGCCGGGTTTATTACAGCATCCACGGGCAAATGGTGGGCGGCAATGGCGTCGTCCAATGCGACACAAAACGTCTGGCAGGCTGATATGGCTTGCCATTCATCGGCATTAAGATGGTAGTCATCTACCACAAGCATATCGGCAGCCAGACTATTAATTGCTGAAACCGTCAGTTGGGAAGGTGCGCATTGCCAGTCAAAACCGCGGGCGTGAAGTTTCTGTTTCAATGCATCAGGGCATGATTTACCCCAAAAAACCGTCTTCAGGCTTACCCGAGTCTTTTTTGCTGCCGCAATAAACGCATCAGCCAGGGCCATTAATCGCATCAGATGACCAGCCCCGATGGTTGCCGAGGCATTGGCGTAAAACACCAGCGTTAAGGACTCAGCCGGCAAGAAAGCCTCCATCGACATTAAGGGTGGTGCCTGTGATTTTTTGGCTAGCCGGCCCGAGTAAAAAACTAACTGCATCCGCTACGTCGGTTGGCGAGGCAATTCCAAGAGGATGTGCGGCTTTCAGTGCCTCGGCCTGCTGCTCACCCAGCATCGCAAACTGTTTGTCTGCCTTACTGCCACTGACCAGCGCCGGTGCAACGCAATTTACCCTGAGTCCTTTATCGGCGAGTTCCAGCGAGGCGCTTTTTACCAGAGAGGCCAAGGCGGCTTTGGAGGCCGCATACAGGCAACGGCCCTTTAGCCCCTTTTGACCGGCAGCCGAGCCTATCAGCACCAAACTCGCGCCGGCATTGGCATGCTGCTGTTTGGCGAAAGCCGACAGTAACATGGCGGCGGCGGCAAAATTGATATCGAAATATTGGCCTATCTGGCTTGGCTTAAGGGTTTTTAGCGGGCTATAGCCCTGAAAGCTGGCACTGTGAACCAGACCATCAAATGGACCATAGTGTGTGACCAGTTGTTTGACAGTGGGCACTATGCTGTCGAGCTGCGCCAGATCCATCGGATGAATATAGTGAGCCGGACCTGCCTGCTCCCCGTTAGCCGGCGACATCGCGCTTATATGGGACAGGGTGGCCTCAAGCGCTTCAGCGCGCCTGCCGATTAGCCCCAGCCTTGCCCCCTGGCTTACCAGGGCAACGCAGATGGCCAGGCCGATATCAGAGTCTACCGAAGCCCCGGTAACCAAAATATGTTTATTTTTAAGCTGCAAAAATTATTGCTCCAGCGCCAGGGGGGCGAAATCGTCTGTTATTTCAGTCAGTGCCGGGGGCGCATCCATCTGGATATCGGTAATCAGGGCTCCCCATGACCAACCGACACCAAATCCGCCCAGCAACATCTTGCGCCGCTCTGTGAAAAAATCCCCGAGACGGTGACAGATGGCAAGGGGCACTGACGCCGATGATGTATTGCCAAAATCTTTCATATCAATGAGATATTTCTCTGCAGCGACACCGGTTTTTTTCCGCAGGTGCTCAAGAATAAATTGATTTGCCTGGTGCATCACCACCATATCCAGCGAGTCTGCTTGCTGCCCCGCAAGGGCCAATACATCCTTCACCAGCTTGGGCACGACTTTCAATGTAAAGGAAAACACCGCCGCACCATTCAGATAAAGGCGTGTATCGCGGTATAGCCTTGCCTGTGTTTCGTCATCAAAAGGTTCAGGCTCTGGCATGCAGGGGTTACGTCTGCCGCCGGCCTTTACTGCAATATGCTGGCCACCGGTGCCGTCAGTACCAAACACGGCATAGGAGTCGGGCCACTCGGGATCGAACTCAAGCGCTGTGGCCACTCCGGCGTCGCCAAACAAAGGCAGGGTTCCTCTGTCATCGGGCAGCAGGTGGCGGCTTGAAGTATCTGCGCACAGCACCAGAGCGCGTTTTCCGCTTGAGCTGTTCAGCAGTTGGCTGGCTATCCAGGCACCATAAACAAAACCTGAGCACCCCAGGCTGACATCCAGACACGCCGCAGTTTGTGGCAGCCCCAGCCGCGTTTGCATCAGGCATGCGGTGGCGGGAAGTGAGTAGTCAGAATCCTGTGAAACAAAAATCAGCACATCAACGCTGTCGGGAGCCCATCCAAGGCTGGTCAGCAGTCTTTCCGCCGCAGCCACACACATATCGGAAGCGCATAAATGTTTGGGTAAGATGCGTCTGGAGTGGATCCCGGTGCTGGCGTATACCTTGTCGGCTTCCTCTTGGGTGAACAGCCCTGGGGTGTCGACATAGGAATGTCTGTGGGGAGGAACAACGGCGTGCATTCCTGCGATCCTGACTGATTTTATGACAGCTTCCATTTAGCTACCCCATTGAAATTCAGCTATTTTGATTGGTTTCAACTATAACATTGAATAATATAGCTTGAAAGTTGGTGGCAAGCTCGGTTCCTTTGGGGACTGATGGCTCAGGGGGAAGAGAAATGGTTCAGACCTGCGTACAAGGGGTTGAGGTTCGGGGTATGGTTTCTGTCGTTCCGACTGAGCTTGTGGACAATCACAGCCTGACGCACCTTTTTAACCCCGTTGAACTGCAGCGGGTGATTGAATCTACCGGTATTGAACAGCGCCGGGTCGCCAAATCGGGACAAACTGTACTGTCAATGGCCACCGAAGGTGGAGCATATCTGCTTAAGGAGCTGGATTGGGATACTCCCGCCGGACTTGTCATTTGTGTCACACAAACCCCGGACTATGCGCTGCCGGGTAACGCCATTCAGCTCCAACACAGGTTGGGACTTGGCAAAGACACCCTCGCTTTTGATGTCAATTTAGGCTGTTCCGGTTTTGTCTATGGCCTCTGGCAAGCTGCCACCTTGTTGTCGTCGTTGCCATGCAGCCGCGCACTGCTGGTGGTGGGAGATACCACATCACACATGTGCGGCCAGGGCGAGCAAAGCAGAGCCGTAAGCCCACTGTTTGGCGACGCTGTCAGTGTCATTGCACTTGAAAAAAATCCATCGGCAGCACCGATGCACTTTTCGTTTGGCAGTGATGGTGCCGGTGCCCCCTACCTTATTCAGCCTAATAGTGCTGCGCTTCGCCCCGGGGAACTGCCCGCTCTGAGTATGGACGGTACCCAGGTGTTTGTGTTTACCCTGCGGGAAGTGCCATCTTCAATCAATGCAGTACTGGAGGCGGCAGCCTGGGATGTAAAAGAACCCGATGCGGTGGTGTTACATCAGGCCAACGAAATGATGCTCAAGCGTCTGGCAGACAAACAGGGATTCACGGCCGAGCAAATGGTTATCGCCATGAAATACAGAGGAAACACCAGTTCGGCTTCTATTCCGTTGGCGATTACCGATACGCTGGACAAGCAGCTGCTGACTGCGCCTCTGAAAATGATCCTGTCCGGATTTGGCGTTGGTTGGTCATGGGGTAGTGCAGCTGTCACACTCGGGCCATTGATGGTGTGTAAAACACTCAATTTTAACAGCGGCGATAACAGCGGGTCTTAGGCCACAGCCAACAGGCAAGGTGGTATTTTAATCCTTTCTGCCCGATGGCCAGACTGGCGCCGGTGGGCAAGTATCGTTAATACTTTTCTTTGGATTCCATGATTTAGGTTGGCTTTTCACCGACTAAAGTGCAGTTTTTGGTCACACTTTCAGCACATACTATGGTTTGAAAAGAGCGGGCAAGCTGGCTGACGTTGGCACTGTGTGATGCGATGTCCTGTCACCTCATTGCGGTGTGTCAGCAGCCCCTGTCTTTACCGGGGTGCCGGCTGGCAGGGGCTCCCCGCAGTCAGCGCATATCCAGCGGATATGGCTCACTCCCCAAACCCTCTGGCAATGTTGTTGGGTATCGAGGTGTTTATGCTTGGTAACTATCTGAGAAGTTTTAATATTTCACGCCGAATCTGGGTGATGCTGCTGTTGTCATTGGTCGCGACCCTGCTGATGTTTGTGTTTGCACTGCGTAACATGGATACGGTGTTAGTGCAGGAAAAACAAGCGCGGCTGAATGCGCTGACCGATATTGCTGTCAGCATCATCGCCGACTTTCAGCAACAGGCCCAATCCGGTCAGCTCAGCGAAGCGGATGCCAAGGCCAAGGCGTTGGTCGCTCTGGATAACCTCAGATACTCAGGCAAAGAATACTACTTCACCATCGACCGGCAAGGGATGATGATCCAGCACCCCTTTGCCAAAAAATTGGTGGATACCAATGTGTTGTCAATGACCGACCCCAACGGGGTTAAGCTGTTTTCCGAAATGATCCGCCTGACGCAAAACAGTGATTCAGCCTTGGTCAATTACATGTGGAATAAGCCAGACGCTGACGCCCCCAGTCCTAAAATGAGTGTGGTCAAGCGCTTTGGTGAGTGGGGCTGGATTGTGGGCACCGGCATTTATGTGGATGACATTGCAGCCCAGAAACAGCAGTTTACCTGGCAATATTTGCTGGTGTTCCTGCTGGTGTGGGGGCCGGTGCTGGCACTGCTGTTGATGATTAGCCGCAGTGTAACTGAGCCTTTGCAGCGAACTCTGATGGCCTTTAAAAACATTGCCGAAGGCGAGGCCAACCTGACGTTGAGGTTGGAAGAGCGCGGTCGTGATGAGCTGTCACAGGTGTCGGTGTACTTCAATGCCTTTGTTGGGCGTATCCAGTCATTGGTCAGCTCGGTGCGCGATTCAGTTGACCACAGCCGTGAACTGTCTTCCTCGCTTTCAAATGTCGCCCACCAGGCAGCCCAGGCCACAAACAGCATGCAACAGGAAACCCAGAGTGTGGCCGCCGCCATCAATCAAATGTCAGCCACCGCCAGTGAAGTGGCCGCAAATGCCCAGCTGGCGGCAGAATCGGCAAAAGATGCCGACAGCCAGGCTGACAGTACCAATCTGGTGGTAACCCATGCCATGGGTAATATCCGTCAGTTATCCAGCGAGCTTGAAGAGACCTCCGGGATAGCCAGGGCTCTCAAGGTCAGCTCGGGTGAAATAGGGCAAATTCTCGATGTAATTGTGGGCATTGCTGAGCAGACAAATTTACTGGCACTCAATGCCGCCATTGAGGCTGCCCGTGCAGGTGAGGCCGGACGCGGCTTTGCAGTGGTTGCCGATGAAGTCAGGACGCTGGCGAGCCGTACCCAGCAATCCACTCAGGAAATCAATGCCATCATTGAGGCCATTCGCAGCGCCGTCGACAAAGTCAATGCATCGGTCGACCGGGCACGCCAGCAATCGGATAACACGGTTGATGAAACGGCGCAGGTGATGGATGCCCTTGGCCTGATTAAGCAGGCCATAGGTCAGATAAACGATATGAACCTGCAAATCGCAACCGCGACCGATGAGCAAAGTGCCGTGATTGCTGAATTGAATGAGAACATTAATCGGATCAATGAGATTTCGGTGGAGAATCAGTCCAAGAGTGAAACCGTGGGTCACACCAGCGACCGGATTGCAGCAGACTCCAGGCAGATGGAAAGCCTGATAGCGGTATTCAAGGTGTAGCTGCACGAATCAGCCGCTCGCCCCGCGCAGCCCAGTAGCCTTACTGGCGCGAGGGAAGGGGCGAGCGGTTATTGATGTCCGCCCCTTTTTGGGTGGACTCAGAAACCCACCTTAAGTGTTATGCCCCTCAACATCTAATCAGCAAAGACTCCGTCCTTGGGTCATTACCCCTACAGGACGGGACTTAGAGATAGAGAGAGTCACCATGGTCGGCCTAAGGTGAGCCCCCTCAGCATATCTCCTGAGATGCGGTCTTTTAACGAACACATTGCTCAAGCTGGTACCCAAGCTGAAGGTCACGCCAATTTCAGACATATCCCCGCAAGTGACCGTCTACAGCAAGGATGCTGTCGTCGAGCTTACATGGATGTGCTTGCAGCGTGTCACCTTCGGGAATATACGAAAGCGCACGGCAGGTGATTGATTACACCCGACGCCGGAAGTTGTAACTAAAACAAGAGATAACCACCGTGCAAGCGGTAGATAGGCGTTACAGTCAACACAAAAGGCTCTGTCAGCGAGTAAAGAAGCGGAATTGAATCATCGGAGTCGACAGAAAAAAGAGGAACTGAAAAAAAGCTTGAAACTTGTGCAAGCAGTCTCAAGAAGAAGTGACTGGTCTCCCCACAGGGACTCGAACCCCGATCGGTCGCTTAGGAGGCGACTGCTCTATCCTGTTGAGCTATAGGGAGACCCGCTGATTATACCCATTTTGTATTTGATTAAAAGTGTTGATTTTTAACTGGTTAATTCTTGGGCGTCGCGGTTTTTATCACCATGTCGCTGATCTGAATGTTGTCCACCGTGCCCATTCCTGCCAGCTCGGCGCGGGCGCTGTTTTCGGTGACCTGGGCTATCTTGATGTTTGTGTTGCTGTTATTGCCGGTAGTGCGGCTTGTGTTAAAACGGTCTGACAGGTTTTTGGCCAGCACTATCGACAGTTCGTCACCTACCTGAATGCCGTGGCGTCGCCCCAGATTGAGTATGAGGGTGGCGCCCTGCTTGGCAACGATCTGCCCCAATACCGGCCGGCAAAGGAGGGCGTTATCCATCTCTTTGGTGGCCTGACTCAGTAATTTGTCGACGGCTCTGCCATAGGCTGAGCGCCAGAAGCGGTCTTGTTCCGGCGCGACGATTTCACTGCGCTCAAATTCCCACGCCGCCGAGGCGGAAAATCCTTGCCGCCAGATTATCTCACCGCTTATGCCATGAAACAGCGTCAGGGTGAGGGCAAATTGCCTGACAGGGTCATCGCGCATCAGGCCAAAATAACTGCTTTGGGCAGGCTCGGTGGAGACATCAGTGATTTCCGGATAGAGCACGTACTGGCTGTCACTGGCATTGGCAAGGTAATTTGGCAGCCGGTAGCCTTGTATGGCGGCCTGACGGGAATCGATGGCGAGCCGGGTATCGGACTGCAGATTGGCAAAACCGGTAGACGAGTAGTTATCCACTTTATCGGCCAACTGAATTGAGATGGCTTTACCCAGGGTATTGAGCTGCCCCTGGCTGAGCTGACTGCGATGGCTGATGGTGGTTTCAGGCACCAGTATGGCGGCTTTCAGTGCCGGGGTGCGGCACTGCGCAGAGGGGTCGTCATACAGCTCTACTCTGAGCAACACCCGCAAACGGTTGTTTTCAACTTGCTCGCTTATCAGTTGAATCGGTCCGGTCAGCATGGCTTGGTTTATTTCAAAGCTGTTGGCAGTGAGCCTGCCACCCTCTGTTTGCTGGTTGGCGCTGAAGCTGATACCGGATTGCAGGCTGGCGTAACTGATAGCCTGCTCTATGGCCTCGTTACGGGCTTTGGCAATATCACCATCGACAATAACGGCTTCACCTTTGGCATCCACCCAGTCAGCCAGTACCGGCGCAGATGGCAGTGCGAATGTCAGTCCCAGAATAAGCAATGTCAGTTTAGCGGGTGTCATGGGTAGTCCTGTCGTTACTGCAAGCCGAACACAGCCTGTTTAGTGGCACCGCATTGCTGCAATAAGGGGCGGTGCCGGTGGCTGGGTGTGTGTGACTCGAATAAAGCAAAAACCGTGCCTTGCCGGTGTGCTGTGGGGCTCACGTCAGTAAATTAAGGGGTAAAGTTTTTGCACCGGGCGCCGATAGCTGTTTATCAAGGGAGAGGTTTATTGTGCCTTTCCGGTAATTACTGTTTAATTTCATGGGGTTGATTTATGTACGGGAAAACAGCCGTCGCACTTGCCTTATTGCTGGCGTTGCAGCCTGCCATGGCGGCAACCAAAACTCCCCAAATGATTACCTATGGTGATGAGGGCTATCCGCAGCGGGAGCAAGTCAATGTTCTGGCGCAGAAGATAGTTAACGAATTGCTGCTTACCAATGATGTACTGAGTACCACCCAACCGATAGTTGTGACCACGCCGGTAAACGTTGATGACTTTACCCGTACCGGCCATTTTGCACGTCAGTTGCAGCAGGGCATGATGGCGGCATTGCATGCCCGCTACTTTAATGTGGTGGACACGGCTCTTGGCCAAACCCTGCGTGTAACCGACAAGGGCGATCTGTTACTCAGCCGCGATTGGCAGCGGCTGCGCGATGTGGCTGATACTCAGCACGTGTTGGTGGCAAATTACAGCCTGGGTCGTGAAGGGCTTGTAGTAAACAGTCGGATCCTCGATATCAGTAACAGCAGGGTAGTGGCGGCGTCGCAGTCTTATAGCCGTCCGGGGGATCTCAGGGACTATCTGGCCTATTCCGAGCAGGTGGTGGCCAAAGATGGACTGCTTTACCGTAACGAGGCGCCGGGCATGGATATGGTCAGGCTGCTGGGAGAAGACAAATGAAACACCTAATGCTGATCTTGCTGGCGGTTTTCCTGTTGGGCGCCTGCAGCAGTAATGATCGTTATGTGCAGTGGGAAACAGTACCGCCAGAGACTTTTCCAAAGCTTACCGCGATAGGTTATGCCCCGCTGGATACCCAGCCAGCCAAAACCCAGGCCGAAAAGGTGTTGATGGCCATGCAGGCGTCAAAGCTGGCTGCATACCGTGAATTGGCCGAGCAGGTGTATGGCCAGAAGATTACCGCCAGCTCCAGTGTGAACGAATGGACCATGGGCGACGATAACCTCCGGGCATCGGTTTCCGGGGTAATACGGGGTGCAAGGGTTGTGAAAAGCTATCCGGTTGGTGAGCACTATGTGACTGAGCTTGAACTGGATTTTGCACAGGTATGGGCGGTATATCAGCAGCAGAATCGGCCGCAACGGGTGAAGGATGTAACCTATTTCTGACAGCGGTTTTTCTTATGCCCCATTCAGCCTAAAGCCCCGTATTTACGGGGCTTTTTGTTTTTAGAATTTTTTGCTTATGGAGCTCTGTGTTTATGGAGCTTTTTGTTTACTGAGCGTTAGCTGACCGGGGATGCTGCCGCCGCTGGTTTGCCAGACCGTGGTTTTACCGGCAAAGACGGGAACTGTGGATCCCGATAGCATCTCAAAGGCGAAGATCTGACTCAGACTTCAATACTGTTACCCAGACTGGCAATAGTGGAGGTTCTGCCTTTGCCGGTATAGGTAAGGGAATTGGCATTGCGGCTCATTTGTAATGCCTGGGCGAGCCGGTTGATGCTGGCTTCGTTGTGCTCTATCAGTTGGGCGTTAAGCTGATTATCGCGTTTGCACTGCGCCAAGGTGCTTTTGGTGGCGTCGACCATTGCCGCCAGTTCCGGGTCGCTTGTCAGCCGTTGCATGGCCGGATGAGCAGCCAGGGTATCGTCATTCTTTTTCAGCGCCAGCAGGGCTGCTGATTTCTTTTCGGCGAGGGTTAGCAGTTCATCGGCTTGCTGGGCAATCAGCGCGGCTTTTTCGGCTTCAATCAGCACCAGTAGCTCATTAAGCAGGGCTTGTTGTTGCGCGAGCAGGGAAGTGAGTTCATTCATTGGATAACCTCAGGCCGGGTATATGCAAAAATATTGGCGGACATGAAATTTTAAATGCAAAAAGCCGGCCACTATGAAGTAACCGGCTGCAACCCGATGCCTTTGGCGGTGTTACTGGTCCTGATCGAGGTCCTTCATTTCCTGTTCGAAGCGGACGATATTGGCGGCCAGCTTTTCAGGATCGATTTTGTAGCGTCCTTCGGCAATGGCCTGTTTGATCTCTGCGACTTTCTTCTGGTCGACTTCAGGCAGAGAGGCGAGCTTTGATTGCATGCTCTGCAGCTGCTGAGCCTGACTGGTAATCACAACAGAATCGGTTTTTTGTTGTGGCTGCGCCTGAGCTGTTTGCGCGGCAGATGCCTGGGCATTGCGGGCAGTGGTTACTGTGCTCGCGGTGTTACCGACACGGTTCGCGGCATTGTTTTTGGGTAATTCGATGGCCATCGGGGGGCTCCAGTATTACAGACTCGGGTTTCTTAGCATTTTTATCGGCAGGCTTGGGCAAAGCTTTAGCGTATTTTACATTTTGACTTCGACTTCGCCAACGCCGATGACGGTTGCATCCAATACTTTGTTTGAGTTGACATTTCTGATGCGGATGCGGTCGCCTTCGTTACCATCGGCGAGTGCTTCTCCCAATGTTTTGATTTCAAAATTGGCTGTTTTTGCAAAAATTGACACCGCATCGCCTTTGCACACAAAGCACAAATTAGCGGCAAAAACCGGTGAGTCCTGTGCAATACGTCGTTTGGCTCTGGTGCCTGATATGGCAGAGGTATCGGAAAACTGTTGTCCTCTTAGCAGAGTTTTCTCCACATAGCGTACTTCCAGGTTAGCGCCATCCAATAAATCTCCACTGGCAATTGGCCTTGTTGCGACGACCACCGGAAATAACACCTCAGCCCGGACAGATATGAACATTTGCCACGGATAATCGAGATCCGGGCTGTTGCAGCTGATGCGCACGGTATTGTTACGGGAAATGGGTCTGTCAGTTGCGAGGCGCGCCAGTATTGGTCCATCACAGCGTGGAATATTTACCCTGTTGTCCAGGCTTTGCGACTGAATACTGATTTTTGCGTCGGCCGGAGCGTCAATTTTTTCCGCCACTGCGCCTTCAGCCGCCGCTGTGATGGCCGATAAGCTCGGTTGTTGTGGAATTGCAGTGGCAAAAGCCGGGCTTATCCACAAAAGGCTTGCAAAAAATTGTGCTAACTTTACTTTCATAATTAACAGACTAGCGTGTAACGCCAGAATACACCTATACTTTCAGTCGGGGCCGGAACAGCTTGGTACAGCAGTCTGACAGGTTCGTCAGAAGATTGACAAAGTTCGGGCACAGGTTGTCGGTAACAATTTGCAAGCAAGTTACATGCCTATGCTCCACGGAGTTCGGGGCGCCAACACACTAAGACTATAAAGGCGAAGTTATGTCGAGCATTCTTGAGTCAGTCAATAAGCGTACCCAACTGGTTGGGCAAAACCGTTTGGAACTACTGCTGTTCAAATTGAACGGTCGCCAAAGGTTTGGGATTAACGTATTTAAAGTAAAAGAAGTTTTGCAGTGTCCGCCTTTGACCGCCTTGCCCAAACTCAATCCTTTTGTGCGTGGTGTGGCGCATATTCGCGGCACAACAATTTCGGTGATTGACCTCAGTGCGGCAACAGGTGGCCGCCCCATTGAGAATACCAAAGACTGCTTCATCATTATCTCCGAGTACAACCGCAGCGTGCAGGGCTTTTTGGTCAGTTCAGTAGAGCGCATTATCAACATGAACTGGGAAGCCATCATGCCGCCGCCTCAGGGAGCGGGTCGCTACTCTTATCTCACCGCGGTTACCGAAATCGAAGGTGAGCTGGTGGAGATTCTGGATGTTGAAAAAATCCTCGATGAAATCAGCCCGGTAAAAACCGCGATTTCCGAAGATGTGGACGCCAGACTGACTATCGATCGCCAGCAGCATTTCCATATTATGGTGATTGATGATTCTGCGGTTGCCCGCAAGCAGATCATTCGCGCCCTGACGCCGCTCGAGTTGCAGATAGACACAGCGAAAGACGGCCGTGAAGCCCTGGAAAAACTCAAATCGATTGCCAGTGAGGTAAATAACGTTGCAGACGAAATTCCGCTGATTATTTCAGACATTGAAATGCCGGAGATGGACGGTTATACACTCACAGCTGAAATTCGTGATGACCCCAAGCTGAAAGGTATTAAGGTAATCCTGCACACTTCTTTAAGTGGCGTGTTTAATCAGGCCATGGTGCAAAAGGTGGGAGCGAACGACTTTATTGCCAAATTTAACCCTGATGAATTGGCGGCGGCAGTCAATAAGCACCTTAGTCTGTAACTGAAATGGCATTCCCTTAGAGGGCGGGTATACTGCACTAAGGGCGCTTGAGTTCCAATGAGTGATAATGTATAAAGCAGCGCTTGTTTTTGGGTAGTAAAATCAGAAGATTAATGTGAGTCTGCATTAGTCTTCACCATTATGTGCAGGATGGGATACAGTGTCGGATAAATCACTGGCTGAGGCGGAATATAATCAATTCAGGTTGTTCCTTGAGCAACACAGCGGCATTGTGCTGGGTGAAAATAAGCAGTATCTGGTTCGCAGTCGTCTTGCTCCTTTGATGGGAAAATATAATCTGCCATCTCTGTCAGAAGTGGTTAAGCACTCAATGAAACCGACCGAAAGGCAGTTGCGTGCCGAGGTGATTGATGCGATGACTACTAACGAAACCCTGTGGTTTCGAGATAAATATCCCTTTGATTTATTAGGTAATAGCTTGTTACCTGAATACGCCCGTCTGGGGCGCCCACTGAAAATCTGGTCGGCGGCCTGCTCCTCAGGGCAAGAACCTTACTCGCTGGCGATGACCATTCTCGAGTTTCAGCAGAAACGACCCGGTGGTTTGCCCACTGGTGCCAGCATACAGGCAACCGACTTGTCGCCCTCCATGCTGGAGCGTTGCAAACAGGCCGAATATGACAGCCTGGCACTTGGCCGTGGGCTTTCCGACGAACGCAAGCGCAGCTTTTTTGACGCTTTGCCAAACGGCAATATGCGGGTGAAAGACAATGTACGCCGGATGGTGAGTTTCAGAGCCCACAACCTGCTTGAAAGCTATACCCTGCTGGGTAAGTTCGACATCATTTTTTGCCGCAACGTGCTCATCTATTTTGCCCCAGAGGCAAAGGCCAAAATTTTGCGGCAATTTGCTGCCGCTCTGAACCCCAAGGGGATCCTCTTTCTCGGCGCCTCTGAATCCATAGCGGGTTTGACAGAAGAATTTGATATGGTTCGCTGTAATCCGGGTATCTACTACCAAAAGAAAACCTAGCGCATCAAACGATTGCTTTTTATATAAAAAACCGGCTATTAGAGGCCGGTTTTTTTATGTCGTGAATCTTACTGAACTCGAGACGGCATCTTTGGCATATGAATTGCTTTGATTTTGACATTCCGACATTGGAGGCAATTTTATGGCGATCAATTTTGATAAGGCTCTCGGAGTGCATCAGTTCACTCTTGGGATCCGGGCTGAGCGGGCAGAAGTGCTTTCGAGCAACATCGCCAATGCTGATACCCCCCATTACAAAGCTAAAGATGTCAATTTTGCTGAGGCACTGGCGACGGCCCGCAGTCAGCAACGCAGCATGCAAATGGCTCAAACAAGCGAACGCCATTTCGACTTGCAAGCTTTGAGCCGACAGCATATCCAATACCGTATTCCCAACCAGCCAGATACAGGTGATGGCAACACTGTTGATCTTCAGCAGGAGCAGGCGGCTTTTATGCAAAATGCCATCGAATATCAGATGTCACTGGGCTTCCTTGAGGGCAAGTTCAATGGCATGCATAAAGCGCTTAAAGGAAGTTAATTATGAGCTTGTTTAATATTTTCAATGTTTCGGGCTCCGGGATGACGGCGCAATCGGTTCGTCTCAATACGACGGCCAGTAACATCGCCAATGCCGATTCGGTTTCCAGCAGTATCGACCAGACTTACAAAGCCCGTCATCCGGTGTTTGAGGCCGAGCTGGCCAAGGCAAGTCATCAGCAGCAGGCTGCCCGCGGTGTCAATGTGAAGGGCATAGTCGAAAGCGATAAGCCGCTGCAAAAGGAATATAACCCAGACCATCCCATGGCCGATGCCGATGGTTTTATTTACAAACCCAATGTGAATGTGATGGAAGAGATGGCTGACATGATTTCGGCATCACGTTCATACCAGATGAATGCCCAGGTTGCAGATGCTGCGAAAAACATGCTGATGCAAACGTTGAGAATGGGTAAGTAATCCGGTTGCGTGAAGGAGGTAGGCCGTGAGTTTTCTTAACTCTATTAATCAGGCAGCAGCGCAGTCAACCCAAAGCACCGGCAATCCTTTTTTGGACAGTGTCCGCCTTCAGAGTAAAGAAGCGGTTCCCGAAGCCAAAAAGCAGGAGCTTAGCCAGGAAGACTTTTTTGCCCTGCTGTCGCAGCAGCTGTCAATGCAGGATCCGTTTAAACCGGTGGAAAATGACCAGATGATCGCCCAGATGGCGTCATTTTCCACGGTGGATGGCATTGCCAAACTGAATGACCATATTTTGAGCCTCAATACCGTCATGACATCCAGTCAGGCGTTGCAGGCATCAGGTTTGGTGGGGCAGAAGGTGCTTATTCCATCTTCAACCGGGCATGTGTCAGCTGAGGAGCCGAACATCAAAGGCGTTATCAGTACACCCACCCCTATAGAGAGTATTACTGTAAGGATTGAGGACTCCAAGGGACAGCTGGTTACCAGCTATACGGTGGATGGCAGTGAAGGCGGCAATATTGATCTGAATTGGGATGGCCTGGACTCTGACGGCAACCCGGTTCCGGAAGGAAACTACACCATCAAGGCCAGTGGCAAGGTCGATGGCAAAGCAGAGGAATTGCCTGTATCAACCTATGCCCATGTGTCCAGTGTGTCACTGGGAACGGCAGCGACCGGCGCGATTTTGAATTTGCGTGGCGTTGGTGGCATTAAACTATCGGATGTTCTGGCTGTGGCTGAAGGCTGAACCAGAATCAGGGGATTAGAGAGGTAACTGACTTATGTCTTTCAATATCGCACTCAGCGGCATTGCTGCCGCCCAGAAAGATCTGAACACTACGGCCAACAACATCGCCAACGTAAACACCACAGGCTTTAAAGAGTCCCGTGCTGAGTTTGCCGATGTGTATGCGGCTTCCATTTTTGCCAACAGCAAAACCCAGGTGGGTGGCGGTGTAACTACCACTCAGGTTGCTCAGCAGTTTCATCAGGGTAGCTTGCAGTTCACCAGCAATGCGCTGGACTTGGCTATCAGCGGTGGCGGTTTCTTTGTAACTTCGGCAGATCCCAGTGCGCGGGATTACAGTTTTACCCGTGCCGGTGCCTTTAAGGTTGACAGTAATAACTACCTGGTAGATTCCGCCGGTAATTTCCTGCAAACCTTCCCGGTGGACAAATTTGGTAACTCTACCTCGGTGAGTCTGACAACCACGCGCCCGGTGCAAATCCCGGATACCGCCGGCAGCCCGGTGATGACTGAAAACGTTGGTATTGCCATGAACCTCAATGCCGGTGAAAAAACCAAGGATCCGGCTGCGTTCGATCCCGATGACCCAGCCACCTTTAATAACTCCACCTCGTCGACCATTTATGATTCATTGGGTGAGCCTCATATTCTGACTACCTATTTCGTGCGGCCAAATAATGGTGCTTACACAGGTGAAAACAACTGGGTGGCCTATTACGCCCTTGATGGTCAGGCCGTCAATATGGGGGGGGCGGCCGGCACATATCAGGTTGACACCAACGGTGATGGTACTCCTGATGGTACCCAAAATGCGCAAACCACCGGCGGCTGGACAGGATCGGTGATCACCTTTAACAGCACAGGTACATACACAGGCACCAGCCCTGCGGTTATTACAACCCAACCTTTGGGTATTGGTG